>DATMOP010000001.1:0-2013 GCA_035568115.1 Candidatus Acidiferrum sp.
GACAACACCCGAGGAGTTCGGCAACGTCGTGGTGCGCGAAACGCCGAACGGCGGGACCGTTCGTGTTCGAGACGTGGCGCGCGTCGAGCTGGGCACGCAGGACTACAGCCTCGTCTGTCGCCTTAATGGTAAGACTTCTGCCGGTCTGGCCGTTTACCAGTTGCCCGGATCCAATGCGGTTCAAACCGCGGCTGGGGTCCGTAAGCTCCTGGCACAGATGAAGCAGCGTTTCCCGGAGGACATGGATTACGCCATATCGCTCGACCAAACGCTCCCTGTCACGGAAGGCATGAAAGAGATCGTAGTGACCCTGGTGATTGCGATTGTGCTGGTCATTCTTGTGGTCTATCTCTTCCTGCAAGACTGGCGCGCCACCTTAATCCCCATGCTGGCCGTGCCTGTCTCCCTGGTGGGAACCTTCATGGTCTTCCCGCTGTTCGGTTTCTCGATCAACACGCTTTCGATGTTCGGCTTGGTGCTCGCGATTGGTCTCGTGGTCGATGATGCGATCGTGGTCGTGGAAGGCGTACAGCACCACATCGAGGAAGGCATGTCTCCTAAGGATGCTGCGCGAAAAGCCATGGACGAACTCTCCGGGCCGGTCGTTGGCATTGCACTCGTGTTGGCGTCGGTATTTGTGCCCACCGTTTTCATCCCGGGTATCACTGGCCGACTGTATCAACAATTTGCCATCACCATCGCGATCTCCGTGATGCTTTCCGCCTTCAACGCCCTGACGCTCAGTCCTGCACTTTCGGCGCTACTGCTCCGGCCCAAGAAGCAAACTCGCGGACCGCTGGGGAAGTTCTTCGGCTACTTCAACCGCTATTTTGATCGCTCCACGAACAGCTTTGTACGATTGTCGGGCGACCTGATTCGCAAAGCGGCAGTGGTGATGGTGCTGCTTGCCGTTGCCGGCGTCGCTGCGTGGATATTTGGCGCTCATCTGCCCACCAGCTTTCTGCCCGATGAAGACCAGGGCTACGTCTATATCCAAATGCAGCTTCCCAATGCGGCGTCGCAGGGACGCACGAGTGCGGCGGCGCAGCAAGTGGAGAAGGTTCTCGCAAACACCCCGGGCGTCCAGTACACGACGAGCGTGGTTGGTTTCAGTTTGCTCAGCGTTGTGCGGACGACCTACAACGCCTTCTTTTGGGTTAGTTTGAAACCGTGGGAGGACCGCAGAACTAGGGCAGAACAGTATCAGGAGATTAAGGCGCGCCTGAACCAGGAACTGGCGCGGCTACCGGAGGGGACAGTCTTCAGTTTCTCACCTCCGGCGATACCGGGCGTCGGCACCGCCGGAGGCGTTACGTTTGTGCTGGAGGACCGCGCCGGCAAGGACGTCAAATTTCTTGCGGATAACCTGAACAAGTTCATGGCTGCAGCTCGCAAGCGCCCAGAAATCGGCTCAGTCTTCTCCACGTTTATCCCGAGTGTTCCGCAAGAGTTCATCTACGTGGACCGGGAGAAGGTGTTGAAGCAAGGCGTGAATTTGACGGATGTTTACAACACGATTCAGGCCTACATGGGCGGGTTGTTCGTCAACTACTACAACGATTTCGGCCGCACCTGGCAGGTCTATGTAGAGGCCGAAGCGCCTTACCGTGCGACGACCAACGATCTCGGACAATTCTATGTCCGCAACGGACAAGGGCAGACGGTGCCGCTTTCCGCCCTCGCAAGATTCGAGACCCGTTCCGGTCCCGAATTCACTATGCGTTACAACGAGTACAGGTCGGCGCAGATCAACGCTAGCGCGGCGCCCGGCTATAGCTCGGATCAAGCGTCGGCGGCCTTGGAAGATGTTTTCAAGCAAACCATGCCCCGCGAAATGGGCTTCGACTACACTGGCATGTCCTTTCAAGAGCAAAAAGCCCGTCAGGGAGTACCCCCGTCAGTCATCTTCGGATTCTCGCTGTTGTTCGTTTTTCTAGTCCTGGCAGCTCTCTATGAAAGCTGGACAGTGCCTTTTAGCGTTTTGCTCAGCACACCAGTTGCAGTCTTCGGCGC
>DATMOP010000002.1:0-92116 GCA_035568115.1 Candidatus Acidiferrum sp.
CCGCTCATCTGCGACCGCTCCAGCGCACTCAAGAATCCCACGGAGATGCCCACCGCCCGGGCTACCTGCGCCAGCGACAGTTTTCTCTTGGCCCGCAATTTCCGCAGGTGCGAACCAATCGCTCCGGCACTGCCGTCTGCCGCTGGACGCGCCCGCCCTTCCCGCCGCAACAATTCAACAATCGCCGCCGCGTTCAATCCTCGCACTCTCCGCAGAAACCGCGCCCGCTTCAGCAGTTTCACATCGTCCGCTGTATACAATCGGTACTTGCTCTCGGTTCGCCGTGGACGCGTCAGCCCGAGATTTTCCCACGACCGGATCACCGACGGCGAAACCCCCACCCGCCGCGCCACATCTCCGATCTTCAAGTAAGGTTCAGCGCTGGATGAATGCATCGTTCCCCAAACGGCGGACGAAAGTTTTCTATCGGGAGGCCGCGTTTTTTCTCCTTGACAGTACGCCTGCCTCTTCTCTAACCTTGCGGGATTATAGCAAGGTTGTGGCCGGACACAAGCTATAGCTCTTAAAGAAAAACTAACTTCTCCGAGATGCCTGGAGGTTCCATGCTGTCGCTGCGAGCCCGCTGGACCCTGATGTGTCTGCAAACGGTTTGCCTTGCTGTCTTAACTTCTCTATCACTTGCCACGCTGACGTTCGCTCAAGGCACCTCGGGCCGAATCCTGGGACGTGTCTCTGATCCCACCGGCGCCGTCGTGGCCAACGTGAAAGTGAGCCTGGTCAACGAAGGCACCAACGTGAGTCGCGACGCGCTGACCAACTCTAGCGGCGACTACGACTTTATCGAGGTGCCGGTGGCGACCTATCGCCTTGAGTTCGACCTGACCGGGTTTAAGAAGAACATCCGCCACGCCGTCACTCTCGACGTCAATCAGGTCGTGACCCTGAACATGACCCTGCAACTCGGCGAGAGCAAGGAAATTGTCGATGTGACCTCCGAGGCCCCGCTGGTCGAGACCAGCAGCACGCAACTCGGCACCGTCGTCAATGACCGCGCCATCGTGCAGCTGCCTTTGAACGAACGCGACACCTACCAGTTCCTTTCCCTCCAGCCCGGCGTGCAGTCCCAGGTGGGTGCCGACCTCTATTATGGCGGCAGCAGCACGGGCAGCGTTTCCGTCAATGGAGGCCGCGGACGCGCCAACAACTTCAGCGTCAACGGCGGCGACGCTAACGATATGTTCGCCAACCTGCCCACCGTCCAGCCCAGCCCAGACAGCGTGGAAGAGTTTCGCATTCTCACCAACGGGTTCGACGCCGAGTACGGCCGAAACTCCGGTTCCGTCGTCAACGTGGTCACCAAGTCGGGTACCAACGCGATTCACGGTGATTTGTACGAGTTCCACCGCAACCGCCCGCTCAATGCCAAAGGCTATCTTGATCCCACGAAGGAAGGCTTCATCCTGAATCAGTTCGGCGCTACGTTGGGTGGGCCCATCAAGAAGGACCGCACCTTCTTCTTTGGTTCCTATGACGGACGACGGCGCATTCGGGGAGTATCGAGCGGCACGGTGACTGTACCCGACGCATTGCAAGCCGCCGGTAACTTCTCGGAAAGCCCATTGCCGTTTGCGGGCTCAATCGGCAATCAGACCGTTGCGGACGTACTCAACACGCGATCCACCTGCGCCGCGGACATCACGACGTTGCAGCAGACCGCAGGGGTGCCTGTTACTGCGCCGGCAGCTGGTGTTGGATATGCAGCGATATTTCCCGGAAATGTGATTCCTCCATCCTGCCAGGACCCGGTTGCAGTCGACCTGTTAAACCATTACGTGACTCCCTATATTTCCCAGGCTACCAACGGCTTGCTCGTAACCGCTTTATCGGAACGCGACCGGCAGGACCAGGGCACCTTCCGCTTTGACCACCGCATCAACGACAAGCAGAATTTCTCGGCCTACTACTATTTGACTGACGAAACTGACTTCAACCCCTTTAATACTTTCCAGGCTGCGGGCGCCAACCTGCCGGGCTTCGGCGACACCATCAAACAGCGCTTCCAGCAGTACAACCTGAGCCATACCTGGACCATCAGCAACAGCCTGGTCAACGAGGCTCGCTTCACTTACATGCGCGAGGCGCAAGGCACGTTTGGCCATTCTCAGCACACCGACCTTGTGACCAATTCCTGCACGACGTCTGCCGCCCAGCCGGCGTGCTTTACCGGAGTGTCCGACTCCTCGTTTATTAACAACCTGGGCCTAACGAGGTTGGGCATCACGCCGGGCCTGGGTCCGCAGCGTGAAGGAGTTCCGGATGTTGCCATCTCTGGCGGCTTCACCATTGGCAACAACTTCGAGGGCGAAATTCCCCAGGTCGGCAACTCCTTTCAGTGGACCGACAGCATCACTAAGGTCAGGGGCAATCACACTTTTAAGTTTGGCGCTGATGTACGCCGCATGAGGTTCGATCAGCACCTCTACTTTGAAGTCAGCGGCTATTACAACTATTTCGGCACCGGGGTCAATAGCCCCGGCTTCTCAATTCCCAACCCGGACGGCACCTCGAGCCGGAACATGGTCCCGGACTATCTGCTCGGTCTGCCAGACCAGTATCAGCAGGGCGCAGCTCAGGTGGAGAACGTCCGCGCCACCTCTTTGTATGCATTCGCCCAGGATAGTTGGAAGATTCGTCCCAACCTCACCCTCAACTACGGTTTGCGCTGGGAGTTCAACAGCCCGCTTACCGACATCGGCCACCACGTACAGACCTTCCGTCCCGGCCAGAACACCTCGACCTACCCTTGCCAGTTGAGCGCATATAGCGTCCAGTATTTTCAGAACCAATACGGCGTCGCCAACCCTGACTGCAACAATACAGGCGTCGTTCCTACCGGTCTTGTCGTCCCCGGAGACAAGGGAGTCCCCGCCGGATTAACGCAGACCTACTACAAGGCTTTCGCGCCCCGCATCGGCATTGCGTGGAGCCCCGGGAAGTCAGGAAAGACCAGCATTCGCGCCGGCTGGGGTATGTTCTACAACCCGATCGAACAGCTAGTCCTCGAGCAGTTCAGCGCCGAGCCGCCTTTCGGGGGCAGCACCCTTATCTTTGGGACTTTCTTCAACACTCCGTTCTACGCTCAGGCAGGATTCCAATACCCGAACGCCTTCAACCCCCAGGGTGGCGAATTCACTGGCATCCAGAACCCCAAGCCCGGACAGCCGGTAGATTGGTCGATCTTCCGTCCCATCCTGCTATTCGGAGAGTTTCAACCCCACATGCGCACGCAATACTCCGACCAATACAACTTCACCATTCAGCGCGAGCTGGCGAGGAACCTTGTCTTGCAGGTGGGATTCGTGGGCTCGCAAGGCCATCGCCTGCTCGCCACCACTGACTTGAATCGCGCGACTCCTCAAACGTGCCTGGACATTATGAGCATCGCGAACGCAAACTCGGCCAACGTCACGTCCTTCGGCTCTCAAGCTTCTTGCGGACCGTTCTTGGAAGACAACCAGTACTCGATCACGCTCGACCCGGCTTCTCCCATCTCGACCTTCCACATGCCCAACGGAACCACCCACGCACTCGACGGATCGACGATTAACTTCACTGGCATTCGCCCCTATTCGTCGCCCAACTGTCCACTTAACAATCCCCTCTGTCCCGCGGATCAGATTCCCGTCTTCTCCAACATTTTTGCCCAGGACACGATTGCTAATTCCTCCTACAACTCCTTCCAGGCAGATCTTGAGAAGCGCTTCTCCAACGGGCTTCAAATGCAGGTTGCCTACACCTTCAGCAAGTCCATGGATCAGGCGTCCAGCTTCGAAGACCTTCTCAACCCGTTCAACCCGCGCGCCAGCCGCAGCCTATCGCTGTTCGACGCGCGCCAGCGACTGGTCATCAGCTACGTTTATCAACTGCCAATTCCGAAATACTCCGGAGTAAAAGGCCAGGTTCTGGACGGTTGGGAGGTTTCTGGCATCACGCAATTCCAGTCGGGCTTCCCGGTTCACATCCAGGACGGCAACGACAACGAGCTGACCAGCAGTATCGACTTCTCCGCCGCTGGTACTCCCGATCTTATTGCCCCCTTCCACAAACTCGATCCCCGCAAGAGTTCTAACCACCTGGTGTTTGACCCAACCAGTTTTGCGGACCCCGCACTCGGCAACTTCGGTACCGCGCGCCGCACCATCTGCTGCGGACCTGGCTTGAACAATTCCGACTTTTCTGTTCAGAAGGAATTCCCGTTGAACGAAACCAAGCACTTCGAGTTCCGCTGGGATATCTTCAATATTTTCAATCACACTCACTTCTTTAGCATCGATGGCAACATCACTGACGGATCCAACTTCGGCACGGCAAGAAAAGTCGCGGACCCGCGCCTGATGCAGGTTGCGTTAAAGTTCTACTTCTAGTTTGAAGTGTAAGATGGTACTAGCAAGACCCGGGCGGCTTGCCGCCCGGCATCCTAACGGCCCGGCCCTCCTAAGAAGCGCCGCGGCCTGAGTTTTCCCGGAGCAATCTGATGTACCCCGATCTACAGAAAGAACTCGCAACCTTCGAGCGCCGCACTCCCAAGTCCGCCGAAGCTCACAAAAAGAATCTCAAACGCATTCCGCTCGGCGTGGCCAGCAATTATCGCCATTACGATCCCTGGCCCATCTTTGTGAAAGAAGCCAGCGGCAGCAAGTTCCGCGACCTCGATGGCAACGAGTACATCGACCACAACCTGACCTTTGGCGCGCTCATGGCCGGACACTGCCATCCCGCCGTCATGAAGGCCGTTGAAAAACGCCTCTCCACCGGCACTATGTTCGGCATGCCTCACGACATGGAGTGGGAACTCGCCGAAGAAATCTGCAACCGTTTTCCGGTTGAGATGTGCCGCTTCGGCAACAGCGGCACCGAAGCCACCATGCACGCCATCCGCCTGGCCCGCGCCGCCACCGGTCGCGACAAGATCGTAAAGTTTGAAGGCGCTTACCACGGGCTGCACGATTCCGCTCTGGTGAGCGTGAAACCGCACGCGCCGGAATTTGGCGACATCGAGAATCCCACGCCAGTGACCGGCGGACTCGGTGTACCGAAATCGGCAATCGCCAACGTCACGATTGCTACATTCAATAATCTCGGAAGTGTCGAACGCCGTTTTAAAGATAATCCCGGAGAAATCGCCGCGATCATTCTCGAACCCATTCTGATGAACGTTGGCCTCTGCATGCCCGAGCCCGGTTTCCTGAAAGGTCTGCGCGACATCGCCACGAAGAACGGCGCGCTCCTGATCTTCGACGAAGTAAAAACCGGCGCGAAACTAGGCTGGGGCGGCGCGTCAGAATACTTCAACGTCCACCCCGACATGATCTGCCTCGCCAAATCGATCGGCGGGGGCTTGCCCTTGGCCGCATTTGGCGCCAGCAAGTCCGTGATGGACCTCATCTCACAGCACAAGGTCTTCCACGGCGGCACTTACAACACCAATCCGGTTTCGATGGCGGCGGGCCTGGCCACCTTCCGCGAAGTCCTCACACGAGACAACTATGCCCACGTCGACAAACTCGGCAAAAAGCTGGCCGACGGATATCGCAAGACCATCACGAAAGTGGGCCTGCAAGCCTACATCGCGCAAGCCGGCGCCAACGGCGCTCTGATGTTTTATCCGAGAGAAATTCGCAACTACCGCGACTGGACCACCATCGATATCGACCTCTGGCGTCATTACTGGTTCGCTATGGTCAACCGCGGTGTGATGCCGCAACCGTACTGGTGGGACGAGCAGTGGACGATCTCGGTTCAACACACCGAAGCAGATATAGACAAGCATCTATCTGTCTTCGACGAAATCGCCGCATCGCTAGCGAAAGCGCAGCAAGAACGAATCGGCCAGCCCGCGCTGGCCGCGCACTAGACCGGCATGTGTAGAGCGGGCGCCCCCGCCCGCTCTGCCTGCACCGCCACGAAACATGTGGAGACAGCCGCCTCGGCTGTCCGCCAAGCGAAGCGAGGCGACCGTAGAGATAATTGTCCACGACGATCCAACCCGCCCAGCCCCACCTCATCCGCGCCCTCGGGCGCCGCGATCTCGTCCTGCTCTTCGTAGTCGCCGTCTTCAACTTGAACGTAGTTCCCTCCATCGCCGCCAACGGCGGCGTCACCATTTGGCTCTGGATCATCTCCCTCATTCTTTTCTTCTGGCCCCAAGGCATCGCGGTCATCGAACTTGCGCATCGCTATCCCGGCGAAGGCGGCGTCTACCTCTGGGCCAAAGAAGTCTTCGGCGACTTCCACGGATTCCTCTCCGGCTGGTGTTACTGGACCAACAACATGCTCTACGTGCCGACCGTGATGCTCTACTTCGTCGGCGTCTCCGTCTTCGCTCTCGGCCCCATCCACGCGGGTCTGGCCGATAACAAGATGTTCGCGCTGGTTACTTCGCTCGCCCTGCTTTCCCTGCTTACCCTGCTCAACATTGTCGGCCTTGGAGTGGGCAAGTGGATCAATAACGCCGGCGCGATCGGAACCTTCGTGGCAGCTGCCGTCCTGATTGGACTTGGCGTCGTGATCTGGTCGCGCTTCGGTTCCAACATCACCGCCGCTGATTTCAAAATTCCCGCCAACCCCCGCTTCGTGATGAATTCCTTCGGCGTGATCTGCTTCGGCCTTGTCGGTCTCGAACTCGCGTCCGTCATGGGCGACGAAATTCAGGATCCCGCACGCACTCTTCCCGGCGCCGTCGCCTGGGGCGGAGTTCTCTCCGGCGCGCTCTACGTCGGAGCCACTCTCACGCTGCTTATCGCGGTGGGCAAGAATGTCAATGTCCTTCAAGGCATCGTGCAGGCCGTCAGTCACATGGCTGGCCGCATCGGAATGATGTGGATCACCATGCCCTTTGCGGTCATGCTCAGTCTCTCCATCGCCGGCATCGGTTCAGCGTGGATGGGCGGCTCCGCCCGCATTCCGTTTGTCGCGGGCCTCGACTCCTATATGCCTTCGTGGATGGGACACATCCATCCCCGCTATGCGACTCCCTATGCCGCGCTGATCGTGCAAGCAATCGTCTCCGCGGTTCTTGTGATCCTGAATTTCGCCGGTGCCGGAGTGCAGGAAACTTTTCAAAAATTATTGTCGCTCGCGGTGGTTCTGCAGCTCGTGCCATTTCTCTATATGTTCGGTGCGCTTGTAAGGTTCTCTGTCGTGGAATCCTCGCCTCGAGGGCGATACAGCCGCACCACGTTGTTCCTGGCCGGCGCCAGCGGCTTGCTGACCACCACGCTCGGCATCGCGCTGGTCTTCTTTCCGGCGCAACAGATTAGTTCGCTATTCTGGTACGAGGTCTGGATGATCGGGATGACACTGCTTGCAGTAGGTCTGGCCGCATTCTTCTTCTTCGTCTACGGCCGCCACAAAATGTCACAAACCAAGATCGGGAAGGGCACGACTTTAGTCGTGCCACTAGGCGTTGACAAGCTCTGATTTTGGGTGGCGCAGCGCTTCAGCGCTGCGATAGATCGCAAACTCGACGGCGGCTTTAGCCGCTGAGGTAAATCAGGAGGTCGAAACAACATGCCCGGCGGAATCACAACCGAAGTTCCAAAAGATGTTCGCACTTATCAGATGTACATCAACGGCGAATGGGTCTCGAGCAAATCGTCAAAAACATTTCCGGTCTACGATCCCTCCACTGAAGAGATCATCGCCCAAGTTCCCGACGCCAACTCCGACGACGTCAACCGCGCCGTAGCCGCTGCCAAAGCCGCATTTGAAGAGGGCCCTTGGAGCACGAGCACAGCGCAGGAGCGCGGCCGCGTCCTTTTCCGCCTCTCCGAAAAAATCCGCGCCAATCTTCCCACGCTCGCCGAACTCGAATGCCGCAACACTGGCAAGCCCATTGTAGAGGCCGAATTCGACATCACCGATGCCGCCACCTGTTTCGAATACTACGGCGGCCTCGCCACCAAAGTCGTTGGCTACGTGAATCCCGTTCCCGACAACGCCATGAGTCTTTCGCTGAAGGAACCAGTAGGCGTCGCTGGACAAATCATTCCGTGGAACTATCCGCTGCTAATGGCCGCGTGGAAACTAGCTCCGGCAATCGCCGCAGGCTGCACCTGCGTCCTGAAGCCCGCAGAGCAGACTCCGCTTACAGCTCTCGAATTCGCAAACTACTTCTCCGACTGCGGCCTGCCGCCCGGTGTCGTCAACATCATTACCGGCTTCGGCGAAACCTGTGGCGCACCACTGGTCCAGCATCCGGATGTGAACAAGATCGCCTTCACCGGCAGCGCCGCCGTCGGCAAAATCATCGTCAAGCAGGCCGCCGACACCGTGAAGCGCGTGACGCTGGAACTCGGCGGCAAGTCGCCCAACATTTTCTTTGCCGACGCCGATTTCGAAGCCGCCATCGATGGCGCGCTCTTCGGAGTCTTCATCAATCAGGGCGAAGTCTGTTCCGCCGGAAGCCGCATTCTCGTTCAAAAATCGATCTACAAGAACTTCATCGAAGCCATGACGGAAAAAGCCAAGAAGATCAAGATCGGTCCTCCCATGGATCGCGACACCAAGATGGGCGCCCTCGTCAGCAAAGAACAATACGACCGGGTCAACTCCTACATTGAGATCGGCAAAAAAGAAGCCAAGCTCGTCTCCGGCGGCGGACGCCCGGAGAAAATGGGCAAAGGCTATTACGTGCAGCCCACGATCTTCTCGGATGTGACAAACTCCGCCCGCATCGCCCGCGAAGAAATCTTCGGGCCTGTCGCCGCCGTGATTCCATTCGACGACGAAAAAGACGCGCTCAAGATTGCCAACGATTCCCCCTACGGCCTGGCCGCCGCCGTCTGGACCCGCGACATCTTCAAAGCCATGCGCGCCGTAAAGGCATTGCGTGCAGGAATCGTCTGGGTCAATCACATGCAACCCACGTACGTCGAAGCTCCCTGGGGCGGATACAAACAATCTGGCTTCGGTCGCGAACTCGGCCCCTGGGGCATCGAAGAATATCTCGAAACCAAACAGGTCTACATCAACCTGAACGAAGCGCCCATAGGCTGGTACTGATGATGAAGGGACGGTCTCAAAAATCTTGTCATCCTGAGCGAGGATTGATCTTCGCGCTTCAAGCGCGAAGATCAACCGCAGTCGAAGGACCCCTGGACTTCGTGAAGTGCCACAGCACCTCAGGGAATTCTCACGAGAAACTAGCATGAGTACAATTCAACTTCGCACTCCAATCCCCGGTCCCAGATCCCGCGCTCTCAATGAGCGCCGCGCGAAAGCCGTGCCCCGCGGCCTGTCCCACGGCACGCCAATCTACGTCGCCAAAGCCCAAGACGCCTGGCTCGAAGACGTCGACGGCAACCGCTACATCGACTTCGCCGGAGGCATCGGCTGCGCCAACGCCGGTCACCGCCAGCAACCCGTCGTGGAAGCCATTCGCGAACAGCTAGACAAATTCCTCCACGCCTGCGTGCAAGTCACACCGCACGAAGGCTACATCGAACTCGCCGAACGCATGAACCAAGTCACGCCCGGCAAGTTCTCCAAGAAAACGATCTTCGTCAACAGCGGCGCGGAAGCGGTTGAGAACGCGGTCAAGATCGCACGCGCCTATACCAAGCGGCCGGCGATCGTTGCATTCGAAGACGGCTTCCACGGCCGCACCATGATGACCCTGGCGCTCACCAGCAAGACCCATCCTTATAAGGCAGGCTTCGCGCCCTTTCCCGGCGACGTTTACCGCGTACCGTTCGCCTACTGCTATCGCTGCTCGTATAACTTAAAGTATCCCTCGTGCGATCTCTACTGCGCGCGCCATCTCGAGGATACGTTCAAGCGCGTCGTCGCCAACGAAGAAGTAGCCGCGGTGATCGCCGAACCAGTCATGGGCGAAGGCGGCTTCATCGCACCGCCCCCCGACTATTTCAAAGTGTTACTCGATCTTTGCCACGAGCACGGAATCCTCTTCATCGCCGACGAAGTGCAATCCGGCTTCGGCCGCACTGGCGCCATGTTTGCGAGTGAGCACTACGGCATTGAGCCGGACCTGATCGTCACGGCCAAATCCTTAGGCGGAGGCCTTCCGCTCGCCGCCGTCACCGGCCGCGCCGAAATCATGGACGCCCCCGGCCCCGGCGGTCTCGGCGGCACCTTCGCAGGTAACCCACTTTCCTGCGCGGCGGCGCTGGCAACGCTCGATCTGTTTGAAAAGACAAATCTGCTCGTGCGCGCCAATGAACTCGGCGACCGCTTCCAGCGCCGCGCCCGCGAATGGCAGCGCCGCTGGCCCATCGTCGGCGACGTGCGAGGCCTCGGTGGCATGCAAGCCATCGAGTTAGTGAAGTCGCAGGAAACGAAAACTCCAGCCACGGAGGAAACCAAGCACGTCACGCAGTATTGCTACGAACACGGCCTGATCACCATCACCGCAGGCTCGTACTCGAACGTGATCCGCATCTTAGTGCCGTTGGTCGCGACGAACGAGCAAATAGACGAAGGCCTCGACGTGCTGGAATCCGCGCTGGCCATGGTCTGCGACAAGAAGGGCGCAGTAGCACAGCTCGTCTAAAAGGTTTGTCATCCTGAGCGAGGATTGGACTTCGCGCCTCAAGTGCGAAGTCCAAACGCAGTCGAAGGACCCCTGCAACCTATGTATCATTGAACTTGTTGCGGGGAATTCTCACGATGCACCCGCACTCTTTCACGACGAGTAGAGGTGAACTCATGACGACTCTAGCCGCACCACCCACGATCAAACTCACCAACTACATCAACGGCCTATGGACCGACTCCGCGGCTCGTGAATGGCGCGACGTAATCAATCCCGCCACGGGCGAAGTGCTGGCCCAAGTCCCACTCGCCGATGCCGCGGAAGTCAATCAAGCCGTCGAAGCCGCTGCCGCCGCCTTCCCCGAATGGCGCCGCACTCCGCCCGAAGACCGCATCCAGCCGCTGTTCAAGCTGAAGATGCTGCTCGAAGATCACCTCGACGACATCGCCCGCATCATCACGCAGGAAAACGGCAAGACCTTCACCGAAGCCAAAGCCGAGATGCGCCGCGCCATCGAAAATGTCGAGGTCGCCTGCGGCATCCCGATGATGGTGCAAGGCTACAACCTCGAAGACGTCGCCCGTGGCATCGACGAGATGATGATCCGCCAGCCCCTCGGCGTCACCGCCGCCATCGTGCCCTTCAACTTCCCCGGCATGATCTCTTTCTGGTACTTGCCTTACGCCATCGCCACCGGCAATACCTTCATTCTCAAACCGAGTGAGCGCGTCCCGCTGACGATGCGCTACATCTGTGAACTTCTCGAGAAGACTGGCTTGCCCAACGGAGTAGTGAACCTGGTGAACGGCGGCAAAGCCGCGGTGGACGCGCTTCTCGATCATCCCAAAGTCCGCGCCATCAGCTTCGTCGGATCGACTCCAGTCGCGAAGTACGTTTACTCGCGCGCCGCCGCCAACGGCAAGCGCGCGCAGTGCCAGGGCGGAGCCAAGAATCATGTCATCGTTCTCCCCGACGCCGACATGCCCATGGCCACGCAGATCATCAGCGACAGCGCCTTCGGATGCGCCGGCCAACGCTGCCTCGCCGTCTCGGTTGCAGTAACGATCGGCGAAGCGCAAAAGACATTCCGCGACTCCATCGCTGACGCCGCTTCGAAGCTCAAAGTCGGCAACGGCCTCGACAAAGATGTGCAGATGGGACCAGTGATCACGCCGCAAAGCAAAGAGCGCGTCGAAGCGCTCATCGGACTCGGCGAGAAGCAAGGCGCGAAGATTCTGCTCGACGGACGCAACTCGAAGATCCCGAAATATGAATCCGGCAACTTCGTTAATCCAACGATTCTCGACGACGTCCCCGCCACCAGCGACCTCGCCGACACGGAGATCTTCGGCCCCGTCCTGAGCCTCGTTCATGCCAACGACATGGACGACGCGCTTGCCTTCCTCGAGCGCAGCGCTTATGGCAATCAGGCGTCGCTGTTCACGTCGAGCGGATCGGCCGCGCGCCGCTTCCGCTACGAAGCGCCCGCCGGCAACATCGGCATCAACATCGGAGTCGCCGCGCCTATGGCCTACTTCCCCTTCAGCGGATGGAAGAACAGCTTCTTCGGCGATCTCCACGGTCAGGGCCGCGACGCCATCGAGTTCTACACCGACAAGAAAGTCGTAGTCGAACGCTGGGCCAAAGAGCACAGCCGCAAATTCTAGCCACGGATTCCACGGATTCACACGGATATTGCAAGTGATTGATTGATCCGTGATATCCGTGAAAATCCGTGGCAATAAGACTGAGGATTCCATGACCACAACTCTCACCACACCCACTATGTCTGGAAAAGACATCGTCGATCTCTCACGCAAGCACACGCTCTACGAATGGTCCGCGCAATCTAAAGTCGACCCCATCCCCGTCGCCAGCGCCAAGGGGATCTACTTCTACACGCCGGAAGGGAAGCGCTTCATCGACTTCAACAGCCAGCTCATGTCGGTCAACATCGGGCATGGCGACCCGCGCGTCATCCAGGCCATTGCCGACCAAGCCGCAACGCTCGCCTACGCGAATCCCTTCATGGCGACCGAACCGCGCGCGCGCCTGGGCGCGAAGCTTGCCGAAATCACTCCCGGCGACATCGACACGTTCTTCTTCACCAACGGCGGCGCTGAGGCCAACGAGAACGCCATCAAGCTCGCGCGCTTCTTCACCGGACGCCACAAGATCATCGCGCGTTACCGCTCTTATCACGGCGCGACCGCGGGCGCCATCAGCCTTACCGGCGATCCCCGCAGATGGGCCGTCGAGCCTGGCATTCCGGGCGTCGTACATGTGCTTGACCCTTATCACGGCATCGAGCGCGGATGGGAATCGGCCGAGTCATCGCTCGCCATGATTGAAGAGACCATTCAGCTCGAAGGCCCGAACACCATCGCCGCGTTCATTCTCGAGCCAGTCACTGGCACCAACGGTGTTCTCGTTCCTCCTGATGGATACCTTGCCGGCCTGCGCAAGATCTGCGACAAGTACGGCATCTTGATGATCGCCGATGAAGTCATGTCCGGCTTCGGACGCACCGGCGAATGGTTCGCCGTCGATCACTGGAAGGTTGTTCCCGACCTGCTGTGCATGGCCAAGGGATTAACTTCAAGCTACCTTCCTCTCGGCGCGGTCGGCATGCGGCATCACATCGCGCAGCACTTTCAGGACAAAGTGTTCTACGGAGGCCTCACCTACAACAGCCATCCCATGGGCTGCGCGGCGGCGCTGGCGACCATTCGCGTCTATGAAGAAGATGGCCTGCTCGACAACGCGAAGAAGATGGGCGCGATCATGAAAGAGCTGGGCGAAGACTTGCAGGCGAAGCATCCCTCTGTCGGCGCGGTGCGCTCCATCGGACTGTTCGGCATCGTCGAACTCATTCGCAATCGCAAGACTCGTCAACCGATGGCTCCCTTCAACGGCACCTCCGAGGAGATGGCGGCGCTCGGCCGCTTCTTCCGCGAGCAAGGCCTCTACACCTTCGTCCGCTGGAACACCTTCTTCACCAACCCTCCGCTGTGCATCAACGAGCAGCAGATGCGGGAGGCGTTTGCGATCATTGATCGGGGGCTGGAGATTACTGATAAAGCTGTTACGGACTAGTTCTCAGTTCTCGGTTCTCAGTTCTCAGTAAATGCCCACTCTGCTCGACCCGTGTGGACGGATACTCTTGTCCGCCTCTTTCATCTGTACAAACCTTCTTGTCATCCGGCTCGGCTGCGGCTTGCGGCGCGTGCGCGGGCCGTCGTCTTGACGCTGGTGGGCCGTTTGCGGCGGCGAACATCTACCGACGCGGGTCGGAAGGCGCTGCTGAGACGTTCTACTTCTGATTCTTCTGGCGGCGGCGTGCTGATGGTGGTGAGGGCAGCGGCTTGCGTAGTGGCAATCGCGAACGGGCCCGCGACTGGCGGGGCTGCGGGATATTGGGGAACTTCCTTGACCATGTCGCTTTCAAAACAATCGAAGCGAACCCGGTTGGCGTGCCTAGCCGCGATGCTGAGTGCGCGCAGGATGAGGCGGGCGCGAGGGACATCGATGTGGTTGCGGACGAGGGCGTTGACGACTTCCATGAGCGAGGCCTGGATGGCCTCCTGGCTCTCGAAGTTGGCCATGGGATGGAGGCGCGATTTGGGCGGGGTGCGCACGCCGCGGATCATCCGCTGATGGAAATAGCAGAAGACTTCCTGGCGCAGCGAGGGAGAGCCGCAGCGGATGCCGTTGACCTTGATGTGACTACAGACACGGGTGTTGGGATTGACTGCCATGTTTGAACCTTTCTTGGTTTTGGTGGTGGGTTGATCTGGTGCGAAAAAATTTGTGGACAGAGTTTCTAAATCTTTGATAAGGCTGGGGTTAGCGCCGTGGCGGCGGAAGAGGTCCGCGTAAAATCTTGCAAGCAAAGGGTTTGCGCGCAAAATCTTGAAAAATAAGGTGTTACGGACGTCGAATTTGGCGCCGGTGGGAGTGGCCAGGAGTTGCTCGGAGATGATTTGGCGGAGGAGCATACTACTTATAGTTTACGGGTGGGGGCAAGGTCAGATATCACAGATGGGGTGTGGAAGGGTGTGGAAAAACACAGGCTAGTCACTAGGCTACTGGCCACTTGGCTAGTAGTTCCTGCGCTCCAACAATGACTGTGTCCTGTTGAAGCGTGGTGATCAGCCATCCGGCAGAAGGGCACTTGGGCCGCAGAGCGGCTGCGGCTGCGAGACGGGCGCTTACGTCGTCCAACGACCAGCCGTCGCGGTACAGGCTGAACAGCAAACGAACTCTCTCCCAGAGTGACTGGATTGCCGACTTCGAGATGATGCGCAGACTGCCGAGTGATGACTTCGCTGACGGATCGATCGCCTCGAGGGCGGTGACGATCGTTCCGCAAACCGCGTACCCAAGCTGCTGGTACTCCGCGATGGCGCGGTTCATCTGGTTGTGACCCTGGCCGACGAACGTCGGAGTAACCTCCTTGCCATCCGACTGCTCGACCTTGGCCTCAAAGCTAACCACTTCCTTCACATTTCCGAACGTCCCACGCCACCGATTGTCTGTAGCCGCCTTGTACTTCGGCCTGCTTGCTTGATAGCCCAGCACTGTGCCCAGCTTCTCAAGGCCTTCGCAGAACTCGGCATGTTTGTCGCTCGCCAAGCACTCCGAGATGCGTGTGCAAAACGACTCGAACTTCGTGCCCTTCGTTCCAAGCTGCTCCAGATGATCGTCGAAGCTTCTTACTAGGGCCGCTGAGTAATCATCGTTCGCGACTACTGCGGCGGTCGCAGCACCCTTGCGGGCGCGGTTCAATGATGCTCGCAACCGATTGAACCATGATGACACGCCTCCACGCTTAATCGCTTGGTCCAGCAGGTCTAACGCTTTGTCGAGAGCCACTGGATTGCCCATCAACGATTGGAGGTACACCGCCTTTGCCCAGTTGAATTTCCAAAATGCGCCTGTTTCAATCAGATTGTCTTTTTGACATGCGTTCCACACCTGCTCAAAGCGATCAGCCGCAAGATCGTAGTTCTGATTATGAAATAGTGTGGCCCAGCCTAAAACTTCGTCGACCGAGGTGTCGATGATCTGCTTCCGGGGTGGCGAGGGAGGGATCAGCTTTCTGTACTCGTGCAGCTCCGGATCGTATTGCTTCCAGTTCTGCGTCAGGAATGACCGTACTTGGTCGCAGAGCTCCTTTTCGCCCACTTCGGCGTGATCCTGGGCCATGTCAATCTCGGCGACCATATTGTCGGGGATGCTTTCGCGGTTCGAGTCGCGCCCAAAGTAGGTCGCGAATCGCCTGTCTGCCAGGACGTACACTCCGAAATCGTCTTCGTCACGATTGCAGCGGCCGAGCGCTTGCACGACCCGTTGATTGAGCCGCCGCCGCATGAACCCTGCATCCCGAAGGTAAGCCGAAATGAATTCCTCCTGCGCATTGATCGCACGCGGCAGCGTCGTCAAGACGACAAGGCGACACTCGTCAGCTTTGAAATCCATGCCATCAAAGCGCCCGCCGACGAAAAGATGGCCCGTGGGTGAAGCCTTAAACTTGTCAATTTCGTCACCGAGCGATGTCAACAGCCATGTTGGGTGGCCGACAAGGCCATTCGCGTTGAGCCATTGCGAGACCGCATCCTTGTACTTGCTGGCCTCGTCCTGACTAGCGCAGAGCCAAACGCTTTTTGGATGAATTAGAAGCGCGGTGAGCACAGCGGCTTGGAGGCGTGCCGGTAGGTTAGTACCTTGCTCTTCAAGGCGGTTCATAACGACGAGTCGCCTACCGGACGTCTTCTGGAGAAACTGTGGATCGACGGGAATCTTGGTGATGGGACGGACACCGAGTCGGCGGCTGAGATCGCCGGGGTCGCCGATGGTCGCGCTCACATAAAGTCGCTGTTTTACGTCTTGATAATGCGAGAACCCGATCAGCGGATAGATGTACGGCCTGATCCAAACCTGATCGACGCCAAAATAGAAATTCGCCTCCCTCAACGAGTTCCTCAGCCTCTTCCATCGGAAGGCCAGATCGGTGTCAGTCTTCCGAGAGGGTGATTCATCGATGATCTCGCGGATGCGGTCAATAATCAGGTGCTGATCCACAAACGAAAGCAACTCTGGCGGAGTTCCGGAGGCGGCTTCGCCGGCTGCGAGCGCATCCGAAAGCACGGTGTACTCAGGGAAGCGTTCTCTAACCTCTGAAACCAGCGTCTTGAATAATGATTCATGCGCATGTGCGCTAATCTGGACTGAAAAAAGCGAATGCAAACAGTGCTCAGCCAGGTGGGCGTCGTCCATCACCAAAAAATCGGCGGGATCAATCGCTGGGCTCTGGTTGAAGTAGACCCAGTAATTCATGATCGCGATCTTCTGTCCCCGCTGGTATGCCCTGATATCCGCTGCTGGAATGTCAGAACGCCGCCCTTCCATGAGGGCAGCCGGAATGTTCAGCGCCTGTGCTTCCTGGTACATCTGCCGGGCGAGAGTCTTGTTAGCTGAGAGCACCGCGATCTTGCTGCCGTTCCTTCGTTTAGCTTCTGCGATGAGCAGCGCGATCAGCGTTTTCCCAGCGCCTGTGGGAAGTTCGATCGCAACGTCCTCGGTCGTCTCGAACGCCCCATAATTCTCGAGAA
Source organism: Candidatus Acidiferrum sp. (assembly GCA_035568115.1). Taxonomy (GTDB): domain Bacteria; phylum Acidobacteriota; class Terriglobia; order Terriglobales; family Acidobacteriaceae; genus Sulfotelmatobacter. The sequence goes on from DATMOP010000002.1 coordinate 17,128, forward strand.
GGTGCTTCTGGGCTGGACGCAACGCTTTGAACTTAGCCGATTGGAAAGAGGTAAGAAATTTCGAGTAATCGTCGATTAGAGCCATAGCTGATAATTGCGACTTTTTCGCGTAATTAGGCTGTACCAATTCTACAGGTTGTCGATGCCATGAAGCGCGCTGCAAGCAAACAACAGGTTCCTCGCCCGCCTTCGGCGCGCTCGGAATGACAAGCTTTTGGGGACTCAATGACCGGCTGGGACGCGGCGTATCGCAGGGCTGAAGCTGGATGACAATTCTTTACGTGACCCCATCATTCAAGGCGGCGATGGTGTGATATAGTTCCTGCCGGAATACTTTCCTCTCCCCCGAGCCCGGGTGTAACTCCAATTCAAGAATTTAAGGAGTAAGGTATGGCTAACCGCAACTTCGATCTGTGTCTCTCACAGTTTCGCTCACAGTATCTTTCGGGTATCGCGGCGGTCGCGTTTACTTGCTGTGCGCTGGTTTCGGGCTTGGCGCAGGATAACTCGGTCCGGCCGAGTGGGAATAGTTTGACTACTATCTTCACTTACACGAACTTCAGCGACTTATCGGGGCTGACGCTGAACGGGAACGCGCAGCAGGATGGGTCGGCGCTGCTGGTAGGGCCTCCGGCGCTGTATCAGATTGGGTCGGCTTATTACACGAATCAAGTGAATGTGGGGCAGGGATTTTCGACCACGTTTAATTTGCAGATCACGCCGGACAGCAGCAGCTATACGACAGCGGATGGGATGGCGTTCCTCATCCAGAATGTTGGGGTGAATGCGCTGGGGATATCGACGGGACATCCGGGATACGCGGGGATTCCAAACAGCATTGCGGTGGAGTTTGATACGTTCCAGAATTTTCAGCTGAGCGATCCGAATAACAACCATATTGCGTTGCAGAGTTGCGGGACGGCGAGGAACTCGATTGATCATGCGAGCGGGTGCACGCTGGGAATCAATGGGAACCTGCCGCTGACGCTGGCGGATGGGAATGTGCATAAGGTGCAGGTGAGCTATATGCCGGGGGCGGGAGGGTCGGGTCCGTTTGCGGTATCGGTGGACGGCAAGTTTATTTTGAAGGCGACGGTGAATTTGAGTACGCTGCTGAATTTGAATGGGAACGATGCGTGGGTGGGGTTCACGGCGGGATCGGGCGCGGCGTTTGAGTCTGGAGAGGTGAAGGGTTGGACGTTTGCCAGTGGGGGGACGGCTGCGGGGAAGTGAGTGGGGGCGCTTTCCGGGGGGCGTCGCTGCGCTCCGCGGACGGGCGAGTCGCCCGTCTCCACACGAGTTGTGGCGGCCGCTGGCTGACAGCAGGTTCCTCCTCTGCGCTTTGCGCATCGTCGGAATGACAAAGTTTAGAGAAGAGACTAGCTGCGCCAGATGCGCTGTTGGGTGTCGAGGGAGGAGAACATTACGGGTTCGTGGTGGACGCTGGTGGCGTGGCGGTTGATGGCGGTGGCGGCCTGGGTGCGAAGGTTGCCGTCGCGGAGGTCGAAGTCGAGGGTGCTGACGTGGTGGGCGCAATGGGAGCAGGTGAACTTCATGCCTCCCTTGACGCGGGCGATGGTGTAGAGGCGCTTCACAGATTTCAGTGTAGTCTTTTTGAGTGGAATTGATACGCACGGGGGTGGGGCGGCGAAGGTAATGGGGGGCGGGGATTAGGGAGTTCTCAGATGGGGATGAGGGAATGCAGAAGTTAGAAGTCAGAATGCAGAAGTAAAAGCTCCCATAGTGTTACTTCTGCATTCTGACCTCGTGACTTCTGCCTTGGCGTCTTACTTTGCCAAGCGGTCGTGTTTTTTTAGGACTTCGCGGAGGCGGGCGTGGGGTAAGGCTATTACTTCGTGGTCGTTGATGCCTTTCATGGTTTCGGCGGCGATCATGGCGTTGATTACTGCTTCTTCGGTGGCTTGGACTGTCGCTAAGAAGATTGGGTTGAGGGAGTCGTTGGGGAGCATGGTTAGCTGGTGGAGACCTTTCGGGCCTACGGCGCCGGGGTTGGCAGTGGAGAAGGCGAGGAAGATGTCTCCGGAGCCGTCGCCGGAGTAGCTGCCGTTGCGGCCTAGGCCCAGCGAAACTTTTCTGGCGATGCGCTTGAGTTGCGTGGGGATTAGCGGGGCGTCGGTGGCTACGATTACGATGATGGAGCCGACGTCTTCTTTGAAGACTGTGTGCTCGGGGATTTCGCGGCCTACGTTGATGCCGGCGATGCGGAGTTGATCGCGGGCTCCGTAGTTGCACTGCACGAGGACGCCTACGGTGTAGCCTCCTTCTTTGGCGTCGAGGACGCGGGAAGAAGTCCCGATGCCGCCTTTGAATTCGTTGCAGATCATTCCAGTTCCGCCACCGACGTTTCCTTCTTCGACTGGACCTGTGTGAGCCACGTCTAGCGCGTGGAAGGCGTCCTCGGCGCGGACGTGGAATCCATTGATGTCGTTGAGATAGCCGTCCCAGGTTTCAGCCACTACGGGGAGCGACCAGAAATAACCTTCCATGTCAGGTCCGCCGTGTTGGACCTTCCAGGCGATTACGGCGTCGCGGACGACGCCGACGCTGTGGGTGTTGGTGATCATCACGGGTCCGTTGAGGAAGCCGGAGTCTTCGACCCAGGTGGTGCCGGTCATTTCGCCATTGCCGTTTAGGGTGAACCAGGCGGCGAAGACCGCGTCATTGCTGGCCTTGCCGCGGGGGTGAATGGCGGTGACGCCGGTGCGCACTGGTCCTTTGCCGACTACTAGTTTGCCTTCGCCGGAGATTAGCGTGGTGTGTCCGACCTCGACGCCTTTGACATCGGTGATGGCATTGTTGGGGCCGGGAGTGCCGTCGAAGGGGACTCCGAGGTCGCGGGCGCGGGGGTGGGATTGGGCTGAGGCAGCAAGAGTGAGGATTAGCGCGAGTGGGATGAAGCGGCGTGACATTGGGGCCTCCCGAGAGAACGAGAAGTATAAAGGATGCGTGCGAAAACCTTAACCACGGGGGACACGGAGGAACACGGGGTAAGGCTTTTCGGATTGACAAATCGTGGGAATATGAAGCAGGGAATTGGAGCGGACGACGACAACGTACCGGAGAGAATGGGCATCGGAATGGTGTGGTTCATTCTGGAGTCTGGCGGTTAACAGCCTTTAACCGCAGAGGCCGCCGAGAACGGCCGCGAAGGTCGCAAAGAAAACCGGGAGCGCAGTCGGAACGCTGCATTAGTACCAGGAACTGGGAGGAGTAGAATCACGTGAAGAATAAGTTATTTCGCAGGGGACATGACATGGACGGATGGAAGAAGGCGGTGGTCGCGGGATCGATTGGAGCGGCGACGGTTTTGTTTATGAAGAAGAAGTATCCGGCGGGCGTGCTCTGTACTGGAGTGGGGCTGGCGGTGCTGGCGGCGGAGTATCCGGAGAAGTTTGAGACGGTGCGGAGGTCTTTGCCCGAATACTTTGACCGCGGCATGCAGTTGATGGAGATGGCGGCGCGGGCGGGCCAACGGATCACGGATGCGGCCGGGCGCGGCGCAGTGGGAATGTGGGAAGAGATTGGCGGCTAGACGGCTTACTCGATGCCGAGTTGCTTTCTGGCGTCGGGGCTGAGGCGCTCGGGGGTCCAGGGCGGGGTCCAGACGATGTTTACGGCGGCGTTGCGGATGCCGGGCAGTTGCTCCAGGCGTGATTTCACTTGGGCGCTAATGTTGACGTGTTCAGGGCAGCCTTGAGCTGTGAGGGTCATGTCGATGGTGACGTCCTGCTTGGCTTGCTCCGGTGTGTCGCCTTCAGTGAAATCAGCGGGAATGGGCGCGAAGTTTACTTGATAGATTAGGCCGAGGTCGACGATGTTGACGGGGATCTCGGGATCGTAACAGCTTCTTAGTGCGCTCAGGACGTCTTGTTCGGTGACTGGCATTTGTAATCAGTTTACATCAGGCGCGCTTCATTGGGATTACGGCTTAGAACCTTTACCACGGAGGACACGGGGTTTCACGGGGTAAACCATTCGTTCATGATTAGCGAAGACACGAAGAAAAAGATTCAGCTGGGGTTGGGGCTGGTTGTGCTCGTGGTGGGGGTGCGGGCGGGGTACATCCTTTACCAGCGGCATGAGGAGAATCTGGCGGCGCAGAAGCAGGCGCAGGCGAAAAATGCTGGTTACTCGAATGCTGACTACTATGTGACTCCGAAGAAGCTGCATCCATTTGATTTGAAATCGGCGCAGCAGTTGACGCAGCAGCCGGTGTGGGTGAAGGAGGGATATCGGTACACCTATTACCGGTACGTCCCGGTGGTGAAGAGCGTGGATTTTGCGCATGAGGCGGGACTGTTGGGGCCGTTGGAGCGGCTCGATATAAAGGACGTGATGGCGGTCGCGGCGCCCGGCGGCAGGAAACAGGTAGTGGCGACATTTGAGAAAGATGGACACAGCTTCGCGGTGCCGGTTGGGTTTGAAACCGAAGGTCAGTACAGGATTTATTCCGACGAGATGCTCTTTGTGGAAGATCCGCATGAGTTGTACAAGCACTGGCCGGCGGACGTGTGGCAGGCGGTGGCGCAACATGAAGTGAAGCCGGGGATGAATGAGTTGCAGGTGGATTTCGCGGTGGGGATGGGGGCGCTCGATGCGGGGAGTTCGTCGGCGGAGAGGACGTTGCGCTACGCGAATGGGGGGAAGCCGCTGGTTGTGATTTATCGGGATGGGAAGGTCGCGGAGGTTAAGCCGGGGACGTGAAGCCGGACCAGTTACAGCCCCGGGCGAAGATGTTCGAGATACACGCGGTTCAACGCCTGCAAACATGCCTGGGCATCGTGGGAATGCCTTGCGGCGACCTTTTCCGGACCCAACCATTGCAGGGGTCCCTTCGGCAAGCCCAGGGCAGGCTCTTCGACTGCGGTTGATTCTTGCGCTTAGGCGCAAGAATCAATCCTCGCTCAGGATGACAAGCCTTGGCGTCAGGAAAGAAAAGCTGTTGACTTCACTTTACTCCGGCGAGGGCTTGGGAGACCTCTTTGATGTCGGGGACGACGGGGATGTCGTAGTTTTTGTGCCAGGCTAGATTGCCGTTGCGGTCGATGATGGAGATGGCGCGGCCGGTGATGCCTTTGTCTTCGAGATAGACGCCGTACTTGGCGGCGACTGCGCCGCGCGGGTGGAAGTCGGCGAGTAACGGGTAGTGGATGCCCATCTTATCCGCGTAGGCTTTGTGGGACCAGACGCTGTCCACGCTCAGGCCCAGGACTTGCGCATCCAGGTCTTCGAATTGTTTCTTATCGTTGACCATGCAGGCGTGCTCTTTGGTGCAGGTCGGACTCCAGTCGAGGGGATAGAAGACGAGGACTACGCGCTTCTTGCCTTTGTAGTCGCTCAGTTTTACTTCTTTCTGGTCTTGATCTTTCAGGGTGAATTCGGGTGCTGGTGCGCCGATGGCGGGCATGATTCCTCCGTATTGGATTTTTTGGGTTCCGGTTAGGTCGCATATCATTCAACCACAAACCTGCAGCATGTGTCTGGCAGCGGGGACCGATCAGGCATTGCCGGCAAATATTGTCTTGTAGTAGCGATACCAATCGCTTTGGAAGCGCTCTTCGGGATCGTATTTTTTCTTCAGGCGGAGAAATTCCGCAAACTGCGGGTAGCATGCCTAAACAACTCCGGGTTTTCAGTTCGGCTGCACAAACGGAGAGTTCCCGTGGCATCGACGAGCACAAAGGATTCGACGTCACTGATGAAGGGCTTCATTCTGAGGCCGCGTCCGTGGGCGTTGGCTGCAATTGTTCCAGAAAGCGTGAGCCGGTCGGCACCGGTCTGTTTTTGAGCAATTCCCCAGGCTTTATCGCTGCCGCTTTGGAGTGTGAGGTAGTTACTAATCAAGTCTGGCCACTCAATTCCGGCTTCGGCCTCGACAATGCCGCGCTCGCTATCCAAATGCTGCAGCCGATTCAGTTTTCTCACGTCAATGAGCAAGGAGTTCGTACCGAACTGCTGACCTCCCATGGCGGGTCTGCCGCCCGCGATTGATATTGGTTTCCCTTCTTTGCGTGCCGAGCGAACGATTGCCTGCACGTCTTCCAAAGAGTGTGGCTCCAGGATTCGACGCACTCGAGTGGAATTGAGCTGGGAGTGGACATCGTTGACAACAACGGATTCGGACTGCGGAGAGCTGACTCGAGCGCGTGAAGCGGCAGCCAGAGCAACCGAGCCGGTGATGAATTCGCGTCTTGAAATCATATGTTCCCGAACCACTCCACTGTTAGGCAGGAGGATCGATCCTCACTCTAGAACACGAACGGCACCAGCCGCCAGGTTCGCCGTACATATTGTTTGTAAGGATCACCGAGGGCATCCGTGAGAGCTGATTCTTCGACGCCGATGCGATAGGTGTAGGCTAAAGCCATACAAGCCATAGCCGCGACCAGACCCGCCAGTTTCCGAGCGCCAGACCGAATCCGAACAAAGTCATGAGTGCGCCAGTGTAGGAGGGATGACGAACATAGCGATAAGGGCCGGTCTCAACCGATGCGTGGGTTCTGTCAACAGCGACGTCGAAGTAAAGAATTTTCCCTGTGTATTTGACTAGTCATCTGACTAGTCATACAATCGAACGATCTGGGGGTGTGGGTTTATGGGGTCCTGGCAATTGCAAGAAGCGAAATCCCGCTTCAGTGAATTTCTTGACGCGGCTCTGACGAAGGGACCGCAAGTCGTGACGCGGCGCGGCGTGGAAGCCGCCGTTCTGGTGCCCATTGAGGAATGGCGCCGCTTGCAGCAGTCCAGCCGGCCTAACATCAAGGAATTGCTCCTCGGCCCCGGGCCCCGTTTTGACATTGTTCTTCCCAAGCGAACACGGTGGAAGCGCCGCTCACCCATTGATTTCACTCATCCGGACTTCAAGTGACCCGCTTCCTGCTCGACGCTAACGTTATCTCCGAACTGCGGAAGACCCGGCCCCATGGGGCGGTAGTGGCCTGGCTGGAAACTCTTCGCGTCGAACAGATTTTTCTCTCGGCTGTCACGATGGGAGAATTGCAGGTCGGTGTGGAACTCACCCGCAGACAAGATGCCGCCAAAGCACAAGAACTCGAGTCGTGGCTGAGCTACGTGGAAATGTCATTCGCCTTCGTCCCGATGGACACCGCTTGTTTCCGGGAATGGTCCCGTCTCATGTCCGGAAAGCCTGACGCTCTGCGGGAAGATGCAATGATCGCGGCTACTGCCGCGGTCCATGGCTTCACCGTGGCAACACGAGATGAGAAAGACTTCAAGCATCTTGGAGTAGAGATCGTCAACCCATTCAAGTTCCCTAAAGCATGAATACCGCACACGCTCTCGGCCAATTCCTGCGCACGCTGCCGCACTCGGCCGCCGCGACGTTTCTCGCTCTGTTTCCTATCGTCGATCCTTTCGGCGGCGTCCCGATCTTTTTCTCCATGACGTCTTCCTGGACCGCCCGAGACCGCCGGAATACCGCCGTGAAAACCGGTTTGTGGGTGTTTGCAATCTTGGTTGTGTTTCTGTTCTTTGGCCGCTTCGTGCTGTATTTCTTCGGCATCTCGCTACCCGTCTTGAAGATTGCTGGCGGGCTGATCGTTGCCAACACGGCCTGGGGCATGGTCACCTCGCATGCCCGCATCACGCCGGAGGAGAAAAACGAAGCGCAAGACAAGGAAGACATTTCTCTTACTCCTCTTGCCATGCCGCTGATGTCAGGGCCTGGAACGATCGGAGTGGTCATGGGCCTGGCCGCGCATGTGGACAGCGCCGCTTCGTACCTGGGCATGGTGATCGGCATCGCTGGTGTGGCGCTTTCTGTAGTGCTCTTCTTCTGGCTGGGAGGTCCGCTGGTGCGCCGCCTTGGACCCAGCGCGGTCGGAGCCATCAACAAGATTTTCGGCTTCCTGATTCTCGCCATCGCCGTCCAACTGGTGTGGGACGGCGTGGCCGACTTCAAGACCTAGTGTGGCGCGGGCGTCCCCGCCCGCGACTGTCTCCATCGCTCCGGAATTTCGTGGAACCGCGGCCGTCTCTTGCTCGTATCACAAACCAGCGCCCGTGCGCCCGGGAGGTTCTCCATGTCCGGAAAGTCTTCGATTCGTCTTGCCGTGCTGTACAAAACAATCGCAGTCTGTTTCTTGCTGGTCCCCTTTTGTGCCGCCTCTGACCACTGGGACTACGAGGAGACTCACGACGAGGTTCGCGACTTCGTCGCTGGCGGTATGCTGCACGTTCGCCTGAGCGTCGGTGACGTGCACATCAAGCGCGGCGACTCCAACCAGATCCGCTTGCACTACACCGTCAAGTCGCGGCGCGAAAGCCGTGTGAAAGAATCGCATGTAGACATTGAGATCCGCGGCCACGACGCCCATATCGAATTCCACGCTCCCACCGGCGGCAACACGCAGTTCGACGTGGAACTTGAGGTGCCGCAAACCACCAGCCTCGACGTGCACGAAAAAGTCGGCGACCTCACCGTCGAAAACCTTGAAGGCGACAAGGATCTCGAACTGGGCGTGGGCGATATCCGGGTCGCGGCAGAACGCGTCTCCTATCATCTCGTGCGCGCCAGCGCCGGCATCGGAGACGTAAACAGCGACGGCTACGGCGAGACCAGCGGTTGGCTCGGCAAGACCCTGAAATACCACGGTGAGGGCAAGTATGAACTCCGCGCCCACGTCGGGGTCGGCGATATCAATCTGGAAGGGAAGTAGGATCGCCGCATCTGACTGACAAGCGTCCGTCGTGCTCCGATGCCTTGCGGAGTTAAGGGTTTCCCTTACTATGGGAGCGAGTGTACGGGTAAAGATGGACCCAGCCCCAGTTCAGTATCGTTCCGCGGCGAACCATGAATCGAGATCCGAAGGCACGCTGATTGTGCCGCCCTGAGTAACCTGACCCGAGGCTACGCTGAATCCGTAAATTTCGATGTCCAGTGCGCCGTTCACATCGTTGACGCCGTAAGCGATGGTGCCGTCCGGACTGAATTGCTGGACCTCGTAGGGAATCGAGCTGGTCTGTGTGATTTGCTGGGTACTCAGATTGACCTGGCCAATGTCGGTGATGTTGGTGGAGTCAAACAGAAAAACATACTGGCCCGATGGATGCGCGAGGGCCCAGCCAAAATTCCCGCAAACCGTCCACACGGAAGAGGTGCAGTTCACCAGCGGCGTGCCCAGAGTTTGCTGGACCCGATAAATATTCACCCAATCGCCGCCGAATTGGGTGATGCCGAAGTCGAACATAAGATTGTTTGTGAACTGAACGTTCTCGTAGCCACTGCCCGCGTAATAGTTCCAGGTGTAGAGCTGCCGGTCCGGTCCCAAAGCGCCGGTTTGCAAGTCAACCGAGCGCGCGTAATACGTCGCGGCGCTGGTTCCGTGCGGGTAACTGCAATAAACCGCGTCATAGATGGTGGTGCCGGCGCTATTGAACCCCAGAATCGCCGGACTGCAAAAACTGGTGCCTGACTCAAGGTGGTAAGTCGCCTCGGTGACGTTTTGAGTGAGCTTGCCGTTGTTTTGATCAATCAGGTATCGCACAATGGCGTAGGGTATCAAACCGGTTGAGCTGCTGCCTTGTGCCACGGTGTACAGAAACTGGCCGTTCGGATGCGCCGCCATTCCAAACAACCATTTGGCGTTCATTTTTTGTACGGGCGTTGTGCCCGGCAGGCCCGACGCGTTGGTGTCGTAAACGTATAAATTGCGGCCGGCGCCGGAGTAATCCTGAACAGCTTCGTAGTAAAGAAAATGCCCGTTGGGAGATGTGATCAGGTAGGGATAGGTCGATTCGCTGAGGGCGATGGTCCCAACCTGGGTGGCTTGAAGAGTTTGCGGATCGACATTGTAGGTGGTCAGAGTCGAGCCGTCGATCGTATAGACGACTTGCACTGCCGAGGATGACGCCGAGCCATTGCTTTGAGTGTTTGAGCTTTGTGCGAGGGCGAAAGAAGAGACACACAGCAGCAGACAAAGCACGCGGGACATACTCCCACCTCCAGGCGGTCGGCGGATGAGATGAATGCGAGGGCAGGCAGGTTGCCGTCTACGGAATAGCCCTGAGAAGAGATGGCAGTCGCGGAAAGGCTGCGGTGCAGCTGTTATACACGAGATCGTTCAGCGCCCTTTGCGTGTAGAGGAGGCGGTAATCCACTTGGGTAACCGCTTGCGGACTTCTTCGGCTGGGACGGTTCGGCCAGCTTTCGCGTCACGGATGCCTTCATCGATGGCGGCGGGTGCTTGCTCGTCTTCCTCATCGAGGATGGGAGCAGGACTCTCGAGCTCGAACTTTTTCAACTTCTCCATGGGTCTATCGTAGGCAGGAGTCATCGGCAATGCAATGCCAAAAGAGTACGTCGGTCAAACGTCGCGGTGTAGAATAGTTCCGTTATGGCTGCAGATAAACAGCACGCCCACAAATTGATCGAGTTGATGTCACCGAGCCAGGTGCCGGCCGCCATCGGCATGCTCGAACGTCTCCTCGATCCCGTCGCCCGCGCAGTTGCGAACGCTCCCATCGACGACGAACCTGAGAGCGGGGACGAGCGCAAAGCCGTTGCTAAGTCGAAAGCCTGGTTCGAGCAACGCGGTGGACAGGGAATTCCCCACGAAGAAGTTCTCGCCGAGTTTGGCCTCTCTCCTGACGATCTCAAGAGCAAATAGCAGGCGGCGGTAAGGATGAAGAAAATCGACTGGTCTGAGGATGCGCGTGCCGACGTACGCCGCATCGACCGGAAGATGGCGATGCGAATCTTCACTACCATCCAGCGCTTCGCCGAGACTGGCGAAGGCGACGTAAAGGAGCTCAAAGGCCAATCCGGCGAGCGGCGGCTGCGAGTCGGCGACTACCGCGTGCGCTTCACCAACGAGGCCGACGAGACGATTCGGATTCATGCCGTACGACATCGGCGGGAAGCTTATCGCTGATCGAGTTTCGGAATTCCCACCCTTTCGCAAACAGCGCGAAAGGATGGGCCACCGGACCGCCTTTCCGCGACCCGCTTTCTCTAACAGGGAGCCGTCAGTGAGGCGACACCCGGCCTAGCTCTGACTTGCTTTTGCCCAATCTGGAACAGGCTCGAACCACTGACTCCCAGACGGCCCGAGAACCGCGATAAGCCGATAACCCTCTTCGGTTGAGTTGTCGAACACAATGGTGTGATCGGCGCGTTGCATCGCTATAGGAAGATTCTCGAAACTCCGCTCGTAGCGCCGACGTACGTCGCCCTCCGGGACATTGTGGCCGCCCGCGAGAACTCGATTCCTGATTCGAGCCAGGTTGATCTCAACATCTTCTGTCCCGATGTAGACCAGCACGACCTCGAAACCACGAATTCGCGCATCAACCATCATCTGCAAGTAATGCTTTCCGGCCAGCGTGGTTTCGACCGCGAAGCTCTCATCCTTGCCGATATGCTCCTTCGCAGACGCCAGAACCTGACGCGCGGCCGCCATCGGAAATGCTGCGGGCGACGTCGACTGCAATGTTCTCGCGATTGTGTCCGGATCTAGAATGGGAATCGCCCGGAAGACATCCGAGTTCCAGCCCGTCAGAGTTGTCTTACCGGAACCATTGGCCCCAGCGATGATAGTCAGTCTGGGACGTTTCAACGGGAGGACGAGGAAGACTGGGATTGCTGTTTCCGCTGACGCTCAGCAAGGATTTCCTGCAAGCGCTTTCTTTCAATAGCCACCCCGGCGCGCGCAGCCTGGGCCATCTTCTGTGCGAGTTCAATCCAGTTCACAGCCATACTCATAGGATACGCCCATCATGGGCTCGGCTGTCGGTGTTTTTGAAAAGGAAGCGAGAAGTAGAGCACTCGGCCCACGGAATTCGACCTGTTGCGGCGCTCCCTACTCGCGCCGTGCGAGTACGAGCCAATCCCAAGGCGGAGCCTTATCGAATCTCCGGGGCATCCTTGCGTTGTATATGCGCCAAGAGTATTCAACCCGCCGCGGTTCTTGTGATACGCAACCCAACACTCTCAGCAATAGGCAGATCTCGTCGGCGACATAGTGCTTAGTCGGCTGACCGCCGATCGACAATACCCCTGGATCGCGGAATACGCGACCGACTTCGAAATCGAATTCTGACTTGATCCTGGGCCTAAAGACTCGCCGCACCGTTTCTGCATGAAGGACAGATTCCAGCGACGGTACTACAATCACGAGCCATCCGCCGCGACGTGTCAGAGAGACCGCCTGAGAGAGAGCTCGCCCTCGTGCTTTCCGATCTGGATGAATCACGACTTGAATAGCGAGGGTAACGTCACAGGAGTTGCTAAGGGCTGCCAGATTGGCGCGCGAAGTTCGCAATACTTCGACGTTAGCGAAGGACCGGCTTCTCAATCTGGCCTGCTCGAGACAAGCCGTCGCCCAGTCGAGAGCGACAACCCTTTCAAAGTTCCGTGCGAGCAATGGCAAACATCGGCCCACACCGCATCCGAAGTCGGCCACGGTCAACCTTGGCGATACCAATTCCAGCAGCGTCTTGGAGATGACGTGATGACGATCTCGGGCAAGAGTATTGAATATCTCATTATCCCAATCAGACGCAATCGCTTGCCAGTAACTGCGGTGCATGCAGAAGTCCGATAGAAGCTTAGTTACCCCTTTTTGGCGACGGCCAGTGCTATCCAGACCGCGATGAAGGCTACGCCGATCAGCGATTGGACTGCAGCTATGCTCTCCGTTATCCAGTGATTCGGGCGGGCTCGGCTAAACCCGAAAGTAGTCTGCGCCCCCATACTCATCAAGAAGTATTGCAGCTCAGCCTCGTAGCTGGCTGCACTTATATTGGTAAGTTTTCCCGGCCAGTGCCACTCGATCAAACCGTAGAGGAATGCAAACAAGAAAAGGAAGAAAAGATAGAATTCCGCCAGTACGCCGAGGGTAAGGTTGCCCTCAGCGGTCATAGCGAGAAGACTCCAGATCAGAGTGACGCCAAAAACGATCCATAAAGCACTTGTGATCCCGTCAACGATACCGTTGCGCCTGAGGACTCGGGTGAGCTTCTTGCTTGTTTCTCCCCAAATATAGGCAAAGGAAACTAAATAGTAGGTGAAGATGTAGACCCAGACAATTCTTCTAACAGAGTAAGGGTCTGCTAGTTTGTCCCCCAGAAAGCGCAGGACCTGCGACGGTGAAACCATAAAGGCCTTTCCCACCTGTATTCAGTAGGGAACATTAGCACAACCCGACCGATAGCCACAGTCTTGGTCCGTTGGTGAGTCAAGATAAGAAACCGCACCCCTCAGGTGCGCGGAGCCGGACATTGCTCCTAGATACTACGGAGTTGTTTGCCCTACTTGATCGAAACCAGCTTCTCCACCAACTCCGAGTAGTCCTTCTTCTCGATCCCGTGCACCCGCTTGTTGTACTCGTCCACTTTCGACGAATAATTCATCGAGCAGAATTTCGGGCCGCACATGGAGCAGAAGGCTGCCTCTTTGTAGAAGTCGTCGGGCAAAGTTTCGTCGTGCATCGAGCGCGCGGTCTCGGGGTCCAAAGACAAAGCAAACTGTTTTTCCCAATCGAACTTATACCGCGCATAGCTTAAGGCATCGTCGCGATCGCGGGCGCCGGGGCGTCCGCGGGCGATGTCGGCGGCGTGGGCGGAAATCTTGTAGGCGATGATGCCGTCCTTCACGTCTTTTTCGTTCGGCAGACCGAGATGCTCCTTAGGCGTGACGTAGCAAAGCATGGCCGCGCCATACCACCCGATCATGGCCGCCCCGATTGCCGACGTGATGTGATCGTAGCCGGGAGCGATGTCAGTAACCAGCGGACCGAGCGTGTAGAACGGAGCTTCGTAGCAAAGCTCGACTTCTTTCTCGACCTGCTCTTTGATCTTGTCCATCGAAACGTGGCCGGGACCTTCGATCATCACCTGCACATCGTGCTGCCAGGCAATCTTCGTCAGCTCGCCCAGAGTTTTCAGTTCCGCGAACTGGGCTTCGTCGCTGGCATCGGCCACGCAGCCCGGACGCAGGCCGTCCCCCAGCGAAAAGCTGACGTCATACTTCTTGAAAATCTTGCAAATATCATCGAAGCGTTCGTAGAGGAAATTCTGCTTGTGGTTGTAAACCATCCACTGCGCGAGAATTGCTCCGCCGCGGCTCACGATCCCGGTGATGCGCTTGGAAATCAGCGGCAGATACTGGATGAGCACTCCGGCATGGATGGTCATGTAGTCCACGCCCTGCGCCGCTTGCTCTTCAATCACTTCCAGCATGACGTCAGCGTTCAAATCCTCCACGCGCTTCACGCGCGAAATGGCTTCGTAGATCGGCACCGTGCCGATGGGGACCGGCGAATTCCGCAAAATGGCCTCGCGAATCTCATGAATGTTGCCGCCGGTGGATAGGTCCATCACGGTATCAGCCCCGTAATGCACGGCAGTATGCAGTTTTTTCAGCTCTTCGTTAATTTCTGAAGTCACCGCCGAGTTGCCAATGTTGGCATTGATCTTGCAAAGCGAAGCCACGCCGATTGCCATCGGCTCCAGTTCCGGATGGTTGATGTTGGCAGGGATAATCATCCGTCCGCGGGCCACTTCGTCGCGCACCAGTTCAGGCGCGATCTTTTCCCGGTGGGCGACGTAACCCATCTCTTCCGTGATTGCACCCTGGCGGGCATAATGCATCTGCGAAAAATTGCCGTCGCTGTTTTCTTGCGTGCGCCGCGCCAGCCACTCTGCCCGTGGTCTCGGTGCGCTGTAGGCATTGTTGCCGTTGCCGCTATCGCCATTCGTCGGAGTCATGGGAGCCAACCTTTATGAGATTCGATAGGCCCGATTATACTCGGGGTGCTCTTCCGAATGATTCCAAACAAATACAAATCCAGACAATTTGTTCTAGTCCGCACCCATCTCCGCGAGCTTCTCTCCTTGCCCATACAGGTTGCGGGAATTAGAATCTGAACCGTCGCTCAAAAGGAGAGGTTTTCTATGCGAGTGTTACGTCTATTGGCCTTGTTGTTCCTTGTTTCAGCAGGTGGTTTTTCTCAAATATCTTCCTCCACCAAACCGGCCGCGGGCTTCAGCATCGATAATATCGATAAGACCGCCGACCCTTGCGTGGACTTCTACCAGTACGCCTGCGGCAACTGGATGAAGAATTCTGAAATTCCCGCCGACCGGTCGTCTTGGCAAAGCTTCTCCGAGCTGGATGAGAGCAATCTCGGCATCGAGCGCGGCATTCTGGAGAAGGCCGCCGCCGGCGGTCCCCACCGTAACGCCATCGACCAGAAGATCGGCGACCTCTACGGCTCCTGCATGGACGAAAAGGCGGTCAATGAGAAGGGAATTGCTCCGCTCAAACCCGAACTCGACCGCGTGGCCGCGGTCAAGGACAAAGCTGCGCTGATCGAGGAGATTGCGCACGTTCACGTCGTTGGGCCCAGCCCGCTGTTCAATTTCTATTCGAACTCCGACTTGCACAATGCCGACACTGTGATCGCGTACATCGACCAGGGAGGCCTCTCCCTGCCCGACCGCGACTACTACATCAAAGACGATACCCGTATGCTCGACATGCGCAAGCACTACGTCGACTACGTAACGGAGATGTTTACGCTGGCGGGACAATCCGCAGAGCAAGCGGCGGATTCCGCCAAGACCGTGGTGCGCATCGAGACCGCACTGGCCCAGGCCTCCATGGACCGCACCGAGCGCCGTGATCCCAAGAAGCGCGATCACAAAATGAAGCGCGATGACGCAGTGGCCATGGCGCCCAACTTCTCTTTGAATCGGTTCTTCACAGCGGTCGGAGCGCCCAAGTTTACGGAGTTGAATGTCAGCAATCCGGACTTCTTCAAGCAGGTCAACAGCGTGGTCGATTCCGAGTCACTGGACTCGCTTAAGACCTACGTGAACTGGCAGGTGTTGCGCGCAGCCGCTCCCTGGCTCTCCCAATCCTTCGTCGACGCCAACTTCAAAATGCGCCAGGCCTTGACCGGGCAAAAGCAGATCCAGGACCGCTGGAAGCGTTGTGTCGATCTGGTTGACGGTTCTTTGGGCGAGGCCCTGGGCCAGCGCTATGTCGAACTTACTTTCGGCGCGGAAGGCAAGCAACGCATGCTCAAAATGGTGGACGCTCTCGAGAAGTCCCTGAATGAAGATATTCAGGGTCTTGACTGGATGGGCCCCGAAACCAAGAAACAAGCGAACGTCAAGTTGCAGGCCATTCGCAACAAGATCGGCTATCCCGACGTTTACCGCGACTACAGTTCTGTGGTCATCAAGCGGGACGACCTGCTGGGCAACGTGACGCGAACCACTGAGTTTGAGTCCAGGCGCGAGATTGCCAAAATCGGCAAGCCCCTCGACCGCAAGGAGTGGGGCATGAGTCCGCCCACCGTGAATGCTTACTACAGCCCTGCGTACAACGAGATTGTGTTTCCCGCGGGCATATTGCAGCCGCCGTTCTTTGACAAGTCGATGGATGACGCCGTGAACTTTGGAGGCATCGGCCTGGTGATCGGACACGAACTCACTCACGGCTTCGATGACCAGGGCCGCAAATATGATCCCACCGGCAACCTGCGCGATTGGTGGACGGAACAGGACGGCAAGGAATTCGAAAAGCGCGTCAGTTGCGTGGCCGATGAGTATTCCAATTTTGTCGCGGTCGACGATCTCAAGCTGAATGGCCGCCTCACTCTCGGGGAAAACACCGCCGACAACGGTGGCGCGCGTATTGCTTTGCGGGCGCTCGAGCACATGATTGCCGACGACAAAACAGGAAAGGAAGGTCAGAAGATCGACGGCTACACGCCTGAGCAGCGTTTCTTCCTCGGATTCGGGCGGGTGTGGTGCGAGAAGCGGCGTCCGGAGTACGCTCGTATGCAGGTCACCACCAATCCCCATTCGCCTGGAAAGTATCGCGTCGACGGCGTCGTGCAAAACATGCCGGAGTTTCAACAGGCCTGGGGATGCAAAGCCGGCCAGCCGATGGTTGCCGAAAACGCCTGCCGTGTGTGGTAGGGGAAGGCGCCACTGAACATGTGGGGACAGCCGCCCTCGGCTGTCCCTGCCTCACCACGATTACCGTTGCTGATCCCAGCCCCGCAGACGCGGCCACCAGCGGCGCACGTTGCGGCAATACTCTTCGTACTGCGCTCCGAACTTACCTCGCAGTGTCGGCTCTTCATAGAAGACGACAAACAGTTGAATGCCGAGAGCAACCGCTGCGACGGCGGCAATCACTCTGGGGTTGGGGTGCCCGAAAATCACCCACAGCCCAATCCATCCCGCTGCGAAGCCCACATACATGGGGTTGCGTACGTAGCGGTAGAAACCCACCACCACCAATCGCTGTGGCGGGGCGACCGGGGCGGGCGTGCCGCGTCCCGTCCAGCCGAAGTCCCATATACAGCGCAAGGCAACAGAAAATCCCAGTGCAGATGGAATCGCTGCCAACCATCGCCAACGTGCTGCGCCTGCCATTTCCACGCTGAACCCGAGCCATCGCGGCAGCAGCCAAAACCATAGTCCTAAGAATGCCGCGCCCACTACCAGCGAAGCGGCCGCCGTCAGCCAGCGATAGCCGTGCCCGGCTTCTGGACTCTGTACAGAATGTGCATCAGCCATAAGTCCCTCCGCAGTCATTTCGGTGACGCAGGCGAGCGCCGAGCCAATTCCATTTCAATACCTTCCGGCAATACTACCGTTCCCGCTTGCGCTGTCTTTGGTTGAGTCGTTAGCAGGGTCACACCCGCGACACCGGCTGCACGCGCCGCATCCAAGACCTTCACTACGCACGCGTAAGGCGCCCTGGCGTCGGCCTTGATATAAAGATTCTGCGCCCGAGACAGCCGACCCTTGAGCTTTTCCGCCAGTGAACCGGCCGTGACCGGACCGATTCCGAAATAGAGTTTGCCGCTGTCGGTCACGGTGACGATCAACGCGTCTGGGTTGTCCGCGTCTGGTACTGGCACCGCGCTGCTGGTGGGCGCCAACTCTACACTGATCCCTTTTTGCATCGCCTGTCCACTGCTTCCGGAGGCTGCTGCCGCCATCGTTAGAACTGCGAGGAGTGCCACGCTCCACATTCTGTTCAACCCTGCAAGATTATCTGTTTTAAGCCAAGTCATAGTTTTCTCCTCTCATCGCCGTTTCCGGCGTGTTATTCGCTTCCGTTCACTTATTACAGAGCCTTCGCTCCTCCGAGTGACGCCGTTGCAAGCGTTCCGCCCAGCCCCATCGTCTCCACGGCGGACGAAGGCACAATTACCATCGAGCCTTTTTCTTTGATAGCTTCGTAAAGCATGTTCATGGCGCGCAGATGCAAAGCCACAGGATTTTCCGCGTAAGCTGCCGCGGCCTGCACAAAGCTGTTGGAGATTTCGGTTTCCGCCTGCCCCAGAATGATTCGCGCCTGCCGCTCGCGTTCGGCCTGAGCCTGTCGCGACATTGCATCTTCCAGCCCCTGGGGAATCCTCACATCGCGGATCTCAACCGATTGCACTGTGATGCCCCACGGATTGGTCTTCTCATCAAGAATGCGCTGCAACTCGCGCCCCAGGGTCTCGCGCTCGGTGATCATCTGCGCCAGTTCGTGCCTCCCGATCGATTCCCGCAGCGCCGTCTGGGCGCTCATGTTGATGGCTTCGATGAAGTTCTCAACTTCCAGTATGGATTTCTCCGCGTTCCATACCAGCCAGAAAACGATGGCATCCACGTTGACGGGGACCGTGTCACGGGTCAGTGTGGACTCAGCCGAGACGCTAGCCACCCGCACTCGCTGGTCCACGTATGGGCTCAGGGTCTCCACGATGGGCACAATGTGGAACAGTCCCGGTCCCCGCAGGCCGACGTAGCGCCCCAGTCGCAACACGGCGACCTTCTCCCACTGCTGCACGACCTTGATGGCGAACATCAGATAGATGACGAGCACGGCGCCGGTAATAATCCCCGCCGGATGATGTATGGCGGCTGTAACGATCGCGCCCGCTAACAGGCAGATGACAAACAGTGATCTTCCAATGCCGCTGATCTGACCGATTTCGATTTTCGTCATGGCTTCTATCTCCTTTGCCCCGCACGAGGCACTAACTCGCTCAAGCGTTCCAGCAACTCTTCAACCGTGAATCCGGCGCTTCCGGCGCGGGCTGCGAATTCGTTGGCCAACTGGGTCAGTTGCCGCTCCCGCTCGGCATCTTTCCTTTCCAGCTTTTTTTTCGCCACAAACGTCCCGGTGCCTTGATGTGTCTCGAGCAGGCCGCCCAGTTCGAGTTCGCGATAGGCCCGCATCACGGTATTTGGATTGATGGCCAGGTCCACCGCCATCTGCCGCACCGTGGGCAGTTGATCACCTGCGGTCAGCGATCCTAAAGCCATCCCGCTCCGCACCTGATCGATGAGCTGGCGGTAGACCGGGACGCCACTGTGCAAGTCCAGGGCAAACTGGAAGGGACGACGCTCCGCCGCCGAATTTGTCTTAGTAATCATCTAATACACTAGTGTTATAGAGTATTAGTACACAATTGTCAAGCCGAAAATTTGTTTAAGCGCCGGAGATCGATGCCCGCGGGTTTCTGTTCCCCGCCAGCGCTTGCTATCAGATGGCAAATCTTTGACAAACCGCTGACGACAAAATGACCCACGATTGACGTGGCCGTGACAATCTCTCTTTGCGCGTCGCATAAGCTCAACCCATCTCGAGCGAATAACCCCTGCGAACTAGTTCACGTGAATAGGCCGCTCTTACAGCGGTCAAGCCGAGGCACTGCCCTGCCCAGGTGTCGGCCGTTAATACCGAAAATGAGGAGGATAACCATGACGCGATTCTTTACTTACGCCGCGATTGTCATCGGCCTGGGTGCAACGGCGACGCTCGCCATCAGCCCCCGCACCGTGAAGCCAACCTCAACTGCGGAAGCAGTGTTGGCAGCCGACGGCGCCTTCCGCGACGGACTGTACCTGGGCAAGCTTGCGGCCAAACAGGGCCAGCAGGCCCGCACCGCCATTGGCCGCTGGTCCACGGAGCAGGACCGTTCCATGTTCACGGCAGGATACCGCCGTGGATACAACGACTCGCTCACCAGTGCCAACCCTGAGAGCGGTCAGTCGACAGAGTAGGGGCTCCGCGCGGCGGAGCCTTGGAAGTAAGTTTTGCAACGAGAATTTTGAATGTGAGGTGAATTGTCATGAAGTCAAACAAACTAGTCACTGTCTCTGTTCTTACTCTATTAATCTGCATCTCCAGGCCTTACGCAGTGAAAGCCGGCAGCCCTCCCCCAACTCCCAGCACCACCGGCGCGGCAAGCGTAAAAGGCGTCGTGAAATTCGAAGGTACCGTACCGAAGCCCAAACAGATCAGCATGTCAGCCGATCCGAGCTGCGCCAGGCAGCATTCCTCCCCCGTATTTACGCAGGAAGTCATGACCGACCCGAAAGGCGACCTACGAGACGTGGTCGTCTTCGTCTCCGAAGGCCTGGGTGATCGCACGTTTGACGCGCCCACGCAGGCGGTGGTCGTCGAACAGAAAGGCTGCATGTACGAGCCGCATGTGCTGGCAGTGCGGGCGAATCAGCCATTACATGTTGTGAACGATGACCCCACGTCGCACAATATTCACCCTACGCCCGCGAACAATCGGGAATGGAACAAGGCGGAACCGCCGGGATCAAGCCTCGACGAATCGTTTGCGCGGGAGGAGATTGCAATTCCCGTGAAGTGCAACGTGCATCCCTGGATGCACGGATACGTCGCGGTGTTCAGTCACCCGTATTTCGCCGTGACCGGCAAGGATGGCAGCTTTGACCTGAGCAGTCTGCCTCCAGGCACTTACACCATCAAAGCCTGGCACGAGAAGCTGGGCACATCCACGCAGACGATTACGATCGGAGCGAACGAGACCAAGGAGATCAGCTTCGTCTTCAAGGGAGTGTAGTCGGTCTCAGTGCTTCACGGGCTGAAAGCCCTTGCGGCGTTGTTCACTGTAGCGGTGCAGCGCGTCGAGGATGATGGGATACGCCTCGGTGGCGGGGCGTATCTCATCGACCTCGACGGCTTTGCCTTCGAGCTGCTTGTAGTCCTGAAAGAAGCGCCGCAGCATGAGCAGGCGATGCGGCGGCATCTCCGCGGCCTCGTGGTAGGAGTTGAACTCGGGGTCTTCAGTGGCGATGGCGATGATCTTGTGGTCCTGCTTACCGGCGTCGATCATCGTCATGAGCCCAATGGCGCGGGCGTGAATGATGGTGAGCGGCACCACCGTTTCCTGGCAGAGCACGAGCACGTCGAGAGGATCGTCGTCTTCCGCCAGCGTCTGCGGAACGAAGCCATAGTTCGCGGGATAGTAGACGGCGGAATACAAGACGCGATCCAGCTTGATCAGTCCGCTGGCCTTATCGAGTTCGTACTTCACGCTCGAGCCAAACGGAATCTCAATCACGCAATCGAATTCCTGGGGCAGCTTGTCGCCGGGAGTTACATCGTGCCAGGGATGGATCATGGGTTCATTGTAGCGGAGGGGCGGCGCCTAGCTCTTAGCCGGCACCGTGGGACGGCCCCCCGGCAAGAGGCAGGTTCCTCACCGGACATTTGGGAATCTTGATTCTGGCCCCGCTGTCGCGTAGAGTCTTGAGTGGAGGCAGGTTGCTCCGGTGGTGGTTGCTTATGTCCAGCCAGGTCAAAACCTATCTTAAGTTCGGCTCGGCCACGCTCTTGATTTTTTTCCTGCTCGGCTACCTTGCGTATACCGGCGTGCAGGACAGCAAGAGCTACTACGTCACCATCAGCGAACTGCACAAGATGGGCAATGGCGCGTATAGCAAGCGGCTGCGGGTCGCGGGGAACGTGCAGCCGGGCTCGATCAAGCGCACGGGGACGCACGTTCAGTTTACGTTGATGGAGCAGGATCAGTTGCTCTCGGTGGATTACAGCGGGACCGAAGCGCCTCCCGACACTTTCAAGGACGATTCTCAAGCCCTCGCCGATGGCAGCTTTGGGCACGATGGCGTCTTTCACGCCAAGCAGCTTCAGGCCAAGTGTGCCTCGAAGTACGCGCCGCAGCAGCCCGGCACTCCGGCGAATGGCACGCCGTCCGGCACACCGCCAAAGAGCATGACGCAAGTCCAACCCAAGTCGAACGGGATCGCGAACTAAAGCTATCCACTAAATGGTTCAGCAGCGTGCGCACCAGCGTAGTCTGAGTGATCGTGTCTACGTCAGTAGGAACGAGTGTCTGCGAATGGCTTTCCCCTATCAATTGCAAACGAGCGAAGAAGATGGATAGGTTTTCGTGCGAACCGTGCTGGAGTTACTGATGGTGGCCGGTGTGGGGGTCGCATTCAGGCACGTCGCCAGCCCCTGGGTCGGAGCTTGATTGCTGATGGTGGTATTCATCGCGTCAGAGGTCGACCATACGCCAACAAAGTCCGGTACTAAAGGGCAGTTGCCCTTTACTGTGGATGAGAGCGAAAACTGCACCTCATTTCCCGGCGCCGTGGCATTGTGGTCAGCCGTCGCACTCGACGGAGTCATCGCGGTAGTGATCACGCACGCGTCGCTGGAGGTGAGGCCACATGCGGCCATCAACCCACACAAGAGCAGCAAGGGCAACAGCCAAAGTCTCTGAAGCATGTCAGCACCTACGCCCCGCGGCAAACTGTCACCCATACGGAAGAGCACGGGGTTAATCGAGATAAACCCTGCCTTTGCAAAAAGTCGCGAAAATCCATAGATTCTTTGCTGTGCTCGGGACCAGACAAATTCTCGTGGTGATCCACTCCTTGTGACGAATCCGCCGACATCGCCCACCGGCGTCCCCATCATTGCCGTCACGGGACTCATCAAGCAGTTCGGCCGCTTCGCCGCCCTGCGCGATGTGACGGCGGAGTTTGATGCCAGCAAGTTCCACGTGATTATCGGCGACAACGGAGCAGGGAAGACTACCCTGTTGCGCGCGCTGGCGGGATTGGCTCATCCCACGCGCGGCACGGTTTCCATTATGGGTAAGACTCCGCACGCAGCCTGCCGCGACATCGGCTACATGGCCCACCCGTCGCTGCTTTACGACGAAATGAGCGGCATGGAGAACCTGCTCTACTTCGCGCGGCTTTACGACATGGCCGGCGACGACCGCTGTGAGCAGGCGATTCGTGCTGTGGGATTGGATCCGGAGTTGTCGCGGCCGGTTGGAAAGTATTCGCAAGGCATGCGGCAGAGGATGTCGCTGGCGCGGGCTATTTTGCACGATCCCAGAATCTTGTTGCTGGATGAGCCGTTTTCCAACGTCGACGTACACTCGGCGCGGGAGATGGTCACCCTGCTCAAAAGCATGCGCGACGCGGGCAAGACCATTTTCGTGGTGACGCATCAGGCCGCCTTGCTCGAAGGCGTGGCCGACGAATTTGTGTGGATGCAGGCTGGTCAAATCGTCGACCGCACACAAAGTCTTACACGAGCGGGGCAGCCATGAGATCTTTCTGGTCCATCACGCTCGCCACGCTGGCCAAAGACATCCGCCTGGAGTGGCGCTCCAAAGACGCGCTCAATGCCATGCTGTTTTTCTCTCTGCTGGTAGTCGTGATCTTCGTTTTTTCCTTCGATCCACTGGCCGAAGAATCACGGCACATTGTCGGCGGCCTCATTTGGGTGGCGTTTCTGTTTGCCTCGGTAGTTGCCCTGAATCAGACCTGGGCACGCGAACTGCGCAACCAGGTGCTCGATGCTTACCGCGTGTCGCCGGCCCCGGCCACGGCACTGTTTGTGGCGAAGGTGCTGGGCAATTTTATCTTCGTCAGCCTGCTGGAGGCGCTGATGGCGCCTCTGTTCGTGATCTTCTACAACCTGCGGGTCCTCGGTCCGGCATGGCAGTTGATTCCTGTGGCGCTGCTTGGGACCTGGGCGCTGGTGGTGAATGGCACTTTCTTCGCAGCAATGTCTCTGCGCACCCGCAGCCGCGAGCTCATGCTGCCTCTGCTCCTGTTCCCCGTCTCTATTCCCGCGGTGATCGGCATGGTCGCAGCCACCACCAGCATTCTCACGGGAGACAACCCCGCCCACTTCTACATCGTATTGCTTCTCACTTATGATGTAGTCTTTACTACGGCCTGTATCGGCTTGTTTGAAACGGTGTTGCAAGCGGAATGAGTTAAGGGAAATGAAAAAAGCGTTCCCCATCCTGGCAGTTCTGACAGCGCTGTTCCTGGCGTACGCCTTCTATCAGGCGATGTTTGTTGCGCCTACCGACTTCGCGCAGGGCGACGTTTACCGGATCATTTACTACCACGTGCCTTCGGCGTGGACCGCCTTCCTGCTGTTCTTCATCAACTTCATCGCGTCGGTACAGTATCTGGCGAGCGCGAAGCCATCATCCCAGCGCGCCGTAAAGTGGATTGTGATTGCGGTGGGGATTGTTGGTTTTATCGTGCCTTTTATTCCGCAGGTGAAACAGCAACTCCCGACTGGGATGTATCCCAGTTCTGTGGCGATCACGGCCTTGATCCTCGTCGGTCTCTATTTTCTGATCGGAAAGTTCTTCCCCGGACAGAACCTCGATGTACTCGCGGTGACCGCGGCCGAAGTCGGCGTAGTCTTCTGCACCATCGTTCTGATCACTGGCCCCATCTGGGCGCGGCCAGTGTGGGGCATCTGGTGGGCGCCGGGCGACATCCGCCTCACTTCGACGCTGGTGCTGTGGCTGATCTACGTGAGCTATCTGGTGTTGCGGCGGTTCTCCGACAGCGCGCAGACCCAGAAGCTGGCCGCCGTTCTGGCGGTGTTTGGGGCGCTCGACGTCCCACTGGTTTATTTTTCCATCTGGTTTTTCCGCACGCAGCATCCTCAGCCCGTCATCGGAGGAGATGGCTCGATGGACCCGCGAATGCTTCACGCACTGCTGATCAGTTGGATGGCGTTTCTGTGCTTCGCATTTCTGGTCTGCTGGTCGCGATTCCAGTTGGAAAGAATGCGCCGCGAAGTGGAGGAAGCTGAGGCGCTTGAATCCTTGCTGGAGCCGGGTGGGATGGCCACGCAGAGTTCCAAAGCCAAAGTTCCTCTGAGCCGGGGGCCACAATGAATTCCGCAAGTTCCATCAAATTCCTTTACGCCGCCTACACCGCCACCTGGCTGATTCATGCTTTTTATATCGGCAGCGTGGTGCGACGCTACAGCCGCCTGCGGAAGCAGATGAGAGATCTGGGCAAGACGGGAAAGAAGTAGAAATCGTCTTTAGTTCGCCACTCCCCGCTGCAGCGCGGTCAGGAAATCAGAACTCCCGGTGGAGCGCAGGAATTCGTAGTCCTCGATCATGGCCGCAGTTCCGATCCGCAAGGAGGGCAGAGGAGACTCTACCCGGATCACGCGCGCCGTGAAACGCACCCGCACCGCGTCGGTCAGCGTGATATGAGGTGGGAACGTGAGGGTTACTTCACAACGGGTTCCTGCTGGAAGCGGCTTATCGAGGTAAAAAAAAACTCCGCGCGCGCTCACGTTCTGGGTCTCGGTGTGGAATTCGTTTTCCTGATCGTTTTCCGAAGCAAGGCGAACGATTGCCGGCAGGCGCATATCGAAGCGCCGCATCATCCGCCGTTCCTCAGAGCCCGGCTGCATCCGTGGTGTGCCTTCGGAAAGCATTTTCTACCGATAACTGCTTCTACCGATACTGATCAGGGCAGTACGGAATCAACGTTCAGGCTGGGGATGCCAGGCGCCCGCCGCCCCACGGCAGGCCCCTCATCACCTTACAATGTATAGAATTACCAGCGCTTTGCAAGAGCAAAAAGGCTCCTTGTACTGATTCCGTAAATGCCCGAGCCAATCCGGTGTCGTTAGCTGCAATTCTCTTCATCCACTTTCGTGCCACCTTCCGGCATCTTTCCACGTCTCCCGGCGCATCTGACAACTTCGGGAGCGGTCGTTGTTAAGATAGAACCGCAGCGGAGCCTCGCCTCGCTTGACTTGGCTATCCGTCAGATGTTTAAGTAGTTGTTTGTTTTCCCCCAGTTCCTAAGCACGTCAGCAGCGGGGCGGTTTCGCCGGCGCCGGGCATAGTACTGACTCGCGCGCGGGTTCTACTCTCTCCAAATATCTGGTTAAGAACGATCTCGGTGAGTCGGAGGAAAAGCGTAATGGGAAATGGCCGTCGGTTGGGAGGAATCTTGGAAAAAAGCTCGGGAAAGGCCCTTGGGGCGGTGTTGGTGCTGCTGTTGGCGGGTTCCGTGTTGCTCGGATCAGGTTCCCGCCGATATGCCCAGAAGGCCACGGCTCAGCTTCCAGCCTTTCTGCTTCCAACTTCCACGAGACCCTCCCTGCATTCGAAGCCCGACGCACGCGCCATTCTCGGGCAGTTGCCGCTGATCTTCGAGCCCAACCAAGGCCAAGCCGATCCCAAAGTAAAATTCCTCGCTCGGGGCGCGGGCTACAGCCTTTTCCTCGACCCAACCGGCGCCGTGCTCGCCCTGCAGACTGCGCCCTATTCAGGATCAAAGTCGCGAGCACACAGCGAACAATTCGTCGGCATGAAACTGGTTGGAGCCAACCCAGTGGCCACCACTATCGGAACCGATCCGCTGCCCGGCAAGAGCAACTATGTCATCGGCAATAACCCGCACCATTGGCACAGCGGAATTCCCCAGTTTGCCGGAGTTCGCTACGCCAGCGTCTATCCCGGAATCGATCTGGTCTTTTACGGCGACCAGGGTCATCTGGAATACGACTTCAAAGTTGCTCCTGGCGCCGACCCGGCGCAAGCCGAACTGCAATTTGACGGCACGGCCAAACTGGAACTGAGCGGCGGCGACCTGCTCCTTACCAGCACAAATGCCGGCTCCGTGCGCTTGCATGCCCCCAATATCTACCAGCGCGACGAAGACCGCCGCCAGCCCGTAACCGGACGCTTCGTTCTGCGTGCCGCCGACCGCGTCGGTTTCGAGATCGGCCCTTATGACCGCAGCCGCGAACTCGTGATCGATCCCGTGCTCAGTTTTTCCTCATACTTCGGCGGCAGCGGTGCGGTAACCTCACCTTCGGTCGCCGTGAATGGCGACGGCAACATCTACCTGGTTGGTTCGACCACTTTATCGAGCGGCTTCCCACTGAATGGGACTGCTTCCACACAAATCGGCCCCGGCGCTGACATTTTCGTTGCCAAGATCAGCCCGGCGCAGCCGCCTGCCGTCCTCTACATGACATTCCTCGGCGGCAGCGGAACCGACAACAGCATCGGCATCGGCGTGGATAGCGGCGGCAAGGCCTACATCGTGGGCAATACCACTTCGACCGACTTCCCCGTCAGCGGTACCGGCTATCAAAACGCGCCTGAGACCAAAGGGCCGCAATGCGCCTCTGTCACCTGCACGTCCGTGTTCGTTAGCGTGTTAAGCGGGAACAGCCAGACGCCGGGAGCGACGCTTGACTATTCTTCTTATCTCTCCGGCAACGGCAACGACCAGGCCAGCGGGATGACGATCGACCTCAATGGCGACGTCTTCATCACGGGAACTACGACATCCAATGACGCGCCCGCCATATCTCCGACCCCGATCGATTTTCCCGCAACCTTCTTGCCCGTGCCGTTTCAAACCCAGCCGCTTTCGAGCATCCAGTTCTTCGTCACCAAAGTAAATACGAACAGCCCGGGCGCGACCGGCATCGCGTATTCCACTTACTTCGGAGGCGGCACGCCCGTTCCTCCCATCGCCGCCGGCGGGGGCATCACCGTCGATTCCACCGGCAACATTTACTTCAGCGGGACAACGAATTTCTTCAATAGCGGATCGGGCCAGTTCGGCAGCAGCGGTCAATCCGGAGATTTTCCAATCCTCAATTCCTATCAGCCCTGCCTGGATACTCCTCCTCCGACTGTCCGCTCCAATCCCAACCCCTGTACCGCTCCCGCCACGCCGTACCCGACGGACGCCTTCGTTGCCAAACTAAATCCCATCGCTCCCGCCGGATCACAACTGCTTTTCTCGACGTACCTGGGGGGCCTCAATACCGATTCCGGCACCGCGATTGCGATCGATTCCGGCGCTGCCAACATCTACCTCACCGGCTCGACAAATTCGAGCGATTTCGTCCTGCCCACTGGTACCGCGGCCTTCGAGACTTGCCTGAATAATGCCAATCCCACAGGGTCGACGGCTGCCTGTACGACTGCCAACACAACGAATACCGACGCATTTGTAGCGCGCTTCAGCAACCCCACGCTGAGCACCACCGGAACGCCAAACAACGTGGCCCTCACTTATTTTTCATACCTCGGTGGCGCAAGCGATGATAGTGGCGCAGCGATCGCTGTCCTGAATGCGTCGAGCACCACGCTCGGCGATGTAGTCGTCACCGGGGCGACCAAGTCGACAAACTTCCCAGCCACCACGGGCGCAATTCAGACCACGCTGAACGGGACGCAGAACGCTTTCTTTGCCCAAATCGATACGACCACGACTTCGGGCCAGAATGGGGTCGGCTCCTACGTCACCTACTTCGGTGGCAATCAAGTGGACCGCGGCACCAGCATCGCGGTCGATCTCAACCAAAGCACCTATCTTGCCGGCGATACCACTTCGACCAACTTCCAAGTCTTCGATCCGCTGCCCGGGCCAGGGGGAACCACGTTCAGTGGATCCAGCGATGCGTTCGTCGCCAAGTTTGGATCGGCCACCGATTTGTGCATCACCTGCGTGGCTCCAACCGTGAACCCGTCGGGTACGGTAAGCGCTGGCAGCCAAGTGACGGTCAGCTTTACCGTTTCCAACGAGGGGCCAGACCCGGCCACTAACATCACCGTGACCGGCACCGCTTCCGTCGGTGCGACCTTCGTCAGTGCCACTGCGGGTTCGGGCACTTGCAGTCCTCCCAGCGGAAGCACAGCCGTCTGCACCATCCCAACTTTGCAGTCCGGTTCTACTTCGACTCTTACCTTCACGGTCACTCCTGGCAACAGCGGCAGTTATTCGGTGAGGGCGCAGGTTTCCAACAGTAACGACACCAACACGAATAATTCCGCCACTGCTTCGTTCACGGCGGGCGCTTTTTCCGTGTCCATTACACCCTCCGCTCGGAGCGTGATTGCCGGCGTGACCACCACTTATTCTGTTTTTCTAAATCCAACTCAGGGAGCATTTGGAGCCCCCATCTCTCTCTCTTGCGCCGGTCTGCCCTCGGGGGGGAATTGCAACTTCCAACCTTCCAATACGGTAACGTTAGGAAATGGATCGCAATCGGTAACTCTGAACCTGACGACGATTCCGCAACCCGTGACCACTGCCATCGGAGCGTGGCGCAGCCCGCTCTATGCACTCTGGTTGATGGTTCCCGGGATGGCTATCTTGGGCTTCGGCGCCCGAAGCAAAGGCCGACGGAACAGAAAGAGGAACCGCTTTTTGGGCCTGGTTGCATTCTGCGTGCTGTTCACGCTCGTTCTGCTCCAGCCTTCCTGCAGCAGCGGCAAGACTCAGCCGGTGGTCAGCGGCACGCCCACGGGCACGTACTCACTCACGGTCACGGCAACCTCCGGCTCATTGAGCAGGAGCGCGCCCTTCAGCCTAACCGTGACGCCTTAGAAGCGTTTTCTGAAATACGGGGCAGTAGCGTGGAAGAGCGGCGCCTCAGCGCTGCGTAGAGCCCGCAAAATCAGTGGGCTTCAAGCCCCCGTGGTTGCGCTTGTGTCCACGACGGGCCTCTCCGCATCCTGTTCAGGCATGTGCTGCGCTTCTTAAGCGCGCACTATGCCCCGGCGGAAAGTTTGTGGTGGCTCTTAGCCTCGGCAATCCCATATTGCCGAATCTTGTAGAGCAGCGCTTTGTAGCTGATCTGCAGAAGCGCCGCCGCCTGTTTGCGGTTCCAGTTGGTCTGCTCCAGCGCTTGCCGGATGGCTTCCCCTTCGGCTTCGTCCTTGGCCGTGCGCGCCAGCGATTTCAGTCCGCCGCCCGCTTCTCCGCTCTTTGCCCCATCACCCCGCGCGCCGCCGCCGTTGCCGTCGTAGCGAGGCTGCAATTCAGCCACAGCAAGGTTCTCATCTCCCAAGATCAAGTAGCGCTTCAGAAAGTTGTTCAGCTCCCGCAAATTCCCCGGCCACGGATGCGCCTGGCAGGCCTCAAGTAGCTGCGGCGAAAGCGGCAGCTGCGGCCTCGCATAACGCTCCGCCATGCGGGTCATGAAATGCTTGAGTAGAACTGGGATCTCTTCCTTGCGTTCGCGCAGCGGCGGCAACTGCAAGGTAAACGCATTGAGCCGGTAGTAAAGATCTTCGCGCAGACGCTTGGCTGCCAAAGCCTGCGGAATGTCAATGTTCGTCGCCGCCAGGATGCGAACGTCCACCTTGATGACGGACCTGCTGCCCAGCCGCGAGAATTGCTGATCCTGAAGCACGTGCAGCAGCTTGGCCTGCAACTGCGGCGGCATCTCGCCAATTTCGTCGAGCAGGATCGTGCCCTTGTTGCACAATTCGAACTTGCCCGGCTTGGCATGCGTCGCTCCGGTAAATGCACCCGGCTCGTATCCGAACAGTTCGCTCTCCAGCAAATCGGCCGGGACGGCCGCGCAATTCACCTTCAAGAAGGTACGGTGCGCGCGCGGTGAGAGCTTGTGAATCAGGCGCCCCAGCACTTCCTTGCCAGTACCGCTCTCGCCGAGCAGCAGGACGGGAATATCAACATGCGCGACCAGCGCCGCCTGCGAGCGGATCTTGCGCATCGCCGGGCTCGCCGCGATGAAGAACGTGTCTTCGCCGACTTCTTCGGCTTCCCCTCCCACCGGCGTCTTTCCCTGTCCCAGACACTGATCGATGACCGCATCCAATTCCGCTTTCTGAAACGGTTTTGTCAGGTAGTCGTGCGCCCCCAGGCGCATTGCCTGCACCACTTTTTTCGTGTCGGCAACGCAGGAAAGCATTACGACCTTCACCCCGGGACGCTTTTGGCGAAGTTGCTCCAGCGTCTCCAGCCCGTCGATACCCGGCATCAGCACATCAAGCAGCACCAGGTCCGGCTCCATCCCTTTGTCCACGCGCAGCAGCGCTTCTTCGCCGGTCGATGCGGTTTCCACTTTGTAGTTGTCGACCTCCAGCAGCGTGCGGATATATCGCAGCATGGCTGGTTCGTCATCCACCAGAAGAATCTTGGCGGTCTCTCTCATCGATTCTTTCCTTTGCCCGCAACGTTGGATGACGGTTTAAACGGAATCAGAAATGAAAATTTGCAGCCCGCTCCAGGATCGCTCTCCACCCAGACTTTGCCTCCCATACCCTGCACCAGGCGGCGCACAATCGCTAAACCAAGTCCCATGCCTTCCTGGTTTTCGTTGCCCGGCAGGCGGAAGAAATCATCAAACACTTCCTGATGAAACTCCGCTGGAATTCCCGGACCCGTGTCGGACACGCTGACTTTCACGGAATTCGGCTGCGCCAGATCCTGCCGCCGCCTCTCGCCTGTCTCCGCCGGCTGAGCCGCGGTGCGGCGCTCCCACATGTACGGCTCCGCATGCAGCCACACCGTCCCGCCCTGGGGAATAAACTTGAAGGAATTCTCCAGCAGATTGGAGATTACCCGCTCCAGCTTGGGAGAATCAAACGGAAACACCGGCAGCTTGTCGTTCGCCAGAAAGTAGAGCGCCAATCCTTTTTCCTGAAAGCGCGTTGACCACAGCCGGCACACGTCCGAAAGACAATCGTTGAGGTTGCCTGTCTCGAACTGCATCTTCAGGCCGCCGGTTTCCAACGCGCTGTATGTCAGGAAATCCTGAATGAACTGCTGGAGCCGCTTGCCGCTCGACTGCATGTCGCCCAGAACTTCCCGTTGCCGTTCATTCAACGGTCCCAGTTTCTCGCTCTGCAGCAATTCGACGTATCCGTTCAGAATCGCCAGCGGCGTTTTCAAATCGTGCGCAGCGGAGCCCAGGGCGTTGGTCGTCCGCTGGAAGCGCTGCTGCAACTCGGAGTACGCCTGCGGCAGCTCAGCCGGGCTGGGTATTCCTTCCCCCGCAAGCGGTGGCGCCGGGACCCTCTTGCCTTCAACAGGCTCGGAAACACACATATTCTTTTGCACAGTGGCCATAAGGGGCGCTGCGGCCTAAATACGAAGGGGGGACGCACTCAACTGGGTTAAGAGAAGAATGCTGTACAAAAATCGTATGCTAGGCCTCTTTTCCTTGTCAACGAAAAATGCAACGTGATTACCCAAGTGTGGCAAAACCTTGCACTATCCGAACCCCTAAGACTCCCCTTCGTCCGGCTGCGGCGGCAGAACTGGGCTCGGCCGAACGTCAGGAAAATCTGTACTTTACCGCACTTGGGCCACCGGACACCCCAACCAAGCTGGCCTTGTTAGGGTTTCTTCCATGTTCCTTTCTGGATTACCCCCCGAACTCAGGATTTGGCCCCCAAGATGCTTGAAATCGTTGGGATTAAACCCGTCAGGAAGGGGTGTGCGTGGGTGTGAACGGTAAGACTCCAGCGGCTGAGCGTCGGCGATGGCCGCGTTTACCTTTGGCCATCCCCGTTTTTGTCCGAAGCCACGCAGAAGGTGACAAGGAATTACTCGAGTTTGCCACCGCCCTCAACGTCTCCGCTGGCGGTATGCTGGTAGCAGTTCGCCGCTCCATCCCTTCCGCCGCGCAGGTTTCGCTTGAGATCCCCAGCGCTCCATTGGCCGCCCTGGCTGATCTGCCCACCGTTACCCGCAACCTTCGCGCCAAGGTGTTGCGCATGCAGCATGGCGAAGGCTACAACCTGGTCGCCTTGAAGTTCTCCCGTCCTCTAACCAGCTCCCACCCTTCATCCAGGTCTTCGCGACGGAAAGTCACTTCTTCGGTGTGAAAATCTTTTCCCTCACTTTTCACGCGCTCTCCCCGGTCATCCCGGATTACCAGCAAGAATCCCTCGCAATCTTTAGTAAGTTGCTTTTCATCAATCACATAGACTACCCTGCTACGATATAGTTCTCTTCCCTCTGTGTTTGGTTCTCGGGATGCACACCAGACTGTACTCCCCCTCTGTGCAGCCGGAACCCAGGGATAACTATGAGCACTTCAAATCCAGTCAGCGCGTTGATCCAGCCCCTTGGCGAAATGCCTCCCGATTCTGTCGTCTTCGGGGGCACGGACGCAATGCGCGCTCTCCGTGAACGCCTGGCCAAGATAGCCAGCGCCAATGTCCCTGTGCTTATCCAGGGAGAGAGCGGCACCGGCAAAGACATCATCGCGCGCATGATCCACACGGCGTCGCCGTGGAAAACCGGCCCGTGGGTTAAGGTAAATTGCCCTGCGATTCCCGGCACGCTGCTGGAAAGCGAACTCTTCGGCTACGAAAAAGGAGCCTTCACCGGCGCCTATGGCATGAAGCCCGGCCGCGTCGAGATGGCCCACCGCGGCACCCTGTTTCTCGATGAAATCTCTGAACTTGACATGGCATTGCAGTCCAAGCTCCTGCAGCTTCTGCAGGACGGCCAGTTCTGCCGCATCGGCGCCCAGGAAGACAAAAAGGTGGAGGTCCGCGTAGTCTGCGCCACTAATCGAAAACTGGAAGATGAGATCGCCGCCGGCGCTTTCCGTGCCGACCTGTTCTACCGTATCAATGTCGTGAACCTGCACATGCCGTCGCTGCGCGAGCGCGCCTCCGACATTCCTCAGTTGGTCAGCTACTTCCTCGAATACTACAACCGGAAATTCAACGCCCGCGCCGCCCATCCCTCCGCCGACTTGATGAACTCGTTGAAGAAATACCACTGGCCGGGCAACGTTCGCGAGCTGGAGAATCTGATGAAGCGCTACGTAATCCTCGGGGCAGAAGAATCCATCTCCGGCGATTTGCACCCGCGCGAGCAGGATTTCTTCAGCGCCGACATCTCCGTCGATGGCCCCATCTCGCTGAAGAAAATTACCCGCCAGGCAGTGCGTGAACTGGAACGCAAGATCATCCTGAAAGTTCTTCAGCATCACCACTGGAACCGCAAAAGCGCAGCCCGCGCCCTGAACATCAGCTACCGCGCCCTGCTCTACAAGATCCGCGACGCCGGCCTTCCCTCCAACCGCGCCCCCCGCCGCCCTCAGGCGGATGAATCAACCCCTTCCGTAGCCGCCGACTGATCATTTTGCCTCGCAGCCCCTACGCCGATCCTTGTCTGTGACAGAAGTAATGTAGCAACTGCTCCTCTCTGCTGAAAGAATTGCACCTGCTGTCACATCCGTGCAACGGAGAGGTCCATGAATTTCCTGAAACCGAGATTCCTGAAACTGTCGTTCGCTTTTTTCATGCTGGCAGTTGCCGCAGCCTCCGCGCAAAGCTCTGCCGCGCCGCAAAACGTCGAATTCAGCTCCACCACCTACGAGGCTCCGGCCTTCTACGCCACGTTCCCAGTGCCGGACAAGGACAAGGGTGCGGTCGCCTACTCTTCCGAGGACATCAAGACAAAGAGCGGCGTAACGACTACTTTGCACAACTACGCTCTCAGCCTGCACAACGATGAAGACGCATTTCTGGTGCTGTATTGCGATATCCCGAACACCCGCAGCGACACCGCGGCGCTCGATCAGATGCTAGACGGCGCGCTGGCGCAACTCGACAATGCCAAGCCCAATCCCAAGACCGACTCCACCTACAGCGGCCTGCCCGCGCGGATGGTCACGGCAACCGGCACTTACACTCGCGGTCAAACTACGTTTAAGGTGACGGCCTACCAGCGCGTCGCCGTCCAGGGCAGCCGCGTCTGGCAGGGCATCGTCATCTGCGACCAGAGGACGAACTGCTCCGAAGCCGACGCTAACAAGTTCCTCAACAGCATCAAAATCCGGTGACTTCACTCGTGAAAGGTTAAGGATCAAAACCAATGAAATTCCTAAGACTCACGCTCGCTTTTCTCATGCTGGCAGTTGCCGCAGCCTCGGCGCAAAGCCTTGAGTTCGCCAAAGCCACCTACGACGCCCCGGCTTTCTCCGCCTCCTACCCCGTGCCGGACAAGGACAAGCCCGGGGTCACCTACTCTTCCCAGAGCGTAACCCTGAAGAGCGGCGCGACGGCCACCATGCACACCTACGCTCTCGGCATCCACAACGACGCCGACGCGTTCCTCGTAATCTATTGTGACGCGAACCTCCAGGGCGATACGGCGGGACTCGATCTGATGCTGGACGGCGCAGTGGCCACACTCGAAAATGCCAAACCCGGTCCCAAAACAGACTCGACCTTCAGCGGCTTTCCTGCCCGAGCGGTCGCGGCAAACAGCACTTACACGAGCGGACAAACGACCTATAGCAGAACGATGTACGAACGAATCACCGTCCAGGGCGCCCGCGTTTGGCAGGCTCTCGTCATCTGTAACAAGACCACAAACTGCACCGATGCCGACGCCAACAAGTTCTTCAACAGCATCAAAATCAGGTAAGCGCGGCAATAGTTGAACCCTCAGTAGCGCGACCGCCCAGGATCCCCAAACCCGCGGCCCTTGTTCGGTTTTCGTAACAAGACTACGAAGCGAGCCCTGATTCCTGATTGCTCTGCTACAAAGGCCCACCGAGACCTGCGGTCCGCACTCCGGCTTTCAAGAGCTTCGTTCTGGAGTGGAAGGGAGAGCTCGCTTGACTTCATCAAAACTCAGAAACTCAGTAGGAGTCGCTCTGACCTGGGCTGTGATGTTGACGCCAATTACCTCCGGGCAGGACGGAAAAGAGCCTTCGCCACCGAAAGTACGCAGCTGTGGAACGATGCCTCGCTACAAGCAACTGCTTGCTCAGGACGCAGGCTTCCGCGAAGTTCGCATCGAAATTCTTGCGTTGACCAAAGCTTACAAATCGGTTCATGCAAGTGCCCGGCTTGCACCGAGAACCACACTAATTACAGTGCCAGTCGTAGTGCACGTGATTTACAACAAGGACCGAGACAATATTTCTGATGACCAAATCCGCAGTCAGATCCAAGTGTTGAACAACGACTACCAAAACATAGGTCAAGACGTTTCTACAATACCCCTAGCCTTCAGGTCTGTCGTCGGTAATCCACTCCTCAAATTCGAGCTGGCTGCACTCGGTCCTGATGGAAA
Organism: Candidatus Acidiferrum sp.; assembly: GCA_035568115.1. Classification (GTDB taxonomy): domain Bacteria; phylum Acidobacteriota; class Terriglobia; order Terriglobales; family Acidobacteriaceae; genus Sulfotelmatobacter. Next base: position 53,095 of record DATMOP010000002.1, read on the forward strand.
ACCTACCACCGGAATTGAGCGGACAAAGAGTGATATCGCATTGTTCTATACGGACGGGCCGAAAGGCGACGGGGTAAAGTTGGGCAAAACTGGGGGTGCAGCTCCGTGGCCAACCGATAAGTATCTCAACATCTGGGTGTGTCCCAGCCTCCAAAGTAAGGAGAAGCAGGAGGTCCTTGGTTATTCTTCATTTCCTGGTGATCCAAAGAGCAAGGATGGCGTCGTCATTGTCAACTATGCATTCGGAACTGTTGGTACAGCCCTCGCACCATTCAATAAAGGAAGAACGGCCACTCATGAGATCGGCCATTGGCTGAATCTTTTTCACATCTGGGGGGATGATGAGAACGGCCCTGATGTATGCGCGGGGTCAGATCAAGTGGACGACACGCCGAATCAAGCCATCGCCAACCAGCAGTGTCCCAAGTACCCACATCCTTCTTGCCACAACGACGACAAGGGCGGAGATATGTTCATGAATTACATGGATTATACCGAAGATAGCTGTATGCATATGTTTACCGCGGGTCAGGTACTGAGAATGGAGGCTACGCTGGCCGGCTACAGGTCCGGGATCCCTCAGTCTCCTGGGTTGGCTCACTAATTAAGAAGCACTCTTTAAGCTCTTGTCTCCTCAATTCGATCCTGCGTTCTGCCGCGGTCGCAGCACGAGTTCACTACGATCGCATGAGACTATCTGGAACGCGGCTCGCCCAGCCGGTTCCGAATATGCGAGCTCGAAGGCGCGCCGTCCGATCCAGCGCCAAGTGCCCGTCGTGGAACTCCCGGCATCAGCAGTGCCAATTCCATACCGCACGAACGCTCCGCTCTTTCGGAGAAGAATCCCATCGCGCGGACCCCGGCTCTGGGGAAATGCAAACGATCGCGGCCGAAAAACCTGCATTCCGTCGTGGTCCTGCTCATAGGAGTGCAACCAGACGACATCGGTAACCGGATTGGAGCAGCCGCTCTGCGAGATGGCAGGCAAAACCCAAGGCCCAAGACTTGCTACCAGAACGCACGCCCAACTGATCCTGAATTTCATACTCCCCCAACCATGATTTTACTACCCTTCTCAAGCTTCTTGCGTCCAGTCTCCGGGACGTTATCGCGAAATGGACTTGGACCTCGCACCGAAGACCGCCGCCTTTGTTCGGATTTCGTAACAAAAGAGTGTCACCACGGAAGACCGATACACAGTACGGCTATTCTAAGCCGCTTTTGCCGTTGATCCTTGGCCTTAGCCTTAAAACGATGGAGTAAGAACTGGTGGCACGCACTTGTCTAGGAGCGAAACTATGAGGAAATTTGTTTTCACATGGGTTCTGCTGTTTCCAGTTTTTGTCGCTTATGCACCTTACGCCGCAACCCAAGAATGTTCTACGGAAAAAGTGAACGGCAGCTGCACTGTGACAGTCGATCACTCCTATCCAGTCACGATGCCTACCATTCAGATGCGACCAGGCGCGAGAGTGAAAGTCGAGGTGGTGAACGCTCTGCCGTTCGAGATTCTCAGTCTTGATCTTCAAAGCACTCAAGCCGTCGTGGGTACCGACCAGACCACTGCCTTTTTGACGTCGGCGTTACCGACTCTAAAGAACTTCGTGTCCGGAACCCAGAGCACCGTCACCGCCCGAAGCGGAGCGCGACTGGCTCGTCCGCCCGCGTCCACAACAACGGACCCACTGAAACAGGCCAAGTACGCCCAATTAACAAGCGATATACAGCAGTTGGGAGCTAACATCGAGCAGAATGTTACAAGAATTGCGATGTTTACCCAGGACGCGACTGTCGTCTATACACAGCTCAATGAGGTTCTGGGAAGCATACCTCCAGAAGTTCTTCCAGACGGAGCTCGCTTGGCGACATCAAGAGTATCGCCTCTAAATTTTCCTCGTCCCTGGGTACTCTCGGAGTTCCCAAGATGGCAGGATTCAATGCGTTGCGAACTCGCTGGACAGAGATGCCCGCTTGGTACCAATACACCTGTCCCAGTACTGACCGAAGGTGCAACTCTGGCTATTGACTTGGGGCCTTGCCCAGGACAATCGTCTCAGGTGATCCAGGTCAGCCAAGCGAACCCCAGCATTATTTCTTGCAGAATAACTACCATTCAGACCCGCATAAATACCAGCTCGAATGACCCGAACCCTGTATACAACGTCGATCTTGATCCTGCTGACAAAGCCGCTCTTTTTGATCTTTTGAACAACTTAACGAGCGCTGAGTCCGTAGTCCTGAATATAGATACTGCCAACATCACTGCGATCAATAAAGACTTGGGTACATATTTTACGAACATTGATGGCGCCCAGCTGAATTTGCTCCCGAACAATACACTGGGCAATATTCTGGACCCCTTGGACGAGAGTGTTCCCAAAAACGCAGGTCTAAAGAAGTGGTTGGGCCGTCAAGTGATATTTGCCATCAATGCGGTGAATCAGATTGGAACTCCGACTACATCAGTGACAACTGCAACGCAAAAGAAACCAATTGTGACGATCACGGTGCTTTATGCCGACCCGATTTTTGAGGTTTCGGCCGGTGCTTTCTTCTCTACGTTAGCCAACCGCTCCTTCGCTAACCAAACACTAGTGACCCAAAACCCCGGCGCTTCGCCGACGCCTGGAAACGTGGTCATCGGTGAGACGAATTCACGTCCCACAGTCGTGCCGTTTGTGGCCGCAAACTGGAGACTGATGCACGATTTTTCGTGGCCGGGCTACAGGCGCGGAGCGGTTTACTTCACCACAGCTATCGGTCTCAATCCGAATAATACGCTCATCGAGTTTGGAGCAGGACCCTCGGTCTCTTGGCGGTCAATAATGTTCAGTCCCCTATTTCATTTGGGACATGATTTCCGGCTCACCCAGGGGGAGCAGGTCGGAGAGATTTGGTGCAACCAATCCGGCGCAAGTTCAGATGGTTCTATACCGAAGTGCAGCGGTTCTCCACCAAGCCCTTCAACCACCAAGTTTTGGAAGGGAGCCTTTGCGTTTGGCATCAGCGTTAGAGTACCGGCTGTTTTTAGTGGAGGGTCCCACTGAAAACTTACCTCCGAGTCTCCATTTCTCCATTTGGGCAGTTGGCTCCGGGATACCTTAGATAACAAACCAACCGAGACCCACCGTAGCCCTCCCCCGCACCCCCGGGTGACGGCAGTCACTTTTCTTCCCACCCCATCTTGCAGTACCTTTGGTAAGTAACCACGAGTCTGTGGTCGTGCGCCCATCTGCGCCTGCTTTGGAGAATTTATGAGCCGCTCTGTTGCCCTCCGTTTGTTGCTCGTCGGGTTTCTTGTCCCGGCCCTGTTCACCGGCTGCAATCGCGATCCCAATGTGCGCAAACAGAAATTTCTCGAGAGCGGCAACCGCTACCGCGACAAGGGTAAGTTCCGCGAAGCGGCCATTCAGTATGCCAACGCCGTTCAAGTCGATTCCCGTTTTGCCGAAGCGCACTATCAGCTCGGCGAGACCTATCTCAAGCTGAAAGATTACAACCGCGCCTTTCAGGAGCTCTCCCGCACCGTCGACCTCACTCCAGACAATTATCCGGCGCACGTTGAACTGGCCAACCTCCTGATTGCCGCCCGCGATTTGAAGCAGGCCCAGCCTCACCTCGACATCCTGCGCGAGAAGCAGCCTAACAGTCCCGACACACATCTGGCTTGGGCCAACCTCTACGCCGCTCAGGGCAACCTGGGCTCCGCTCTACAGGAAATGCAGAAGGCAATTGCCGCCGACCCCAATCGCGCAGAGTCTTATTTGAGTCTCGCCCTGCTCCAACTCAGCGCCAAGATGCCCGATCAGGCAGAGATCAATTTCAAGAAAGCGGCCGAGCTTGGGCCCAAAGTAATGAACGCCCAACTCGCTCTGGGGGGCTTCTACCAGTCTCGCAACCGCATGCCGGAAGCCGAACAGCAATTCAAGCACGCCATCGGCGTCGATCCCAGGGACCCCGCTCCGCGTGCCGCTTATGTTCGCCTGCTGATGGCGGAAGGCAAGAAGCAAGACGCGGAAGCGTTCCTCCGCCAGACCAAGAGCGACCTCCCGGATAATTCCGAAGGCTACCGCATGCTGGGCGATTTCTACTTTGCCAACGGCGAGCTCGACAAAGCCACCTCAGAATACTCAATCCTCTACGGCGAGCATCCCAAGGATCTTCAGGTTAAGAAAAATTACGTGCAGCTGCTGATCCTGAAAAACCGCCTGGACGAAGCCACCAAGCTGAACAACGAAGTCCTGAAGGCCAATCCCAAAGACGCCGATGCTCTGGACTATCGCGGCCAGATTAAACTTCAGCAGAACGACGCCGCCGGCGCCGTGGACGCCTTGCAGAAAGCTCTCAAGAACGATTCCAACAATGCCGTGGCCCACTATCATCTCGGCCGCGCCTTTGATCTGCAACACAACGAGGCGCAGGCGGAATCGGAGTGGCGCGAGGCCATCGGCCTACGTCCCGATCTCACGGATGCGCAACGCTCACTCGCTACTCTGGAGCTGCGCCGCGGTGACTTCGATGCTCTCACCCAGACCGCTCAGCAGATCATCTCCGCTGCTCCGAATGCTCCCGATGGCTACCTGCTGCGCGCGCTGGCGGAAATGAACCGCCAGAAGTTTTCCGATGCCGAGCAGGACATGCGCAAAGCGGCTGAAGTCGCTCCCGGAAACCCTGCTCCCTACGTGCAGATGGGCAACCTTCACCTGCTTCAGAAACAATACCCTGAGGCCACCAAGTATTATCAGCAGGCGCTGGACAAGGACGCAGCCTCGACCGAGGGGTTGCAGGGACTGATGAATACTTACATCGCCCAGAAGCAGCTCGATCAGGCCATCGCCACGGCCCGGACCCAGATTGCGAAAACGCCCACCAGCAGCGGGTTCTATGATCTGCTGGGCACGGCGCTGTTCCAGAAAAAAGATTTCACCGGCGCCGATGCCGCGTTCCACAAGGCCATCGACCTCGACAAGAACAATTCTGACGCGATCCTGAAGCTCGCCCAGGCGCAGGCCGCGGAAGGCTCAACCAGCCAGGCTCTCGCGACTTACCAGCAGTCCATCAAAGATCACCCGCGCGAGATCTCCTTCTACCTTCTCGCTGGCATGATGTACGAATCGCAAAGCAACTTCGATCAGGCCAAGGCCATGTACCAGCAGGCGCTGAACATTCAGCCCGATAATCCTTTGGCCTCAAATAATCTTGCCTACGTAATGCTGATGCAGGGCGGCAATGTGGACGTGGCTCTTTCCATGGCGCAGACCGCGCGCCGCGGCATGCCTGACTCCCCGCAGGCGGCGGACACGCTCGGCTTTGCATACTATCAAAAGGGCGTGTACCGCTCCGCGATTGATATGTTCCAGGAGTCGTTGCGGCTCAACGAAAAAGCCGGAGCACCCGACGACCCCAGCGTTCACTATCATCTGGGCCTGGCTTATCAAAAAGCGAACCAGCCTTCCCAGGCACGGCAGCAACTGGAACGGGCGCTAAAGATCAGTCCCAACTTCAGCGATGCAGCCGAGGCGCGCAAGGCGTTGTCAGAGCTGCGCGGGTAGTGGGAACGGCGTTCCTCGAAGTAAATGTTTCCAGGCTCCCACCCTTTCGCGAAGAACGCGAAAAGATGGGAACTTGGGTCGTACGCCCTCACTTCCAGAGCTTGACGTTTGGAAATCCTCCGAGAAACTGTGCGTACGGGTCTGTCTTAGCTCCGGTCCAACCGTAAGGATCTACCGGGATGCAATTTGGACGGCTGCATGTGGGTAGGCCGCCTGGATTCTCGGCCAGACCCTTACGCACCTCGAAGTGTAGGTGCGCGTACGAAACAAGAGGAAGCAGCCCTTTGTTGCCAACCAGGCCGATAACATCGCCGCGCTTAACGGGACAGCCAGTTGTACTAAGGTTAGCGCAGATTACATTTCCATGGGCGTCTATGCCCCTGAAGTCTCCGTGATTGAGGATGCAGTGACGATCATTCGTCCCTGCCTCACATCCCAAATGCAAGAACCAGCTGGCGTAGCCGTTGCCGTGGTCGATGGCTAAGATATTGAACTTAGATACGGATTCGCCAGGCGTATTGTCCGGTAGGACTACTGGATCGTCAGAGGGAATAAACAACAGTCCGTCAGCTGGCGCGAGGATTACCGTTGTTCCGAACGGCTCGGGGTAGTCGAATCCCGAATGACCGGTGTAAAAGAGGAAATCGTTACAAGGGCCGTTGTTGCATCCACTGCCTCCAGTGTAATGGCCGCCGCCAGTAACCACGAACGCTTGGCCTTGGACATTTTTGTATCCGACCAAGCTGTGCGTACCAACTAGCTCCGTACAGGGGGCGTGCCCGCAAACCTTTACGCCTTCCTCCCCCGTATAAGTCCGCACTCTGGTATTGGGGTGGTAGAAAAGCGGGGCATTCGTCGCGTCGGCATTGACATCGTGATCGAACACCGCGCTTATGTCAGTCGAATAAGGGCTTTTTCCTTTCAGTGGGAAGTCGAGGAACCTTATTCCGAGATCCAGGACCCAAGGATTGATTACGGTTCCTCCTTGGCTGTCGACCTCCGCCTTGATCAGCATCAGGCGAGCGCTCGCAGGATCGTAGACTCCGGAATCGGTTCCGTTGAACGGAAGCGGCGGAGAACCTGGGGCGTTGTTCGGGATAAGGTTATTCCAAAACGGGGTGCCAGCTACGTCATTTGCCGATAGAAGCAACCAAGTATCGTTATAAATGAGAGTGCTTCCGTAGCCAAAAACAATCAGCTCATTGAGGGAAGGATCGTACCCATACGCGTGAACCTCCCGAATTTCCGGTTCAGGGCCATAAGGAGCTATCTGCGTCCAAGCCGGTGTGCTGCCGAGCCCATTAGCATCGGTCAAGAGCCATGTATTATTGTTCCAGTAACAGCAGCCACCAAACATAATCATCCGGTTCGTGGATGGATCGTACCCCACAGCAAACCTCTCATTTGGTGCTGGCAGTTGGCTGCTCGGATTTAGCTGTATCCAAGCGGGCGTTCCTCCCAAACCGTTCGCATTGGTCAGCACCCATAGATCGTTCGGCACATCCATGATGCCGTTGTTGCCCCCTCCGAAAACTATCATGCGGTTGTTGGCCGCATCGAATGTCGCGCCGTGCCCTTCACGGGGCACGGGTGCAGTTCCTGATGGGGAAATGGGAATCCATGTAGGTGTGTTTCCGATCCCGTTCGCATCGGTGAGCACCCACACGTCGTTGAACAACGGATCAAATAACCCGCCTGCGAATTGACCTCCGCCGAACACAATCATCCTGTTATTAGCCGCGTCGTAAACTGCGCTGTGAAAGCTTCGCGGCGGGGGCGTGCCGTTTGGCGCGGCGGGCGAAAGCTGGCTCCAGACCGAGGTTCCGCCAAGCCCATTCGCATTGGTGAGCACCCACACATCGTTGTAGCTTGTGCAGCAAGGTCCCGAAAAGCCACCGCCAAACAGGATCGCACGGTTAGACGCCGCGTCATATACAACACTCGCGGACCCGTGGGTAGGGCTGCCAGTCGTGGGCAGTTCCGTCCACGTCGGGGCCTGCGCCCAGACGTCTGCGCCGTGGGCCAAGACCCAACAGAGAAAAATCAGCGATAGAACTGTTACCTGTTTAGAAATCGTCATATGTCCTCCGATTTGCACCTTTGTGCATGGCTATCCAAAACCGAAGACACCGGCCTCGTCAATTGGCAGGAACTGTCAGGGACCAGGCAATTACGGACAAGCCGAGGGTTTTGCGGTAATATCTAGGTCCCCGTCGCGTTTTGATCGTGGAGTTCTTGTGGAAGACCCGGCTATCGATCCACCCAATGGTCGTAGACTCGACTCGTGGAAGGTGATCGCTGCCTATCTGGATCGCCACGAGCGTACGGTCGTCCGTTGGGAGAAGAAGGGACTGCCTGTGTACCGGGTGCCTGGCGGCGAACGGCAGGCTGTGTTTGCCTACACCGGCGAACTAGATGCGTGGTTAAGGAGGGGGCGATCAGTCGAATCAACTGCCCACCCTCGGGGGATGAAGCGCGATTCTAGTGTGCAAGGCAACGGCTCGACCGAAGTCGTGCCCTTCCCTAGATCCATTCTTGCAGCTTTTTCTGGCAGTCCTAAGCCGACGTACTACGCACTGGCGGGCGCGGCTGCGGTCAGCGTGTTGCTTTTCGCACTGTTCAGCTTGCGTTCGCGGGCAGCGGGTTCGAGCTTTCCGCTGCGCGTTGGTTTCACGTTGAACGCGATCCAGGCGTTTGACGACAAGGAGCAGGTACTGTGGACCCATACTTTTCCCGGCACGCTGGATGCTTCAGTGCTGGGACAGCGGCTACTCAGTTCCTATTCTTACATCGGAGACTTCCGCGGCAAAGGGGAGCGGGAGGTGCTAGTCATCGCTCCGCTCCGCGGTGACCTCAGCCCAGATCCCGCTCACGTGGAGGTAGACCTGTTTTCGAGCCGGGGCCAGCTACTTTGGACCTATGTTCCGCAGGGGCGATTCCAGTTTGGCACGCATGATGTGAATGGACCTTGGACGGCTGGCGATTTGTTCGTTTCTTCTGTGGGAGGAAGGACGCAAATCTGGCTGGCGGTGACACATCTGGTGTGGGGCAACTCGTTCGTGGTCAATCTCGATCCTGCGACTGGCAAAGATATTCTGCGCTACGTAAACACAGGAACGATCCGCGCACTCAGCGAACTTAAGACCCCACAAGCGAACTTCTTGTTGGCCGGAGGCTTCAATAACGAGGGCGACACCGGCAGCCTGGCAGTTATCAATGAGGCCAAGCCTTTTGCAGCTTCTCCGCAGGGCGAAGGCACAAGGCATAAGTGTGCGAATTGTGCCCCAGGGAATCCGGACTATTACTTTGAGTTCCCGCGTTCGGAAATCAACGAATTGGAACAAGTCCATGAAGCTGCGGTGATTCGTGTGAATGTCACGGGCGACCAGATTGAGCTGCGAAAGCACGAGCTAGTCGACTGGGGTGGCCCGCAAACGCATTACACATTGAAAGCGGACCATGGGTTCCGAGTAGTCGCAGTTCGATTCGGGTCGGCTTATGACATGCTCCACCGCAAGCTCGAACAAGAGGGCAAATTGGACCATACACTGGAGAACTGTCCTGAACGGCTGCATCCCCGGCCGATAGAAATGTGGACTCCCGCGGGGGGTTGGACGGAGATCACTCTCGATCCAAGCCGGGCGAGTGAATGATGAGGGATGTCCGTGAACGTCGGGCACCCTTCAGTTCACTGTGATGCTCACACTCGCCGAGGCAATTCCATTCGCGACTACCTCGAGCGAACTTGGTCCCGTCTCCATCACAGTGGGAACATCAAAATTTGTCGAAACCACCGTGCTGCCCGTCGCGACCGCCATGGTACTGTGGTCGTGCGTCCGCGCATAAAAGATGTGACCCGTAGCTTGATTTGTGATCCGGACCAGGGGATAGTTCGTAGCGGTTTCCTCTTCGTCTCCAAAGGCGGCCGCTTGCGACAATCCATTGAATTGCGTGCCGGAGATGGAGTAAGTGGAGCCGCGCGCGACGCTCGCCGGAAAGGTTGTGATCGTCGGAGCCCACGCAGCCGATGGCTTACCCGAAGACGTATAGAGCTGAACGACGTCGCCTCCCACGATCACTTCTCCGGTGGGCAGCACCAACAAACTGCTGCCAGGCTTGACGGATGCATTTGCAGTAAGGGTCTTGCCATCGAACTCGTAAAGCCTTCCAGAGTTGCCCTCGACCAGCACGTGGCCGTTGGTCAGCAGCACGGCAAACGAATCCCCCGCGTTATCGTTGCTGGGAAAGTCTGGGCCGGGGACCCAGGTTCCGGGATCGGTAAGAACTGTCGGCGGTGTGTAGATAGCCGTGTGTCCGGGACCGGCAATGGATTTGGATCCCGTGGCGAAAACCGTTCCGTCGGGACCAAGCACAGCCGGCCCGACTTCGCCCGGAGGCAGGTAACAACCCCCGCCATAAGCAAGACACCCAGACGTGCTGGACGAGTGCAAATCTACGATCGTGCTTCCCGCCGTAACCCACATTGCCAGTGAAGGAATGTAGCGTTCGGAATTGGGGGCATTCTTAACATCGAAGGTCAACACCGAGCCATCGGGTAAAAGAGTCCAGCCCTCCTCCGCGTCGAAATCACTCTTGCCGGTAGATGCCCTCGCCGTCCACTGGAGAGAAATGGGATCCAGCGTGGCCATAAGCATGTCGATTTTTCTTCCCACCAGGAATTGACCATCCGGCAGCACCACAGACGGCGAGTCTCCGATGTAGTTCCAACCGGCCGGGGCCGCAAGCGAAGTCCACCCATTGGCCACGGGATCATAAATCGCGCCCAGGTTGGTCAACACAAAGATGCCGTTGTTGTATTCTCCCCCCAGAATCACAAGTCGGCCGTTTGCCAGCACCGAGGAAGCGAACTCTCTCGGTATATATCCAGCGGGCAGGCTGGCGATTTGCGACCACGTGCCATTGGCGTAGCTTCCCGATTGATCGGATGTCAGCTTGAACCAATCGAACGACTTATTGCCTTGGAATATCACCGAGCCGTCCGTCAGCAGAAACCCGATTCCTGCGCCGTCCGGCGGCTGGTTCGTCAGCGGCTTTAGGTTTTGTGCTGGCGGCCCGCTCGTGAAAGTGGTGCTTGCATGGGTGCCGCACCCCGAGAGAGCGAGAAGCAGCGTGATTACTGCAAGAGCTAGCTGCTCTTGACGACCGTGTCGCATTTGCCCGGATTGAGTGAGCAGTCCTCGCATCTGCCTATCGTGCCACACCCGTCGGAGAAGTAAGAAGGTAGCCAAAGGCGAGAGGCGAACAGGACACGGCGGCGTTACGCCGAAGTGACTCTGAGCGTTCGCTCTCAGTCAGTCGCCCCAGGTCGAGGGCAACAGTGCCCGAAGCTACGGCGTGATCTCGAACACGGCGCCGAAACCGTATGCTCCGCCGTATTTCGTTACGCCATAAAGATTGCCCGAGCCATCAGCCACTAGTCCAGCCAAGGGTTTGTTAGGGTTGACGCCTCGATTACTGAAATTGAATAAGATGTTCTCCGTCCATCCGCCGCCCGAAGCCGGAGACAACTCAAACACAGTGCCGACGCCGCGGGTGCCTCCGGCATAGGTCGTGCCGTAGAGATTGCCGGCAGCGGAGACGAGCGTCGCTTGCGAGTAGTAGCCATCCCCTCCGTTGCTGTTGAAGTTATGCACGATGCTCTCACTCCAGGTTCCACCCGCCTGAGGCATTAACTCGAAAACCGTTCCATTTGAGTAAGTGCCGCCGACCAGGGTGCAGCCGAAGAGATCGCCGGCAGTGTCGAAGACAAGGTTGGCGTAAGGATTGCCCCCGTCGCCGCTGGCATCGCTGAAGCTGTGCAGGATCGTTTCCATCCAGCCGGCCGGGCCGTGAGAGAGTTCGAACGCCGCGCCGTTGCCGAAAGATCCCCCATAAATGGTTACGCCGTAGAGGTTGCCGAGGGCATCTATCGTTAGCCCGGCGTACGGGTTGAACCCATCGGAGCCATTCGAGTTGAAGCTGTACAGAACTCTTTCCGCCCAGCCCCCGCCTGCGGTGCGAGCCAATTCGAACACTGCGCCAAAGTTGTGTGCGCCGCCCGAAAAACCAGTGCCGTAAAGATTTCCGGCTGCGTCCGAAACCAGGCCTGCAAACGAGCCGTTGGCGTCGCCGTTTGAGCCGTTGAAGCTGTGCAGAATCCGAAAGCCCCAAGCCCCGCCTGCCCTGGGCGCCAATTCGAAAATTGTGCCAAAAGCGTAAGCGCCACCTCCAAGCGTGGTGCCGTAGAGATTGCCCGTCGCATCGAAGACAAGAGGCCCATACGGTTGGGCTCCGTCGGTGAGCACGTTGTTGAAACTGTGCAGGATCTTTTCGGTATATCCGCCGCCGCTCTTGGGGGAGAGTTCAAAAGCTACTCCTGAGCCGTAAGCTCCGCCCGTGGGCGTCGTGCCATAAAGATTCCCGGAAGCGTCAAAAATCAAGTTGGCGACGGGATAGGTTCCGTCTATGCCGTTGTTGTTGAAGTTGTGCAGCAGGGTTTCTACCTGCGCGGCGGCGAGGCTGGCTGTGAGCAACGCTGAAGCGGCGAGAATTGTAAGGGTTAGCAGGTGAGAAATTTGCATACGTCGCATTGGAGTCCCCCTTGATTCTTATAAACACGGTTTGCGTTAGGCGCAGCCTTTGGGAAGCGCCGCGGAAAATCCACCGCACGAAGATCGATCGGACGAAGCTAGGCGCGAAACGCGGTTCGCAATGACGCAGACGGGAGAACCGATCTCACCAGGGGAGGAGAGACGAATATTATTCCGGGTGAATGTCAGAAGTCAAGGCCGGGCGGGCCGATGGTAGTGGTGCTTTGATCCCACTACCCGGGCCGATTCGACGCCTTTCGCCTGTTCCGCTTCCAATACAGATATCCTGGCACTCCCAGCAGCACGATCGCCGTTCCCCAGAACGCTTCAGTAGGGCGCGTGATGATAGTGTTCAGTGTCCAGGCCGTACCGACGATCACGAAGATCCCCGGCAGCCAGGGATATCCCGTGCACCGGTACGGCCGCGGAATCTCGGGACGCTTCCAGCGCAGCAGAAACATTCCAATCACCGTCAGCGTGTAGGAAAGCACCATGCCGTAGATCACATAGGTATAAAGCTGATCGTAGCGGCCGCTGAGCGTGAGCACCGCGGCCCAGATACCCTGGGCAATCAGGCTGAAGGCGGGCGTCCGCCATTTGGGGTGGATCACTGCCAGGCGTTTGAAGAAGACGCCGTCCTGCGCCATGGCCAGAGACACCCGCGCTCCAGAGAGCGTGCAAGTAGCAGCCGCGCTGAAGCAGGAAACCGCGATCGTTAGGGAGAGCCACATCGCCGCATGAGGAGAAAACAAAGCAGCAGCTGCGGCATGCGCGATGGTCTCGTGCTGGGCGATCTCTCGAACTGGCAGAGCGTAGAGATAAGTAATGTTCATGGCCATGTAGATCACGCCCACGACAATCACTCCCAGCACCATGGCCAGCGGCACGTTGCGCCGCGGTTCTTTCACTTCGCCCGCGACCCACGTGATATACACCCATCCGTCATAGGCCCAGAACACTGCGATCAGCGCGACGCCCATGGCAGAGATCAATTGCGCGGGATGAAGTCCCATAGAAAGGCCAACCCCGTGTGACTGGAAGTGCGACCAATCGCCTTTGCCGACGACGAATCCCAGAACCACGAATGCGGCCATGGCCGCGAACTTCGTCCAAGTGGAAAGATTCTGCAACAATGCGCCCCAGCGCAACCCCACGACATTGATGCAGGTGAGAATTGCGATCAACAGCAAGCCGAAGACGTGAGTGCGGGTGATGGTGATTCCGGCCAACTGGAGCACGATGTGGCCTTGCGAGACGATGGGAAAGACTTGTCCCGTGTAAGCCGCCGAAGCGACCGAGAGAGCAGCGATGGTGCCGCCGTTCGCGACCGCGAACAGCATCCACCCATACAGAAACGCGACCAGATCTCCGTAGGCCTCGCGCAGATAAACATACTGGCCGCCGGACTCGGGATACATCGATCCCAACTCTGCGAAGGCGACACAGCCGAACAGTGAAACCACACCGCCAATCACCCAGACCAGCAAGAACAGCATGGGCTGCGGCAGCGGCCCGGCAATATCCTTGGCGGTGAGAAAAATAGAAGAGCCGATAATGCCGCTGACCAGCAGCAGCACCGAATCAAGCAGGCTGAGCCCGCGAACCAGAGTTGGTTGTGAAGTCGAGCCGGGGACTTCGATGGCGGGGGCGGAGTCCATCATCCAATCCCGAGTTCGTCGGAAGATTCCAGCGGCGTGCCGCAGCGGCGGCAGATGACCGAGGAGCAATCGCCGCAGGTCAGTGGATCGTTGACCTCTTCGGCGCACTTCGGGCAGTAAAGGGAAGCCGGGTCAGGTTCCGGTTGAGGGTTCTGAGGACGTGTCGCCATGAGGAGAAAAACTGTACCACAGCCCCCGAATTGGGAACAGCGGCGAAACGTTAGGGCAGCCGTTCAATCTTGTGCCTGCCGGCGAACTCCACCGCTAACCGAACGGCTGCGGGTTCTTTGTTGTCGTCAGAATAACGGACGGCTCTGGGTTCTCGTCTTTCAGAAAGGTCTCACCCTTCACCAGCCACGCCAGTCCAAAGGCAAAGAGCGCAGTTGATTCGAAGCAAAAGAGTGTGCCCAGGTGTCCAGGGAAATAATCGATCTTGAGAATTTTCTTGAGTACAAAGATCAACAGCATGGACGCGATGATCACACATCCGCAGACGGTGTAGATCTTGTTTCGCTGGAGCTTCTTTCGCGTCAATGGGTGGTTCGCAGCCGTCATCTTGAAGAGCACGAGACAGAAGTACGCAAGCGTCGAAAAGAGGAGCCCGGCAAAAACATAATGCACGATTCCAATATCATGTTGGTGCTGAGTTGCGCCCCAATCTGGAGCTGTTGGAAAAAAGGCAACTCCCAGCGCACAAAGCGCGGAGAACACGCCGGCAATCTCATCTTTGCGATCGTATCCCCGCGCGCAAAGCATGAACAGCGAGATGGCACAGAGACTGCCAACAAAGAGGTTCCGCATTCCGGTGTAATAGTATGCACTGATCGAGCTTTGGATGATGTGGTGCTGTAGAACCCACCAGGGGATCGCCAGCGCGAACGGAAGTCCGACGGCCACATCCCCAACAGCCTTTCTGAGCGCCAAATAGGAGAGAACGATCGGGTCTTTGGCTTGAGGAGCAACAAGCATAATAGGCCTCCGGGAGTCACGAGGAATTGCAGGGCCCAGTAAGTGCTACACAGCTTAGAAGAAGTGGGCGAAAAAGCAAGGTCAAATCTCTGGCCGATAATTCCTGATCACTTCTTCTGTTGCGATTTTGGATCGTTAGCCGGCTCAAAATACTTGGTGTCAGTTGGACCGTACCCGGAAATCTGCACGATTACCGCATCGTTGTCAGTCTGCGCGAAATGATTGTCACCACCCGGTTCCGAATACACGCTGCCCGGCGGAAGAGTTTTCAGTGACTTCGCATCGAAATGAGTGCCATAGCCAAAATGCCACTCGCCTGAGAGCACCGTTGCCATCCGGTCGTCGCGATGGGAGTGTGCCTGGATCGTCGTGTGCGCGGGCACAAACAATAGGATCGTGTAGAAGCCCGCCTTTGAAGGATCGCCGAAAACAACTTTCGTATGAACCCCCGGAAGGCCGGAACTGCCAATCTGGTTGTTGTCGAGGCTGCTCACCCGGATTTCCGCTGGCGTCATGCGCATCTCAGGAAGCGATTGAGCAATCGCAGCAGACGCTCCAACAAGAAATAAGGCAACGATAAGTAACCTCTTGACCGTGAGTCGGATGAACATGAAGTGCTCCTTCTTTGTTTTCGGCGGTCTGCGAAATCTCACCAGCCAGGCGGGCTCACACTTACCCACGTAAGAACTGATAAGCTCAGAGAAACTTTTCCAGCGCTTCTCTGGTTTCCTTAGGCCGCTCCTCCAGCACCCAGTGCCCCGTATCCTTCAGCACGACGACGGTCGCGTCCGTCGCCACCAGCTTGGCCTGCTGCCCCAGCGCCTCTCCCAACGACTTGTCGCCGCCGATGGTCAGCAGAGGCATGGTTAGTTTGGTCTGGGAGAGCTGAGCGAAATCCTTTGCGGCTTGCAGGAATGAAACGAAGTAAGCCCATCCCGCATGCATGCGCCCGGGTCGTGCATAGGCCGCCGCGTAGGCTTGCCGAGCCGCTTCCGGAATCGAGTGTGCCTTGTCCGCGGCGAAGTCATTCCAGAAATAGTCGAAGTAGGTGCGCTCGCGCCCTTGCACCAGGGCTTCGGGGGTCGGCCCATTAAAACGAAAATGCCAGATGCCTGGGTTGTTATAGACGGCCTCCCAGCCAGCCACGCCGGGAAGAAACGCATCCATCAGGACGAGCTTCGTCACTTCCGTCGGAAACTGCGCAGCATAAGCGTAGGCGACCATCAGGCCAATGTCATGTCCCACAACTTCGGCTTTCTGCACGCCCAGCGCCTTGGCGAGGTCATGGATGCGAATGGCCGCGCTCTTTATATCCAGCCCGTTGGCGGGAATGTCCGAGTCTCCAATGCCGGGCAGATCGGGTGCGATCACGGTGAAACGCCTGGCCAGAGCGGGAATGATCGGCTTCCACATCAGCGAGGTTTCCGCGTAGCCATGCAGCAGGATGAGCGGCGTACCGTGGCCGGCGGTCATGTAGTGCAGTTTGAAGCCGTCGATCTCAGCAGTGCGCGAAGCTATCGTTTCGTCTTGTGCATCCGCCTTCGTTTTCGTCGAGAATCCCGTGTATAGAAAGAAGACGAAAACTGCCAGGGTAAGCGCGCGCTTCATGGATTAGCTCCTGTTATGTAGGATGTTCGGGACTATACATCTTAGAATAAGAGCCATGCCAGAAAAACCTCTCACCCCCGACGAGAAGCTGCAGCAGGAATTCAACCGCTGGGCCGCCGCCGGCGAAGGCCCGAAGATGGAGGATCACCATCTCGACATCACGGCAAAAACAATTCGCAAGATGGAACTCCGTCCGGGTGAGCGCATTCTCGATCTTGGATGCGGCTCAGGCTGGGCAACGCGGCTGCTGGCACGGCTCGTAGGCGAGGGTCCGGACGGCTTCGGCCAGGTCGTTGGCCTCGACGTCTCCGACGAAATGATTCGCGAAGCCCGCGCCGCCTCGAAAGATTTCGACAACGTACTTTACGTCTGGGGATCGGCGCAGCAGATTCCCTGGGAAGAGAACTTCTTCGACAAAGTGCTGTCCGTCGAATCGTTCTACTACTACGCCGACCAAGACCGCGCCCTGATGGAGCTTTTCCGCGTGATGGCGCCGCGTGGAAGGCTATTCATCCTGATCAATCTATACAAAGACAACCAGTACTCGCTCCAGTGGGTGGACAAGCTGAAGGTCCCGGTACACGTCCGCTCCGAGGCGGAGTACGTCGAACTGCTGAAGAAACATGCCTTCGAGAGTGTGGAAGCGTGCCGCATTCCCGACGACACGCCCACGCCCGACGACTACAAGACGAAATCGTTCCACAGCCTCGACGATCTGCGAGCGTTCAAGCGCGAGGGTGCGTTGTTATTGATGGCTTCGAAGCCCGACCTGCGCACGCCAGCACCGGGGTACACGATTTATTGAGAGTCAGATCTCGCTGTCATCGTCGTCATCGTTATCCCGATCGCGATGGCTCAAGTCCTTGACCGGACTCAATGCCCGTCCATCCGAAGCATGCCGAATCTCAATCCGCCCATTCACGTTCGCGAGCTTGATTCGCGGCCCACCATTTCCCAACTCCCCACGCAAATCATGCCCAACGAACCGGTGATGATTTACGTGCAAGCCAAAGTCATTATCAATTCCGCCGGAAACCGTACTGGCCTCGATCTCCGCTTTCGAATCCGAAGGGATCGTCAACTCCACCGAGCCGTTGACCGAATTCAGTTCGACGGACTTCGCGGAAAGCTGGTCAAAGCGCGCGTCCAGGTGGCCGTTGATGGTTGAGAGTTCGGCGCGGCCGGAAAGATTGTGCGCCTCCAGCCTGCCGTTGATGCACGAAGCCCGCACTTCGCCGGTCACACCGGTGATATCGAGCGACCCGTTGATCAGCTTGATCTCGTCCAGTCGGACCGTGCGAGGGACCGTCAGCGTGTACTCCACGCCAGCCGGATTATTGCGCGAGCCCCAATTGAAGTTGAGATCATGATCGCGGTACTTGGTGCGAATCGAAAGATAGTCCTTACCCGCATCGACCTCAATGCGCGCGTCGTCCAGCCGATCCTTGGTGCCGGCATACTTCACTGCGTCCACCTTCACTTCACTCCGGTCCCAGGTGGAGATGTGAACCGCACCGTTGATGTTATCCAATTCCACGCGTCCGTCGGGGGTGATGGCGTAGGTCTGATGGAATTCTTCGGTGAATGCATCGCTGTGATCGGAAGCGCGGGCTTCCAGGGCTAGAACGAACAATGCACAGATGACTCCCAGAACGGCACCTGACCAGATGGGGAATCGACGTTGACGGTTCATAAGCTTCCTCCGTTTCAACAGGTTAGACGCGGCGATTTGCAATTGGTGAGAGCCAAAGGCGAAGAGTGCTATTCCAACACTGATGGATACGAAAGTTACCTCCGTGATGTTCCCTCCTTCACCTCGCTGAAAGACAATCCCCTCAAAGGTTTAAGTGGAGTTTGTCTTGCTGTTCTTGTGGAAAAAAGCAGGGTCGCAGGGCTGCCCGAAGGCTGTGTCCGGGCGTGCCAAACCACTCCTTTTTTCATGCCTCATACTCTTCCTCGCGCCAAGTCTGGCAACTGCCCAGTCGCCCAGCTTGGAGAAGCCAGTCCCCATCCTGACGGGCACCGCCGGCACCTTCTCATTCGTCACCGCGGGCCAACAGCAGCTTGACGCCCAGATCAATCCCGTTCTCCTGCTGCCATTGGGCGATCGCTGGTTGGTGGAAGGACGTGCAGAATTTCAAGGGGCTTTTCAGCGCCCTCCCAACGGCGGCCCTTACGGCGGCCCCGTAAGCAAGAACCTCGACTATCTGCAAGCTGACTACATTGCGAACAAATACATTACCGTCACCATGGGACGATTTCTTACCCCGTTCGGCATCTTCAATGAGCGCCTGTATCCCATCTGGATCCGCAGCCTGCAACAGGATCCCTTGATTTTCCCCATCGCCACCGGATCGAGCGACGGCATGATGCTGCGCGGTGGATTCGCCTCCAACGCGAAAGCCAACCTGACATACGCGGTCTACGCCTCAGCGGTCAGCACCGGACACAACAATCTGGGATCGGATCGCAACGTCGGCGGCCGCATCAGCGTTTTCTTTCCAGGTCCGCGGGTTGAGATCGGCGCCTCCTGGCAGAAGCTGTTGCAGGATGAGCGCACCAACGCTCTCGGATTTCACTTTGCGTGGCTTTCTACGCACCTTCCCCTCAACGTGCACTCCGAGTACGCCCGCTCGAACCGCGGAAGCGGCTACTGGATCGACGGCGCCTACCGCTTGAGCCAGCTCCATTTCTGGCAGAAAGCGATGCGCCACACCGAACTTGCCGGGAGGGCGGAGCAATTCTTCAGCGGCTCGATCAGCCCAGATCAGGCTGCGGGATTCAACCTGCCCGCCGCCAACACCCGCGAAGGCGAATTCGGATTGAACTATTACCTGAGCGACGGGCTGAAGGTCGTCAGCAGTTATGGCCGGCAATTCAGTTCTGCAGGGAACCTCAATCTCTGGGCCGTGGGCATCGCTTACCGCTTCCTGATTCCTCTGGGCCGCGTGGGGACACAATGAAAATGAGAATTGCAATTCTGATCTGCGCGCTCGCTCTCGGTTCAATGGTCTGGGCCGCGTCGGCTTGCGCCGAAGGGCCCTCCGGCAAGAAAGATGCAAGCGCACCCCTAGTCGCGCACAGCTACGATGCCGACGCCATGCGCGTTCAAGGCGAGCAGCGTTACCGTGCCAACTGCGGCCGTTGTCACGCCGCTCCGCAGAAATTCCCCCCCCGAATGATGGCAACCGTTCTCCGCCACATGCGCGTCCGTGCCACCATTACCGACGACGACATGCGGTTGGTGCTCTTCTATATGTCGCAGTAACCCAGTATGTAACGACCCGGAACACAACCATGACAAAATCATCCAGATATTGTCGTACTCTTGTGTGGATCGCTGCGACAAGCACGCTGCTGGCCGGAGTGCTCCGCGCTCTTGACCAGTCCGTTGCCGCCCAGCCTCATATCATCGAGGTGCTGGCCGACAGCGATAGCCGCTATAAGATTGCCGGAGAACGTACGCCGGAGATCACCGTCAAAGCCGGCGAGCAAGTGCTGCTGCGAGTCACGGCTCGCCGCGGCAAATCATGGAACCGCGATGGATCGATCCATGGCTTCTCCCTGCTGCGAGCCAAAGACCGAACCAAGGTGGAGGGATGGGACCTGATGTTAAAGCCCGGCAAGCAGGAATTCCAGCTCACCGCCCCCACCGAACCGGGCGAGTACATCGTGGTCTGCACCGTTATTTGCAGTGAAGACCACGAAGGCATGCACATGAAGTTTATTGTACTGCCCTGAAAATGTGCTGCCCTGAGAAAAGGTAAGGACTGGTTATGAACCAAGCCGCAATTTGTTGCGCAGGAGGGATTCTGTCACTGGCAAGCATTGCCTATGCCCAGAGCCCAAAAGTATTCCGCGGGGAAATCTCCGACAGCCAGTGCGCCTTGAATGTTCACTCACTCACCCGCTCTCATCAGGAGATGCTCAAGTCCAAGTCCATGGGCGGCACTGCCAATACCTGCTCGGTCTACTGCATCGAGCACATGGGAGGCTACCTCGTCCTGTCTTCGGGCGATGATGTCTTCCGCCTCGATCGCGCTGACCTGGTGCACGGTTTTGAGGGACAGAAAGTAAGAGTCACCGGCACTCTGGATGCCAAGGCCAAACAGATCCATGTCCTCAAGATCGAGCTGGAGAATCAGAAATAGCGGACGCACCGTGAGAGTTTGCCATACGGAGCTATAATTCCTGAGCAGGAGGGTTTATGCGCGTTCCACGCCTTCTGGTTTGTTCGCTGATGATTTCTCTGAGTTTTGCGGCCGCAGCCGCGCAGTCCACACCGAATAGAGCCCTTGATTCCTCCCAGCCTCGCATCACCCTGACTCCGAATCCGGACGTCGTGACAAGCCCGTTGGATTCTCCCACGCCGCACATCCTCACACTGGAGCAGGACGATGCGACTTGCTACACACTCCGCACCTATCGCGTTGCTCGCGAGAATCCCCACTCTGACTCGACCAGGCCTGCGGGCTATTCGACGTGCCGGCGCGCGACCCGGTTTCAGCTCAGAACCGCCGTCGATTCGCGAGAGATGGTCCCTCGTTGAGCGCAGTCGGCGCGCTCTATTCAATCCCTCGGGGGTCGCCAGCCTCACTCTTACGTCCTGCTTCAGTCAGCAGGTAGACCGCCAGGATCGTGATCTCCGGCTCAATCGGATGCCGGTAGCGCTGCATGGGAAAAACCACATAGTAAATTGCGGGATACAGCAGAATCAGCCAGAATATCAGCCACGCCCCGGGAATCTGCCGCCGCAACGCGCGCACCAGTCCCCAGAACATGAGTACGGAAGAGGCCAGAAACAGCGAGTTCCTGAACTCCGCCAGCCACCACACCTGTGAAACTTTTGGTGGCCCGTTCCAGTAATAGACAAAGCGTTTGAGGCAGAGGATGACAAACCGTCCGTAGTCGGCCTTGATGTAATCCAACGCCTGCCGCTTGCGCATCTCGATATATTTCAACTCGCCCATGGCCTCGTACTGGCGCATGGCGTAGAGGTCCTGTGTCGGGTGCAAATACTGCATCCAGGTTCCGTCGGCTCCTCTGCCGTTGCCCAGCCGCAGTTCCGCTCCCAAGTTGTCGCGGATGAAAATGAACTTCCCAAACGTCTGATAATTGCGCACAGTCCAGGGCGCGATGCAAGCCACAAAAACCACGGACGCCAGCACCACGCCGGCCAACGACGACTTGTGCCGCCTGGCCCGGTGATACCAGGCCCACAATCCCGAAGCCGGCAGAAACGCGATCAGCACCGTACTGTTCAGCGCGGCGATTCCCCAGAGCAACCCGAACTCCACCCAGGGCATGACTCCGTCACGGTCTTCCATGGTCAGCGCCAGCCAGAAAATCAAGGCCAACAATAGCGCCGACAGGCTCGTCTCCCACACCCAGCGCGTGCACCAGTACATGACATAAGGCAGAAGAGCCCATGTCCACGCAGAACCGACGGCAACTCTTTCTGAAAAGATTCTCCGCGCAATCAGAAAAATCGGGATGCAGGTCAGCGCCGAGAAAGTGCTATTAATCGAAAGCAGCACGAACGCCGACGCCCGCGAGTAAATGCCAAAGATATGGAACACGCCCGCGATCAGGTAGGGATAAAGGGGCGGTTCCCAGGCCGTAGGTCCCGTAGGCGCTACGAAAGGATTGCTGAAGCCGTGCCCGGACGCGATTGCCGCGCCAATCCGCCCCATCTC
Organism: Candidatus Acidiferrum sp.; assembly: GCA_035568115.1. Lineage (GTDB taxonomy): Bacteria > Acidobacteriota > Terriglobia > Terriglobales > Acidobacteriaceae > Sulfotelmatobacter. The sequence goes on from DATMOP010000002.1 coordinate 75,168, forward strand.
GAACCCGAAGCCAAAGTTTCTATCGAGACTCTTGAACTTATAGGTGTGGCCGATGAGGATCCAGCCGATCCGCAGGAAGAGCGCGATCGCCACCATCCAGAACTGCGAGGTACGGATGTGAGCCCACCCGCGTGACAGCAAAGCGGGAATGCGTTCGCGGCCGGACGCCACGGCGGGTGTTGAATTCATGGATGTTTCTATTTGTAACTGAGGGGAAGCGTGGGGGCAAGCCAGTTACCTTATGCGAGGCGGTGTGCCCGGCTGTCGCCAACCTCGTTCCAACCAGCGCCAATGGACCTATGATCGTCGCCAGCAATGTCATCTTAAAGGTGGCGCTTCCACCGCTTTCGCAACCATCTGAAGCAGGACCCAAACTCAGTGAAGTATTCCGACATTTCCTTGACCGCTGATCGGGAAGAGATGGCCGACACCCTCGAAGTGCTCCACGCCCATGTGCACTCGAACGATGTCCCGCCGAAACTCACGGTCATCACGGTCATCAAGAATCTGCGCCAAACGCCTGTTGCGTGAAGTGACTCACTCCCCAATGACGGAGTATTGCGTATTGAGGGGATTTGGCTACACCCCTGCTCCGGGAGCGTGAGGCAATTGTCAATGAGCCTGATTTCAAGAGTTCACTTCCGGATTACGCGTCCGTCGGGGGAAAGTGGAAGTAATACGACTGGACGACGGCAATACCAAAGAACGATCAGTGCGCCCACTCTGGCTCTTCTGGAATGGGAATGTACTCCGGACGAAACTTTAGCCGAACCTGTTTGTGTTTCGCTTTCGCGTCTTTTGTCAGCTCCACTTTAAGCTCGTGACGTTTGCCATCGATCGCGGGGGGAACAAATCCGAGTTCGTAGCGAAAGTGCAATTGCATCAGAATCGCCTCCAGTGCGGCGGCATACCCCGAGGGACGCGCAGAAAAGTACTGGCCGCCTGTGTGCTTGGCCATGTAGTGCAGGATTTTAGCCTGCTCCCCAATCAAAAAGTGCAGCACTGCAGATTGATCGTCTCTTATGCCGAACACAACCCCAGAGGTTTCCAGAAAATCATCGACGAGCTTGTCCAGTTCGTGACGCGGTTGTCCCGTGTGATCCCCATGTAGAAACACAATCACGGGTAGCGGCTTCGGGTTTCTCCGATACGCGTCGTGGATGATGAGCCGAATCATCTTGCGGAAGGTTTCTTCTCCCACATCATCGGTGGCAAACGTACCGCCTTCGAAAGGAATAGGCTTGAGCGATTCGGCCAACACGCGGATGGGACTGTCGCGGTCTGTGGTGGGCAACAAATCGAGCTGGGTCTCGCCGTTGTCGCACCAATGAGCAATTCCCACCGTGTCCTGTTTCTCCAGGTGATCAAGCGCGGGCCGAAAAAGCGATTCCTTGCCCATAAATTCTGCCGAGGCCCCAACGATTCCGCGTTCGTTGCAGATCACTACAAGCCAGAGAGTGATGGGTCGCGTGTCGGCCCCGGTGTCAAATGTGGCAATCCGGACTTCGTGCCGGTTGTCGAACATACGAAAGTCTTCCTTCTTGAAGTCTCGGACGAGCAGCCCGCGGTTGAGATCCTGGCTGATGACATCGACCAATACTAGAGAAGACTGCACTCGAATCGTGGGTGCTTGTGCGAGGGCTGGCACTACAATGATGGCCAGATACAAAATGCCGGCAAACCTTGCCTTGAGCGGAGACGCTTCTGTAATCCGTTCGGTCACTTCATACCCCTGAGAATGGCTCACCGCCAGAATCTGGCAACGCCGAGTACGCAGTTCATCAGAGTATGCCCCTGTGATTCCCTTCATAGATGAGGACGTTGCGCAGAGCGGATTATTACAGCCCTGGGCCAGGAAAGGCCTGCACGCCCTCGCCAACTCCGTTGACGCCCACTATCGGTCTTCTCAGCTGGTGACCTTACTGCGGTGGGGTGCTCATTGACCGAGTTGCGAGAGCTAGTCACGAGTCCAGCGGGAAAGTGTTTAATAGCAAGAGTGGCCTATGGTTATCCCGCGATTGACACCCGCTTCAGCCCTGCTAAAACGGGCTCCTCCTTTTCCGCCGCTGGGCGGCCATCTGCCCTATAATGTAGGCGACTGAGGACATCTCATGGGCTGGCTGCAAAACAAGTTCGAAAAGAATTTCATGATCAGCACGGTGGACTACGTCTTCAACTGGGCACGCAAGTCCGCCGTCTGGCCGATGACGTTCGGCCTGGCCTGCTGCGCCATCGAAATGATCGCATCGTCGACCGCGCGCTTCGACATCGCGCGCTTCGGTTCGGAAGTCTTCCGTCCCAGCCCACGGCAGAGCGACCTGATGATCGTGGCCGGCACTGTGACCTTGAAGATGGCGCCGGTCGTGAAGCGCATCTACGACCAGATGCCCGACCCCAAGTGGGTGATTTCAATGGGCGCCTGCTCCTCGGTGGGCGGCCCGTTCAACACGTATGCCGTGTTGCAAGGCGTCGACAAAATCGTTCCCACAGACGTTTACGTGACCGGTTGCCCGCCGCGCCCCGAGAATCTTTTCTACGCGCTACTCAAGCTGCAAGACAAGATCGACACCATGACGCTGGCCAGGAAGCCCACGGAAGTCCGTCTAGATCCAAACATGCTGGAAAACTTCAAGCGCCAGGTCATGATCGCGCAGACGTTGCAGCCAAAATAACTGCCAGCACTCTGCATTCAGCACTCAGCATTCAGACCCTGGACTTACCTGCCGTCTGCTTTTCTTGCCTTGTGTTGGCTGAATGCTGACTGCTGAATGCTACAATCCGAATTCGGAATCTTCTAATACCATGTCCGACTTCACAAAGCTCACCACCGAATCCGAACTCCCCGCCGCCGACGAAGCCAAAGAATTTCCCTGCGGCGAGAAAACCATCTGCATCGCCAACGTAAACGGCGCCTACAGCGCCATGGACAACGTCTGCCTGCACCGCGGCGGCCCGCTGGGTCAGGGGATGATCGAAGGCGGCAAGGTAGTCTGCCCGTGGCATGGCTGGGCGTACGACCCAAAGACTGGCGCCGCCGAGCAGAACCCCAGCGCGAAGGTTACCGTGTATCCGCTGAGGATTGAAAACGGCGAAGTGTTGGTTGAAATCTAACCGTCTGCGAAAACTCAATTGCCATCGATTTTAGGTGGCGCAGCGCTTGAAGCGCTGCGGTTACGAGCTCGTTAGCAGCATGGACTTCGGCCCCTGCGGGTAACAGAACCGGATAGTTCTATAACGCTTACTGCCGAAACCACATGAGCCCCATCACTCACTTTTTCTCCGGATGGGTTTTCGCCAACTGCTTCGATCTAAAGCAGAGAGACCGCGCTCTCGTGACGCTTGCGTGTGTGGCCCCGGACCTCGACGGCCTCGGAATTATCCCGGAACTGCTCACCAGAAACTTGGCGCATCTCCTGCTGTGGTTTTCTCTGTATCACCACTCTCTTCATAACTTAATGTTCGCTGTAGTCATCGCGTTGATCGCATTCGCGCTGGCCACACAGAAATGGAAGACGGCCTTACTCGCTCTCCTCAGTTTCCACATTCATCTGTTCGAGGACGTGCTCGGTTCCCGCGGTCCCGACGGTTACCAGTGGCCCATTCCGTATCTGGCGCCATTCTCTTCTTCATTGCAGCTTGTGTGGCACGGACAGTGGGGCCTCAACGCCTGGCCGAATGTCTTGCTGACCATCGTGTTGCTGCTGATCACCCTCTGGCTGACACGGCGAAAAGGATTCTCTCCGCTCGAAATGATATCGGCAAAGGCCGACAGCGCCTTGGTTACCGCCCTGCGTCGGCGCTATCCCAGCAACCTCAGGAATTTTCCCGGCTGATTGTCGTAACCCGGAAACACTGCCGCGAGATTCTTGTTGCCCAAGTGTCGCGCGACGGCCTCTCCGATGACCTGCCGGAAGTCTGTGGTTAATGCCAGATCGCGCCCTTCGTAGAGCTGCGACTGGTCAAGCCCCGGCCAGCGTCCGTAAACTTTGCCGCCCCTCACCGGCCCGCCCAAAACGAACATCACGTTGGCATGGCCGTGGTCGGTTCCGCGATTGCCGTTCTCGCGCGCCGTGCGGCCGAATTCCGACATGGTAACGACCACCGTATCTTCTCCGAGATCTCCAAGATCGGTCCAGAATGCCGCCAGCGACTGCGAAAATTCGCGCAACACGTTGGCGATCTGCCCCTCGGCCGCGCCTTCATTCACGTGATGGTCCCAGCCGCCAATGTCGGCAAACGCCACCTGCACGCCAAGATTTGCCTTGATGAGTTGCGCGAGTTGCCGCAAGCTCTCGCCGAAGCGTCCCCTGGGATAATCAGCGCCGGGCGCGCGCTTATATTTCGACGGGTCCGCTGACTTCAGCATCTTCACCGCGTCAAAAGTTTCTTCCCCGGTGCCGTGAAGCACGCTATCGACGGAATGATCGTAGATTGCCTCGAACGCGCTCGCGGCGGGCGAATCTTTCGCATTGCGCCCGCCGACCGAGAAGTCGTCGATGTTATTCATCGCGATCGCCGGCTCAAGTCCGCTCAAAATGCGCGGGATCGACGGTCCCATCGCAATCGCTTGAAAGGGAGATCTGCGTGACGGCAGCGGTAAATTGCGCAGTGAGCGGTTGAGCCACCCATCTTCCGTAGCCTTCACCCCGGGAGTGCCGGCCTCCATGAAATCCTGCGCGTCGAAGTGCGAGCGGCTGGGATCGGGCGATCCCGCTGCGTGCACAATCGCCAGTTGACGCTGCTTCCAAAGTGGCTGGAACGCCGAGAGTGAAGGATGCAGGCCGAAAAATCCATCGAGATCGAGCACCGCCTTGCGCGGAATGCTGATGCTCGGCCGCATCGCGTAGTACTGCGCCTCGCCACAAGGCACAACAATATTCAAACCGTCGGCCGCACCGCGCTGAAAAATTACGACCAGACGTTTGGTGCGCGTACCGGGCTCTGCCGCCTCCAGGGCGGCACGAGCCAGAAAGCTTGGCACCGCCGCCGTCCCCACGACCGCAAGTGCGCTATCGCGCAGAAAAATCCGACGAGTAATGGACATCGAAAACAACTCCTGGCTCTTAGCCTTTAGCCCCGGCGAACCAACCCTATGAAGTGGATGCTGTAAGCCAGAGTCGCTGGATTCAAACCAACGACCAACGACCACCAGCTATCTCCTCTGAAACTCCGGCGAACCCAGCAGCAGACCCGCGATCGTACTCGCATCCGGAGGCCGCGCCGCATCCTCGGGTTTGCGCGGGCCTGCCTTGCTGTCCGGCTTCTGCTCCGCGCCGTTTTTTCCCGCTCCTTCGACTCGCGCCGCAATTGAATCGTGCGTTTGCTTCGACACGCCGCCCGCGATCAAGCTTGCCTCCAGCGTGGAGAGCACCCCATCCGTGTTTGACGGCCCCGCGCTGCCTTTTCCCAACTGCGCCACTTCCACCTTCACACCCTTAATCTTGCCGCTGGTCAACGCTAACGCAAAATTCATGCGGTTCAGCAGTGCCGAAGAACTCACCCAGGTTTCCGCCTTCATCGAATATCCCGTGGGTGGCTGCGCGCCATAAAGCGGCATGCCCATGCGATTGAGTTGTTGCGCCAACTGGAATGCATCTGCAACCTCGGCGCCCGTAGCCCGCACCGCTGATGCCACAAATTCCAGCGGCGTCTTCACCTTGGCGCGATAAGTTCCGTCATCCCAAAACTCCGGAGAATGGAACAAAGTACCCAGCACCTCGCGGATATCGCCTTTTTTGCTCAAAAACGTTTTCGTCATGCGATCCACCAAGGCCACGGGCGGATCGTCGGACACAAAGCGCTGCGCCAGCTTCAGCGAAATAAAGTGCGCCGTCTGCGGACTCGTCGCCAACCGGTGCAGCACTTCCAATCCCTCGCCTTCACCCTTCGGCTTGATCTTATGTCCCAGCACGAACTTCGGCCCAGGCTCGTGCATGCGCGGATCGAACTTGAAGCCTCCGCCTTCTGCTGGCTTGTCAATAGTCCATCCCGTAAAAACTTTGGCAACCTCGGTGACATCGCGCTGCGAGTAGCCCCCGTTCACACTGAGCGTGTGCAGTTCCAACAACTCGCGTCCATAATTTTCATTCAGGCCGCTGGGTCGCTTGCTCGCGTTCGGCCGTGGCCGCGCCGGCGGATACCGCTGTCCATATGGCCCACGCCCATAAGGCCGCGCCGGAAGTCCCAAAGCCTGCGCCGAGTTCGGCCCCACACTCATGAAATTGTCCAGGTAGAACAACATTGCCGGACTCTTCGCCGTCGCCACCAGCAGGTCTTCGAACCTGCCCAGCGCGCGCGGGCGGATGACATCGCGCTCATAGCTGGTCACCAGCACCCGGTCGAGTCCCTTTTCCATGAACACGTTGAAGTGGTTAAACCAGAAGTCCGTCATCACCTCTTCAAACTGACGCTGGCTATAGATGGCGCGCAGAAGTTTCGCCTGCATCAATTCGCTCATCACCGGAATCGCCGGATTGTTCATCGCGAGCAGAGTTTCCTTCTGCTTCGGGCTCAGCCCCTCAAGAAATTCCTGACCTTTGCCTCCACGCAGCGAATCGGCAAACGCCACTTGTTGAGCCGTCGACATGCCGAGAACTTTCTTGAAACGCTGGTCCGGCGAAAGGTTCGGCAGTTGCTGCACTTCAAGGTCGGCATAAAGCTCTTCCTCGCGGCGGCGCGCCTGCTCTTCTTCCTCGGGCGTCAGCTTGGCCGGCGGGGCCGGCGTCATGGTAGCGTCACTGCCCGCGCCAGAATTCATGGCATCGCTCATTCCGCCATTCATTGCGGGGTTATCCGCGACAGTGCCGGAGGCGTCCGGTGCCGTGTTCGCCGCCATAGCCGCCCCATCCCTCGGAGGATTGCTGGATTTCTCCGCAGCCACGCCGCCAATTCGATTCTTCCCAGCTTCTTCCTTAACGCCTTTGCGATCCTGAAGCCGCGCCACTTGCACCTGGTACACTGCACGCCGTCCCGGATCGGACGGCATGGACCTCTTCCCCTCCATTACCTGACGGATCTCCTGCGGGTCGGGAAACTCCTCCACGATCTCCTTCGTGCTCATGTGGACCGTGCGAAGCGGCTCCAGCCGCGCACTTAGCGCGCTGTCATCAATCTTCCCGGGGTGCAATTGCAAGTCAATCCATTGATCGACACCCATCGCCATCACTTGTTGCAAATCGCCCGGTCGTGGTCCGAAGGTCAGGCGGTTAAGCGCGTGCAAAGCGCGTCTCGGATCGCTCGGGCCGGAAGCCGCCTTACCCTTCTTCTTGGCCAGCAGCTGCGGTGCCGTACACGCCAGGCTGAAGCATAAGAGCAAAGCGGCGAACTTCGTGCGGCCCAAACGCATGAGGACTCCCAGGGTAAGACGACGAGCTCTCCTGATTATCAACCCGAGGGGATGGAAAAGGTTGCTGCCCGTGGTACCAAGAGGAAGAAGAGTCCGCGCGAACAGCCAAAGCTAAGAGCTAGGAACTACGTCGAATACGCCTTGCCCCGGGATACTCTGTGCTGCAAGGTCGCGGCCAGTTGATCCACGTCCCCAGGCGCAATGTTCACGGCCATGTGATCGGCCAACAGCGGAGTTCGATTACTGCCCACCGCATCACGCCGGACTTGTATCAGAAAGGCTTGCACCACATTGGGATCGTATTTCTGCGGGCTCATGCGCACCAGATCGCTCAGTGCGCTGCCCAGCGAAAGTGATTCACGATAAGGACGCGTGCTGGTCATGGCATCGAACGTATCAGCCAGCGCCATAATGCGCACCGGCATGGGCAATTCCTCGCCCGCGAGAGCGTCGGGATAACCCGAGCCGTCACTGCGCTCGTGATGCCATCGCACCGCCTCATGAATCTTCGGCCAGGGAAACTCCACGCTGCTCACAATCTGATGTCCGACCACCGTATGGTCCGCCATCTCGCGAAACTCCTCCGGATTCAGCGCGCCCGGCTTGCTGAACAGGCGGCGGTCTACAGCCACCTTGCCGATGTCGTGCAAATATCCGGCGCTGCGCAGCGCGGCCACTTCGCCCGCATCCACGCCCATCGCTTCGCCGATCGCGGCCGCGTAGCGCCCCACACGCAATGAGTGCCCATGAATATTGACGTGCTTCACGTCAATGGCGGTCGCAAATGCTTCCAGCGCCGTGTCATAAAATCCGTGCAACGAAGCCATGAGGCGCAAATTCTCCGTCACGCGCTGTGCCAGAGTCTGCGACAGAGCATGGTTTTGCACCGCCAGCCCAATGTAGCTGCACAGCAACTCCATGGCGTCCAGTTCCGCTTCTTCATAAGGAGCGTCCCCCGGCCGCCGCCCCAGCGCCACAACCCCGGCCAATTTGCCGGACGCTCTGAGCGGAGCCAGGCACTTGAAAAGTTCAGGAGCCACGTTTCCATTGGAACTGAGAAATATCGAATACGTCGATGCGTTCAGCACAATGGGTCCGCGCGCCGCGGTGAGGGCGTGCGCATGCTTGGGCAGAAGAGGAATAAATGCGGGCTCGGGCAGCATGGCGAATCCGTCTGCCGCCACCGAAGTCAGCATGGTGGGCTTTTCGTTGAAAACGAAAAGCGCGCCTTCGCGCGCGCCTGCCGCTTCCATCACGGCCGACAGCATCCGCCGCGCAGTGTCGGAAAATTCGCGCTCCGCCGTAAGCTCCGGCCCCAGTTCGGAGAGAGCTTCAACCGTGCGCAACAGCCTGCGGAAATTATTGGTCTCCACGGCCAAGACGAGTGGTGCGAAAAACGCTGAGCACAATGAGCGTAGCATGCGCCAACCCGCGCGGGGAGCCTCGCTTGTTGGTTAGTTTGGTGCCGCCGCGGTGCCGCTTTTCAAAGCTGGCTGCTCCATCCTTGCTGGTTCTCTGCGCAAGAGCCTGCTCTGAGCTTGTCGAAGGGGTGGGTTTCCACGGACGCCAAACTCTTGGGATTTTGATGTTTACCCCCCTCTGTCAAAAATGCTCGCGCAGCTCCGCAAACCTTCCCACGATCAGCAACCTCTGCGGCACCGACGCCGCATTCACTTCTTCATGCTCCAAAATCCACGTATCTCCATGAGGCACAAAAACCGCATGCAATCCCGCCGCCAGCGCCGGATTGATATCCGACCGCGGACTGTTCCCGATCATCCAGGTCGAATTGCGCGGGAGCGCATGTTTTTCGACGAGCCCCTGATAAGCCGCCGGATTTTTCTCCGCCAAAATCTCCGTCGCGGCGAAATAGCTCTTCAGTCCGGAGCGCTCGATTTTTCCCAATTGCTCCTCCAGCGCACCCTTGGTCACCAAAATCAATCGATGCCGCGTGGAAAGATACTGCAAAGTTTGTGGAACTTCCGGCAAGAATTCAATCGGATGGTCCGCCACCGTGTGGGCGAAGCTTGTGATTTGAGCATGCAACTCCGGCGTCACAGGCCCCACGCTCAACCGCTCAAACGTATCCACCAGCGCATGCGCAAAACTGTGCAGCCCGTATCCATGTTTCACCACGCACTCCCGCTCCACATCGTTCAGCACCTCCCGCACCTGCTCGGGAGAAAATTCATGGTGGTTCAGAAATGAAATGAACCGCGCGATAGCCCGCTCAAAATAAACGTTGTTCTCCCAGAGCGTGTCGTCCGCGTCGATGAGAAGCGTCTGTCGGAAATTCGAATGATTGTCGCTCAGGGGCAAGGCATCACTCCGAACTTTGTGTGATTCGTTGAGAATGGATTAACCCCAGAATAGTGGATCCTTCAGCGCTTCATTTTTTCGGTAGCGAAATTGCAAGTACCACCAAAAGAGACTGCTACGAACTTCCTTGGTCCGAACCCTGCTTTCAACGGTTCTTGCGGACATCTTCAAGCCCGTCTTGGGGCACATTGCGTACTGACGGTCGGACTCGTCGGCTGGCGCCCAAGCGGTGCACAAGGTGGAGTGATCAGTTTCGCAAACTGCTGAGAAAGACACACCCGAGTACCTGTTCATTGCCGTTTCGAAGATCACCCGAGCGTGTTCTCGATTGCTGTTTGGGAGGGGAATCTTTACGTAGAGAAGTCGTCGTTCGCTTAGAAGCACATCCTTGCGTGTAATCCACACTGGCTCGCGAGAATATCCATTTTCGGCAAGGAATCCGCGAAAGCGCACATACGATTCTTCAAACGAACCATTCATTGATCTGATGTGGAATCATAGCCAAGAGCTAGAAACCGCTTTAGACCCAATCTACCCGAGCCTCGGGCCCAATAATCCCCGCCTTGTGCCCCATATCCAGCAACCGCACCACAGCCTCGCGCCCGTCCGGACCATAATCCAGCGTCCGCTCGTTCACATACATCCCGACAAACCGGTCAGCGGTTGACGTGTCAAGATCGCGCGCAAACTGCATGGCGTAGGACAAAGCTTCCTCGCGATGCTCAAGCGCATACTGAATGCTGTCGCGCAGCGCGGTATTTACCGCAGAAATAAGTTCCGGCCCCAGCGCGCGCCGGATCGCATTACCTCCCAGCGGCAGCGGCAGTCCCGTCATCTTCTGCCACCATCTTCCGAGATCTACAATCCGGTGCAGTCCGGCCTTGTCATAGGTCAACTGCCCTTCATGGATGATGAGTCCAGCCTCGTACTTGCCCTCAAGCACCTGCGGAATAATCTGGTCGAAGGGCACGACTTCAGTCTCGACACCTGGCGCAAAAAGCTGCAAGGCAAGATACGCAGTCGTCAGCGTGCCCGGAACCGCAATGCGTTTGTCTTTAATTTCAACCTGGGTAAACGGCCGAGGCGAGACGACCATCGGCCCATAGCCTTCGCCAACGCTGCCGCCGCACGACATCAGCGCATACATATCCTGAATATAAGGATAAGCGTGAAACGAAATCGCCGTCACATCGTAGACGCCCTCGCGCGCCTTCTGGTTCAAGGTCTCGATATCGCACAACGTGTGCGTGAAGCGCAGTCCCGGCACGCGCACCTTATTAGTGGCCAGGCCGTAAAACATAAATGCATCGTCGGAATCCGGGCTGTGAGCGATGCTGATCTCTCGCACCTGCGAGGAAGGATTGCCGCCCGAATGCTTCGCCTCTTGTTCCGAAATTACTGTCATGATTGCACTCCAAAATCCCGTGCCGTGCTCTCTACTTCTGTGCCGAACGGCGCTGCCAGCCCGCCGCAATTCCGGCGGCCATCATCACCTTAATCACTTCCGCGAACAGAAACCAGTAAAGTCCTAAGCGAAAAGCCTGCGCTACGGAATGCGTCAGCACCGCCAGCCAGCCCAGGCCTCCGATGAAAAGCACAACCTCGCCAAAAAGGCCACCGATTGCGGCGCGAGCGAAACTCTTACGTCCGCGCTCCATGATGAACCCTGCTACCCATGCGACCAGCGGATACGCCACCAAAAATCCGCCCGTGGGTCCAAGCAACTGCGCGATTCCTCCGGGTCCAGTAGGACTGAATACCGGCATCCCCATCGCGCCCTCGGCAAGATAAAGCGCAAGCGCCGCAAATCCGCGCCGGCTGCCCAGCAGCAGCCCGACCAACAGCACGCCGAAGTTCTGCACCGTTAGTGGCACCGGTGTACCCGGCAACGGAATCGTGACGCGCGCGCACAACGCCACTACCAAGCTCCCGCCAACCACCAGCGCCACTTGCCGCGCGCCTTCCAGAACGCGCTCTTGCGAAGCGCTTAATGTTTGCATCGCCGCTTTTGCCATGGAAGAATCTCCGAATCCCGCGTGCGCACTTCAATGCTCAATATCGCCTGACTGACGCTCGTGCTCTACTGCGCTGGAGCCTTGGTCCCGCGCCGCATGCGCCGCCTGCAAGTGCCGTCGCAAACGCACATACAACGCGATCGCCACGCACACCACGACCAGCGTACTGCAACCCAGGATCAGGAACCACCAGATCATCCGCACAACCAGTTAGGATAACAGATGATCCGGCAGTGAAAGGACTAGTCTCGATGGCACACGATTCATCGCTGAGCCTAGCTCGCCTTCGCCAACGCCCTCTTCTCGCGCATCGTTTCCACCCGCTTCAGCGTCAACTTCAAACGCTCCCGTCCAAACTTGGAGCCCGTGATGACCTTCTCGATGTTCGCGAACATCTGCGGATCGCCCATCTTTTCCCGTAGTTCCTTGAGAAAGGGCTGAACCTTCGCGAACACAAAATACATTTCCCCGCTCACGGCCGGCTGGATAAACAACTCCTCATTCAGCGCCCCCTGCAGCACAAACGACGCGGCCATGCTCCAGTATCCGCCAACCTGGCGCAGCCAGCTGTTTTCCTGCGTGCCCATGGCCCAGGCAACTTTCATAAAATCGTCGGCACTCTGTGGCCAGAACTCGGCGACCCACCAGTTGCGCGCCTTCCGCATCTCCGCCTCGCGGCGCAGGTCGTAGAGGTGAAGAATCAATTGTGCATCCATCGCGGTCGCTTTCTTGGGCATGGGAACTCCTTATTCGGAATTGAGTAACTGGGTAATTGAGTAATCGGGTAAATTGAAAATACTACGCAGCGCTGCACGAGCGGCTCTTCCGAAATTACTCAATTACTAAATTCCCCAATTATCCAATAGATTTTACGCGCTCGTCGTCGCCGCAATCTCAGGCGCCGCCCGCTCGAAATCGCATTCCTTGTTCGGGCAGGCGATCACCGGTCCGGCCTTCAGAAATTTCTCCACCAGATACTCGCTCCCGCAACTCGTGCACTTTTCGGCAATCGGCTTGTGCGCCGACGTGAACTTGCACTTCGGATAATTTCCGCACCCGTAGAACGTGTTCCCCTTGCGCGCCCGCTTCTCAACCAGGTCGCCCTCTTTGCACTCCGGACACTTCACGCCAATGTAGTTCTGCTTCACGTACTTGCACTCCGGATATCCGCTGCAAGCCGTAAACTCGCCATAACGTCCGTGCCGGATCATCATATTGCGCCCGCACTTCGGGCAGGGTTCATCCAGCGGAATGTCCGGAACTTTCTTGCCCTGATCAAGCCGCCGCGTTGTCTTGCAGTCCGGATAACCTGTGCACGCCATGAACTGCCCGAAGCGTCCGCGCTTCAGCACCATCACCCGCCCGCAGTTCTCGCAATATTCTTCTTGCGTCGTCTCCTGCACGTCCGCCGAATCAAGGTCCGGCAGGTTGATCGGATTCTCTTTCGTGAACGTGCAAGTGTTCGGATCTTCTTTATCGTAGGTGCTGCACGCGTAGAACGACCCGTGCCGTCCCCACTTGATCACCAGCGGAGCGCCACACTTCTCGCACTTCTCGTCCGTGGGCTTCTCCATCCGCTTGATGTTCTCCATATGCTTTTCGGCATATTTGAGATCTTTCGTAAATTTCTTGTAGAAGTCGGCGAGCGTGTCCGTCCACTTCTCCTTGCCCTCTTCGATCTCGTCGAGCTTTTCTTCCAGGCCTGCGGTGTACGCCACATCGAAGATGTCGCGGAAGTTCTCCACCAGCAGATCGGTGACCACCAGCCCGATCTCCGTCGGAGTAAACTTGCCTCCCAGCTTCTGCACGTACTGCCGCTCCTGAATCGTCGACAGAATCGCCGAGTACGTCGATGGACGCCCAATCCCGCGCTCTTCCAGCTCCTTCACCAGCGACGCTTCGTTGTAGCGCGGCGGCGGCTCGGTAAAATGCTGCTCCGGCTTCAACTCCTTCAACGTGAGCTTCTGTCCAGCTTCCAGCGCCGGCAGCTTATGCTTCAGCTCTTCGTCTTCTTCGTCCTTGCCTTCCTTCGACTCTTCGTAGACCCGCAGGAAGCCATCGAACTTCAGCACCGATCCCGTCACGCGGAACCAGAATGTCTCGCTCTTGCTCTTCGCGTCGATGTCCACGGTAGTCTGATCAAAAACCGCGGGCATAATCTGCGACGCCACAAAACGCTGCCAGATCAGCTTGTAGACCTTGAACTCATCTTCCTTTAAATACTGCTTAACCTGATCAGGATGCCGCATGGCCGACGTCGGCCGAATCGCCTCGTGCGCCGCCTGCGCTTCCTTCTTCTCCTTATATGTATTCGGAGTCTCGGGCAGGTAAGCCGGGCCATATTCCTTGCCCACATACTCGCGCACTTCCTGAATCGCCTCAGGCGCCACGCGAGTCGAGTCGGTGCGCATGTAGGTGATCAAACCGACGAGCCCCTCTTCGCCCAGTTCCACGCCTTCGTACAGCCGTTGCGCGATCATCATCGTGCGCTTCACGCTGAAACGCAGCTTGCGCGAGGAATCCTGTTGCAACTTGCTGGTGGTAAAGGGAGGCGCTGCGTTCCGGCGGCGTTCTTTCTTGTCGACCGACCGCACCAGCCAATCCGCTTGCTCCAGCGCCGCGCGGATCTTCTCCGCGTCCTCGCCGTTCGTGACCTCAATCTTCTCTTCGCCCTTGCCCAGGAACCGCGCGTCGAACGCGGGAGGCTTGCTGGCCGCAAGGTGCGCGTCGATGGTCCAATATTCTTTCTTCTCGAACGCCTTGATTTCGCGTTCGCGCTCCACAATCAAACGAAGCGCGACCGTCTGCACGCGCCCAGCAGAAAGTCCACGCCGCACCTTGTCCCACAACAGCGGCGAAACCTGATACCCAACCAGCCGATCGAGCACGCGCCGCGCCTGCTGCGCATCTACCAAATTCTGGTCGATAGCGCGGGGATGCTCAAACGCCGCCTGCACCGCCCGCTTCGTGATTTCATTGAACGTAACCCGCTGAATGCGCGGCGGCGCATCCGCATCTTCTTTCTTCTTCTTTTTCTTCTTCGACGCGCCGTTGCCATCGAGTTCGAATGCCAGATGCGCCGCAATCGCCTCGCCTTCGCGGTCCGGGTCAGGCGCAAGATAGATCGCATCCATCGGACCGGCCAGCTTCTTCAGCTTTGCCAGGACCTTTTCTTTGCCCGGAATCACGACGTAATCGGTCTCGAAGTCGTTTTTGGTGTCGACTCCCAGCGTGCTCTTGGGCAGATCCTTCACATGGCCGAGCGAGGCCTCGACCGTAAATCCCTTTCCCAGATATTTCTGGATGGTCTTCGCCTTAGCCGGCGATTCGACAATGACTAAACTTTTTACCAATGGACCCTCAGTTCTTAAGTTTTCGCTTTGAACCTAGCACGAATGGGACGAAAGCAACAAGTTACGGGCGAAAGTTGATGGCCGACGGCTAGTCTCGCGACCCCGCAAATTCATCGAATAAATCGAGATGCTACGCCGGAGAGATTGCCTCTCTTAGCGTCCTTCGCGGGCCCTTCGCGATCTTTGCGGTTAAAGGCTTTTCGCCGCTACCAGCCGACGCTAAAAGCTTTTCACGAAATTCTTCCCTGACATTTGTTTGATCTTCCCCGACAACTCCAGCTCAAACAGCGCAGCAAAAATCTCGGATGACGATAACTCATTCTCGAGTTTTTCCACCAATTCGTCGATATGCGTGGCCTCATCGGCTTTCAACAGCCTCAAGATTTTCTTCTCGTGCGGTGGAAGCCCTTCGTCCGGGAATAGAGATGCCGACGACGCCTTCCCGGATTCACGCGCCACCGTTGGGGCCAGCGCCAACTTTACCTCCGCAGGCAGATCTTCCCACACATCCTCCCAGGTCGCGACGAGTTTAGCGCCCTGCTTAATCAGTGTGTTAGGGCCCCATGAATTCTTATTCGTAACGTTGCCCGGCACAGCGAAAACGTCGCGGTTCTGTTCCAGCGCACAGCGCGCCGTTATCCGCGTTCCGGAGTATTCCGCCGCTTCCACCACCAGCACCCCAATCGACATCCCGCTCAAAATCCGGTTGCGAATCGGAAAATTCTGCGGCGCCGCAAATGTCCCCATGGCGAACTCCGAGATCAGCGCACCCCCCAGCGCCAGAATCTGCTCCGACAGCCGCGAATTTTCCTTCGGATAAATCACATCCACGCCCGTGCCAAACACAGCAATCGTCTTGCCCTTGGCCGAGATCGCCCCGCGATGGCTGGCGGTATCGACTCCGCGCGCCATGCCACTAATAATGACCAGCCCCTGCGCCGCCAAATCGCACGCCAACCGCTCCGCCATCCCAGAGCCATACGGCGTAGGATGCCGCGTTCCGACCATCGCGATTCCCGGCTGCGTCAGCACCTCCGGATTGCCGCGAACGTAAAGCACCAGCGGCGGATCGTAAATTTCCTTCAGCCGTGCCGGATAACATGGATCTTCCAGAGAAACCACCGTCACTCCGGCGCCAGCAGCCCGTGCAATTTCCTCCCGCGCCAGTTCCGCCGACTTCCCCGTCGCAATCGACTGCGCCGAAACTGCCTGAATCCCTGTCCCTTCCAACTCCGTCAGCGACGCATGGAAGACCGCGACCGCGCCCCCAAAATGTTCCACCAGTTTCCGCGCCTTCGTCGGGCCCAAGCCTTGCGTCAGCGAGATGGCAAGCCACTCCAGAATATGAGTTGCGGATATTGAAGAAGATGCGGCAACGGCATTAGGCACGGCTACTCCGATCCTCACTGAGACCGTCAATGAGAGACTGGGCGGACTGTAGTCACTTGCGGAAGCCCGTGTCAAGGGAAGCCGTCACAAAGCCCTGTGAATAAGCGTCTGCTAGAATCAAAACAGGAATGAGACGTCTGCGCATCTCTGCGATTTCCTACCTCAATACCGCTCCCCTGATGTGGGATTTCGAACACGGCAACGCCGCCCGCGACTTCGATATTTCCTACACGCTCCCCTCCGCTTGCGCCCGCGCACTCGAAGCCTGTACCGCCGATATCGGCATCATCCCAGCCGCCGCCTATGCTCTAGTTCCCGGCCTGATGGTCCTGCCCGGCGTTGCCATCGCCTCGCGCCGCCCAGTGCGTTCCATCCTGCTGGTTAGCAAGGTGCCAGTTCATCAGATTCGCACCGTGGCTCTCGATACCTCTTCGATGACCTCGGTCGCCCTCACCAAAATTCTGTTCGAGAAATGGCTCGGCGGCGGTCGAACGTTCGCCCCGATGGAGCCCGATATAAAGAAGATGC
>DATMOP010000003.1:0-76639 GCA_035568115.1 Candidatus Acidiferrum sp.
ACCACGAACTGCACGCGTTGTTCCTGTACGTCCATCGTCTTCCAGGGCATGTTGACTTACACTCCCGCGCTGGCTGCGCTTGCGCGGGAGTGTAAAGGATGTCCCGAGACGTTTTGTAAAGGATGTCATGAGACTGAACACGTTCTTTGCGAGAAGTGGGAATTTCGCGGCCAGTCTCACCTCCACTACTTTGTCATTCCGACCGGAGCCCGACCGCCAGCGACGGCGCAGTGGAGGAACCTGCTGTTCTGCCGGAAGCAATCGTGGACGAGCGAGCCCGAATCCGCCTCTTTCCATACGTCCAAATGTATGAGGGGGAAACAGTCCGTGCTAGATGAAGCTGAGCGACCTGACGATAAGCAGCAAGAATGCCTGAGGGCTAGGATCGACGAAATTCTGCGGATTCGTGGCCCGCAAGAGGGGCTGCTGACCCGGCAAGACGTAGTGCAGCGGGCCGTCGATCTCCTCTTTCACAAGGTAATCGCTTCACGGTCAGCCGATCTGGCTAGGCATTCTGTCTGGCGGAGTAACCTCAGGTAAAGGTTGGCAACCCAGAAACCCCCACCGGCACTCCTCAAGAAGGACAGTATGGATCTGACGCGTCCTCAGTTCCAGTCTTTCCAACATCGCCTCGAACCCAAAAAAATCACTGCCTACTTCCTGAAATCATCATCGTCCACACGTCTTATCAGGCGAACCTGGTTGGAAGGCAAGCTAGCCGCAGGAGAGGCTCGATACCCACAAAACCAGGTGGTCCTGAGAGCCGGACGGCCCAGCGCGGTCCGGCCTCAAGGGCACGCGAGCCGGGAATCTCCCGGGCCTGAGGCTGCCGAGCCGCAAACACAAGCCACCAGACGTGGCGAACCGGCTCCACAGCCTTACACGCCGACGAGCCGCGAACCGCGCCTTCGGCGGCACAGCCCGGGAGAACCTCCCGGCGGAAAGCGAGACCCCATGCACAACAGACGCAATTCGGCAGTTGCGAGGCCCGATGAACTCGACCGTCCCACCCAGGAATGGCTGGCTGACTTCGAGTACCCAATCCGGGCGCTGGTTTCAAAACCACGCGAGCCAATGGCCTCGCAGGACAGTCCGATTGACAGTCTTAGTGCACCGGAGGCTGACTGGTTGAGCGCCCAAGAGTTTCCGGGGCGCCCCATTGCCCAGGCCGCCTGGAACCTAGGCCCCGCAGGGGAACTCCGCGCGAAGGACGCCAGTCCCTCGCGCGGACGGTCAATGGCACTGGCCTCGGGGTCTCACATTTCTCTGGAAACAGCTGCTGAACGAACCTCAGGTCTCACGGCGTTTTGGGCCCTGTCAGATTTGAAGACCCGAACCGGGATTGCCGGGGTGACGTAGAACAATTCCCAGGTTTTGCGCATCTAACAAAAGACCACAGGGGGTGCTGAAAGAGAGCCGATAGGAAACGGGGGTTGCGATGCCCAATAACCAGAGCCGCTCACTGGTCGAGCAACTGCAAGACGAAGAAACCGAGCGCTTGCTGATAAAGCGAGCCCAAGTTGGCGACGAAGACGCATTCGCGGAATTGGTTTCACGATATAGACTGCGGTTGCATGCAGTCGTAAGGGGTATTCTTTGGGATCGACTAGGTGATGTAGAGGATGTCGTGCAGGAGGTATTACTGAAGGTCTTTCGTAATATCAATACCTACCGATGGAACTCGGCATTCTTTACTTGGCTTTATACAATTGCCCATAATGAGGCCGTCGATTTCTTGCGGAAGAGTCGAGCTGTGCACGTCGCAATCGGCGAAGCTGCTGAACAGATCCCATCTCCCGAGGATATTGAAGAGCGACTGGCCCAACTGGAGGAACGACGGGAGTTCGCCGCGTGTATTCTGGATGGGCTTGACGAACTTGAGCGGCAAGTCATGGAAATGATGCTGGACGACCGTGACCGCAAGGAGATAGCATACAGACTCAACATCTCCTTAGAACGGATTTACAGCATCACGGATAAGTTCAAGGAAAGAGGACGGGCGCTGGCAAAGCGCCGTTCAGCTCTTTCAGGAGCAAAGCGCAAATAGCCAAATAAAAGGGGGTTGTAATGTACAAAACGGACCAAGGCCGCAGTCTTGCATTTTTTCCCTCAGCCGAAAAGTGACCGGATTTCTCCTACCGCAAGATGCTCAGAGGTAGGCCACCTACTCCCCTTCTTTGTGAATAACACACTCACGGCAGAAGAAAGCGCGCAGGTAGAAGAACACCTGTCACACTGCCAAGAATGCAGTGAAGACCTAGTCTTGTTCTCCGCTCTGTTCGCGGAGGCGATGAGCCGACGTGGTACTCCGAGGACATAGAAACGTACTGCAGCGCGATACCATCCGAACCGAGGGGAAGACCCCCTCACCACCAAAACACAGCGCCAAGTCGAACTCGCAGACTGTCGTTCGAAATCTAGCGCAGGGGGGACGAAATGGCCCGCCCGCCCGCATCTTAAGGAAGTTGTACATCGTCTGCAAGAGGTGGAAGGGGCGAAGTCCCAGCAAGGCCCGGCAATCCAGGTAGACCGGGTAGCCCTGAAGAGATGTTGTACCGTCACGTCAATGCCTCTTGTTCGAATGTGGCTGGATAACATCGGCCACCGAATCCGAACTACACGTCCACAGTCTGCGGGGTGGGTTTCCCCGCCAGCAACTGCCTCAGCACATACTGCAAAATTCCGCCGTTAGCGTAGTAGAGCGCCTCCTGCGGCGTATCGATGCGTACCAGCGCGTTGAACTCGATCACTCCGCCTTTGCCCTTGGCGCGCACTTTCACCGAACGTCCCGCGGCAAAGTGTTCGACCACGTCGCGGATGCCGGTGACCTCAAATACTTCTTCGCCCGCCAGCTTCAGCGATTCGGCATTCTGTCCCGCGAGGAATTGCAGTGGCAGCACTCCCATGCCAACCAGGTTCGAGCGGTGAATGCGCTCGTAGCTTTCGGCGATCACGGCGGAGACGCCAAGCAGACGCGGCCCTTTCGCCGCCCAGTCGCGCGACGAACCGGCACCATATTCTTTCCCCGCAAGAATGATCAGCGGCGTGCCTTCCCCGATATATTTCTGGGACGCGTCGAAGATCGACATCTCCTGATTGCTGGGCAGGTGGCGGGTGAAGCCGCCCTCCACGTTCACCAGCTTATTCCGTAAGCGCACGTTGGCAAAAGTTCCGCGCACCATTACCTCGTGATTCCCGCGCCGCGAGCCGTAGGAGTTGAAGTCCGCAGGCTTGACGCCGTGCTCTTGAAGATATTTTCCGGCGGGCCCATCTTTCTTGATGGAGCCAGCGGGAGAGATGTGGTCCGTGGTAACGCTGTCGCCGAGCACGGCCAGCACGCGTGCCCCCTTAATCTCTTCGACGGGCGAAGGCTGGATCTTCATGTCATCGAAATAAGGCGCGCGGCGGATGTAGGTGGAATCTTTCTCCCACGCATAAGTCTGGCCCTTGGGGACATCAAGCCCGCGCCAGCGCTCGTCGCCCTCGAAAACTTCCGCGTAGCTTTTCGAGAACATGTCGGCAGTAACCGACTGCTGAATCGCCTCTTCCACTTCGCGCTGCGTAGGCCAGAGGTCGGCGAGGTAAACGGGCTGGCCGTCTTTCCCTTTGCCCAGAGCGTCTTTGCGGAGGTCGGTGTCGATTCTTCCGGCGAGCGCGAAGGCGACCACCAGCGGCGGCGACATCAGATAGTTGGCGCGCACTTCGGAGTTGATGCGCCCCTCAAAGTTGCGATTGCCGGAAAGTACCGAGGCAACCACCAATTCCTTTTCGTCAATGGCCTCCGACACTTCGGCAGGCAGCGGTCCGGAGTTGCCAATGCAAGTAGTGCATCCGTAACCCACAATGTGGAATTTCAGCTTCTCGAGATACGGGGTGAGCCCCGCATTCTCCAGATAGTCGCGAACGACTTTCGATCCCGGCGCCAGCGAAGTCTTCACCCAGGCAGGTACTGACAAGCCTTTCTCCACCGCCTTCTTCGCCAGCAGTCCCGCGCCAATCATGACTGAGGGGTTTGATGTGTTGGTGCACGAAGTAATCGCGGCGATCACCACGCTCCCATGTTTCAAGCAGTCCTTCACGCTGGGCGGAACGTGCTCTTCGACGTTGGGATCTTCAACACCAATCGCCCCCGGACTGCCACCTTCCTGTTCCCAGCGCGCGGAATTGTTGTTGGCAGGAACGGGTGCTGCCTCTGCCGCCTTCGCTGAGGACCTCGGCTTGATGAGCGATGGCAGAGCCTTCGCGAACGACTCGGCAGCCTGCGACAAAATCACGCGATCCTGCGGACGCTTCGGCCCAGCCAGACTAGGCTCCACCGTCCCCAGATCAAGCGAAAGCAGCTCGGAGTATTCCGCCTCCGGAGTCTTCTCATCGTGAAAAAGCCCTTGCTCCCGGCAGTAAGCCTCAACCAGCGCAATCTGTTCCGCACTGCGCCCCGTGAGTTTCAAATACTTCAAGCTTTCCTTGTCGACAGGAAATATCCCGCAGGTCGCTCCATATTCGGGAGACATATTGGCAATTGTGGCGCGATCAGCCAGCGGCAGATCGCGCAGCCCCGGCCCAAAGTACTCCACAAACTTCCCTACGACTCCATGCTTGCGCAGCATCTCCGTAATAGTCAGAACAAGATCAGTAGCGGTAGCCCCTTCACGCAACCGCCCCGTAAGCTTCACCCCGACAACGAGCGGAATCAGCATGGAGACAGGCTGCCCCAGCATCGCAGCCTCAGCCTCGATGCCACCAACGCCCCATCCCAAAACTCCCAACCCGTTTATCATCGTACTGTGACTGTCGGTGCCGACCAGGGTGTCGGGGCTGGCGGTGCGCTTGCCGTTTTTTTCCTGGACGAAGACTACGCGGGCGAGGTATTCGAGATTGACTTGATGGACGATGCCGGTATCGGGGGGGACGATTGCGAGGTTGTGGAATCCGGTCTGGCCCCAACGAAGAAAAGAGTAGCGCTCTTTGTTGCGCTGGAATTCGAGCAGGGCGTTCATATCGAAGGCATTGGAGGTGCCGAATTCGTCGACCTGGACGGAGTGGTCGATCACCAGTTCAACCGGCTGTAGAGGATTGATCAGGGCGGGGTCGCCGCCGAGCTCTTTCATGGCGTCGCGCATCGCGGCGAGGTCGACCACGCAGGGGACCCCGGTGAAATCCTGAAGGAGTACGCGGCTGGGAGTGAACGCGATTTCTTTGTCGGGCTTGGAGCTTTTGTTCCAGGCGGCCATCGAGCGGATGTCTTCTTTCTTCACGTTGCGGCCGTCTTCGGTGCGCAGCAGGTTCTCGAGAAGAATGCGGAGCGAGTACGGCAGATGCTTCGTCGAAATGCCTTGATGATCGAGGGCGTCGAGGCGGTAGATTTCGTATTCTTTGTTGCCGACTTTGAGGGTGGAGCGGCTGTTGAAACTGTTCAAGGACATGATGGCCTTCCTGACAGGCATAGATGCCGCGAGACAGCGGCGCCGTACTGCGGGCTTATGCCAATTTAGCGGAACTCTTAAGTTTAGTCGTTTTGGCGCGGATTGCGTAGGGGGAATCAAACCGAAGGTCCGATCTAAATGCCATCTGTTTTCTGCGTAGGCATACACTCCGCGAGCGAAATTGCGTGTTCGAACGATCCCATGATTTATTGATCCGGCTCTAGTGCGCAGCGATCCAGACTTGATACCCGACGACCGCCATCATGAAGAGAAGGTAGAGGCGGAGCGCCCAGAGGACGAGGAGTTCGGGGCCTTTGAGATGGCGGCGGGGGATGGGATGTTTCTTGGCGTTCGCGAGTTGATCGTGTTCGAGGGAGGATAGGACCCAAGTCTGATCGGATGGTAAGGGCTGTGCGGGTTCTTTCTTGACCATGAGATTCATTCTCCAATTTAGAAACGCGACACTACTTCCCTCCCAGTGCGGCGAAGATGTTGGGAGCGATGATGCTGATGCCGAAGAGTACGCCGGCGGCGGTCAGAATAAATACTACGGCGGTGGGCAATATATTTGCCCACCACGGACTTACCAGATCGCCCATAATTTCTTTGTCATTCACCAGCATGAAGAGGAACACCAACGCTGGCGGCATGGCCAGAACTGCAACCACATTCACCACCAGGACCACGTAGACCAACGGCAGGCCTGGGACTAGAACGATGGCGGCGGCAGCGACTGCACATAGGGTCAGGACTGCGTAAAACGATTTGCCTTCGCCCATCGGGAGGTTGAGGCTGTGCGGTTTGTGAGTGACCTCTCCGAAGGCGTATGCCGAAGAAGCTGAAATCGTGATGGCGGCTACTATGCCGGCTTCGACCATCCCGAGGGCAAACAGCGATGCCCCGAAGCGTCCGATCAAGGGCTGGAGTGCCTGGGCAAATTCAGCGGCCTGGAAATTGTCCGCAGTCATCTGATGGGCGAACAAGGGCGCGGTCGCGAGAATTGTGGCAATGGCCGCGGCGGTTGCCAGCGCGGCGCCTAACACAGTGTCAATGCGGCCAAAGCGGATGTCCTTGGTAGTCATTCCCTTGTCGACCGTGGCGCTCTGCTGAAAGAAAAGCATCCACGGGGTTACAGTGGCGCCGATGTCGGCCAGGACGATCAGCAGTGTGTCTTTGTTGAAGCCGGGAAGCGGCTGCCAGGTGATGAAGGAGTGACCTACAGCGTGCCAGCTAGGGTGGGTCATTAACGCAACCGGAATAAATATTAGATTGAATGCGGCGGCGGCGAGAGTGATGCGTTCCCAGGTCCAGTACCGGTGGGTCACGAGAGCGGCGTAGAGCACGATCAGCGCTATGACGACTGCTATCCATGGAGGAACTCCGAAGAAGCCCAGGCCGGCGCGGATAGCAATGAACTCGGTGATGAGGGTGAGGAAGTTGCCAATGCCCAGGTCGATCATGGAAAACCAGCCCCAGAAAGGGCCGAAGCGCTCGAAGATCAGTTCGGCGTGTCCGCGATGAGTGGCGGCGCCGAGGCGGACGGTCATCTCCTGGACCACGATTGCCATGCAAAACGTTAAGGCGACGAATGGGATGAAGAATCCGACGCCGAACCTGGCGCCGGTGGCGGCATAGGAGAGCATGCTGGGGCCGTCGTTCTCTCCCAGCATAACCAGCACTCCGGGGCCAACCAGCAACCACAAGAGGCGTGCTCTGGAGGAAAAGCCGCGCTGGGCACGGGCGGTGGAGACTCGTACGCGATCATGCGCGCGGTCCACGTCTTCGTGGGTGATGATGATTGCGGCTTCGGTCTGGGCGACAACGGGCTTCATCGGTTGAGTGCTTTGCGTTCCGCTGATCTCCACCGATGCGTCCGGGGACTTTCTCCAGCAGAGATTAGCCTAAGTATACACTAGGAAATAAACTATAGTTAACTAATACTGCGAAGTACGGATAGAGGCGCTTGGCCAGGCCGATTGCGGCGCAAGATGCAAGGGTTCCTTCGACTTCAGAATGACAGGGCCGGTCAAGACCTAGCGGACAGCGGAAACCCAGACGCGCTCGGCGGCGGCACGGCCGAGGGAGATGTTGCCGGCAGTGGTGGAGATGGTCAGCGTCTGATCGTAGTTGCGTTCGAGGAGGCGCAACTTCGCTCCGGGACGAATGCCGCGGGCTTCGAGGAACTCAAGCAGGCGGCGGTCGCGCTCGTAAATCCCGCTAACAGAGTAAGCGGCTCCAGGCGCGGCATCGGCCAGAAGCAGCAGGCCGCGATGGCGGCGGCTGGCAGGGCTTTCCATCTCGCTGAGGTTGCCGTGAGGACAGGCGCCTCCTTTGCCCAGCTTGGCCAGGAGTTTGGCTTCGAAGTCGGGCGAGACGGCGTGCTCGAGGCGCTCGGCTTCGTCGTGGACTTTCCACCACTCCATGCCGAAAAGTTCCGACAACATGCGTTCGATGAGGTGGTGGCGGAGCGTAAGTTTGCGTGCGATCTTGCGGCCAGCGGCGGTTAGCCGCACGTGCCCATCGGCCTGAACCCGAACCAGGCGGTCCTTTTTCAAGCGGCGCACGGCCATGGTGACAGCAGGCGCCGAAACTTTCAGCCAGTCAGCAAGCCGCGCCGAGATCACGTCCTCGCCTTCACTCTCAGCCTCGAGAATCGCTTTGAGATAGTCTTCTTTGGAGACAGTGATCATCTGGGGAGATTATACGACGGTGTTAAGCGTGGTTAATGGCAAGGAACGAACCTCTAACACAGAGAGCACCGGGGAAACACAGGGGAGGCAAACGCCCAGCCTCCGAAATGATGGCCGGAAGGGTGTTTGACAGGTTTCCTCCTCTGCCCCTAACCTTAGATTCTCTCTGGCTATGAAAGTTCTGGTTCTAGGCAGCGGTGGACGCGAGCACGCTTTGGTATGGAAGCTGCGGCAGTCTTCGCGCGTTTCGAAACTTTATTGCGCGCCGGGAAATGGCGGCATCGCGGACGAGGCGGAATGCCTGCCGGTTGACCTGAAGAGTCTGGACTCAATCGTCGCGCTGGGTGAGCAACTGCGCCCGGACCTGACGGTGGTTGGTCCTGAGTTGCTGCTGACGATGGGCGTTGTGGATGAGTTCACACGGCGCGGCTGGCCTGTGTTCGGGCCGACCAAGGCGGCGGCGCAACTGGAATCGAGCAAGAGCTTCGCGAAGGAATTTCTGCGGCGGCATCACATTCCCACCGCCCCCTATGCCATCTGCGATTCCGTGGAGGAGGTCCGCACGGCGCTGGCGCACTTTCACGTGCCGGTGGTGGTGAAGGCGGACGGACTGGCGGCGGGCAAGGGCGTGGTGATCGCGGCCAGCAAAGAAGAGGCTGTTCGCGTAGCCTCGGAAATGTTCAGCGGCAAAATGGTGGGAGAGGCTGGTACGCGCGTGGTGCTGGAAGAATGCTTAAAGGGCGACGAACTCTCGTTTCTGGTGCTGAGCGATGGAGAGCGAGTTGCGCCGCTGGTGGCCGCCCAGGATCACAAACGCGTGGGCGATGGCGACACCGGGCCCAATACCGGAGGCATGGGCGCCTATTCCGCCCAAACCATTATTGACGACAAGATGCGCGACTGGCTGGTGCATCACATTGCGCGTCCCGTGGTTGAGGGCATGAAGGCTGAGGGCGCGGAGTTCAGAGGAGTGCTTTACTGTGGATTGATGATGACGGCTCGCGGTCCGATGGTACTGGAGTTCAATTGCCGGTTTGGCGATCCGGAGACACAGCCGATTTTGATGCGGCTGGAGAGCGATCTGGTGGAAGCCTTGGAAGCCTCGATTGAAGGCCGAGTCAGCGAGGGTGATTTCAAGTGGTCGCGCGATGCGTCGGTGTGTGTGGTGATGGCTTCGGGAGGATATCCTGGGACGTTTGACGTAGGGAAGAAGATAACTGGGCTCGAGGAAGGGGGTTCGGTTGGCGGCGTGAAAGTATTTCACGCTGGAACCTCGAAACGCGATGGTGCGTTTTACACTGCCGGAGGGCGGGTGCTGGGCGTGTCGGCGCGCGCTCCGGAGTTGGCGACTGCGGTCGAGCGGGCTTATCAAGCCTGCGAAAAGATTCGCTTCGACGGGGCGCATTACCGGAGGGACATTGCGGGAAGAGCAATGAAGAAATAATTTCTGAGGAGAATGATGAGCAAGCCGCTGGTTTCAATCGTAATGGGAAGCGACTCCGATCTTGAGATCATGCGCGAGGCCGGGAAAGCTCTGGAGGAATTTGGAATCGCTTACGAGATTGACGTTACGTCGGCCCACCGTTCCCCGGACCGGACAGCCGATTTCGCGCGCAAGGCGGCGGGTCGCGGGATTCAAGTGATCATCGCCGGAGCGGGAGGAGCAGCGCATCTCGCCGGGGTGATTGCGGCTCATACTACTTTGCCCGTGATTGGAGTGCCGATTCCTTCGACATCCTTGCAGGGAATGGATTCGCTGCTGGCTACCGTGCAGATGCCGGCGGGGATTCCCGTGGCGACGGTGGCGATCGGCAAGCCGGGAGCGACCAATGCGGGAATCCTTGCGGCGCAGATGATTGCTTTAGGGGACGCTTCGATGGTAAAGAAGCTAGAGGCGCACAAGGAGAAGCTGGCGCGAGGAGTAGAGGAGAAGTCGAAGAAGTTAAGAGAGAGATGAAGTTGAAGTCGGGCCGGGAAGCACGTGGTGATGCCTGCGCTTGGCTGGACGGCCGAGCGCGGCCGTCCCCACACAGACACCCGTCCACACACTAACATCCTAGAGCTTCAGTCCCTTTAGATATTCGCGGAACGGAGTCCCTAAATCTTCGCGCTTGAGGGCGAACTCAACTGTGGCTTTCAGAAATCCCAGTTTATCGCCGGTGTCGTGGCGGCGGCCTTCGTAGACGTAGGCGTACATTTTTTCTTTTTGCAGCAGCAGGCGCATGCCGTCGGTGAGTTGCAGCTCTCCGCCGGCGCCGGCCTTGGTGTCGGCGAGGCAGTCGAAGATCGCGGGCGTGAGAATGTAGCGGCCGATGATGGCCAGGTTTGAAGGCGCATCCTCAGGCTTGGGCTTCTCCACCATGTTCTTGATTTCGTACAGACGCTCGCCGAAGCGGCTGTCGACGGGCTTCACGTCGAGCACGCCGTAGGAAGAAATCATTTTGCCTTCAATAAT
Source organism: Candidatus Acidiferrum sp. (assembly GCA_035568115.1). GTDB lineage: Bacteria > Acidobacteriota > Terriglobia > Terriglobales > Acidobacteriaceae > Sulfotelmatobacter. The sequence goes on from DATMOP010000003.1 coordinate 10,569, forward strand.
CTGCGTGGCCAGCACCGAGCACTGAGTCTGATCGAAGACTTCGACCATCTGCTTGAGGCAAGGGACTTTGGCATCGATCACATCATCGGCGAGCAGCACGGCGAAGGGCTCGTTGCCCACAAGTTCGCGGGCCATCAGCACGGCGTGGCCGAGGCCCAGAGCCTCTTTCTGGCGGACGTAGGCGACATGGATCATGTCGGAGATGGAGCGCACGATCTTCAGCAGATCGGTCTTGTTGCGCTGCTCGAGCATGGTTTCGAGTTCGTAGCTCACGTCGAAGTGGTCTTCGATGGCCTGCTTGCCGCGGCCCGTGATGATCAGGATCTGATCGCATCCCGAGGCCATTGCCTCTTCCACGCCATATTGAATGATGGGCTTATCCACCAGCGGCAGCATCTCTTTAGGTTGGGCTTTGGTTGCGGGCAGGAAGCGGGTGCCCAGGCCGGCTGCGGGGAATACGGCTTTACGGACTTTCATGGTCATAGGGCAGTCGTTGGTGCATGTTCCTTAGTCGTTGGCTATTCGACTCCGGTTGCCGGACAATTGTACCTGTTGGGGTTTGGGGCTGGCGATACGTGGTGCGGGGTAGGTTCCCGGGATTCGCGAACGCATGATCCGGTTGACTCACTTGCAATCGGAACCACAAATCGCTTAGCTTTCTTCCTTCCCACGGTACAGGTCGCAAGAGGAGCCATTCTTATGAAGGCCGTGACCGTTTGCATTGTGCTGGCAGCAATGATGCTCGCGGGCCACGCTCAGGTCGGCTCGCACGACTCCGACAAAGCGCGCGTGCTTTCCCTGGAAAACGCCTGGAATGAGGCCGAGAAGCACAAAGACGTGAGGGCGATCGACGGCTTGCTCGCGTCTTCTTTTGCTTACACGGATTCCGACGGAACGTTCATGGACAAACAGGAATTTCTCGCCAGCATCAGTGCCGCCAGCTACCATCCGGAGCAGATTGTGAATGACTCGATGAACGCGCAACCTTACGATCATGCGGTCGTCGTCACCGGAACCTATCGGGAACACGGCATCGAAAAGGGTAAGGCCTACACTCGTCGGGGGCGTTTTACCGATACATGGATACAGGAGAAGGGCGCGTGGCTTTGCGCGGCGAGCCAGGAGACAGCGGTTGGAAGGTAGGCGCTGCGGCAGGTGTTTGAAGATAACGTGTGGGGCGCGGCTGAAGGCCCCCGCCGCTCCAAACTAACTCGGTCCCGCGACGGACCGCACTTCTGATGCTGCTTCGGCGCTGGCTAGTTGCTCTAATATAGTCCGCAACGCGCGCAACACGTCTTCCGCAGCCGTTGCTTTCAAAACAAACTTCAACATGCCGTCCGGGGTGAACTGCGCCCCGCGCTGGGCGGAGACGAAGCGGGCTAACTGCTCTGGATCTACGGTCGCATTTTGCTGGAACTTCAATGTAACGAAATCCCGCTTGCGCTCGATCGCGTTCACGCCGACCTTCATGCACAGCAATTTTAGCGAGGCGTAGTCCAGCAGGTTGCGGACTGCAGGGGGCGGCGGACCGTAGCGGTCCTGCAACTCTCCGGCCACGTCGGTGAGTTGCGATTCAGTCTCGACCCGGGCCACGCGTTTATACATCTGCAATCGCTGATTCTCCTCCGGGACGTAGTCCGCGGGAATGCGGATATTGAGGCCGAGATTGAGCTGGGTTTCGGCCGCGTCGGGAGCGGCTTCGCCTTTCATCTCGCGGACTGCGCGCTCGAGCATCTGGGTATAGAGCTCGAAGCCGATGGCTTCGATGTGGCCGCTCTGCTCGCCGCCCAGCATGTTGCCGGCGCCGCGCAGTTCGAGATCGAGGGCGGCGATTTTGAATCCCGCGCCCAGGTCAGAAAATTCTTTCAACGCGGCGAGACGGCGGCGGGCGATGGGAGTGAGCTCGACCTCCGGGGGAAGCATCAGGTAAGCGTAGGCGCGGCGGCTCGATCGTCCGACGCGTCCCCGCAGTTGATAAAGCTCCGAAAGTCCCAGCCGGTCGGCGCGGTTGATCAGAATCGTGTTGCACAGCGGAATGTCCAGGCCATTCTCGATGATCGTGGTCGACACCAGGATGTCGGCTTCGTGGTGCATAAACTTCAGCATCACTTTTTCGAGTTCGCCTTCCGACATCTGTCCGTGGCCGACGATGATGCGCGCCGGCGGGACCAGAGCCTGAAGCTTCGCCGCGATCTCCCAGATCGTGTCCACACGGTTGTGGACGAAATAAACCTGGCCGCCGCGTTCGAGTTCCTGCTCGATGGCCGATTGGATCAGCTTTTCGTCCCAACTGGCGACGACCGTTTGGATCGCCATGCGATCTTTCGGAGGAGTTTCTATCACGCTCATGTCGCGGAGACCGACCAGCGACATGTGCAGGGTGCGCGGGATAGGCGTGGCTGACATGGTGAGCACGTCCACTTGCTTGCGCATTTGCTTGATACGTTCCTTGTGGCGGACGCCGAAGCGCTGTTCTTCGTCGACGATGAGCAGGCCAAGATCTGAAAACTTAATGTCTTTGGAAAGGATGCGGTGGGTTCCGATGAGGACATCGATTTTGCCGGCTTCGGTTTTTTGCAGGATTTCTTTTTGCTGCTTTGCAGTGCGGAAGCGGCTGATCATCTCTATTGTGACCGGGAAGGGTGCGAAGCGCTGCTTGAAGGTCTCGTAGTGCTGAAAGGCGAGCACGGTGGTGGGAGCGAGCACCGCTACTTGTTTGTTGTCATTGATGGCCTTGAAGGCGGCGCGCATCGCGACTTCCGTCTTGCCGTAACCCACATCGCCGCAGAGCAGGCGGTCCATGGGTTGGGAGGACTCCATGTCGCGAATCACGTCTTTGATGGCTTGGGCCTGGTCTTCGGTCTCGCTGAATTCGAAAGCGTCTTCGAATTCCCGGAACCATTCGTTGCCCGGTGGAAAGGCGTGTCCCACGGCCGTCTTGCGCTCGGCGTAGAGCTTAAGAAGCTCGTCCGCCATGTCTTTCATGGCCTTGCGCACGCGCGACTTCGTCTTCGCCCACGATTGCGTGCCGAGATGACTTAAGGCCGGCTTGGCACCTTCCGAGGAGCGATATTTCTGCACCAGATCAAGGCGCGTGAGTGGAACGTAGAGGCGAGCGGCTTCGGCGAATTCGAGCAGCATGAATTCGGCGGGACCATCGCCGTGGTTGATTTCCTTCAAGCCCTGATACTGCCCGATGCCATGTTCGACATGCACGACGTAGTCGCCAACCTGGAGATCGCGAAAGTCGGAGAGGAAGGCCGAGACTTTGGATTTTGAGCGCTGCGGGCGCGAGGCCACCGACTCGGATTCGTCGAACAGATCGCGGGCTCCGAAGATGGCGAGATTCGCTTCGGGCAGGAGGACGCCATCAGGAACGTAAGCCGTGGCCAGCGTGGTGGTGAGGACCTCGCCTGCGAAATAGCTGGTCTCGTCGGCGTAGCTTTCGCCGCCGCGGGTGCGGCTTCCCAGACGAAAAGAGACGTTGTACTCCGTGAAAACGTCGGCCAGGCGCTCGACTTCGCCGATATTGGGCACGGCGAATAAAACGCGTTTGCCATCGGCGTTGAGCTTCTGCACTTGTTCCAGCATCGCGGGAACTGCGCCATGAAAGCGGGGGGAGGGTTGAGTCAGGAATGAAACTGCGACTTCGTCCAGGCCGCGTGTGATGCCCAAATGCTCGACATCGGCGCCGGGAAGAGTTACGGTCTTCTGCCACCAATCTTGCGGGGGTAAGTAAAGGTCTTCAGGGCGGACTAAATTACCGACGCCGCTGCGCTCATGGGCTTCGACGACACGGGTCCAGAAGCGCTCGAATTCTTCCTTAAGCAGATCGGTCTCGTCTAGCAAGACCGCGGCGCGCGGAAGGAGATCGAAAACCGAGCTGTCGGCGCCGGCCACCGGAGTGTAGAACTCCCAGCCGGGAAAAACGTTCAATCCGCCGGCACGGACGGCGGCTTCGACTATCTCTTCTGAACCCGGTTTTCCGGATCCAACGATGCGCTTACCGCTGAGACGGGTGTGAATTGCGCCGAGAAGGTGCTCGCTGACCGGAGTCTCGGTTAGCGGAAGGAGCAAGGCTTCGTCCACAGGGGTGGAAGACCGTTGCGAGGCGGGATCGAATTTGCGAATGGACTCGGCGTCGTCGCCGAAGAATTCGATGCGCAGTGGGCGATCGGCCTCAGGCGAGTAGACGTCAAGGATGCCGCCGCGCACGGCATATTGGCCGGGCATTTCGACCACGTCAGTGGAGGTGTAGCCGACAGTGTTCAGGTGGGCCAGCAGGGCCTCGAGATCAAAGGATTCGCCGCGGCGGATAGTGCGGGCGAGCTCGGCGTAATAGTCGCTGGAGCGCAGGCGGATGGCCGTTGCGGCTACCGGCGTCACCACAATGGAAGCCGCGCCAGTCGCTATCTTCCACAGAGCAGTGGCGCGCTCTTCCTGAAGTTCAGGATGTGGTGAAAGGTTCTGGAAGGGGAGCACATCGCGCGCGGGCAGAGAGATGACGAACTCCGGATCGCAGGCGGCGGTGAGTTCACAGAAGCCGCGAATGATGGGAACGAACTCTTCGACGGCGCGGTTGTCGTTGACTACGAAGATCAAAGGGCGCGCGGCGGCACGCTGAAACAGCACGAGCAGCAAGGCTTTCGCGGTTGGGGTGAGGCCGGAGACACGAATACGCCCCGTGCCCTCCTTGAGGTGGGAGGCTACACGCGCGAAGGCGGGAAACTTTTCTACGTCCACAAAGAGTTCGCGGACGAAGGGAAGAAGCATGCAGGATTATTTTAGCAGGAGTAGATGTGCTCTTGAGACGCGACGTCTCACTAGCGATTTGGCGGGCGGCGAGAGGCATGAAAGACGCGCAAAATTTCAACCACGCCGCGGCGGACACGATAGGGGATCAGATAGCGGGTCTTGGGTACCAACAATTCTCGCGTACCGGAAACCCGTCCGGGACGCCCGATGGCAGGCTGAGTCGCTAAGAGTGATACAGCCTCCGTGATGCGCCGGGCCACCAATCGAGCCGCCGAGGGGTCGTCGTTCGCAATGTAAGCGACTTCTTCGTCAAAGTTCTGCAACGCCTTCTTGAGCCACTTAATCCGAGTGACCATTCCACTTGCCTATGAGTGCCTTAACCTCTGCGTCACTAGCGAAATTGCCCGCATCAGCTTCTGCAACGGCAGCCCGGATCTCTTGAATCTGCCATTCGTTCGTAGCAATGTATTCACGGATTGCTTCGGCGGCGAGAAACGACTTACTACGACTAGTGGCCGCCGCTAGTCGGTTGAGTCTTTTCTTGATCGCCGGTTCCAAGCGGATTGTCATTGTCGTGCTCATATGTACACATTATCACACAATCGAGGCTAATGACTTCGTCGCTTGTTGCGGTCCCGCCTCGCTGCGCTCGGCGGAACCCTTCGGTTTCGCTCAGGGCAGGCTCGCGAAGCGCCCGCTCCCACACGGGCCGCGCTCAGTTCACAGTTCGTGCTCAACCACGCAGCAGCGGTCGCGTTAGGCAAGTCGGCCCGCCGCTGCCGTTGATGCAGAGTTCGCTGCCGGGGAAGGTGCGGACGTCGAATCCGGCTTGGCGGAGTCGCGCATTCGTTTTGCGATTTTCTTCGATGGCCAGCAGGCGGTTGTCACCCAACGCTAGAACGTTGCACGCCAACGTGTCGCGCTCGGAGGGATCGATTTCGACGAAGTTGAAGCCGCGGGACTTGACTAGTTCGACAGTCTCGACTGCGAGCCAGGGCAGATCAACCAGCGCGGTACGTTCGTCGAGCAGACTGATCAGAGACATGAGATGCAGGCACGCCGACGGTCCCGGACCGTAGGGCAACGGCGCGGAGAGAACTTCTACGCCTTTGGGCGCGAGCAAATCGCGAATCTGCTGAATGCCTGCGGCGTTTGTGCGATATCCGTGGCCGATGAGCAGCGTCCTGGCGTCGAGCCAGACCATGTCACCGGCTTCGGTGGTACCCGGGAATACGATTGCGCCAAGTCTTGGAATCTCTAAAGTCTCACCGAACGAGACGTGGCGAGGGCTTTCGGCAACGCGGTTCGGCTTGGCCGGGCGCATGACGATCAAACCGTAGTCGGTGGGTAGAGAGGCGTCGTGGGCGTAGACCGCATCCAGAGAGAGGTCGGGGGCAGCAGGCATCTCCACAACCTCCGCGCCTGCGGCTTGCAACTCGCGGCAGAGAATTTCATGTTGCGATTGCGCGGCATCGAAATCGGGGACGTGGTGGAAGCCTAATGCTTTCCAGAGCGCGACTCGCTCCGGCTGGTTCCAGCCCGCCGTTCGCGGGGAACACACCATGACACGCTCCAGCACTCCGACCATGGAGTGCCCGTTAAATCGCGCCTTGGTTATCGCCTCCGGCATTCTTGCTCCCATAACGTTTGTGAAACTGCTGAGCCTGATAGGAATCTATATGGGCATTATGGCAAAAGCAATGTGGGAAGGCGCGGTTCTGGCCGAAAGCAATGCGACTGTAGAGGTCGAGGGCAACCAGTATTTCCCTCCGGATGCGATTCGCAAAGAATACTTCAAGCCGAGTGATGCGCACACGGTGTGTCCCTGGAAGGGCACGGCGAGCTATTACGACGTTGAGGTCAAGGGCAAACGGAACGCCGGCGCGGCCTGGTATTATCCCGAGCCCAAGTCGGCAGCGAAGCAGATCAAAGGGTATGTCGCGTTCTGGAAGGGCGTGAACGTGGAGAGATAGCAGACTCTTGCAGGTGCTTTACTTTGTGCTAGAATGTAAAGCATGGCACAGGCAACCGTTTCTTCAAAGAACCAGATCGTAATTCCGCGGGAAGCGCGGGAGGCGCTCGGCTTAAGAGCCGGTGATAAAGTGCTGGTGGTGGTTCGCGGCAAGAGGGTGCTCGTACTGCAAAAACCCAAGTCTCACCGAGAGGCGATCCTGGGTTTGGCGGGCAACGCCTATCCATCCCAACATCTTCAGAAAGAACGCCAGAGTTGGAAGTAGAGCGGCTTCGGTTATTTCTCCGGCGTCACCGCCGGATTGCTCTCGACACTAGCGTCTTTATTTACCAACTGGAAGCGAATGCCCGCTACCTGGCGCTCACAGATCCTGTCTTTTCGTGGGTAGAGCGGGCAGGCCACGAGGCTATCACCTCCACGATCACAATGACGGAACTCCTGGTTCCGTCATATCGCGACCACGACGAGCACCGTGTGGATGCATTCTACGGTTTGCTTTCCACTTATCCCAACTTGCAGTGGATTGCGCCTGACCTGGAAACAGCCGACCTGGCCGCGAAACTACGCGCCGTGCATCGCCTCCGGACGCCGGATGCTCTGCAAGCGGCCACTGCGCTCCGCGCACGGGCGACGGGTTTCGTCACCAATGATCCGGTCTTCGGGCGAATCGAGGAACTGGATACGCTTGTACTCGATCAGCTGCTCTAAGCTCAAGTTTTCTCAGCGATTACGCTAGAAATCCAGGCCTTAGAACTCCACATGGGCGCGGAACGCGGGTACAAGCACAGGTCCGCGGTCTCGGTTGTAGCCGGGGTCCGCGATGTGCTGCAAGCCGGGCGCGAGATAGATGCCGCGCCAGACGTGGACTGTATAGTAAGTCTCCAGAATATTTTCGCGGCCGTAGTTTAGTTTGCCATCGCCTAGTAAGAAGCCGAGGCCGCCATCGGCGAGATAGATCTGGTGATCTTTTTTGATTGCGTTCGAGACAAACGCAACGCCTGCCCGGTCTTGTTTGCGATGCCACCAGGCGCCTTTCGCTCCCAATCCTCCCGCAAACGTTTGATCGACTTCGGTGTAGGCGAACGACTCGGTCTTGCCGTCATCCCAGCCAAAGCGGGTGAAGACGGTCAAGTTGTGGGTCAGGTTCTGCTCGATGTTGATGCCGAATCCGTATTTACGCGTGGTGTGCCAGGGATGGTTGGTGATTTCTGGAACGGGCGTGAGGCCGGCCTCAAAGTTGGCGATGGCCTGGCGGTAGATGCCCATGTTGGCGTAGTTGGTGAAGGCCAACAAACGGACCACGCCCGATTTTTTTGGGATCAGGCCGTGACGGAACTCGTATTCAAAGTTTTCCGCGTGAGCTTGCCAGGGCTTCCATACCAGATCAATTCCGTTCGCGACCTTGGGCATCAGCGCCTCGGCGAAGCGGAAACCCCAGTTGCGGTCTTCATAATCGGCGGTAATCCCAACGGTGTAGCCGCGCGTGTCGGCCGCGTAATCGTAGGCGCCGTTGTTGTCAGTGGTCCAGTTGGTGAATTGGAAGTGGGTGTCGGAGCCGACGGAGTTAACGTCGAAGAAATCCGGCATGCTGAATTTGCCGAAGCGGACTTCGAGACGGCGGCGCGGAAGTTCTTCGAAGAGCGACAAAAAATTGCGCTGATTTTCAACTTTGTCAATGCTTAGCGCAAACACTTTGTGAATCATGCCTCGTCCCAGATAAGGCGCTTTGCTGAGGCTGGGATTACGCACGATATCGAGATCCGGCGGCCCCGCCAGCCCGAGCCCCGTGCTGAGCGCGGCTCCGCCAGCCTCTTCAATATCGACCAGAAACTCGGTGGAATTGTTCAAACGCACTCCGGTGTAGAGCGTCATCACACGCGACGTGGCTTTCTCGTAGTGAGGGCTGAGACTGTTCGGGCCACTGTAGGGCGCGTGGAATGCAGGGTGAGCCTGAAAGATGAAGTTCGCCTGGCCGGACAGCCAGAAGCGTGTGTCCTTGAAATGGGGAAACATCGCTTCCGTGTTTTGCTCCGGTGGCGGATCAACTATGTTGGCGCCGGTACTCCCCTGCTGCGCGGAGGGGGCGTCGGGCTGTTGCGCCAGAGCTGGCCCAATGGTGGTGACGGCCCAGAATACGAGCAGTAGCCAGCGCGCGCTCAGGCTCATCAGTGGGGCTCGACTTTTCATTCCTTACGATCCCTCCAGCAACGGAACCGGACAGTTAACCTACGATATCATACCAAGTTAACTACGGTTAACTATAATGAGCTAACAGAGATTGCCGTGATGTCATCAAGGTGAGGGATGGACGCGACGCCAAGCCTTTGTTGGGGGTTCCTCGCCGGCGGCCCCGGCAAAAATAAAAATAAGGACAGCCCGGAGCCCCCGAAGCTGTCCTTGAACCCTCCCGGTTAGAAGGGCAAGTTAATGACTCCAAGTTACCCGCCCGATGTTGCAAAATGATTTCGAAATCGTGAATATCTGATTAATTTGTTTTGCGCTGGCGCTGCTATAGTAGTCAGTCTCGATGGTTGACATCCTTCTCCCGCGGGAGCACTCGATGCCGTCCACCACGTCCCGAAAAGTCGAGCAGTCGCGCCGTCTGCAGCAACGCGCTGAAGGCATGATTCCCGGCGGAGTAAATTCGCCAGTGCGCGCGTTTGGGTCGGTGGGCGGCGACCCGCCATTTATTGTGCGCGGCAAAGGCTCCCACATCTGGGACGCCGATGAAAACGAATTCGTCGACTACGTCGGCTCCTGGGGACCGTTGATTCTCGGCCACGCTGCGCCCGACGTCCTCGATGCCATCGTGGGCGCAGCCTGCAATGGCACCAGCTTTGGCGCCTCAACTCCTTCCGAGGCCGATCTCGCAGAACTGGTGCTGGCGGCGTTTCCGCCCATGCAGAAAGTTCGCTTCGTGAGCTCCGGGACCGAAGCCACCATGTCGGCAATTCGCCTGGCGCGGGCTTATACCAAGCGCAAGTACATTGTAAAATTTGAAGGCTGTTACCACGGCCACTCCGATTCTCTGCTGGTGAAGGCAGGTTCGGGCGTGGCCACTCTCGGCATCCCGGGCTCGGCAGGCGTTCCCGAGGAGTTCATCCAATTCACGCTGGCGTTGCCTTTCAATAACGTGAACGCGGTGGAGCACGCCTTCCAAAAATTCAAGCATCAGATTGCCTGCGTGATCGTGGAGCCGATCGTGGGAAACATGGGATGTGTTCCCGCCGCGGACGACTATCTGGTGGCCTTGCGCTTAATCACCGAGCGCGAGCGGTCGGTGCTGATTTTCGATGAAGTGATGACCGGGTTTCGCGTGGCTTACGGCGGAGCCCAGGAACTCTACAATATTCATCCCGACCTCACGACTATGGGCAAGATCATTGGCGGAGGCTTGCCGGTTGGCGCATACGGCGGCTCCAGCGAGATCATGAATCTGGTGGCGCCGCTGGGGCCGATGTATCAGGCCGGGACGCTTTCCGGCAATCCGTTGGCGATGGCGGCAGGATGCGCCATGCTGAAACATCTGCGCGATCACAAGCAGGAGATTTATTCTCGCATCGACAAGTTGACTGCAGACTTGGTCGAAGGTGTGGCCGCAGCCGCCAAAGACGCTGGCGTGCCGCTTTGCTGCAACCGTGTCGGCTCCATGTTTACCTGGTTCTTTACCGAGGGACCGGTGACGGATTGGGATTCGGCTTCGAAGTCGAACACCGAAGCATTTGGCAAGTTCTTTCGCAGTATGCTCGACAGCGGAGTGTATCTGCCACCGTCGCAGTACGAGGCGGCTTTCCTGAGCGCGACACATTCGGAGCAGGATGTTCAGCAGACGATCGCGGCGGCGAAGCTGGCATTCGCAAGTGTGGGACCGGGTCTCTGACCCGGGTCACAGACCCGGCCCCACACGAGCCTTCTGCATCATTCTTGGAAGTGTTACAAATTCATATCCTTCCGCTTTGTAGCGCGCGATCAACCGATCCGTGGCAATCACAGTCTGCGAACGGTCCACTCCCATCTGCTTGTGCCCTCCGTCATGCAGCAACACCACATCGCCGCCGCGAATCTGTTTTGCAACCTTGCGCTCAATCACCTCGGCAGGCGGCGCGTTCCAGTCGTAGCCGGTCACGTTCCACATGACCGACTCCAGGCCAAGTTCGCGCGCCACGCGGAGCACGGCGGGGCGGCGTCCCCCAAAGGGAGGACGAAAGAGATTGGACGGTTCGCCGATCGCCTCTCGCAGCGCCGCGTGGCATTCGGAGACTTGCCGCCTGATTTCTGTTTCACTCTTAAAAATCAGCAGGGGATGCGTGAAGGTATGGTTGCCAACAACGTGGCCGGCCCGCACAATCTCGCGCGCGATCTCGGGACGCTGCCGCACATAGCGTCCGATCAGAAAAAAAGTCGCATGCACTCCATGCCTGCCAAGGACTTCCAGCAATCGCTGCGTGTGTGGCTCATTGGGGCCGTCGTCGTAGGTCAACGCAATCTGCCGCGAGCTGTGCGCCAGTCCCGTGAACGTTCGCCCGTACCACTGCCCCGTCGGCGCCATGGACTGATAACCCGCAGCTACAGCGGCTGCGGCGGACACGGCAGTCACTGTCAGTCCCAGCATGCAGGGGATTGTATTTGATTGAGTGATTTAGCGATCAGGAGATTTGGCGGTTGAGCTTCTCCGCTCTCCCAGCCTCACAATTGCCCAATTTACAGATCGCTCAATTGCTCAATTTTCTCAATTCCACTGTTAACTCTTCCCTCAATTGCCACTCGGCTCCATCCGAGCTATCCTGCAACTTCCGATTCATAGCGAACCCATGGCTAATCTCTTCGAACTCCCCCGCTACATTGCTGTGGAAGGTCCCATCCGAGTGGGCAAGAGCACGCTGGCCCGCATTTTGGCGGAGCGCCTGAACGCGCAACGCGTGATGGAGCCTGACTCCAATCCTTTTCTCGGAGCGTTTTACGAGGGCGAGCGGGGCGCCGCGTTTCAGGCGCAGTTCGCTTTTCTGGTGGGGCGGTTCGAACAGTTGCAGGCGCTCGACCTCGGTCCTCAGTCGCAGAAGACGGTGGTCGCGGACTACATCATCGAAAAAGACAAACTCTTTGCCTGCCTCAACCTCACCGACCAGGAGCTCGATACCTACAACCGCTACTACAATCACTTCCGTGAGAAGCTGCCAACTCCTGATCTTGTCATCTACCTGCAAGCCACGCCTGAGGTGCTGAAGAAGCGTCTGAAAAAAAAGAATGCTCCGGGCGAGCGCGCCGTCAGCGACGAGTATCTGGAAGAAGTGGTCAAGGCCTATGAGCACTTCTTTTTTCACTACACGTCGTCGGACCTGCTGATCGTCAACACCTCCGACATTGATTTCGTTGACCGCAACGAAGATTTGCAGGAACTCCTGCGTAAAGTCACGGAGCCGATCAAAGGAACGCAATACTTCCTGCCCCTGGGCGGGCAGGAGGCGGTGGAGGCATGAGCCGTCGCCGCGATGCCAGGTAGCGACAGCCGCCTCGGCTGTCCCGCTTAGCGAAGCGAGGCGGAGCCTCAGAAGATTCTGTCGCAGTCACGCACGACGGACTCTTGAGCCCTGAGTTCGCGCTCCTTGTTCCTCGCAGTCGCATCCCTTTCCCCGCGGAACCCCGCTCCCCATTTCCCCGTACTAACCTACAGGCTCCAATGCGCCTCACGAGAAGATCTCGCCGCCTCCTGCTCTTCCTCGCACTCTACTTGTCGTTCTGCGCCGTAGCCGGCATCTATGTCGCCGACGGCACTGTGCATCCTGCCCGCCGATCTCTGACTCAAGAAGACGAAACCATAATGCGAGGGATTGCTCGCCACCTCGAGTCCGATCTCGAAGATGTTTCCATCACCACTCCGGACGCCACCACGCTCCGTGCCTGGACCATCCATCCTCATCGCAGCAACGGCGATGCCGTAATGCTGCTCCACGGTCTCGGCGACAAGCGCATCGGCATGACTGGATACGCCCAGCTCCTCCTCGCTCACGGATTCACGGTCCTGCTCCCCGATGCGCGCGCCCACGGCACAAGTGGAGGTGAGCTCGCCGCCTACGGCCTTCTGGAACGCAACGACATTCACCAATGATTTCACTTCCTCGTCACGCAAGCTCACCCACACTGCGTCTACGGACTCGGAGAATCCATGGGCGCGGCCGAGCTCCTGCAATCCCTCGCGGTTGAGCCGAACTTCTGCGCCGTCGCCGCCGAATCTGCTTTCTCCAGCTTCCGCCAGATCGCTTACGATCGCATGGGCCAACCTTTTCGCCTCGGCCCCTGGTTCGGGCGCACTCTTCTCCGTCCCGTTGTCGAATTCGCTCTCCTCTACGTTCGGTCGAAGTATCGTCTCGACATGCAACAAGTCTCGCCCGAAGATTCCGTCGCGGCCACGCGAGTCCCAATCCTTTTGATTCACGGTCAGATCGATGGCAACATTCCTCTCCGCCACGCGCACCGCATCCAATCCCGCAATCGCAACGCAGTGTTGTGGGAAGTCCCAGACTCCGATCACTGCGGAGCCATCAGCACAGCGCAACAAGAATTCGAACACCGCGTCCTCGCATGGTTCCGCGAAACGGCTCAACCCAAACTGGCCACTGATCACTGACCACTGACCACTGCCTTTCTGCATTTCCTGTGCACCCCCTGTGCACAATCCGCCGTCGCACTCTCCGGAATTCCTCCCCTGACGCGCTCTGGCCAGCAGAACCCATGCCCTCCGTGCGGCTTAGCGTCACATCTTCGACAAGGTTGATAATCCGCGGTGATACGTGAAAATCCGTGGCAATCATTTTCCTCAACTGCACCAAAAATACTGAATTGACCGCGCGACCTTTCGCGCCTACATTCACTCTCGCCCTCTCAATAACAATTGAACTGAACCCGGGCGAGACGCGAATCGTCTGGATCCAACGGGAATCGGCAAGCATTTCCGTTCCCCATCGAAAACTGAGAACTGAGTACTGAGAACCGAGAACTGACTTAAGGCACTCATGAAAGCAACAATCCCATGGATCACCTATCGCACCCGCTTTCTGGTCAAAGCCAAACAACTCACCACCAGCCTCGCCTTCACCGACGTTCTCGGCCGTCAACACTCCGGACGCAAGGGCGACTATCTGGTCGAATCGACCGACGGCGTTCTCCGCATTGCCCCTCGTCAGATCTTCGAAGATATCTATGTCCCCTTATCGGCGATCGAGACTCCAGAACAGGTCAGTACTCCGCAACAGCCCGGCACTCCACGGCACTACGAAACTCTGTTGCTGAAGGAAAATTCGCTGCAGCGCGAGACCTTGCCGCAGCCACCGATCATGCCACAGCGCGTTACCCCGGCTCTTTTGTTGCCTCCCCACCTGGCCCGCAAATCTCCACAACCCTACCGCGACCGCCGCAGCCCCACCCCCGGCCTTCGCTCCCTGTAACCCATCGCAGGCCCCTGCGGCCCGAGGGATTTTACTGGCCACTGACAACTGGCCACTGCTCTTTTGTGAATGCACCATGAATTCCACTTGTGGAAAACAAATCCTCCACCCCCGCACCAAGCCCGTCATTGTTGAGGATACAACCTATGGTGTTTATCTCTTGACAGGCACAATAAGCGGGAGTAACTTTGCAATCCCATAGTACCTTTTGAGGGCGCGCCCCGCGGGAACGGGTCGGCCTTCATGCAAGAGAGTAGTTCAACCAAAACCGACGGGAGGGCGCTCGGCCAGAGGTGACCCGGCATCCTCCCGTAAACCGAAGAAAGTATTGGATTAAGTGCGGTGGCCGTTCCCCGACCCTCCCCCGGGCGGACGACTCAAATCGGCCTTAGGCCGCGAAGCGGCGTAAGAATACAGCCCATGGTGAGAGCCGTGGGTAGCGAAGTCCAATGACTAGCCCCGAAGGGGCGAAAGAGCACCTTGTCGTAGACGGCTTTGTGCCAATGCAACTGAACTGAGGAGCCCTAAGTGGAAGCTATAACTCGACTTGTCGCCGATTCCTTGGCGCGGCACGGTTTTGATCGCCCCGTCGACCCGCGCCGCCTTCAGTGGTCGCGCTGGTTCCGTTGCGATTCCCCTCACAGTCTCTTGGTCGTCCCCAGCAAGCCCGGCATCTTCGCCCTCGCCGAAGACGTCATGGATCTGGGACCCGGCAATACTTTGGGATCTTGCAATGACAAAGTGGGGACAGCCGCCCCCGGCTCTCCAGCCGAGCAAAGCTCGGCAGTTGCGTCCAGCGCCACAACTCTCGCGGGGAGCACAGATCGGGAAGGGCACGACTTCCGTTCTGAGCCCGCCCTGAGCAAGCGAAGCGCGCCGAAAGGTGCCGTAAGCGCAGTCCAGGCGTCTGCGGGTTTAGTCGCCGAGGTGCCCCTCCGCCGCATGCTCGCCGTCCTCCAGTTCTCTGAAGACGACGACATGGCCTTCACCCTCGACCGCATGTTCACCCGCATCAATCCTATGCGCGCGCGTCTCTCTTCAGGACGCTGCTTCCTCCGCTTCGTCGTCATCGAAGACCAGGCCCAGCGCCGCAACATCTGCACCGCCCTCAACCAATGGATGCTCACCTCCGCCGAGAAAGCTACCGGCCTGCCCGCTGACTTTCAGTCGTCGCTGGAGCTGGCTCCTACCTCGGACTGTCTGGGGGCGGGCGACTCGCCCGCGCTTGAAAGTGCCACTGCCCGTGTGGGTCGGACACTCTTGTCCGCCAACGCCGACACCGCTCAAATATCACCCACGGCAGCTAGTCTAGCCCCAGAATCCGGTTTTCCGGCCGCACCCCCGCACATCGATTCCGGAGCCGCCAAGAACCTTCACTGTCCTCACCCTCTCCCCTCCGGCTTCTAGCCCGGTGGGTAGCCAAGAATTAGGAATGTCAGCCCCAACGGGGCGAAAAAAATGCGCTCTTTACAAGACACGCTGCACCCCCGAACGTTTCCCATTCGGGAACGCCCGAAACCCCGCCACCGCCGCTCTGGGACGTCGAATCGGGCTATGTTGATTAGAATCTAATAATTAATGGAGAGACCAATGCCCGAGCTCAAAACTACCACCGAAGCCGCTGCGGCCAGCCCCGCCATAACCCCTATTAATAAGAAGACCGCCCCCGGCCTGTCCTTCCGCCGCTTCTTCACCAAGCCCGGCGTCTCCCCCTACGACGAACTCGAATGGGAACTCCGCCTCGCCCAGATCACCGACTCCCACGGCGGCGTGATCTTCGAACAAAAAGACGTCGAAGTTCCCAAAGACTGGTCCATGACCGCCACCAACATCGTGGCCAGCAAATATCTACACGGCAAGGTCGGCACTCCCGAGCGCGAGACCGGAGTGCGCCAGCTCGTCACCCGCGTTGCCGAGACCATCCGCAACTGGGGACTTGCCCAGGGCTACTTCAAAACTCCTGAAGACGGCGCCACGTTCCACGACGAACTCGTCCACATTCTCGTCCGCCAGTACGCCGCCTTCAATTCGCCCGTCTGGTTCAACGTAGGCTGCGACCGCATCGAGCCCAATTCCGACGCCCGCAACTGGCACTGGAATCCTCAAACCCAGCAAGTCGAGTTCGGCATCACCGGCTACAGCAAGCCGCAATGCTCGGCGTGTTTTATTAACTCAGTAAAAGACTCGCTCGATTCCATCCTCACTCTCGCGAAGACCGAAGGCATGCTCTTCAAATGGGGAAGCGGCACCGGCACCAATCTCTCCCCGCTACGCTCCTCCACCGAAGGACTAAGCGGCGGTGGCACGGCCAGCGGCCCGCTTAGCTTCATGAAAGGTTTCGACGCCTTCGCCGGCGTAATCAAGTCCGGAGGCAAGACTCGCCGCGCCGCCAAGATGGTCATCCTGAATGTAGACCATCCCGACATCGTCGAGTTCATCGAGTGCAAACAGAAAGAAGAAGCCAAAGCCCACGCTCTGGTCGCGCAAGGCTACGACGGCTCGCATCCCGATTCCGACGCCTACTCCTCCATCTTCTTCCAGAACGCCAATAACTCCGTTCGCGTAACCGACGACTTCATGTACGCCGTAGTACGCGACACCGATTTCTCCACCAAGAAGGTCCAGGACGGCAGCGTCATGAAGACCTACAAAGCGAAAGAATTAATGCGCAAGATTGCCGAAGCCACCTGGCACTGCGGCGATCCCGGCATGCAATACGACACCACCACCAACCGCTGGCACACTTCGAAGAACACAGCCAGAATCAACGCCAGCAACCCGTGCAGCGAATACATGTTCCTCGACGATTCAGCCTGCAACCTAGCCAGCCTGAACCTGCTGAAGTTCGCCCCCAACGGAACCTTCGACGTAGAAGCCTACCGCCACGCAGTAGATGTGTTAATCACCGCGCAGGAAATTCTAGTCGACAACGCGGGCTATCCCACCGAAATGATCATGCGCAACTCGCACGACTACCGCCCGCTAGGCCTGGGCTACGCAAACCTAGGAGCATTGCTAATGGCCGCAGGCCTCCCCTACGACTCCGACGCCGGCCGCGACTACGCCGCCTGCGTCACCGCCATCATGTGCGGCGAAGCCTACCTGCAATCCAGCAAGATCGCCGAACAATGCCCATCACTTACGCCAGCCACCGAAACAGTAGCAACTCGCCTAGGTATCACCTCCGCCGATACCATGCCCGGCGGAGCCTGCCCCGGCTGGTACATCAATCGCGAACCATTCTTAGACGTAATCCGCATGCACCGCGCCAGCGTAAACAACATAAACAAAAACAATGTCCCATCAGCACTCTACGAATCCAGCAAACAATGCTGGGACGAAGCCCTAGCCCACGGCGAAAAGCACGGCTACAGAAACAGCCAGGTAACAGTCCTAGCCCCGACGGGGACCATAGGCTTCATGATGGACTGTTCGACAACTGGCGTTGAACCGGACCTTGCGTTGGTGAAATTTAAGAAGCTTGTTGGCGGGGGGATGATCAAGATCGTGAATCAGACTGTGCCTACGGCTTTGTTCAAGCTGGGGTACGACCACGATCAGACGAATGCGATTGTTAGTTACATCGATGCTACCGGGACCATTGAGGGCGCTCCGCATATCAAGGACGAGCACCTTGCGGTGTTTGATTGTTCGTTCAAGCCGGCTAAGGGGACTCGGTCGATTGCTTACATGGGGCATTTGCGGATGATGGCGGCTGCGCAACCTTTTATCTCCGGGGCTATATCGAAGACCGTGAATCTTCCCGAGAACGCTTCTGTGGAAGACATCATGGAGGCTTACCTTCAGGCCTGGAAGCTCGGCCTGAAGGCTGTCGCGGTTTATCGGGATGGGTGCAAGAAGTCGCAGCCGCTTTCGGCGGCTGGGACTAAGACTGCCAACTCTTCGAAAGATGATCCGCGGCCGGGGGCGGCCGCGGCACACGAGGACGACAACCTTAACGCGCCTCCGCGGGCGGTGCGGCACAAGTTGCAGGAGGAGCGGGCTTCGATTACGCACAAGTTCAATATTGGAGGCCACGAGGGCTACATCACCGTCGGGCTCTATCCCGATGGCGAGCCGGGCGAACTTTTCATCACCATGGCCAAGGAAGGATCGACGGTCTCGGGGCTCATGGATAGCTTTGCGCTGGCCACGTCCATCGCGCTGCAACATGGCGTGCCGCTAAAGCTGCTCTGCGAAAAATTCGCGCACACGCGCTTCGAGCCCAGCGGCTGGACCAGCAATCCCGACATCGGCTTCGCCAAGTCGATCATGGACTACATCTTCCGCTGGCTCCAGTTGCGGTTTCTGACCGGCCAGCAGCAGTTTCTATTCGAGAATCTGAGGCCGAAGCTGTCAGCTATCAGCTCTCAGCCGCCAGAGGGCGGAGAGATGAATGGATCGATGGGTCCTCGGCCAACGACTAACGACCAACGACCAACGACGGGTTCCGTGCACGCGGCCGACCAGCTGGCCGGCATCATCGACCTGGGCGACGCTCCCACCTGCAGCTTCTGCGGCAGCATCATGACGCGGAATGGTTCGTGCTATCGGTGCGGGAGTTGCGGGAGCACGAGCGGGTGCAGCTAGGTTAGCATCAGTTTGCTTTTTCGGGGCGGTCACCCTCGACCGCCCCGGAGTATATCGTTCCAGCCAATCGGCCCGCAAGGCCGTCTCAAGATTCAAACTAGACTTCCGGGCTTAGGTGTTCCATATTGGGCCCAGGCCTGAATAGATCGGCGAATTTATTCGCCTTTTGTTCGCCACCTGTGGTAGCATGATAATGAGCACGACCACTATGTCTACGACTTCAGGAAGCGGCCCCGAATTGTTCATTGGGATGGTTGGCGCTGTCGGAACCGACCTGGAGTTCGTAGTTCGGCTTCTCACGGAGTCGCTGGTGGCTGTGCGGTATTCAACGAAGCGGACAAAGGACGGCGAGACGAGCATTCGGCTGGCTAAATTGCTCCGCAAAATTGGAAAGTACAAAGACCTAAGAACCACTCCAGTCGATGTGTATACAGAAGAGCACATGACGGCTGGCGATGATTTTAGGAAGGTCACCGGGAGGGACGACGCTTTGGCCCTTCTCGCAGTAACGGAGATCATGGAAGAAAGGAAGGATGGAGACGAACGTGGGTTAGTCGTGGGCAACGTTATACCTAGACGGGCTTATATTCTTCGGTCTCTAAAGAATCCGAGGGAACTGCAGACGCTTCGCGAAGTTTACGGCGAAGCATTCCACTTGGTAGCTGCGTATTCGCCTCACGAAGCAAGGCGGGACTATTTAGCCAAGAGAATAGCGGAATCAAGATCGGAGTTTCCCGCCGACCGTCACTTTGATAAAGCGGAGGCGCTGATTCTTCGCGACCAAGAGGAACTCGGTCTGCCGCACGGTCAAAACGTTAGAGGCATCTTTCATCGGGCCGACGTCTTCGTGGACACGACAGATCCTAATTCATTAAGACGGTCGGTCAACCGGCTGATTGAGCTATTGTTCGGAAACACTTTCCATACGCCCACCAGGCAAGAATACGCAATGTTTCACGCTCAAGCATCTGCATTGCGCTCCGCTGAGCCTGGCAGGCAGGTGGGCGCCGCTATCGCAACGGAGGAGGGTGACATCATATCTGTTGGCGCTAACGAGGTGCCCAAGGCGGGCGGCGGCCTTTATTGGTGCGGTGACGTCCCCGACGGTCGCGAGTTCAGCGTCGCCGAGTCCTCCAGCGAGCTTTATGTTGAATCAAACCAGAGGCATATTCGTAACTTGGTTACCGACACCCTAAGACACTTGAAGAATGCCTCATGGCTTACCAGCGAGAAATCTGAGCTTGAGATAAACGCATTGGTGGATATGGCGCTTCGCAAGAAGGACCCAGCACTGCCGCCAGCAGCCCAGATCAGAAACTTAATTGAGTTCGGCCGCGCGGTCCATGCGGAGATGGCTGCGCTGATCGATGCTGCCCGGCGAGGTGTTTCTGTCCGGAACTGCACAATGTACGTGACGACGTTCCCGTGCCATCTCTGTGCTCGCCACATCGTCGCAGCGGGAATACGAAGGGTTGTCTATATCGAGCCCTATGCAAAAAGTTTGGCGGCTGACCTGTACCCCGATTCAATTGCCATCGAAGGAGGGTCTAATGACAAAGTGACATTCGAGCCGTTCGTAGGAGTCTCTCCTCGACAGTACGTGAAGTTGTTTTCCATGGGAAAGAGGAAGACCGACGAGGGTCATATCGGTATATTCGATCCTACCGTGGCAAGTCTTCGCTATCACGGTATTCCTCGAGTCTACCTAGACAATGAGGAAGAGCAGGCAGCTATCCTCAATAATGTGATGATCGCAAAGGGATTAACGGGAGGAACCTCAAATGAGCCAACGACTTCAAGAGATACTTAACCAGGCTAGCCAAAAGGTCAGAGAGTGGCCAGAATGGAGAAAGAGCGAAGCACTAAGAGCCAGCGAGCAGTGCGTTGATGCGGGATTAGTTAGATCGGGCCAACAGGAATCCGCAGGTCCGCCAGGGCAACGCGGTGCCGCCCCTCTCGACAAGTGACGGCGACTGGCTCTCTGAGCTTCTTCACAGGCGGAGGGCAGGTGGCAAAATATCTAGGCGGATGGGCGGTCGGAAGCAATATACTTTCGCTGTGAGGGCCATGGCTTGTGCTGTGGCCTTTTCGATTGTTGTCGTTGGGGGGAGCGATTTGTTGAATCCCAAGAGCCCCAAGCCGCCGCTGCGCTCGAATGACGAGGGCATTCATGGCGGGACTGTCGCGGGAGTTTTCCGCGAACTGGGCAACGCCTTTGTGGGAAGAAGGCGCCAGCCAACTGTGACTGAGATGTCGCAGATTTACCGGCTGCTGCGGGTGCACTTTCGCAGCGTCCTGAAAAAAGCCGGCGCTAAGGATGCATTCAACGCTCGAGTGTTCAAAGAACTGTGCGTTCGGGCGAGCAACGCGTCGGATGAGTTGACGGCGTAGGTGTCGCCCAGAGACAGCAGGTTCCCTTCGACAAGCTCAGGGCAGGCTCTCACCGGGCTTTCAGCACGGTTCGGAATGACAAAGGTTCGAGGAGGCACACGCGATGGCTTGATTTACACATTACTATGTGTAAGACTTTACACATGGCGACTAACCTGGCTTTGGATGATGCGTTGATTGAGGAGGCGCGGCGGGCGGGGAAGCACAAGACCAAGAAAGAGGCGGTGACGGCGGCGCTGGGGGAGTATGTGCGGCGGCGGAAGCAGGTTCGCATCCTGGAGGCGTTTGGTGGTTTCGAGTTTGATCCGGGATACGACTATAAGGCGGAACGGCGCGGGCGGCGGAAGACGCGGTCGTGAACTTCCGGCTTAAGGCGATGGGGAAGCGAGCCAAACGCGCGATTTATTCGCCCGCAAAGAACGCGGGCGATTCGCGCGGCTCGCCCAGGTCCCTCGCTGCGCAAAAAGCGCTTGCTCGGGATGACAATGCTGTCACTCTCGAACGCTTGCTCGGAATGACAATATGACCGTTCTGGTGGACACTCCGGTGTGGTCGCTGGCGCTGCGGCGCAAGGGTGCTGACTTGAATGCCCGTGAGCGGGTGCTGACGCGGGCGCTGGCGGAGCTGATCCGGGAGGGGCGGGTATCGATGATGGGAGCGATCCGACAGGAACTGCTCTCGGGTATCCGCGAGGAGGAGCGGTTTCACAAGTTGCGGAATTACTTGAGAGCGTTTGAGGAGCCGGGGATCGAGATTTTGGATTATGAGGAGGCGGCGGGGATGCACAACCTGTGCCGGGGGCGGGGGGTTGCGGGGTCGGCGGTGGATTTCCTGATTTGTGCGGTGGCGCAGCGCCGGGGGTGGCACATCTTTACTACTGACCGCGACTTTGAGCGCTATGGGAGAGTGTTGGGGCTGAAGTTGTATGGGGTTGCATGAAAACCGTAGGGCCCTCGAGTTTTCCACAGGGCCTGTGTGACGGATGTCCTTGTGGGGGGTGGTTAGTATTGAAAGAGTGGCGGAAGTTTGCGGGAAAGTGGTCGGTGGACAGTGGTCCGTGGTGGCGGTAGGGATCCTTCGGCGACGAAAACATGTCGCCTCTGGATGACAAATCTATCTTTGGCATGAGAGACGAGAGGAGTGGGTGAATGTGGAGAGATATGTGGAGGAAGAAGGACCGGATGGCGGGTGGGAGGTTGCCGGGGTGCAAGGAGCGAGGGGAATGGGCGGAGCTGTATTTCATGATGCAGGCGGCGGGGCGGGCGTTGAAAGTGTCGCGTCCGTTTAGCTGGGTGGGGAGATATGACGTGGGGGTGGAGAATCCGCAGGTGGGGCACCAGGCGCAGGTGTTGCGGGTGCAGGTGAAGTCGACGATCTACAAGCGGCGGCATGGGGAGTACAGCTTGAATGTGTTGGGGCCAAAGCGGAAGAAGTACGAGCCGGGCGTGTTGGACTTTTTTGCGATTCTGCTGATTCCGGTGGATGAGTGGTACATCATCCCGTTTGAAGCGATGGGGAGGACGAATACGTCGATCCACATTACGCCGGACGGGATGCGGCAGAAGTATGGGAGGTATCGGGAGGCTTGGCACTTGTTGCGGGAGAGTGGGTTGACGATTCAGGCTTGTGTGGATCCGGAGTGGCCGGAGGTGGGGGAGGAGTTGGTGGTGGCGGAGCCTGACACCAAGATTCCTCGCTTTGCTCGGAATAACAATGCTCCAGGGAGTCGGAATGACGATGCTTTAGGGAGCCGGGCGGGATTGAGGAGCGAGGTGGGAGTTGAGGAAATTGGAGGCGCGGGTCGGAATCGAACCGACGCATAAAGGTTTTGCAGACCTCTCCCTTACCACTTGGGTACCGCGCCCCTAGGAATTAAGTTAGCGTTTTGGGGCGGAAAAGTCCAACTCCCGGAGCGGAGATGCTACGGGCTTGCGGCTTTCACCGAAGGGGCTGTCGAGCTTCCTACGACTGGACAGCCCCTTCGATTCTGCTCAGGGCAGCGAGAGCGGCTGTCTCCACATGAGCGTCTCTAACTCCGCTTAGATCCCGCGCCAGCATTGGTCCCACAAGTCCCCCTATGCAAAATCCTTCATCTTGCGGTGGGTGGAAAAGCTGGAGTAACCTGAGCCGCCGAGGCGTTTCCTGCGGTATTCAGGCCGAGGGGGAAACGATTCCGAGCCGGACTCCGATTCTGATTCCGAAATGGTGACAGGGATCGTCATGCGACGAAAGTATTCTGTCTGCGTCAAGGTAGGCGGTCTCTCCGCGGCGTTATTGCTGTGCTCGGGAGCTCAGGCGGGCGCGCAGATTCCTTATCCCAACCCAATCAATCACGTGATTGTGATTGACCAGGAAAACCGGACGATCGACAACCTATTTGGCAGCAATTCGCCCCGCAACAAGTATTACCTGCCGGGGCTGAATGTTGCGACGTCGGGTCTGGCGTGGAGCTTCGTGAATGGGAAGAAAACCGTGTTCACGGTGCAGTCGGTGGCTCTGCCGCTGTCGTCGGTGGTGGGCAGTGGCGGCAGCATCGACGCCGATGATTACGATCCGAACCACTCTCACAGCTTGTGGGTAACGGCGTGCGATGCTCCGCACAAAACCGACCCGAGCAACCTGTGCGCCATGGACGGATTCAACAATGTGAGCGTCACCTGCGATAAGGGAGTGACAGGGTGCCCGGGGCCTGCTTATCCCACGTACGCGTATGTGCGGTATAAGGACGTTGTGCCGTATTTCCAAATCGCGGCGGAGTACGGCTACGCCAACTACATGTTCCAGACCAATCAGGGGCCGAGCTTTCCCGCGCATCAGTTTATTTTCGGCGGGACCTCGCAGCCCGGGAATGGGCCGGAGCCGGACTGGTTTGTGGCAGAGAATAACGAAAGCGGCATCAGCAGCGACTATGGCTGTGCAGCGAGCGCTGGGGCGCTGGTGCAATTGGTCAATCCGGCTACGCAGGATCTGAAGACTGCGATATTCCCGTGCTTCAATCATGAGACGCTTGCCGACGTTTTCGCCGCTGCCAAGCCTCAAATCACGTGGACCTACTACACCCTCGGACCACACTCCCTGCAAACTGCGCCCAACGCGATTGAGTCGATCTGTACTGTGGTTAACGGAGCGTGCACTGGGCCGTACTGGACGAAAGGGGCGGCCAACGGTTATATCGATCCGTACAATTCCGCCAACGTTCTGACCGACATCAGCAATTGCAATTTGAAGCAGGTGAACTGGGTCATTCCGGCTGGCATCGAGTCCGACCATGCGGGATTCACCGACGGGTCGGGGCCTTCCTGGGTGGCGTCTATCGTTAACGCGATCGGGACGCAGCCCAAGTGCTCCAATGGAGAAGTGTACTGGAACAACACCGTCATCCTGATCACATGGGACGATTGGGGAGGCTGGTACGATCACGTGGTGCCGCCGCCGGTGCCTGCCAAAGCTCCGGCGAACGTGGCGTCTTATGTCTACGGGTTTCGCGTGCCATTGATGGTGGTCTCCGCTTATACTCCGCCGCGGACGGTGAGCAATACGATGGGGCTGGATTTCGGCGCCATGGTGAAGTTCATCGAAGAAATCTTCAACCTGGGGAACATTCCTCCCGGCAACTACGCCGACTATTACGCGAACGACGATCTGGGAGAGTTTTTCCAGTTCAGCAAACCGGCGCGCAGTTTCAGGAGCATTCAGGCGCCGCTGGAGAAGGAAGTGTTTCTCGATCCGAGCCGGCCGCAGGATCCGCCTGACAACGACTGAACTGGGGCAAAAGGCTTGTTGGGGGCTTGAATCGGGGCGGTAGCGCAAAATCGTTCATCTTGCGGGTGGGGGAAAGCTGGGATAATCTGAGCCACCGAGGCTCGTTTCTCGACTCGGAGAGGCATCTTTGCAGCAAAGATTCGCGGCTTTGGCAGGTTGCAAAATCCTGCACGTTGTCCGGTTCTCGCGAACGGCCTAGGCTTGGCTGCGAATGCGGTTCGGCAACACGACGGCTCACCCCCAGAGCTGCGAGCGGCAAGGAGATGGTCATGCGGCCTTCCCGATTGTTCGTGGTGATAGTTGTTTCGGTCGGCCTGCTGCTGGTCTCGGAAAAGCCAATCTGCTCACAAACGGTTGTTAACGTCCATAATTTCACCGGGGACAATTCTGGTTTTCCGTTCTACGTGACGCCCGCGCAGGGGCGTGACGGTAGACTTTACGGCACGACTGGCGGATTGGGCGGCACTAACTATGGAACGATCTTCAAACTCTCCCCCAGCGGAGCGTTCCAGCAGATACACTCCTATGATTTGACAGACGGCTCCGAACCTAACGCGGGCGTCACGCTTGCAAGCGATGGGACGTTTTACGGAACCACAGGCCTAGGCGGGAACGCAGGTCTTGGGGTGCTGTTCAGGATATCGGCCACCGGTGCATATACCGTCCTGCACGAGTTTGCGGGCGGGACAGAGGGCGCGGTCCCGGGCTCGGCTCCCATTGACGGACTCGATGGGAACCTTTACGGCACGACCTACGGAAACGCAACCACGGTATCGACGATTTACAAATACACACTCGCGTCCGGAACTTTCGCGACGATCTACCAGTTCAACAATCAAGCCGAGGGCTCCAATGTGGTTGCGTCGCTGCTCCGAGGCACAGACGGCAACTTGTACGGGACGGCGTACCAGGGCGGCTCTGCGGGTTGCGGCGCCCTCTTTAAGCTGTCCACCAATGGCACGCTGCTCTGGGACTACAGCTTTCCCTGTCAGCCTGGAGGCTCAAGCCCTATTGCGCCTCTGATTCAAGCGACCGACGGTAACTTCTACGGGACCACGTACCAGGGCGGCGCCTACGTTTACAACTACGGAACCGTATTTAAGCTAACCACAGCCGGAGTGGTTTCAATTTTGTACAGCTTTCAGGGTTTCTTGAATAATGATGGCGCCTTTCCGTTCGGAGGGTTGGTTCAGGGGAGCGACGGCAATCTTTACGGGTCGACCGGGGGCGGAGGGGGCCGATTAGGCCACGGGACGCTGTTCCAGATTAGTACGGCTGGCGCTTATCAGCAGATACACGTCTTCACCAACACTGGCACAGACCCGCTAGCCGCCCTCATGCAGGATACGAGTGGTCTCTTCTACGGGACAACTCTTGAAGGCGGACCGCTCGGCTTCGGAGTCGTGTACAGCTTGAATATGGGCCTCGCCCCTTTCGTTGCGTTGGTTCAATATCAGGGGAAAGTTGGCGGCGCCGCGCAGATTCTCGGTCAGGGACTCACCGGAACGACGAGCGTCAAATTCAACGGGGTCGCGGCCACCAGTTTCACCGTGGTGAACGATACGTACATGACCGCAGTTGTCCCGAGCGGCGCGACGACGGGCCGGGTCGTGGTGGCAACTCCCGGCGGTACGCTCACGAGCAATAAGAATTTCAGGATTCAATAGGATCCAAATCTCTATGCGCCGAATTTCGTCTCATCCTGTCGTCACACTCCTCTGCCTTCTTCTAGTCACTTTCGGCGCGGTTCCTGCGCTGGCCAACGATGTGCTCACCTACCACAACGACCTTTCCCGCACGGGGCAGAACCTGAATGAGACGATTCTGACTACGAGCAACGTGAATTCCGCGGGCTTTGGGCTGCTGTTTACGATGAAGGTTGACAGCAACATCGATGCGCAGCCGCTGTATGTTTCGGGGCTGACGATTGCCGGGGTCTCGCACAATGTGGTCTACACCGTCACCGAGAATGACAGCGTGTATGCGTTCGATGCGGACACCGGCAAACAGTTGTGGAAGGTTTCGGCGAAGATGGCGGGGGAGATCGTGCCCTCGGGCCGGACGCTTGGTTGCAACCAGATTGGTCCGACGCTGGGGATTACGGCGACTCCGGTGATTGATCGCGGCAGCGGTCCGCATGGCACGATCTATCTTGTCGCGATGAGCGCGGATTCTTCGGGGAATTATTACCAGCGGCTGCATGCGCTTGATCTCACGACCGGGGCGGAGGAGTTTGGCGGGCCGGTCGCGGTGCAGGCGCAATATCCAGGCAACGGCGTCGGCGGCAATGATGGAACTTTGATTTTCGATCCCAAGCAGTATGCGGAACGGGTGGGGTTGCTGCTGCTGAATGGGGTGATCTACACGGGCTGGACTTCACATTGCGACATTCAGCCTTATACCGGGTGGCTGATTGGATACAGCGAGAGCACGCTGGCGCAGACTTCGGTTCTGAATTTGACGCCGAATGGAAGTGAGGGATCGATCTGGCAGAGCGGGGCGGCGATGGCGTCGGATGGGAGCAACATATTTTTGCTCGACGCAAACGGGACGTTCGATACGACTTTGAACGCGCAGGGATTTCCCTCGATGGGAGACTTCGGGAATGCGTTTTTGAAAGTTTCGACCACGGGCGGATTGGCCGTGGCCGATTATTTCGCGATGTTTAACACGGTGATCCAGTCGAGCAAGGATCGGGACTTCGGTTCCGGGGGAGCGCTGCTGTTGCCTCCGCAGGTGGATGGTGGCGGCGTCACGCGCAATTTGGCGGTGGGAGCAGGGAAAGATGGGAACATCTATGTGGTCGACCAGACCAACATGGGGAAGTTCAATGCGACCAGCAACAAGATCTATCAGCAGATCAAGAGTGTGCTGGGCAGCGGTATGTATGAGATGCCAGCCTACTTCAACGGGAACGTTTACTTCGGTCCGTACCTGGGGAGCCTGAAGCAGTTCACGTTCTCGCAGGCTAAACTCTCGACTTCGCCGGCGTCAGTGACGGCGATTTCGTTTGGGTATCCGGGGACCGTGCCGAGCGTCTCGGCGAACGGGTCCGCGAATGGGATTGTGTGGGCGGTGGAACATGCGAAGCCTTCCATTCTTCATGCGTATGACGCGACCAATTTGGCGAACGAGCTTTATAACTCGAGCCAGGCGGGGAACAATCGGGACCGGCTGGGTAATGCTTCGCATTTTGGAGTGCCGACGATTATGAACGGGAAGGTGTATGTGGGGACTACTACGGACGTGGCGGTGTATGGGTTGTTGGGGGCGAGGTAGGGGGAGGGCTAAAGTGAAAAATGCGTCTATATCGTTGGTGGCTTTTGGGGTTGGGCTGGTGGCTACCGTGGCTTCCGCCCAGATTCCTTATCCTAACCCGATCAATCACGTGATCCTGATCGATCAGGAAAACCGAACTCCGGACAACCTGTTCGGGAGTAATTCATCGAGCAACCCCTTCTACCTTCCGGGCGCGGTGGTCGCCACCTCGGGGAAGGCATACATCATCGCGAATGGGAAAAAGAACGTGATTACGGTGAAGTCCGTTTCCGCGCCGCTGTCATCCGTGGTCGGGGTGGGCGGCAGCCTACCGGGCTTTGACTACGATCCGGGTCATTCCCACAGCCTTTGGTTGAGTGCCTGCGACGCGCCGGTGAAAACCGACCCGAGCAACCTGTGCGCCATGGACGGATTCAATCACGTCACGATCACCTGCGATGTGGGAGTTACCGGCTGCCCCGGAACCAGGTTTCCGACCTATGCCTACGTGCAATACTCCGACGTGGCCCCTTATTTCCAGATGGCCGCGCAGTACGGCTATGCCAACTACATGTTTCAAACCAACCAGGGACCGAGCTTTCCTTCGCATCAGTTCACCTTTGGCGGGACGTCGCAGCCCGGGCTGGGGACGGAGCCGGACTGGTTCGTGGCCGAGAACGCCAAGAATTACACCAATGGTTACGGCTGCACGGCGAGCACGGGTACGACCGTGCAGTTGGTGAATCCGGCCACGCAGGATGAGTTGACTTCGATGTACCCCTGCTTCAATCATTCAACCCTGGCCGACGTGTTCGCAGCCGCGACGCCTCAGATCACCTGGACCTATTACACCTCGGGGCCAAAGTCGCTTTTGACTGCACCCAATGCGCTGGAGGCGCTGTGCACGAATACGAACGGGGTGTGCACGGGCAATTACTGGAGTAAAGGCAAGGCCAATGGTTTCGTCGATGCCGTTAACCCCGCCGACATTCTTACCGACATCAGCAACTGCAACCTCAAGCAGGTGAACTGGGTGAATCCGCTTGGCCTGCAATCCGACCATGCCGGAGCCACCGATGGTTCCGGTCCTTCGTGGGTTGCTTCCATCATCAATGCCATCGGCACGCAGCCCAAATGCGCCGATGGTGAAACTTATTGGAACAATACCGTGATCCTGGTGACGTGGGACGATTGGGGAGGCTGGTACGATCACGTGGTGCCGCCGGCAGTGAATTCGAAGGCTCCGGCGGGCACATCGGCTTACGTCTACGGTTTCCGAGTGCCGTTGATTGTGGTTTCTGCCTACACTCCGAGCGGAACGGTTAGCAATGTGATGGGTTTGGATTTCGGCGCGATGCTGAAGTTCATCGAAGAAATTTTCAACGTGGGGACGATTCCTCCCGGCACTTACGCCGACTACTACGCCAACGACGATCTTGGTGAGTTTTTCAACTTCAATAATCCGCCGCGGAGTTTCCAGAGCATTAATGCGCCGCTGACAAAAGAAGTGTTCCTCGATCCTGACCGCCCGATCACTGACGCCGATAACGACTGAGTGTCAAGGGCAGGTGAGTTGAGTTGCTCCTGCGCCAAGGAGAGAAACTGGAGCGGGAGACGGGGGTCGAACCCGCGACATCGACCTTGGCAAGGTCGCGCTCTACCACTGAGCTACTCCCGCTCGATGGGTCATTTTACACGAGATGGGATTCGGGGGGCCAGCGCGGGCGAGGATCAGCCGCCTGTAGTCATCTCGCGGGCCCACTGCATAGCTTTCCAGTGACACTCGGTGATGTGGCTTTCCGGGAGCTTCAACTGAGCGCAAAGTTCAGACAGCTTTGGCCAGTTCGCGATTTCCTGGGCAAGCATTAGCTGGTAAAGAGGGTCGAGCTGGCTTTTCTGGCCGAGGAGCACAGCCCTGGTTTCGTGATCGAGGCTGATGCCCTCCAGGACCACGCCCATCGGCATTTCGAGAATTGTATCCATCAGGGAAAACAGGCCCACGAGAAAGAGATCGGATTCGCCGTGGGGAACTCTGGGGGCGAGCAATTCGCAATAGCGGGCACGAACCAGGGCGGAGAGTACCAGATCTGAGGGTCTATTCTGACCGGCGCCCAAGGCAGCGACCAGGCGGACCCAGCGGCGGACTTCACGCTCGCCCAGGATTGCAAGTCCATGGCGGACGGAATGGATCTGAGAGGAAAAGCTGAACGCGGCCGAATTAAGGTAGCGCAGAAGGCGATAGCAGAGGGAGGCCTCGCCCTTGATGATGTCTTCGATTTCGCTGACGTCAATCTCGTCGTGCGAGATAGCCTGCAGGAGCCGGAGGTAGTTCACCTGGTTTTTGGGAATCTCGCGGGCGTGCACAAGCTCAGGCCGGCGGAAAAAATAGCCCTGGAAATAGAAAAAGCCAGCCTTCTTGCAAGCAGTGAATTCGTCGCGGGTCTCAACTTTCTCAGCCAGCATGCGGCAACTGGAGGTGCCGTGCCGTTTGACTAGAGCGGCTTGCTCGGCAGGCGAGGTGCCTCTCAAGTCCACCTTGATGATGTCAGTGAACTGCACGAGAGCGGTCCGCGGATCATCTCCGATGAAGTCGTCGAGGGCAATGGTGTAGCCGGCTTTTTTCAGACGGATACAGGCCTCTTTCACGAGGTCGTCAACCGGAACGGACTCGAGGATCTCGACCACTACCTGGGCGGGAGGCAAGAGGGTGACGTAGTCCTTGATAAGAATTTCGCGGGTGCAGTTGATGAAAGCGCGGCGGCCATCGCAGAGGACGTCCAGCCCCATCAGGATTGACGTATCCAGGGTGCTGCGGGAGGCGGTATCGGCGTCGGTGTGGCGGAAATAGTCCTCGACGCCGTCGCGGAACAGCAATTCGTAGCCGAACACCTGCTCATTGTTGGTGAGAATCGGCTGGCGGGCTACGTAGAGCTGGCCGCCGTTGTTTGCCGGGCCCGCGGGAGTGCTCGTGGTTGTCACAGATAGATTCATCGGCGGGGAGGGAGGGGAACTTTAGGGGGGCAGAGTTTCAAGGTTTCAGAGTTTCTAGGTTTCAAGGTGGTAAAGTTTCAGGTTGTTTCCCGGAGCGATTTTGACACTTTTTGTCTCCCCGTGCCGTCTCAGGAAATGAACGGATGTGCTCAAGGCGAAACCGCCGTAGAAGCCGCCGAACAAGAGCCGGAAAACGAGAACAAAATGGCTATTGCAGTTGCTCCACCGCGTAGTACAGCGAGAACTCGCTGCCATCAACGGCCCCCGTTACTGAGTAGCTGACTGAGGTTCCACCAACTGCTTCAAACGTCGTCACATTTGCCGTGGTAAGCCCGGAATTGATGGCGGCCGCGCTTGGCGCTCCGACATCACTGGCCCAAGTAAGCTCCCATCCAGAGTTCTGCTCTGCGCCTGCATCGTCTGACCAATAAAGATTGTAAAACCAGTTGTCTTGGATAGTGGGAGGAGTGGTCTTGGTAACGGTTGCGTACACCGAGAGACGATACAATCCTGTTTGCTTCGGCCTGAAGAAGATCGTCGTCGGAATAGGAGCTGTCTGGTTGACCAGTTTTCCCTTTGCAACGACCACCGGATAAGTAGGACTCGCATTCTGAGTACCTGCCGACCTGCTGACGGTCAAGGCGACGATTCCCAGCAACAAACCTACTGCACAAACGGTTTTGAACATTGGACATGCCTCCGGTGGGGAATTAGGAGAGGCCGAGATCATAGCACGGAACGGCTACACGAGTGGGTACGTCAAAGGCATAATTCCGAAGATTTCCATTGACATCATATAACTATGAAACCTTGAAACTCTGCAACTTTGAAACCTTAAAGCACGGCCCACTGCGGATCATCCTCGGGCTTCACGACGTGGCCGTCGCGCATGTGGATGATGCGGTCTCCGTAGGCGGCGGCTTCCGGGTTGTGAGTGATCATCAGCACCGTCTGACCGAGTTCCTGGTTGGACTGGCGCAACATTTTCAGAACGATGTTTGAGTTTTCGGTGTCGAGATTTCCGGTGGGCTCGTCGGCCAGGACCACGGCGGGCTTGTTGACAAGGGCGCGGGCCAACGCTACGCGCTGCTGCTCGCCCCCGGACAGTTCGGAGGGGCGATGGTTCAGACGTTTAGAGAGGCCTAATAAGTCGCAGATCCGCAGAAAGAAGGCGGGATCACGGCCGCCATTGCCGGAGATTTCTTGAGCGATGGCGATGTTCGAGCGCGCATCGAGCGTGGGCAGCAGGTTGAACTTCTGAAATACGAAGCCGATCTTGCGTTTGCGCATGCGGGTGCGCTCGGCGTCGGAGAGCGTGGCGAAGTCGTCGCCATCGAGAATTACTTTGCCGGAATCGGCGCGAGTCAGTCCGCCGAGCAGGTAAAAGAGAGTGGACTTCCCGCTGCCCGAGGGGCCGACCACGGTAACAAATTCTCCTTTTTGCACGCCGAAGGAGATGCCGCGAAGCGCGGGAACGTCGATCTTTCCCACGCGATAAGTTTTGCGTAAATCAATGGCTTCGATGAATGCGCCCATGCCAGCATCGATCTTACACGATGGGCGAGGGAGTATCGGCGGCTCCTAAAGCCTCAATCGCGGAGGTCGCGGGAGAACGGCAGCGGAGCGCGGAGAAACCAGGCGGAGAGTCGTGCCTTCAGGCGGCACCCTGGCCCTGCGAGAAGTGCGGCGGGCGTTGCTGCATTCGCTTGGGGCCGCGCTTGCGGACCAGAAGCAGACGGATTCGTTCCAGCAAGTCGGCGGGTGCGTACATCCCCCGGGCGAGGAATACGTCGGCTTGCGATTCGTGATCGTAGATGCGGACCTTGCTTGAAATCAGGATGGCCGGAGTGTGGGGCGAGAGATTCTTGATGGCCGCGATCAACTGCGGGCCGTCCAGGCCGGGCATGGCCATGTCGGTGACCACCAGATCGATGCCGCCCAGCTTGAAACGTTCCAGGGCCTCTTCGCCGCGGGAGTAACTGGCGACGCGGTAGCCGCGGGTCTCGAGCATGATTTTTCGATAAGAGAGGGACTGTTCGTTGTCGTCAACACAAAGGATCGTGCGCTTGGGTTTCATCCACCGCCTGTATCCGCTGGCCGGTTGTGACCGGAAGTCAACGGAACTTTTCTCTGTTCGTGAAGAATGAAGAGCGAAGTGATGCTAACGGTAAGGGAGACGCGCTGTAAAGTAGCGTCGAAGCAAATGGCAGGTTTTGGCTATTGACTTTTTTCGACGTTGAAAAAGGCGCGATTTTGCGCCGCTTGCAGGTAGCACGTTAGAGGTAGACTTCGCCGCGCATGATTTCAACCGAGTGCCCGCCGACGCGCACGTTAACTACGCGGTTATCGCTGCGCGCCGCGCGGACAAAAATCCGGCTGGGCCGCTTCATCTCCACGCCCTGTTCGATGAGGACGCGCTCGTCGGGTCTCGCCACGCCCTGCGCTACCATCCAGGCTGCGGAACAGCCCGCGGCGGAGCCAGTTGCCGGATCCTCGCCGTTGTAGAACGGCATGCGGGCATGCAGCCGGGCCTCGCGATCCACGGTCTCCCGGGTGACGAAGTAAAAAAACTTGCCCGCACTCTTAGCGAGATATTCTGCGGCCCGGTTCAGGTCGACCTGCAAGCCTTGAATCACGGCCAGCGACTTCAGCGGCGTCACGGTGAATGGGACGCCCGTGGAAACGGTTTGAATAGGTAGAGAATCGTCGAAGTCTTGCAGACGCAATCCGGTCGCCCGGGCGACGGCTTCGCGATCATGCTGGATTCCGAAAGTTGGATCGATTTGCGTCATCTCGCCGAACGCCGGCTGTTCTGAGCCGTTTTCGAATTGCACCGGCACTTTGCCAACATTCAGTTCAAGCACAACCTGTTTTGCGCCGGTTTGGCCGCGCAGAGCAAAAGCCGTTCCCAGCGTGGGATGACCGGCGAACGGCAACTCCTCCTGTACCGTGAAGATGCGCACGCGAACGCCCTTCTCGCGCTCAGTAGCGGCATCGCGGGGAAGGATGAAAGTGGTTTCGGAGAGGTTCATCTCCTTGGCAAGCGACTGCATTTCGGCGTCGGTCAGTCCGCGGCCGTCGGAGAATACGGCGAGAGAATTGCCTTCGAGCGGACGCGAAGAAAAAACGTCCCATTGCGTCATCGCCAGGCGACGTGTCGATTGGTTCATGAATGTTCCCCGAAAGAGAGAGTAGACTGCGCTTCGCAACAGCCCGAAAAACTAAAGATGCTGGCCGCCGCTTTTGCGATGCAAGAAAAGCACCAGGACGACGACGACGACGGCGACGGCGATGGTGACGCGGTTGACAGGGTGACAGCAGGCTTCTATTCTAGCTACGTGTTTTGCCTTTCCAACCGCGGCCTTGCGTGTTGTCGCATGTGTTCGCCGCCGTGTGGGTAGGGAGCAATCGAGATTTCTTCCGAACCCACCCGGCGAAACGGGTGGGTTTTGTATTCATGGCTTCGCCCATATTTTGACGGCTGGCCCAACTCAGAACTTCTAAATTTGATTTACGAGGAGAGAAATATGAGTACCGCTGCGGAAACGGAAATCGCGAGAATTCCACGCATCAATGACACAGCCCCCAACTTCACCGCCGAAACCACGCAGGGCACAATCAACTTTCACGAATGGATTGGCGACGGTTGGGCGATTTTGTTTTCCCATCCCAAGGATTTCACCCCGGTGTGCACCACCGAGCTCGGCTATATGGCGCGCCTTCAGCCGGAGTTCGCCAAACGAAACACGAAGATTATCGGCCTGAGCGTCGACCCGGTGAGCAGTCACGGCAAGTGGGCCGCCGATATTGAAGAGACTCAGGGCGCGAAAGTCAACTATCCAATGATCGGCGATCCACAACTGGAAATCGCCAAGCTCTACGGCATGTTGCCGGCCGAGAGCGGAAACACGTCCGAGGGCCGTACAGCGGCGGATAATGCCACGGTGCGCACGGTGTTCGTTGTCGGTCCGGACAAGAAGATCAAGCTCCAGCTTTCCTATCCCATGAGCACTGGCCGCAACTTCGACGAAATCCTTCGAGTCATCGATTCGATGCAGCTCACGGCCAAGCACAAAGTCGCCACCCCGGTGAACTGGAAGCAGGGAGACGAGGTGATCATTCTTCCGTCGGTTTCGAATGAAGAAGCGCAACAGAAGTATCCCGGCGGATGGAAGTCGCCCAAGCCGTACCTGAGGATCGTGCCTCAGCCGAAGTAGCGGGAGCCGCCGACTGCATGCTGGCCGAGTCGGTAGCCAACTATGGGTATCCACGGATCGGTGCGCGGGCACGGGTCTGAATTGGGCTGAGTCAACGCCTTATCCTTGGATGGATTTGGATTTGCGAGTTGATCCGTCCCGACTTTTTCCGGAAGCGCATGTGGTCCGGTGATCATCCCGGTCTTCAAAACCGGCGGGCGGCAGGTTTCCTGTCGCCGGTGGGTTCGACCCCCACTCGCTTCCGCCATTTTCAACGAGCCAGCGCCCGCCCGTGCCGTTGAGGGCTAACTGTGATCTTTCAAGACGTTGTTCCCTCTCGCAGATCCCCCGAACACCGTCGCCGCAGGAGCGGTGCGAAAGTGCAAATCGGCTGTAACGATTTGCAAGGCGCGGACTTATCGCGCCGCCTTTTGCACGGCTCGGTGCCAAAATCAAGCCTTGTCCGTCCGGCTTCGATGGGTACAACGTCTTGACAATCTACAGCTAACCCTGCCACTTTCCCACTCGCTATGGACATTTCATCCGTCACAATGTCCCCGCTGGGGCCAGGTCCCGCGCCGAACGAACTGCCAGCACCAGTTCGCGAGCGGCTTGGGTGATCTTCGCCAGATTTCCATCACGCAGAGCAGCCGCATTTATCAGATCGCCACCAATCCCCAGAGCGAATGCTCCAGCAGCAAGATAGTCGGCAGCGTTTGAAGCGGTTACGCCCCCGGTGGGAATCAGCGCGGCGTTGGGGAAGGGACCTTTCAAGGACTGCAAGTACTTTGGACCGCCAACGTTGCCGCAGGGAAAAATCTTGATCAGCTTCGCGCCATTGTCGAGGGCATGCATGAGTTCGGTTGGAGTCAGCGCTCCGGGAATTGCCAGCTTGGCGCAGGCCTGAGCTACCGCTAGCACCCGGGTCGAAAGTCCTGGACTCACGAGAAACTCGGCGCCCGCACGAATACATTGCTCGGCTTGCTCGCCTGTAGTGACCGTACCTGCCCCAATCAGCACGGTGTTTCCGTGTTCGCGAATCACATTGCGGATCACCGCGACCGCGTTGGGAACAGTCATGGTGATTTCGAGAATTGGAATGCCGCCGGCACGGATTGCTTCCACGGCGCGGGTTGCATCCTCCACCGTTGCGGCCCGCACTACGGGCACGATGCCAATCTCGCCGATCCGGCGAATCACGTCCTCGATGGTCATGTGGTTGTCTCGTTCATGGCGAGTCCTTTTTCTGGGCGCGCCTTGCTTACCGTTGGATGCGCGCGGTTTGCGCCTTCATCGTCTGCAACACTTCTTCCAGAGTCGCCATGGTCGTATCGCCGGGTGTTGTCATTGCGAGTGCGCCATGCGCTGCGCCGCAATCGACGGCCCATTGCGGTTCCTTTCCCGACAGAAATCCATAAATCAAGCCGGAGGCAAAGGAGTCACCTCCGCCGACACGGTCGTAGATTTCGAGGTTCTCGCGGAACCGGGATTGGTAGAAATTGCCATCGTAGCAGCACATTGCCCCCCAGTCGTTCCGGGTCGCGGTCTTGGCATGGCGGAGAGTCGTGGCGATGAGAGATAGCTTGGGAAAGTGCTGCACGACTTCCTCGATCATCCTCTTGAAATTGTTCGGATCGAGCTGGGCGTGGTGCTGATCGAGGTCTTTCACTTCAAAGCCGAGAGCGGCCGTGAAGTCTTCTTCATTTCCAAACATCACATCCACGAGCGCCGCGAAGTGCCGGTTCGTCTCTTGAGCTTTGGACTTTCCTCCAATCGACTTCCATAAGGATGCACGGTAGTTCAAGTCATAGGAAACGATGACGCCGGCACGCTTCGCTGCTTCCATTGATTCCTGGGCGACGAGGGGAGCGGTCTCCGAAAGCGCACAGAAAATTCCGCCCGTGTGGAACCAGCGTGTCCCGTCCTGGCGAAAAATCTGCTCCCAGTCAATTTCGCCGGGTTTCAGTTGTGAGATCGCAGTGTGGCCGCGATCCGAACATCCCACAGGGGCGCGCAAGCCAAAACCTCTCTCGGTAAAATTCAATCCGTTGCGAGCGTTGCGACCGACTCCGTCAAAGGGAACCCAGCGCACATATTTCTGGCTCACGCCTCCCTGGAGCATCAGATCCTCGACTAGACGTCCAACCGGATTGTCGGCAATCGCCGTTACAATGGCCGTGTCCATTCCAAAGCAGCGCCGGAGGCCGCGGGCAACGTTATATTCGCCGCCGCCCTCCCATGCGCGAAAATGACGCGCCGTCGAGATGCGCTCGTCGCCCGGATCGAGTCGCAGCATGACCTCACCGAGACTGACCAGGTCCCACATGCAGCCGCTCTTCGCTTTGATATTCAGTTTTGCCATGATCTATTTTGCGAGTTCGCGCGCAATGGGTGATTTGTTGGCAGACACGGCAGATGCCGCTTTGGAATTCTGAAGCCGCAGCGGAGCAACATCCTCTGGAACCAGGAGTTGTCGCGAAGGGTCCACGATCAGCCAACTCACTGCACCCACAAGGCACAGTCCGGCGGCCACTAGAAATGAAGTCGTCCAACCGAATCGGGCGGCGATCCAGGGGGTGAGAGAGGCCGTGAGCGCCGCTCCAATCTGGTTTCCCATGTTCATGAAGCCCGAGACCGAACCCGAGGATGCGCCGGCGATATCGGCCGTTACCGACCAGAAGGAACTTTGGGATAGATATAGCGAACCCGCACCGCCGGCGAGCACCACGCTAGCCAGTCGCGCGCTTTGAACCTGTGAGCCCAAGGCGATGAATATCCCGGCGACGGCTATCGCGAACGATGCGAGGCCACAGCGTCCAACGCGCGGCCCCAGCCATTTCGTGAGACGGTCGTTGATCGCACCTCCTAAGAGGCAGCATACGAGCATGGCCAAGAAGGGCAACATGGTGTAGAACGCGCTCGCCTTCAAGTCCAGGCCGCGCACTTTGGCAAGGTAGCGATAGAACCAGCTGAAGAAAATCCAGGCCACATAACCGTAGCAGAAGTAGCTGAGAGTGACGGCCAAGACTTCTTTGCTTTCCAGGACGCGCCGCCAGGGCACGAGCGCTTTCGAGTCATTCTCCAGGGCGGCTTGCGACAGCCCGGAGCGAATCAACGTCAACTCGGAAGCAGACACTGCGGCATGTTCACTGGGCGTGTCGCGAGCGGCAACAAACCACACTGCTCCCGCGGCGAATCCGATTACGGAGCACACCCAGAACGACGAACGCCAGCCGTAGTGGAGCATCATGTAGGTGACGAGCAGCGGCGTAAGGCCGGCGCCGGCTCCGACACCAGCGAAAATCCAGCCATTCGCAATGCCGCGTTCAGTGGTGGGAATCCAGCGCGCGACAAATTGATTGGCGGAGGGATAGATGACCGCTTCGCCCACCCCCAGAAGAAAACGGACCGCGGCGAAAATAACAAGCGCTCCGGCAATGTTCGCGGGGACCATGGCAGTGAGCGCGGTGAAGATTCCCCACCACATGACGCCGGCAGCCAACACGCGACGCGGCCCAAAGCGGTCAGCAAGCCTGCCGCCGGCAGTCTGGAAGAGTGCGTAGCCGACGAGCATGGCGCTGAACACTTTGCCGAGTTGCACGTCGCTAAGATGATAAGCCTCGGCAATGGACCCACCAGCGATGGATATGTTGACCCGATCGAGATAAGACACAGCGCTGAGGATGAACAGCCAGAACACCAGAAACCAGCGTACATGGCTTGTTCGGGCGCTATTCATTCGAGGTATTCCTCGCTTACGCAGCGTGGTCACGCATTAACCGTGAAAGTTGTTCGGCAACAATTTTGTCTTCGCCGGGTTGGAGCATGAATGAGTTCATGGCCAGCCCCGGACGTCCTTCACCAGCTCCTATCACAATGGACGGCTTCGAGCTGCGCAGCAGCTTTGACGCCTGTTCGGGCGTCAGTGAAATGCGGGCCGCGTCCCAGGTGATGCTCATGTGCGGCACGTGATTGGCGATGTCTGGAACGAAGAACGACGTACTGACCCCCGGGACTTTCCTGATCTCGCGCGAGATTCCTTCCAGCCGATCCTGCCATTCTTTGGCCAGAGCCTCGTGGTCTTCCGCGAGAAAAAGCTCGAGCGCCTTGATCATTCCTAAAATTTCCTCTTTGCCCACTTTCTGGCTGCGGCCTAGCGTATCTTCGTGCGGGCTGTTATTGAGCAGGGCGTTGGCCACCATGTCATTGCGTCCAATCAGGAGGCCAGCGCACTGTGGCCCGCGAATCGCTTTTCCGCCGCTGAACGTCACCAGGTCGTAACCCATGTTGGTGTAGTCCCAGAGATGAGAAACGGGTGGCGTGTCAGCCGCGGCATCGTTCATGCAGGGAAGGTTGAATTGCTTCGCCAGCCGGGGCCACTCGTCTACTTTGATCTGGCCGGCGGCGTTGGCGAAGTTGGTAAAGTGCATCATCGCCGTGCGCTCATTCACCGCAGCTCGCAATTGGTCGCGCGTCTCGATCTCGATGAGCTTGATTCCCGTGGATCGAAGTTGGTGATCAAACGGATTGCGATGCGTCTTCTGGATGATCACTTCTGACTTCATGCCGGTAAGATCGGGCAATTGCTGGATCAAAGTCTCTTTTCCACCGGTCAAAATGCCAGCCAGTCCGGATTGAATCGCCGCCGCCGCGCCGGAAGTCACCAGCGCCGTGTAACCATCCGGCAACTTGAGCATCTCCGCGATACGCTTGCCCGCGGCAACTTCTAACGCCGGCATGCTTACGAAGTGGCGCCCGGCCATCGTCATTACAGCTTCCAGTTCCGGGTGGGGAAGAGAACCGCCCAGCATGGTCATGGTTCCCTCACAATTAATCACGGTTGTAACTCCGAGTTCCTCGTAGGGATTGCCGGTTCGTCCAAAACCGCCTACCGGCGCGCTACCACGTGCAGCGCTCCGAGTCCAGGAAAATAACTTGCGCGGCGCCAGGATCGAGCCTGCGATCATCCCTACACTGCCGAGAAAACTGCGCCGATTCCACTTCGACCTGAGTCGCATGAGATATGCTCCTTTGTGTTTCACTTACGCGTGACTGCGGCGATGCAATTGATTTCTACCAGCGAGTCTCCCGGGAGCGCGGCCACGGCGACGGTTGTCCGCGCGGGGCCGCCATGAGGAAAATAGGTGGAGAAGACTTTGTGCATTCCGTCCCAGTGCTCAATCTTTACCAGGAAAACATTCAGTTGAAGAATGCTGTCGGTGGATCCTCCGCCAATTTCCACGTGCTTTTTTACTTTGTCCATGACCATAGTGGTGTGAGATTCAATTGTCCAGTCCTTGGAGTCTCGCGTATCGTGAGCACCCTGCCCTGAAACGTAGATCAGCCCGTTGTGGACAATCACCGGCATGATGACGTCTTTTTCGGAGCCCGGCTTGCCCTCGCTATTGAGCTTACGGATTCCGCCCGCATCCTGCGCGGGGGAGCTCTGAGCCAATGCGCTGCTGGGCAAAACGGCAGCGGTGACTCCCAAAGCGGAAAGCAGGGAGGCAAATTGTGCGGCAAATGTTCTGCGAGTGAAAGTCAAATTCATATACTTCCTCCTTCAATATGGCCTTCAAGATCGGTGCACCATCACGGCAAAGCGAAACTGAAAACGTCACTACCGGCGGCAATGGCCACATACTGTTTGCCCGCGATTCCGTAGCTCATCGGAGATGCACTCATTTCCTGCCCCGTATTGAAATGCCATAGGGGCTTCCCGTTCTTCGCGTCCGCAGCCTCGAAGGAGCCGGCATCGTCCCCGAAAAACACCAGGCCGCCAGAGGTTGCCATGGTTCCGCCGGACGAGCGACCTCCGCCGGTCTGCGGATATTTCCAGGCGATCGAATTCGTATCCAGATTGAAAGCGATCAGAACTTTCTGCGCAATCTCGCCCGCAATGCGTTTTACTCCGGTCGAGTAATAGCCTTTGCCTTCCTGAAAAGTCTGCGGCCTGAAAAAATAGGTTTCACACTCCTCCAAGGCCATGAAATAGACCGAATGGGTGGCCTCGCTGTAAGAAGGCGCGAACCAGTTGGTGGCTCCCGAGTAGCCGGGACAAACGCGCGTCCCTCCCGTTGTCGGCTGAACGCCGGTCAGTAGAGGCCTGCCTTGCGCATCGATGCCTTTCGCCCAGTTTAGTTTTTCCACGAATGGAGCAGCGGAAAGGAACTTTCCGTCCGTGCGGTCGAGCAAGTAGATGTAGCCATTCCGGTTGGCCTGCACCAGCAGCTTCCGCGGTGTGCCCTGATACACGGCGTCAATCAAGATCGGAGTCTCAACCGCGTCGAAATCGAACAAGTCATGCGGGGTGAACTGGAAGTACCATTTCAGTTTTCCGGTATCCGGATCGAGCGCCAACACACAGTCGGTATAAAGGTCGTCTCCGGGACGCACGCCGCCTTCGAAGTCTGGCGCGGGATTGCTGGTCCCCCAGTAAATCGTGTTGAGCTGGGGATCGTAGGTTCCGGGCATCCACGTGGTTCCGCCGCCATGCAAATAGAGTTTTCCAGGCCAGCTTTCGGAGCCGAATTCTCCCGGGCCGGGTATCGTCCAGAATCGCCAGGCCAGCTTGCCGGTCAATGCGTCGTAGGCGGCAACAAAACCCCGCACTCCGTCATCACCGCCGGAAGTCCCCACCAGCACTTTGTCTTTCACCACAAGCGGCGCGCTGGTTGCGCCGTAATTCTTGTTCCAGTCGGCATACGCCACATCCCAGATGAGATTGCCCGAGCGCACATCCAGGCACAGGAGATGGGCGTTGTCGGTTTCCATGTACACCCGGTTGTGCCATAGTCCGACACCGCGATTCGTGTGCTGCGACGCGTCGTCGATCAACCCTTCGGAAATCGGCCACGCGTGATGCCATACGACTCGTCCAGTACGCGCGTCGAGCGCGGAAGCGTCGTTGGCGGCGGTTACGAACATCAATCCATTTACCACCACGGGAGTGACCTCAAGCCGTCCCGAGTTGCGGGCGTGAAAGACCCAGTCCGCACGCAGCCCACTGAGATTGCCTGGGTTGATTTCCGAAAGGGCGCTGTAGCGCCGGCCGGAATAGTCGCCGTTGTAGGAGATCCAGTTGGCCGCGGGTGGCTGAACCAGAAGATCTTCAGGACGTACATCGATGACCGTAGATATAGTCGCAGGCGCGTCATTTCCGGCCCGAGCCGCCAGGCAGGTGAAAACGACGGCGATGAGCGCTGCCATCCGCATGCTATGAGTCCTTCGCCAATTTCGTAATCTCGGCTTCACCCAAACTACCGCGGTCCACGCCCTGCTCATCACTCAAATGGACCGCGACCCGAGTTGCCCCAGGCGACACACTGATTGTTTGGTCCAGGTCTACTGCGCGGAGCGGGTCGGCATTTTTCAATTCGACCACGTTGCTCTCGGCACCATGCAAATCGAAGACGTGCGCTTTCAGCTTACCCGCAAAAAACACTCCGAAGGAGCCCGAGAGCTGGAGGTGGTCGGCGTGAAGAGAAGCGGCCAGAGGACGCTCCACCACTCCAACTTGGGTAACGGTTTTAAGTCCTTTGCCGGCGCGGACTGGAAACCACAATGTGTCCAGAGCATACGAAGCACCCGGATCCAGGCGCCGCATCGGGCTGTTGACCTCAGCTTCCATGTAGTAGGGAGCTTCTTCGGGATGGTTGGAACGCAGGGCGGGCACGCCGTCGTCGTCCAGTTCCAGCGCAGCGCCGTTCTTGTAAAAAATCATTGAGGCTTTTCCGGGATATTC
The DNA here is from genome assembly GCA_035568115.1 of Candidatus Acidiferrum sp. Taxonomy (GTDB): domain Bacteria; phylum Acidobacteriota; class Terriglobia; order Terriglobales; family Acidobacteriaceae; genus Sulfotelmatobacter. Next base: position 53,670 of record DATMOP010000003.1, read on the forward strand.
CTCTCCTGCGAAATATTGAAAGCGCTCTATCATCCCGAATTTTGTGGAGTCATCAACTACGGCAAGCCAGCCAGCAGCGGAATCAAGCCACACTTCATTTTCCAGATACAGCCAGTGCAGCGTGAACAGGCCATCTTGAACCGAATACGACGGATCATCGGCGAGGCCGTTGCGAACGCGATACCCATCCGGGTAGGCGCTGTGCGGGTTCACAGAAGCAAACGCCCAGAAATCGTGGTTGTAGTTTTGCGGGTTCCGCAAATCCGCGGTGTCATACTGCGTCACCGATTGCATCGACCAGCGAATTTCGTGCGCGGTAACATTCTTCATCACGGCGTGGAATGCGATCTGTGGAGAATCGCTGCCAATGCTGATTTCCCGTGAATACTGCAGGCCCGTTGCCGGATCGGCCGGGCCTTCGAGACGAAGTGTGCAGGGGTTGGCGTGGGAAACGAGGCTGAGTTTATAATCACCGTCATCGAGAAGATCAGAGACCGGTCCCGGCCAATCGCCTTCGCCGTGGCCTTCCGGAAGAGGCCAGAGCTTGTCGCCCCCATAGTTGATCCATTCACGTTTCGTGGAAGTCACCGGCGGGAAATATTTGCCCTTGTATCGCGGATTGACAAACAAGTAGCGATGTCCGCCGAACTCGACTTGCATCATCCTGCCGCCGAGTTGGGGCACAAAGGTCAGGCGCACCCAGTCGTTGAAAAGTTCTTCTGCCTTCCACCCTTCAAACACCGTGGGCTGCGTCCGACAAGGAGAGTGGGAGGCTGCCAGCGCCCAACCGATGCTCGATGATGCGAAACAGCCAGCCATGAGAAGGATTCCAATTTGCGAGCACAGGCTGGGGAGATCCGCTCCGAAACTGGTCGCGCCGCGCGGTTCACACACGTTTCGCAACGGCTGCCTCCCCAGTACTGCTTTTTCGGACTAGCGAGCTGGAACCAGGAGTCTGATACCCCAGTTCTCGTGAGATTTGCAGTCCGGCCCCCTGAATCAGTGGCGCGAGTTGCCGTAACCGCGTCACCGCCATGCGCACCACCGGCGCGGTAATGCTGAGGCTGGCATTTACGGCGCCAGCGTGATCCCAGATCGGCGCCGCGACGCAACGTATGTGGGGCTCGTGTTCTTCCAGGTCGCAGGCGTAGCCATTCTTTCGTACCCGGTACAGTTCCGCTTCCAGTTCCTGAAGGTTCCCCACGGTGTTCGGCGTCAGGCGCTTCAGTCCTAATTGTGGGAGACTTCGTTCGCGCTCATCGTCGGGCATGTAAGCCAGCATGACCTTGCCCACCGCCGTGCAATACAAGGGAACGGCTGCGCCGATGCGGGAGTGAATGCGCAACTGTTCGGGGGAATCGAGCTTCTCGACGTAAACGGCGGTGAGTCCGTGGCGCACGGTGAGATGAATCGTTTCGCGGGTTTGCCGGTTCAATTCCCGAAGGTAAGGCAGACTCACGCGGCGAATATCGAGCTGGCCCAAAGCCGCCTGGCCAATTGCGAAACACGCGATTCCCAGGTGGTACACGCCGCCGCTGCAGTTCAAGAAGCCCGATGCTTCCAGGTTCGCAAGAAAACGGTGAACCGTACTCACGGGCAGCCGCGACCTGCTCGCAACCTGCTTCGCGGCCAGGCCCTGGGGAGACTCGCTGAATAGTTGGAGAAGACGCAAGCCACGCTGCAGCGCCGTGATGTTGTAGCTTCGTTTTTGAGAATTCGCCATTGAGTAACAAGAAAGCCAGCAGTCGCAAAATGAAAGTGCGAATTATCTGATGAAAGTCACAATTTTGCAATAGGTATCTTCATTGGCTACAGCCTCCCGAATTTTTTTACGGCTTCTACAATCGATTTCATCTGTTCGATCACGGCATACATCGAATGTTCCTTGAAATCCATTTGCTGGGCGATTTTCAACACTTCCAGGGCTCTGGCTTTGGGGATGACCACGACCCCATCGCTGTCTGCTGCGATAATATCGCCCGCATTGACGGTTGCACCGTCGCAAGTCACCGTGATCTGGGATCCTCCGAATCGATAGTGGTGCACCGACGTCGAAGGAACAATTCCAGTCGCATATACCGGGAACCCAATTTTGCGCAAATAAGCGACGTCACGAACTCCTCCATCGATAACAGCTCCGGCGTAACCGCGTGCTGCCATGGCGGTGCCCATCAGTCCGCCCATCCCAGCGATGTCCTCACCATCCTCGACCACCATGACAAAAACGGAATCGGCGGATCCTTGATCAATGGCTTCCAGCATTCCGTTCAACGCAGCCGGGTCGCTATTGCCTTCATCTTTCTTGAGCAGGACGGTCCGGGCCACGCCGGCGAACTTGGTGGTGAAGAGTGGATGCATGCGGTGGCTCATGTACATCCGTTTGCCGGTCAATTGTTCCAGCGCATCCGAAACCGAAGCTACTTCGACGCGACGAAACTCTGCGATCAAAGTGGCGTCGGACGGCGATGCAGGCGCGGTACCCGACTGCGCCCGCAGCAGTCCAGCCCCGCATAGGATGGCGCACAGAAAGCTGATGGACAGTAGAGACGCCGCAATGGTGTGGGATCTCACAAGGCCACGAAACTTGTTCATTTCGTCCTCCTGGATGTATATATGTGCGCGGACTCTAACACGGTTCTTTGCCGCGTGGAAGAGCCAAGTAATCACGGAGGGAACCAAAATGAAAATTACACTGCAGACGAGAATGTTGCGGTTGTTGATCTGTGCTGTCGCGGTCGCGCTAACGATAAGCGTGGCAGGGGAGCCGAGCTATGGGCAGGAGCGGAAGGCGATTAATTTATCCCCCGCCAGAGGACTCCCCTTCAGCGACGGCATTGTGGCCGGGAACACTCTATACGTCGCGGGTCAGGAAGGCACCGATGATTCCGGCAAACTGGCCTCGGGTGGCATCGGCCCGGAGACAACGGCGGCGCTTGAAAATATTCAGAAGGTGCTCAAGGCTGCGGGCTTCGAGATGAAGGACGTGGTCAACGTTACGGTCTATCTCGCCGACATACACGAGTTTGGGGACATGAACAAGGTTTACAAGAGCGTAATACCTGATCCGAAGCCGGCGCGCGCCACTGTCCAAGCCGCGGCCTTGGTTAATAATGCCCGGATTGAAATCTCGGCGATCGCCGTAAGGCAGAAATAGTCGTTCCCGGCCTGCGAAAATGTCATTCTTGCATGGCGTTCCAGAAAGCTGGCAAAACGCAAAATAGGATTGACATGTCTACCGCGATTGAGGTAAACCCTCAGTCCATCGGTAAGCTGCGCTTTCAAAACTGAGTCCTTGGATTTCACCAGATGAAAGAGTTGGGTTAATTGTGTGGTAGTGTTCACGGAAGTCCAAAGAGCTACAGTTGCGCATCGAAGTCTTCAATCTGTTCAACCATGAGCAGTTCGGGAATCCGACCGTCGAAACTAATTCCACCCAGTTTGGACTCGTAACCTCGGCGAGGCCCGCGCGTATCATGCAACTGGGGCTGAAGTTCCTATTGTGAAGACTGTCTGATTCGCAGCAGCAACTCGGTGGCGTTGTTTTGCTGGCTTGATTCGCCAATGCTCTTCAATACTAAATCGTTTTCCGTGTTGGTCGCGGTGCTGGTCGTTCTATGTGCTGCCACCGGATTTCTTGCCAGTTCGCAAACCCCACAGCAAACCATCCGGCAGAAAGACTCAAAGGCTGTCTCGACGCCAGGCATGCAAACGTTCGCGTCCACCTGTGCAAGCTGCCACGGCCTGGATGGCAGGGGCGGCGAACGGGCGCCGAACATCGCGGATAGTGCAAAGGCGCAGCGGCTTTCTGATGCGCAGATCACTCACATTATTGAGAATGGTATTCCTGGCACTGGAATGCCTGCCTTCCACTCGCTTGAAGGCTCTAACATCAAAGCGGTTGTAACATACTTGCGGACCCTGCAAGGGACAAGGAAGCCAGTTAAATTGCCCGGCGATCCGGAACGCGGGAAGACAATTTTTCTTGGCAAAGCGGGATGTTCAAACTGCCACATGGCAGCTGGTCAAGGCGGCTTCATCGCCTCTGATCTATCCGGGTACGCGCGCACTCACAATCAGGACGAAATCCGAAGCGCGATCATCGATCCCGTTACGAGCGGCGATCGGCAGGCGCGACTGGTGACGGCGATCCTGCGCGGCGGTGAGAAGTACGTCGGCAGAATCCGTAATGAGGATAATTTTTCCCTGCAGTTGCAGACGATGGACGGCACGTTTCAGCTCATCGCGAAGTCTAATCTCGAAGAGCTGGAATACAATTCGCAAACACTGATGCCCCCCGACTACGCCTCGACTCTCAGCCGCGATGAGTTGAACGATGTGGTCAGCTATCTGATGCGTGTGGCCAATGCCAGCGCCAGCCAGTCGCAAACTCCCAAGAAAGAATTTGAAGACGAGTAGGTTCCTGCTTCGTGAGCTGTCGGATGCAGAAGGCTGCAGCCCCGGCACTGCTTTTCAAGCCAGGCGTGGGTATGCGGTCTAGAGGCAAATCAATTAAGATCACTTCGCGGTCAGGCGTTCAGTCTGCCTTGCCTGTTGTGCGATGGGCCGGATAGTTAACGCAGAGTCGCGAACGGCATTCGTCTGGCAGCCAACGCCCACAAACTTCCGAAATCCGTTCACGATACTCTGTCCTTGCCCTTCGCACCGATGAGGCCGCGAAGGCTGGGACCACGAAGTACGCCAGAGACATTTTTCAGTAAAGTGTTGAAAGGGATGACAATGAAAATCGCAAACGACGTTACCGAGCTGATCGGACACACGCCGCTGGTGCAGCTCAACCGAGTCACGGGGGGCTGTGTGGCCGAAGTGGTCGCCAAACTGGAAAGCCAAAACCCTGTCGGCAGTGTTAAGGACCGCATTGGGGTCAGCATGATCAGCGAAGCGGAGCGTGCGGGAAAGATTCAGCCGGGGAAGACGGTGCTGATCGAGCCGACTAGTGGCAACACGGGGATAGGCCTGGCGTTTGTCGCTGCGGTAAAGGGGTACAGGTTGATCCTGGTGATGCCGGAAACCATGAGTATGGAGCGGCGCGTCCTTCTGCTGGCTTTCGGCGCGGAGATCGTCCTTACGCCGGGTCCAAACGGAATGAAGGGCGCTATTGCCAAGGCGCAGGAGTTGCTGGCGAACACACCCAACAGTTACATGCTGCAACAATTCGACAATGCCGCCAATCCGAAGATTCATTTCGAAACCACGGGGCCGGAGATTTGGAATGACACCGACGGACGCGTGGACATATTGATCTCAGGCGTTGGCACGGGCGGGACCATCACCGGCGTGTGCGAGTACATCAAGCCCAAGAAGCCGTCGTTCAAGGCCGTGGCCGTGGAGCCGGCGGATAGTGCGGTGCTCTCGGGGGGCAAGCCCTCGCCGCACAAAATTCAGGGGATCGGGGCCGGCTTTGTTCCCAGCATCTTGCGCCGGGATTACATCGATGAGGTACTTACGGTCACGAACGACGAGGCGGTTCGCATGGCGCGACGCCTTCCGCTCGAGGAAGGTCTGTTCGTGGGAATTTCTTCTGGCGCCGCGGTGGTCGCTGCTCTGCAAGTGGCGCGCCGTGCGGAAAATGCTGGGAAGCTGATCGTGGTGGTGTTGCCGTCGTTTGGGGAACGCTACTTGAGCACTATTCTTTTCGAGGAACTTCGCAACCGGGCGCAGCAGATACCTACCTCTGCGCTTCCGGCCTGATGCATATCGCTGCCAGGAGCGACCAAGGCCGTCTGCGGCAGGTGGCCAGGGCACGATGCTTTTGCGACTCAGGCCGGACGCGGGCGCTACTCTGCGCAAGGTGGAAATGTCTGTGGAAATCTGCTTCCGAACCACCTAACTTTCGAGGTTTTCGCAAAACGCGCGGGTGTATGATAATTTTCCGATAAGCCAGCGACGAGTCCAAGCGTCAAAGTGCAGACGGGCGGCGGGTTTGGTGGGGATAGCTATGATCCTGTTTATCGCCCGAGCCCTCGAGCATCAGGGAGAAAAATGAGAAGGAACCAGCAACGTTTACTGGGGTTGGGCGTCTCAATTCTTGGGGTGCTAACCTCGTCTCCAGTTTTGTTGGGTCAGGTTTCGCCGGACTCGGGGGCGGCCGTGCCGGCGCTAACCGACTGGAGTCACCACCACGTTATTTTCTCGCGGCCCGCGAACGCGGAACAGACCGCCCGCGTGAAACGGGATCCTCGCTACCGACAGCAATTTGCTCGACAATCACCGGCGAGTTTGCCTGAGGTGGTGGGTGCGTGGCTTTCCGAGGGAACGTTGGGGGAAAGCGCATCGCTCTTCGACACAAATAAAATCATAAGGGACTGGTCGCAGGACTTAGGCGGCGGCGGGACCGTGGGCTCCACAAACTATCCCGCCAAATTTTCGTTCGACGTTACGAGTGCAAATTGTGCCAGCGCCACTCAGCCCGATTTCGTCGTGTACAGCACAGGCCTTTATGGAGTAGCTGGACAAGCCGACGTGGTGGCTTTTGACAATCTTTATTCGGGCTGCAGCGGCACCGTGCCGCAGGTCTACTGGGCCTACGACAACGGTTTCACCATCAACACTTCTCCAGTTTTATCGCGCGACGGCAAGCAAGTTGCATTTGTAGGAAGAGTTGGCGGCTACGGAACCTTGATCCTTGTGAAATGGGCCGCTTCCACCACTGACACCATCACCAATCCAACCGTGCTCTCCAGCACACCGCGCTTGTTGTATCCAGCGTGCGTCGCTCCCTGCATGGCCACAATAATCCTTAAGGCAGGGGGCGGCGTTAACGAACCTGACACCAGCTCATCCGTCTTCTACGACTACACGAACGATACGGCCTATGTGGGGGACGATGCCGGCTGGCTCCATAAATACACGCCCGTATTCAATGGTGTGCCGACCGACATTAGAACCGGAGGATGGCCAGTTCAGGTGAACCCCGGCTCTCCTACCGCTCTCACCAGCCCGGTCCACGATTATGTGTCGGGGAACGTGTATGTGGCGGACGCTGGCGGCTTCCTGTATCGGGTCGACTCCTCGGCGACTGTCACCATTTCCGGCCAGTTGGACTTCTCGAGCGCGGAGGGCGGCGCCGGCATCGCGCAAGGTCCGATTGTCGATTCCACAGCGGGACTGGTGTACGTGTTCGCATCGAGCGATGGCAGCGGAAGTTGTGTCGGAGGGACGGACTGCACTGCCGTTTACCAACTGACGACCAGCTTCACGGCTGGCGATATTGGATCCGAAGCGGTGGTGGGAGCCAGCACAATTTCTGGAAATCCGCCAAGTCCTCTTTACATTGGCACTTTTGACAGTACTTATGAAAAGTCCGCGGACCCGCCCACGGGCAACCTTTATGTATGCGGCAACACTGGAGGCCCGCCTATCTTGTACCAGGTCGCAATTCAGTCTGGAGCAATGAACGGCTTGGGGACTGCTGGGCCGGTACTGTCGACCAGCACCACCCCATGCTCTCCGGTAAGCGACGTTCTCAATCCGAATGTGGCCGGCGGGGCAACGGAGTGGATATTCGCCAGCGTGGAAAACGGCGGCGCTTCGTCGGGGTGCGCGGCGGGCGGATGCATGTTTAATTTCAGGGACACGCCCTGGAAGCCGCGGACCGTATACACAGTGGGCCAGGAGGTTTTGGACAACCACTTTCAGATTCAGGTGGTGAGTGTTGCGGGCACCTCAGGCAACGTGGCGCCGGGCTGGAGTACGATCATTGGCCACTCCACGACCGATGCTACGGTGCGCTGGCTAAATCAGGGAACGCAGTCCGCCTTTACCCTGGCCGCCTGGAAGCCAACCCACCTGTACGCTTTGCACAGCAAAATCCTCGACGGTAATAATAACGTTCAGTTCGTAACCACGGCCGGAACATCCGGCGGTACCATTCCCACATTCAACACGACCGCCGGCGGCATTACGAGCGACGGTGCAACCGTAAAGTGGACGAACCTGGGCGCCCTGGGAACTGCCGCGCTGGCTGCGGCCGGAGGCACCAGTGGAATCATCGTCGACAACACCGTGGGATCGGGAACGCTACCCGGAGCTTCTCAGATATACTTCTCCACTCTGAGCAATCAGGTGTGTGGAACGTCGGGCACCGGCGGGTGCGCGGTGCAGGCGTCGCAGTCGGCATTGCAGTAGCGAAGGGACAATCATTATGGCAATCAATCAATCATCGAGCGACGAGCCGCATCCGGCGGCAGTTGAGAAGAAGCCTTACGAGAAGCCGGGCTTTCGCTATGAACAGGTTTTTGTGACCTCGGCGCTTTCGTGCGGCAAGGTCGACCCGAGCCAAAGCGGCTGTTCACTCAACACGAAGCTGTCATGACGCAGGCCAACGGCGTTCCGGCGGATATTACTGCCGCTGTAAAGTGTGACCTTGCGGGCGAGGTTCTGCGCTCATTCGGCAACCTTCGGTTTGCGGCGACCGGCTGGAGCATGCTTCCGTCTATTTGGCCCGGGGATATGTTAGTGGTCGAACGCGTCGGCTCAGACCGACTTCTTGTCGGTGACGTGGCGCTGGTTGGACGCAACGGTAGACTGTGCGCTCATCGCGTGATCTCCAAGGCAGAGGATTGCGGGAATTCTCATTGGATTACCCAGGGCGATTCGATGCCCACGCCTGATCGACCGGTGATGAAGAGTGAAGTGTTGGGCCGTGTTGCTTACCTGATCCGGGCTGGAAGATTAGTCACTGTGCCCGCTCGGTTGAGTGGGGTCGAACGTCTGATGGCGAAGATTGTCCGGCGCTCGGTTCCGGCAGCGCGCGCCCTGGTCTATATTCATCGTGTGGTTCAAGGTGCAAAGGAATCGGTTCCGTGCCAGGGCTAGCCACACAAATCGAGCGTTACAGCGTGGTGATTGCTATCGGCGGTGTCCCGGTCCGGGTGAACACGACCGACGGGGGTTTTCTCGAGATTTTGCAGAAGCGCTATGCCGGATTCGTGTGCGCAGAGCCCCACGCGGAATTCGAGTTCGACGTTGACTTGGCGCCGCCCGCATTCGCCAATCCGGACGCGGACGTAAGCGTGACACATCGTTCCGGCCGCTGGTTCATGGAGCGCGGTGACTTCCGCGCCGAATGGAATCCTGCCGCGCGCCGAGGAAGCATTCACCAGACCGCAAATCCTTACTCGATCGACGCTGTGCTGCGCATCGTGCACACGCTGGTGCTGGCCGGGCAAGGTGGATTTCTTTTGCACTCCGCCAGCGCTATCCGCAATGGAAAAGCATTTTTATTTGCGGGAATTTCGGGTGCCGGGAAGACGACGATTGCGCGACTCGCCCCCGCTGACGCTACTCTGCTCACCGACGAGATCTCCTACGTGCGCAAGGAAGACGATCGCTACGTTGCGTTCGGCACGCCCTTCACTGGGGAACTGGCGAAGCTGGGCGAAAATACGTCGGCGCCGGTGACCGCACTTTATCTGCTGGCTCAAGGCGCCGGAAATCGTGTCGAGTCAGTAGCTGCGGCCGACGCCGGGCGCGAACTTTTGTCGAACGTGCTTTTCTTTGCCGAAGATCAGGAAATGGTTCAACGGGTATTTCAGGGAGCGTGCGACTTCGTCCAGCGCGTGCCGGTTTACAGGCTGACCTTCATGCCGGATGCGCGGGTTTGGGAGATGATCCAATGAAAAAGAAACTCTATGTCGCGCGCAGTCCGCGCATCGCGGCCCGTATGCTGGGGGAAGAAATGCTGGTCATGTCGGGCCAGGGATCGACGCTGTTCACGCTGAATCCGACCGCGACGATTTTATGGCAGGCCGCCGATGGCGCAACGCCGCTGGATGAGATCGTCGAGCGCCGTATTTGCTCCGAGTTTGAAGTGAAGCCTGAAGAAGCACTGCGGGATGCCGAGGCGCTGGCCGAGGATTTGGCGAAGCACGGCATCCTGCTGATCTCCGAGGAACCGATCGCGAGTCACGCCGTTGTGCAGGAGCAACATCGACCATGAGCGCCCTGATGCAGGAGATGAGCGACCGGGCGCTGCGGCTGGGCGTGCCTCTCAGCGTGCAACTCGATCTCACCTACCGCTGCAACGAGCAGTGCGTTCACTGCTATCTCGATCACGACGACCACGGCGAGATGACCACTGCCGAGATCAAGCATCTGCTCAAGGAGATGGCCGAGGCTGGTGTCTTCATCCTTACGCTGAGCGGCGGCGAGATTTTCATGCGCAAGGACTTCTTCGAAATTCTCCAGTACGCGCGCGCTCTCACCTTCTGCATCAGGCTCAAGACTAATGCCGTGCTGATTCGCGAAGCGCAGGCGGCGCGCCTTCGCGATCTCGGGGTAGAGTCGATTCAGGTCAGCATCTATTCGCACCGGCCGGAAGTACACGACGCGATCACCAAGGTGCCGGGCTCGCTGCGGCGGTCGGTCAACGCTATCCGCTTTCTCAAGTCGCTGGGATTGAAAGTGGTCATTGCCAATGTCCTGATGACGGAGAACATGCAGGACTATCAGGGCGTCCGGGCCCTGGCCGATGAACTTGGCGCCAAGTACACCCTGGATCCGACGATCACGCCGATGATGGATGGCGGCCGCTCGACCCTCGATTTGAACGCGGGAGAGTCCGCCTTGCGCGCTCTGTTCCGTGATGAGTTCTTTGTCGGCAACGCCGATGAGTTCTGCGCACCGCCGCCTGCGCTCAGTGAAGACAGCATGGAATCGTTGCCGTGCAGCGCCGGTCATACTGCCTGCTACGTTTCTCCCTACGGCGAGTTTTATCCTTGCGTGCAGTTCCCGTTGTCTTGCGGTAACGTGCGGCAGCAGCGGTTCATCGACATCTGGCGCGACTCCGAGCAACTGAAGGAGGTGCGCTCGATTCGCCTGCGGGATCTTTCCGGGTGCTCACAGTGCGCGCATGGCGCGACCTGCACCCGCTGTCCGGGGCTGGCTTTCATGGAAGGGAATATGCGCGGGCCTTCTACGGCGGATTGCGAAAAATCGTTTGCGCGGACTGGAATTCCGTCGAAAAACCTGCTGGCGAAGAAGGACAAAGTCTCTCCGGCGCGGCTGGTGCAGATTCAGTTGGTGCCCGCCATCACGGGCAGCAGATTATCCGGCATGGGCGCCGGCTCCGCCGACGTATACTCGCCAGCCCGCATGACATCCACAAGGATATCCACAGCCACCGTGTGACATCTAACCTTGTGCCCCAATCCCGCTTCGTCCGATAATCAAGCCAAATCTCTACCCGCTCTTTGACAACCGAATAAGGCCAGCTAAGTCCTATCGATCCAAGATTTTGCGGATAAGTTATTTCGATTCAAGATTTTAGCCAGATCGATTGCAGATCGAAGTCCGTAAATAGCTGATTCAAAAGAATTAAGGAGATTCGATCTGTAGATTTTTCTCCGGATCTGGAGACAACAGAAGCAGAAGATACAACTCGCGCCAACTATTTTTTGGGACGAGGACTGTCGTTCGAAACCGTCCCGTGCCGTCGCTTTCCGGCTCAGCCTAGCTTCCTGCCGTATACTGCTTCGACCTATGGCCAACATCCTTTACGGAGTCAACGGCGAAGGCGCCGGCCACTCCACCCGGGCGAAGGAAGTTCTGACTCATCTGCGGGATCAGGGGCACACGCTGCAGGTCGCTTCGTTCGACCGGGGACGGCGCAACCTCAAAGACCAGTTTGAAGTCACTGAAATCTTCGGCTTTCGCTTCGCCTACGTGAACAATCGTGTGCGCTACAAGCGAACCATCGCACGGAATCTGATGACGATGCGTCAGGCTGCGAAGAGCGTGAGCCGGCTGAAGGAGTTGATCGTGACCTGGAGGATCGACCTCGTCATCACCGACTTCGAGCCCCTGAGTTGTCACGTCGGGCACGGGATGGGGCTGCCCGTCATCTCGATCGACAATCAGCATTGCCTCACCAACGCGGAGGTCTCTTATCCGCGACAGTACGGGCGTGACGCAGCGGCCGCGAAGCTGGTAACGCGGCTGATGACGCCACACGCCGATGCCTACCTGGTCATTTCTTTTTTTACGGCGCCGGTGAAGAAGCGGAACACGTTTCTGTTTCCTCCACTGCTGCGGCAGCAAATTCTTCAAGCCTCACCCACGCAGGGAGAACATGTGCTGGTGTATGTGACCTCGCCCGCACCGGCGCTAGCCAAAGTTTTGAGTGCAGTGCGCGGCCGGTTCATCGCTTACGGCTTTGGCAGGGAAGGCGAAGAAGGAAACATTCTTTATAAGAAGCCGTCGCTTGAAGGATTCATGCGCGACCTCACCAGCGCCAAAGCTATCGTAGCGAACTCCGGATTTTCGTTGGTCACCGAAGCTCTGCATCTCGGCAAGCCCTACCTCGCCGTTCCCGTGAAGCACCAGTTCGAACAGATCTTCAACGCCTACTGGTTGCATAAAATGGGCTATGGCGCTTATTGGGAAGAGTTGAACAAAGAGCGCGTCGAATCCTTTCTCTACAACCTGCCGCTCTATCTGGAAAGGCTGGGAGACTATCCCCGACAAGGCAATGGTGCGTTGTTGGCAAAGCTCGACGCTCTCATTGGCGAATATGGGTCACCATCCCGGGCGCAGGGCTGAAGCCGGTTTGGCAGTCCTGTGTATGCCCGTGTGCCGCTTGTACAAGGTCCGTTCGTAATGCTGGGTCGCAGGCGATTGCGGCTAGCATTTTATGGGAAGGGAGGCCTTTCCATGGCTGTACGGCGCAAGTTCATTTTCGTACTCGGAGCGGTGACCGCCCTGTTCGCAGGCGCCGCGGTTGCGCAGGAGTCGCCATCGCTGGGGGACCTCGCACGTCAGCAGCGGCAACAGTCGAAACCCCCGAAGGGCAAGGATGCCAAGGCATCCAAGGTCATCACCAACGAAGAAATCCCGGAGCATGGGATGTCTGCACCGGCGCCTACCGGCCAGGAATACGGAAGCTCGATGCCTGCTTCTTCCAGTGGAGCAAAGGAACCAGCCGAGCACTGGAAATCCCAAATACAAGCGCAAAAGAGCCAGATCGCCTCCGTACAAAAACAAATTGACCAAGTCAATGAATCCATCCGTTTCGCGCCCGCCAATTGCGTTGGGCGGCGGTGCGTGGAGTGGAACGAGCGGCAGCGGGAGAAGCAGCAGCAAGTCGAGCGCATGCAGGCTCAACTGGACGAACAGAAGAAGCGAATGGAGGAGATGCAAGAGGCCGCTCGCAAACAGGGTTATGGCAACTCAGTGTACGACCCGTAGACGTGATCTTGCTCTGAAAGATTATGCCGCCACTGCTCAGGCAGTGGCGGCGTTTTCTTTGTACGGCTGGAGAATTTACGAAGCAGGCCTTACTGAGTGCCACCCTTCGTTCTGCGATAAGGATTCGGATATTTCAGAACCGTGGAGAGGTCGATACCGCGAATAATGGCGGCGGAGTGATAGAACAGTCCCCACGAGTCGATGGTGGAGTTGTCGGGGAAGATGCAGGCGTCCAGGACTTCGTCGACAGTGCCAAGCGCCACCCAGCCGCCGCCGGCGGCGTTGACGCCGCCGAACAAGTCTGATCCGCCGAGTTGCGTGCAATAGAGCGAGGCCGGGCTGCCTCCACCTATCCCGTTCCACGGGGTCTCTGCGTAATAAGCCAGCGCGGCCAGACTGGGTTGCGGGGTGAAAAGGGTTTCGAGGTTAAGGTGAATGTGCGAGTGGTCCGAGGCGGTGTAGCGGCAGAAATCCTGATGGCCGGCGAGCTTCAGCCAGCTCTGGGGCGGACCGTTGGTGCCGTAGGCCGGAACGCGAGTTTCCACCGCGCCGCCCGTGCTGATGCAGTAATCCTGCGCGGTATTACCGGCGCGCCCCGGGCTCTTCTTCGCCGCCGGTTGCGCCGCGCTCAATAAACCTCCACCTAGCAGCAGAACCGCCACGATCCCAACGCCTCTAGTCATTCGCATCCGGTCTCCCCTCAGATTCCTGCCCGACAACTCATTGAAGAGCGGTGGAAGTCTACCACGAGAGTGTGCTGCCCGGTGGATTCTTTCGCGCCAGAAGCGTCCAAACCCGTATCCAACCGGCGATTTCATCGATGGAGGAAGGTGGCACTCACGGCGATTGGTGGGAGCGGCCGTCCCGCCAAATCTCTTTGAGTTTTTGTCTTCTCTCTTCCTTCAAACCTCACCGGCATGCGAAATTAGTTGTATGGCTTTGGTCGTTCGCCCCTCACGCATCCATTCCGCCGGTGTGTTCACCACTACGCCGGTCCGCAAAGGCACCCGCATCGTCGAATACGCTGGTCCGCGCATCACTCCCGAGGAAGCCGACCGGCTCTACGATGGAGCACCGCGAACTTACCTCTATGGTCTGGAAGATGGCAAGACTGTCATCGACGGCGAGGGGCTGGGAGCTTTCCTGAATCATTCCTGCGATCCCAACTGCGAGATCGATGAGATCAAAAACCGCGCGTGGATCTTTGCCTTGCGCGACATCGCTGCCGGCGAAGAACTGCTCTGGGATTACAACCTCTACGACGATGAAGACCCCGCGCCCTGCCACTGCGGCTCGCCCAAATGCCGCGGCACCATGTATTCCCGCGATTGGATGGCCAAGATGCGGCGCAAGGCCCGCCAGCACAAGTCAAAGCAGAAATCGAGGCGAAGATCCAGAAACAACGGGGCCGGCTAAGCTTTCTCCGCCGTCTTCCCGCGCTCGCGCCAGCCCTCGATGATCAGATACAGCACGGGGATAAAGAAGAGATTCAGCACCGTCGACATGATCATGCCGCCGAACACGGTCGTTCCCACCGAGTGACGCCCGTTCTCGCCCGCTCCAGTAGCGAAGACGAGCGGCACGACCCCCAGGATGAAGGCCAGCGAAGTCATCAGAATCGGCCGCAAACGAATTGTGGCCGACTGCACCGCGGCCTCCACCAGCGGAATCCCGCGCTGCCGCAACTGCTCCGCGAACTCGACGATCAGAATCGCGTTCTTGCTGGAGAGTCCGACCAGCATGACCAGCCCGACCTGGCAGAAAACGTCGTTTTGCAAACCACGCACAAATTGCGCTCCCAGCGCTCCGAGCAGAGCCATAGGAACGGCGAGCAACACGATGAAGGGCAGCACGAAGCTTTCGTATTGCGCGGAAAGCGTCAGGTACACGACCAGCGTGCCCAGCCCGAAAAGAATCAGCGTGGTCCCGCCCGACTGTAGTTCTTCGAGCGATAGCCCCGTCCAACTATAAGTAAAGCCCTGCGGCATCTTCTTAGCCAGGTCGTCCATCGCGGCAATTGCTTGTCCGGAGCTGTAACCGGGCGCGGCCGAGCCGTCGATTTCCGCAGAACGGAAAAGGTTGTAGTGGCTGATTACCTGCGGCGTGGTGGTTTGCGTAATACTGATCAGGTTGTCCAGCGGCACCATCGCCCCGCTGTCGGAACGCACATAGAATTGTTTCATGTCTTGCGCTTGCGAGCGGTATTGCCTGTCTGCTTGTACATACACGCGGTAGGAACGGTTATTGAAATCAAAGTCGTTGACGTAGGCCGAGCCCATGTACACGCCCAGGGAGTCGGTGATCTGCGATAGTGGCACGTGCAGGCTCTTCGCTTTTTCGCGGTCAATGGTCACCAGATATTGGGGATCGTTCGCCGTGAAGGGCGTATAGAGTCCCACCAGTTCCTTGTGTTGCGCGGATTGCCCCATCAGGTCATGTGCCGATTTGGATAGCTCTTCAAGTTTGTGCGCAGCTTGATCCTGCACCACGAATTGAAAGCCTCCGAATTGGCCGAGGCCGTTGACTGCCGGGGGCAGCGTTGCGAACACGATTGCCCCGGAAATCGAAAACATCCGTGGACGGATTCTCTCCAGAATTGCCGATGCTGTGTGCGCTTCGCCCTTGCGCTGGGAATACGGCTTCAGCGTCACAAAAGTGAGACCCTGGTTTGGGGCGCTCCCGGAAAAACCAAAGCCCGCCACGGCGAACGTGCCCCAGACCTCCGGTTCGCCGCTGACCAGATCCGTAACCTGCTTCCCGATCGCCTTCGTATATTCGAGAGAAGCCCCCGCCGGCGCCTGCATGACGATAATCAAGTAACCCTGGTCTTCATCCGGCACGAAGCCTGTCGGCACGCGTTTGAAGACAAGATAAGTGAGTCCAAGGCCGGCGAAAAACAGAACCATCATCGCCAGCCTGTATTTCAGGAAGTAACCCAGCAGCGCACGGTACCCACGGGTGAGAAGAACGATGCCGTCGTCAAACTTTTGCAGCCACCACCACTTTTGCCGGTGCGAGTCGCGCAGAAAAATTGCCGCCAGTACCGGAGCCAGGGTGAGCGCGTTGAAGGCGGAAATGGCAATGGAAAATGCGATGGTCAGCGCAAACTGGCGAAACAGAATGCCGGTCGTCCCGGGAAAGAATGCAACCGGTACAAACACGGCAACCAGCACCAGCGAAGTGGCGATGACGGCGCTGGTAATCTCAGCAGTGGCGGCGGACGCCGCTTTATGGGAATCGCGTTCGCCCTCGGCGATATGGCGTTCAATGTTTTCAATCACGACGATAGCGTCGTCGACTACCAGGCCGGTGGCGAGCGTGATGCCGAACAACGTCAGCGTGTTGATGGAGAAACCGAGCAGCTTCACAAAGATGAAGGTGCCGATGAGCGAAACCGGAGTGGCGATAAAGTGAATCATCGTCGTTCTCCAGTCGCCGAGAAAGATAAAGATCACCAGGATGACCAGCAGAATCGCCGAACCCACCGTAAAGACCACGTCGCGGATGGATTCGCCCACAGCATCGGTCGTATCGAATGCGACGTGAGCCGACATCCCCGGAGGAAAGCTCTTAGAGAGCCTATCCAACTCCGCGATTGCCCGCCGGTCGACATCGAGTGCGTTGGCGGTGGAAAGCTGTGTGACGCCAAGCCCGACCGCTTCCTGCCCGTTGAATTGCAGGTCTGAGCTGTAGTTTTCCGCGCCTAGCTCAGCCCGGCCCACATCCTTCAGGCGGACCAGGGTTCCGTCCGCATTCGTTTTCAGAATGATGTTGTCGAATTGGCCGGCCTCGCTCAACCGACCCACTGCGCGCACGCTGATCTGGTACTGCTGTCCTTGTTTGGCAGGCTGTTGGCCAACTTGGCCGGCCGCGACTTCCACATTCTGTTCCGAAAGAGCGTTGACCACGTCAGGCGCCGTCAGTCCGCGTCCCGCCATACGCCCGGGATCCAGCCACAGCCGCATCGAGTATTTGCGTTCCCCGAATATGAGGACATCAGCGACTCCGGGAATGCGCTTCAGAGCATCCTTGACGTAGACGTCGAGGTAGTTGCTCATGAAGAGCGTGGAGTATTTGCTGTGATCGGAGATGACCGCGGCGCCGAACACGAAGTTCAGTGAAGTCTTCGCCGTCGTGATTCCGACTGCCTTCACCGCGCCGGGCAGCCTCCCCTGCGCCGTATTGACACGGTTCTGGATGTCGACGGTGGCCAGATCGGGATCGCGGTTCAGGTCGAATGTGGCGGTAATGCTGCTCGATCCGTCATTGCCGCTGGTCGACGTGATGTACTTCATTCCCTCCGCGCCGTTGATCTGCTGCTCCAATGGAATGGTGACGGCGCTCTCCACCGTCTGCGCGCTGGCTCCAATGTAGAAGCTGGAAACGCCCACCTGCGGAGGCGCAAGGTTGGGAAACTGAGCGATGGGCAGCGTAGGGATCACGGCCGCGCCTGCCAGGATAATCAGCAGCGCGCAAACCGTGGCAAAAACCGGACGCCGGATAAAGAATTCAACGAACATAGTCAACGAACATAGAGGATTGGCTTTAGGGCTCTAGCTTTGCGGAACCACTGGCGCTCCGTCCATCAGAAACTGGGTTCCGGAAACGATCACTTTGTCACCGGGCTTGATGCCATCCTGAACTTCGTAATCGTTTCCCACCGTCTGCCCAATCTTCAGTGGCTTCTGCCGCGCGACGTACGAACCGCCATTCTGGGGCTCGGCCACGAAAGCGAAGTACTGTCCCGCCAGCCGCGACACAGCGAGGATCGGAACCTGCGGGTTCTGGTGCGTTCCCCACACAATCCGCGCGCGGATGAACTGGGACTGCCGCAGCGCATCGTTGCCATTGGCGATGCGCGCTTTTACCAGCACCGTCTGCGTCGTGTTATCGACTTCCGGCGAAACAAAGCTGACGCGGGTGTCCGCCAGCACCTTCCCTCCGCTGTCCAGCACCTGCAACGGCAGGTTCATCTTAAGCTGCGAGGAGTGTTCAATCGGCACGTACACGTAGACTTCGAGGCTGCCCGGCTTGTCCACGGTGGTCAGCGGCGTCGTGACTGCGACCCGGTCGCCCACGCGCACTGGAACATCTCCCACAATTCCGCCCCATGGCGAGACCACCCGATAGTAGTGCAGTTGCACCTGCTGCTCGCGCACCTGAGCGTCGAGTGAATCCATCTGGGCCTGCGCGGCGTCCATCGCGGTCTTTGCCTGGTCAAGATCCTGCTTGCTCACTACCCCAGCCGAATAGAGGCCCTGGGCTCGCTCATACTGCTGCTTTGTCCAGTTCACGTTCGCCTGTTGCGCGGCCCGGGAACTCTCCGTGCTCTTGACCGTCGCTTGCTGCTTGAGTGGATCGATTTCCATCAGCGGCGCCCCACTGCCAACCCTCTCGCCCGAGTGAACGAAGATCTTTATGACCTGACCCTCCACCTGCGGCATGATGACCGCGGAATCCCGTGACTTCAGCGTGGCCACATATTCGGTGGCGTCGTTGAGCGGAGTGGCTCGCGCCTCCTGCACCTTCACCGGCATTGCCTGCGCCCCACCGGCCTGAGCATTTTGCCCAGAGTGGCTGGAACATGCCAGCGTAGCTCCAGTGGCGGCCATGGTCACCAGCAGAAGACTCTGAAATGCCCAACTGCGAAGTTTCTTGAACATGAAAATCCCGCTTAGCCGCTACTACGTTGGGAAGGATACTAGAACTCAGCGGTTGGAAGCCAATGCACCAAATCTGACTGGACGAGGGCAGAGTTCCGGCGTCATGCCGGATTGAACTCTGCTACATTGTTGCGCTATGGAGAAGACTCCCATCCAGCCCACCCGCGGCTTTTCCAGCGACAACAACGCCGGAGTGCATCCCGAAATTCTTGAAGCTATCGCCCGCGTCAATCAGGGCCATGTGGTGGCCTACGGCGATGATCCCTACACGCGGTCGGCGGTAAAGAAGTTCGAAGAGCATTTTGGACCGGATATCGCGGTCTTCTTCACCTTCAACGGGACGGGCGCCAACGTTCTAAGCCTCCAGGCGCTGACCCGGTCGTTTCACTCGGTACTCTGTAGTGACTATGCGCACATCTACACCGACGAATGTGGCGCGCCGGAGAAGCATACCGGCTGCAAGCTGATTCCGCTGCCGCAGCAGGATGGCAAGATCACGCTGGAGTCCGTCCGCCACGCTTACCACGGCATCGGCGATGAGCATCACGCGCAGCCTCGCGTCATCTCGATTACTCAATCCACGGAGATGGGCACGGTCTACCAGCCGGAGGAGATTCAAGAGCTTGCCCGCTTCGCCCACGAGCACGACATGTTCCTGCACATGGACGGCGCGCGCATGGCTAATGCCGCAGTTTCGCTCGGGCAAACTCTTCGCCAGGCCTCCCGCGATTTGGGTGTGGACGTACTCTCGTTCGGCGGCACGAAGAATGGAATCCTGGGGGGCGAAGCGGTCGTGTTTTTTCATCCCGCACACGGTAAGGATTTTCTCTACCTGCGCAAGCAGAGCATGCAACTGGCTTCGAAAATGCGCTTCACTGCAGCGCAATTCGAAGCCCTGCTCACCAACGATCTCTGGCGGCGCGGCGCCGAGCACGCCAACCGCATGGCTCGCGTGCTGGCGAAGGAACTCAGCCGCATCCCGGAAGTAAAAATTGTTTGGAAGGTCGAGGCCAATGGCGTGTTCTGCCAGATCCCGTGCCACGCCATCGAGAAGATCCAGCAGCAATACTTCTTCTATGTGTGGATCGAGGAGGAATCGATCGTGCGCTGGATGTGTTCTTTCGACACTACGGAAGAGGATATCCGCACGTTTGTTGAGGTGGTTGCCGGGGCAGTGAAGAGGTGAGGATGCCCTCACTCTTGCTTTTTGCCCCGCTATTGACTAAATTGACGCATTCCCCCTTTTACGCGAGCATTCAGCCGGGTCGCTTGATCCCAGGAGTCGTTGATGAACCGGAAGTGGTTCAGCATCATCGCCCTTGTCGCCGCCGCGACATTCTTGTTCAACCTGTCAAGCTGCGCCTTCAATCAGCACCTCGTCTCGATTGCGGTTAGTCCGCAGGGCACAACCATCACTCTGACCGGGGTCGGGCAACAGGTAAGTACGCAGTTTACCGCCCTTGGAACCTATATTCATCCGCCACAGACCCGCGACATCACGAGCACCGCAGTTTGGACCACGGACACCCCAACCATCATATTTGCCGACCCCACTACGCCAGGACTGGTGACCACTACCGGAAATGGCTGCGGAACCAATCTCGGCGTCTCCGCTAAGGTGTACAGCAACCCCAGCAATCCTTCGTCGGGCAGTGTAGTTGTCGGTACCGCGACCATGAACGTCAGCTTTGGCAGCGGGAGCAGTTGCCCTTGAGCTCGGTTTTGCCTATTCCTCCAACAACCTTCCCATCGTAGGTTTGTGCTTCTCGGGTTTCTTCTTCTTGTGCGGAACCACCTTCTCGGCAGGGGGCGCACCCATGCGCTCCCGTGCCAGTTCCTTGACGGCCTGCACTGCGTCGAACCGTTTCACCTTTTTCTTTCGCGCCATTTTCTCGCGCACCCCGACATTCATGTTGCCATAGCTTGTCCCGCATCGAACATGCAATAATCATATTTCGCCGATAGATCGGCGGCCGTGTTGAGCGAGGAATGACCCGGCCAACGACTAACGACGAGCGACTAACGACGATTCCATGGAAGAGCGCGATTTTTTCGACGAGAGCACCCAGAAGAAGCCAGCGACCCTGAACTGTCCCCACTGCCACCAGCCCGCCGAGTATGAAGTCACCTGGGTGGTGCGCACCAAGAAGCGCCAGCTTGCCGGACGCGCCGACGAGCGCGACCGCGCCCGCTTCGCCAAAGCCCGCTCCTACATGCTGCGCAAAGATGACCTGATGGCCTGCAAGAACATGCGCTGCCGCAAACGGTTCGAAATCTCCGGGGTGCAGTCGGTGGTCTTCACCGAATAGTTTGACGGGCTACTCCGAATTGCCAACTACTCATTTATACTAAGTGGTTTTCCTGTCGCTCCCCGAAGCCACAGGGACGAAGGAGTCATGTTTTGAAAATCCTGGTTTGCATGAAGCAGGTGCCGCAGAAGGATGCGCCGCTCAAGCTCAACGAGACCGCTGCCTGGATCCGCGAAGATGTCTCGTATGAAGTGAACGAGCCGGACGCATTCGCCCTCGAAGAGGCGCTGCGCCAAAAAGAAAAGCATACTGGCGAGGTGGTGGTCATCACCTCCGGCCCGGCGCGCTCGCAGCAGGTGCTGCGCGAGGCCCTGGCCAAGGGCGCCGACCGCGCAATTCATCTGGAAGACAACGCCTTTGTGGGACTCGATGCCTTCAACACCGCCAAGGTCTTCGCGGCCGCGATCAAAGACGAGAAGTTCGACCTGATTTTCACCGGCCTGCAATCCGACGACTACGGCTACGCGCAAACCGGCGTGATCCTGGCCGAACTGCTGGGTTGGCCGCACGCCACCATCATCATGCACATCGACAAAAACGAGACCGGCATCCGAGTGAAGCGCGAGCTCGAAGCCGGATACTTCCAGTTCGTCGACATGCCGCTGCCCGCTGTGCTGACGATTCAGTCCGGCATCAACAAGCTGCGCTACGCCACGCTGATCGGCATCAAGCAGGCCAAGAACAAGCCGATTCGCAAGGTAGCGCTGTCGGAGGTGCAGTCGGCGATTGGCGAGAACCTGCAGAAAATCGAACGCCTCTACGTGCCGCAGAAAACCAAGAAGACCGAGCACATAGAAGGTACGCCGGCCGAGATCGCGAAGAAGCTGGTGGATAAGCTGCGCAACGAACTGCGGGTTCTGTGACAACTCGTGTGGGGACGGGCGCCTTTGCGAGCCTGCCCCGCGAAGTCGAAGGGTCCACCGAGCGAAGCGAGGCCGTTTTATGAGAACTGAGAACTGAGAACCGAGAACTGCTCTTATGCCCGATACCATCCTGGTAGTTGTCGAACAACGCGAAGGCAAACTCAACCGCGTCTCCTGGGAGACCGTCACCGCCGGCCAGGCCATAGCCGCGGCCACCGGCTGGACTCTCGAAGCCGCCGTCGTAGGAGGCAACTCATCTACCCTCGCCGGCGAAGTCGCGGCCAAGAAGGTCGCGAAGGTTTATGCAGTCGAATCATCGAAGCTCGAGCCTTACACGCCGGACGCCTTCGCTGCCGCGCTCAAACAACTTATTACCGCGAAACAGCCGAAACTCGTCCTGATGCCGCACACTTACCAAGTTCGCGACTTCGTCCCCAAGCTCGCCACCGCTATGGGACGCGCGGTGATCAGCGACTGCATCGGCTTCAAACACGAAAACGGAAAACTGGTCTTTACTCGCCAGATGTTCCAGGGCAAGTTTGCCGCCGACGTGAGCTTCGCCAGCGACGCTCCGTGGTTTGCCACATTCCAGAACGGGGCTTTTCGAGGAGATAAAGCCGAAGCCGGTGCGAGCGCAGCGCCGGTCGAAACCGTCAGCGTCGAAATCGCCGATGGTGTCATTCGCAATAAGCCGCAGGAAGTGTTCAAGGAGGCGAAACAAGCCGTCGATCTCACGCAAGCCGAAATCATCGTCTCCGTCGGCCGCGGGATTAAAGAACAGAAAAATATCGAGATGGCAAAGCAACTCGCGGACGCGCTAGGAGGCGAACTCGCGGCATCGCGTCCGATCTGCGATTCCGGCTGGCTCCCGATGGACCGGCAGATCGGGTCGTCGGGCCAGACGGTTGCGCCCAAGCTCTATCTCGCGCTCG
>DATMOP010000004.1:0-2319 GCA_035568115.1 Candidatus Acidiferrum sp.
TCTGCGTGGAGAAAATTGAGGCCATCAACTACAAAGACGTCCGACTGCTGGCGCAGTTTGTGGCGGAGAGCGGCAAGATCGTTCCGCGCCGCCTGACCGGAGTCTGCACGCCGCACCAGCGGCGGCTGTCGTCCGCCATCAAACAGGCGCGCAACATCGCATTGCTGCCGTTTGCCGGGCGAGCTTCGTAAGGAACTGAGTAAGCGGACCCGCGCCATTGCGTGGCGAGAGAATTTCTACAGGAGTCATTCATGGAAGTCATTTTGAAAGAAGATGTGCCCAAGCTGGGCTCACGGGGCGACGTGGTAAAAGTCGCCGAAGGTTTTGGACGGAACTACTTGCTGCCGCGCAAGCTGGCGATCGAGGCCTCTAAAGGCAACAAGGCGGTCATCGAACAAATGAAGGCGGCATCCGTCCGCCGCTCGGCCAAAGAGAAGACCAGCGCCGAAGCCCTGGCCAAGCAGTTCGAAGGAGTGTCGGTCTCTTTCCAGCGCCGCTCCGGCGAGCATGATCAACTTTTTGGGTCAGTCACCTCGGGTGATATCGCGGACGCGCTGGCGAAAAAGGGCTTTGACCTGGATCGGCGAAAGATTCAAATCCACGAGCCCCTCAAAACTGTGGGCGAGTTCACGGTTCCCATCCGGCTGCACAAAGACGTCACCACGCATTTGAAAGTGGTTATCGAGAAGGAAGCAGCGGAGCAGTAAACCTCGGAACCGGGCCGCGGGCGGATCGCCCGCCGCTACACGGCTGGCTGCGCGCCACGATGGTTCGAAAGGCGGACAGCCCTCTGAGGTGTCGGCTGACAAGTCTTGTGCCTTGAGTACTCTACAGAGCAAGAATCCTGCCAAACTCCTATAATTCCTGCTCACGGTTCTTTTGCTGCCACGTCCATAGCTATGCAACCGGGAAGAATGGCAAGGCACCCGGGTTAGCCAAGGACAGGAAACGATGCCGGCCGATGTATGGGCAGTACCCTTTGCGGTTGGCGAATATCCTCATCAGGGCGCGCGACGCGTTCCGGTGGAAGGAAACAGCGAAACCCAGGACCCCTCAGTGCGGGGCCAAATGGCTGGGCACAGTCTAAGCCGCATCGACGACAGCTTGTTGGTCCGCGAAGCGCAGCGTGGCAATCGCGCTGCCTTTGAGGAGCTGGTGCGGCATTACGACCAGGCGGTGCTTCGGCTGGCCATGCATCTGACCGGATCGGAACACGAAGCCCAGGATATTTACCAGGAAGCGTTCCTGAAGGCGTACAAGAGCGTTGGCAATTTTCGCTTCGAGTGCTCCTTCTACACCTGGATCTACCGCATCGTTACCAATCTTTGCTTGGACCACTTGCGCAAGAAGCAGGTGCGCAAGGAAGATGCGCCAGTCGCAGTGGATGCGCAGGGCGAAGCTTACGATGTTCTTGCCCAGGTTCCGGACGGCCGGTCTGGCGCCAATCCGGAACGCGACTTGATGCGGCGCGAATTAGGAACGCGCATCAATCACGCCCTGGAAAAACTCACGCCCCGCGAGCGCATGGTTTTCGAATTGAAACACTATCAAGGATTGAAATTGCGGACCGTGGGCGAGATTTTGAATACCACTGAAGAGACTGCGAAGAACACTTTATTTCGAGCCACTCAAAAGCTGCGTGGCTCTCTGGCGGATATGCGATGAACGGATATGCGATGAACGGATCTGCGATGAAGAAGATGAGCCTCCCCACTACGGGGGTGAACCAATGAAATGCGAATGGGTACAAGAAAATATTCTGCTGCACATTTACAACGAGCTGCCTGACGACGCTCGCTATGAACTGGAACAGCACCTGGCACGTTGTGCCGAGTGCACCGCCGAACTGAAGGCCGCCCGGCAGTTCCACACCACCATCTCCCAGTTTCCTGTCGAAGAACCTACCCCCAATCTGATTACAGCGTCGCGCATGCGCCTGCAGGAGTCGCTCGAAACTGCGGAGCAAGGCGGCTTTTGGCAACGCCTGGTATTCGACCCCGGTGCCTGGCTTCGCCCCATCAAGCTGGCTCCGGCCCTGACCGCGGCCATCTTCATTCTGGGCTTCGCCGGGGGGATTGGCGCCACCTATCAAGTAATGAATAGCCGAAACCCCGCCGAGATTCCCACCGCCGCTCCCACAGAATCCTCCATCACAGGCATCCGTTCCGTGACCCAGCAGCCGGGGTCTTCTCAAGTCAGCATCAAGTACGACACAGTTTCCACCCAGGAAGCGC
The DNA here is from genome assembly GCA_035568115.1 of Candidatus Acidiferrum sp. Lineage (GTDB taxonomy): Bacteria > Acidobacteriota > Terriglobia > Terriglobales > Acidobacteriaceae > Sulfotelmatobacter. Next base: position 2,235 of record DATMOP010000004.1, read on the forward strand.
AAGGATCGCTGAACGATCAGCGGATCCAGCAGTTGCTGCTTTTCGCCACCCGGAACAACTACAACTCGGGAGTGCGGATGGATTC
>DATMOP010000005.1:0-56978 GCA_035568115.1 Candidatus Acidiferrum sp.
CTCACCAATCGCGTGTTCCACCACTCGCCGCGCCACGGTCACAAAGTCTCGATCTTTGCTTGCTCGACTAGGCATGACGCTATGATGCCACGGAATCAGCGCAGATGCGATACCCTGTGGAAATCAGACTGACCCACTACCCAGAAACACGAGAGCCCGGGACGTGGTCCCAGGCTGGTAGAGAACGCGATCCAGCGCGCAGTAAAGAGCGCGCGGCAGAGCGCAACAAAATCGTGGGCTGACCCGCCCCGCGCTTACGGCCAGCGCTTGGCAGTATCGTCCCAACCCGCGGCGCGCACCGGCTGCGCTGCCGCCACCACCGGGGGCGCCGGTATGCGGATGGGCTGTTGCGGTCCGTTCACGGCCATGGCCGGTTTCACCATGTCGGAGTTCATTTCCTTTTCTTCTGACAACAGAGGAGCCACCAGCCGCAGAGCTTCCACTTCTTTTTCCAGCCGCGACAGCTCCATCTCTTTCTGCCTTAGAACCTCATAGACATTCTTCATAGACAGGGCACCTGTGAGTCGATTGTAGGGTAGAGCAGCTTTTCTCGAACTTTAGCAGACTTACACGTGTTGTCAAGGAATTAAGCCTGGGCACTGATATTGAGGGAAGCACACTGCCTTTCCCTACCCCACGCACAAATACAGAACTCAGCGGGATTGCCCAGATTCCCTGTCCGGTGCGGCTTTCACCAGATTTTCACAACCGCGCAATGCGCGCCAAGACCCCAAATCACAATCGACTCGGGCTTCGCATCGCGGAAACCCGCGCCCCGCCTGCCTTCTGCGCGGAATTACCTGTTTCATCTGCACAAAATCCGGTCACCCTGCTGTGGACGGCCTGCACTCCATTGAAAACAAATCAGATAAACTCGCTATCTTTTCATTGACTCTAGAATTAGAAGGAGTACAAACAGAATCGTTCTTTGACAGTTTCTTAAGTTTTTCCGGTTGGTGCGGCGTCCGGGGCTCAAGCTGAGTCACCCTCAACATTGCAAAATGCGGAGGGAAGGCCAGTAAGGGTCTATAGCAAAGCGCTGGTCGAGAAGAACGTGAAACCCAGTCGAAGGCAAGATAGAGTTCCGAGGCGTTGGGTAGGTTTTTCCGGTTGGCGGTAAGCCCGGAGCCCGAGCGAAGATCGCGTGCGGCACCCCGCAAGGGAAGCTACACAGCAGGTCGAGCAAGGGTCTAACGCGAGCTACTGGCCGAGACGAATGGACCCAACACCACCTCGGAACTCTTAAATTTTTGGAACCAGTTCTCAGTTCTCAGTTTCTAGTTTCCAGGCTCCGACCTTCGAACGTTCACCTTCCACATTTTCACCGCACACCTGTCAGCGAATCGAATCCGGCTACGAAAATTTCTTACTTCTACATTCAGGCAACCCCAGCCGTGAACGACCTATCGATGTTTTCTGAGAACTGAGAACTGAGAACTGAGAACTGAGAACTGAGAACTGTTCTCTCAATCCACATGCTCTCCCTCCGCCATAAAGCTCTGCTCCGCCGGAGGCAGACGGTCCCCCGGCCGCGCCCAGAACACATACAGCGTCGGCCACAGGATCACGCTCACAAATAACTCCACGATCAGCCCGCCTACAATTACAATCGCAAACGGCCGCTGCGAGTCTGACCCAATATCATGCGACATGGCCGCCGGCAGCAGTCCCAAAGTCGCCACGATCATCGTCATCATAATGGGACGCAACCGCAGCGCAGCGCCTTCCTTCGCCGCCTCGCGCACCGGCAGACCTCGCGTGCGAAGCTGGTTGATGTATTCGACCATGATCACGCCAATCTCCACCGACACGCCGATCAGCGCCAGAAATCCAAGACCAGATGACACGCTAAAGTGCGTCCCCGTCAGGAGTAGGCTGAGAAATCCGCCCAGCGGCGATAGCGCCACCACTGCCAAAATCAATCCGACCCATTTCCATGATCCAAACGCCGAATACAGAATGAACGCCATCAGCAGCAGCGTGATGGGCACAATAAACGCCAGCCTTCGATTGGCACGCTGCTGGCTCTCGTATTCGCCCGTCCAGTCGAGGTGATAGCCCTCAGGAAACTGCACCTTCTGCCGGACTTCTTCAATCGCCTGCCGCACCGTGCTGCCCAGGTCGCGTCCGCGCACGCTGTACTTGATGGCGATGTAGCGCGAATTCCCTTCGCGGTAAATCGTAGATGCGCCATCATCTAGCGTGATGTGATTGACCTGGCTCAGCGCCACGCGTTCGCCCGATGGCGCAAGAATCCGAATGTTGCCGATGTCCTCCACCGTCCTGCGAAGCTGCGGTTGGTAGCGCACCATCAAGTCGTAGCGCTGTTCGCCGATTAGAATCTGGCTGACGGCCTTGCCGCCGACCGCGCCTTCCACCGCATCCTGAATGTCGCTGACGTTGATGCCGAAACGATCCGCCGCCGCCCGGTCCACCACCAGATCCACGTTCGGCTGCCCCCGCACCTGAAACGTTCCGAGGTCTGCCACGCCCGGAATCTGATTCATCACCGCCTGCATCTCTTCCGCTTTTTGCTCCAGCATCTTCAGGTCGCGGCCAAAAAGCTTCACTGCCAACTCGCCTTTCACGCCGCTGACCGCTTCTTCCACGTTGTCGGAAATCGGCTGCGAGAAATTCCAGTCCACGCCGGGAAACTTGTTGAGCGCTTCATCCATGGCCGCGATCAGCTCATCTTTTTTGTGATATTCCTTCCTCCACTTTTCCCGGGGCAGCAGATCGACGAAGAATTCCGTGTTGTAAAAACCGCTGGCGTCAGTTCCATCATCGGGACGCCCCACCTGGCTTACCACCTGCGTTACTTCCGGGAACCCCGCCAGCACCAGCCGCGCCTTTCTTGCCAGATCAATTCCTGCCGTGGGCCCGGTGCTGGGTGCCAGCGTTCCGCGCACCCAGATCGCGCCTTCATCCAGATGCGGCAGAAACTCCGACCCGATGATCCCGCTGAAAACCAGCGCAAGCATCGCCACCAAGGCTAGCAGTCCCATACTGAGAGTGAATTTTATGTGATCGAAGCACCAGTCGAGCGCGCGTCCGTAGTTGCGGTTCAGCCACTCCAGCACAGGGTTCCGCCATTCCTTGATTTTGCCGCTGAAAAGCATGCTGCACAGCACCGGCGCAATAAACAGAGCGAACACCAACGCCCCCAACAGAGCAAAGGCCACCGTCCAGGCCATTGGACTGAACAGCCGTCCCTCAACCCGTTGCAGCGTGAAAATCGGCAGATAAGAAACGATGATGATAATGCGCGCGAAAAACACCGGCTTCTGCACTTCGTGCGCGGCGAGAGCAATAATCTCCATGAACGACTTTTTCTGGTTGCCGAACGAAGTGTGGCGCAGGATGTTCTCCACCATCACCACCGACCCATCCACCACCATGCCGAAGTCGAGCGCTCCCAGCGACAGCAGGTTCGCAGGAATCTGCCGCAGGTCCAGCAAAATCGCCGCGAACAGCAGCGAGAAGGGAATTGTTATTGCCACAATCAGCGCGCTGCGCACGTTCCCCAGGAACAAAAACAGAATCAGCGTGACCAGCAACACCCCGTCTGTCAGATTGCGCAGCACCGTGTGCGTGGTGTGCTTCATCAGTTCGCTGCGGTCAAGATGCGGAACGAACTTAACGCCCGCGGGCAGCAATCCGTGATGCCCGCCGGTTCCGTTCAATTCGTCGATCTTCTTGTGCAGCGCGTCCAGCGTGGTCTCCGCCACCGCTCCTTTGCGCAGCAGCACAATGCCTTCCACTACGTCGTTCGAGTCGATGATCGTTCCATCCTCTTTGTGGATGGCCTTCCCCAGTTGTCCGAGCCGCACTTTCGGCGCCTGTACCACTTTGCCCAAATCCCGCACCCGCACCGGCGTCCCACCCTGCACCTTCACTACCGTCGCGGCGATGTCGTCGGTCGTCTCCATCAATCCCACGGCCCGTACATTCAGCGCCTGCTCGCCGCGCTCAATGAATCCCCCGCCGGCATTGATGTTGTTGGCCGCCAGCGCCGTCTCCACCTGCGCCAGCGACAGCCCGTAAGACACCAGTTTCCCCGCGTCCACCTGCACCTGATACTCGCGCGTCGGCCCGCCAAACGGATTCACATCCACAATGTTCGGCACCGACTTCAACTGGTTCACCACAAACCAGTCATTCAGCGTCTTCAACTCCATCACGTCGTATTTCGGATTCGTACTGGTCAGCGTGTAGAACATGATCTGCCCGGTAGGACTGTAATCCGGCCCAATCCCGGGATTGACCCCCGCAGGCAGCGTCACCTGCTGCAACCGGGCCAGCACTTCCTGCCGCGCGTTGAACGTAGTGATGTCATCGTCGTAGATGATGGTGATCATCGACAGCCCTGACAGTGACACCGAGCGCAGATGCGTCAGATGCGCCACACCGTTCAGTTCGACCTCCAGCGGCACCGTGATCTGCTGTTCAACTTCCTCTGCCGCATGTCCCGGCCACTGCGTGATGATCTGCGCGTACGTGTCGGCCACGTCCGGATAGGCTTCAATGGGCAGATTATGAAACGAGATAATTCCCCACGCGAACAGCACCAGCGCCCCGCCGAGCACCAGCAGCCGGTTGTTCAGAGCGATGTCGATGGACTTGCGGATCATCTGTTGTTATTTCTTCTCCGCCACTTCAGTGGAAAACTCCAAAGCGTTTGCCACCACCTCATCGCCCGCCTTCACTCCTTCACGAATCTCCTGCATGCCATCCGGAGCGAGTCCATCCGCCTGCACCACCACGCGCCGGAAGTTCTTGTCGCCTTCCTTCCGGAAAACCCAGTCTTTATCGTGCAGGCGCATGATGGCCGTCGCCGGAACCACTACCCGTTCCGTCATTTTCCGTGACCGGAACTTCGCCACCGCAAACATCCCCGGCCGTAGCGCTCCGTCGCGGTTTGGCAGCACGATGCGCACTTTCGCCGAACGCGTGTTCGGATCAAGCACCCTCGAAATATCCACTACCTTGCCGCGAAACGTTCGTTCCCCAAAAGCATTGAGCCGGATTTCCGCCGAGTCCCCCAGATGCACGTCCCCAAGATCGTTCTCAAAGACGTCGCACACCACCCAGACTTCGTTGAGGTCGGCGATGGTGAAGAGATTCGGCGTATTATCCAGGCTCTTCACACCCTCGAATCCGGCGACATTCTGCTCCACAATCGTTCCCGCCACCGGCGCTCGCAGATCGATCAGCGGGCTCGGATGCGCCGGATCAGCGCCCAGCACTCGCACATGCTGCGCCGCGGTCAAAACATCCACCTTGGCTTTGTCTTCCGAATCCTGCGCGGTTTCCAGATCTTTCGCAGCAATTGCCCCCTTGTCGTAGAGAAGTTGAGCGCGATCGAGCGCCTTGTGCGAAAGCGCTTCGTCGGCTACAGCCTTCTGATAGTCCGCCATCGCCGCCGCCAGATCGAAGCTCGAAATCACCAGCAGCGTCTGCCCTTTCTTGACGGAATCTCCCAGCTTCACCTTCAGATCGACAACACGCCCGCCGCCGAGCGAAGTGACGTGGATCGTCCGCGTCACGTCCGGAGTCACGGTTCCATTCGCCGTCAGTTCGGTAGGCAGGGCCCTCGTTTCCGCCTTCGCAGTCTTAAACAGGTCCCGGTGCTCCGCCGAAAAAACGTCGGGATCAACCGTCACTGGAGCCTTACTTGCCACCGCTGGAGTCTCTTTCGAGCATCCGAATGCCGCGATCAACGCCCCAAAGAGCGCCACCCGCGGAGCCAGCCTGCCAATCGATTTCATCCTCATTGCACAACCTCGCGGCCCACGGCCTGATTCAACTGTGCCGCCGCCGTCAAATACGATCCCACCAGATTCACATAGCTCAATTGCACGGTGCGGTACTCGCTCTCGACATTCAGAAAATCCAACAATGACGCTCCACCGTGCTGATAGGAAAAGAAAATCGTGCCCCGCACCCGGACCGCCTGCTGCAGATACTTGGCTTTGTAAGGTCGCAGCAGAATCAGATCGCTTTCGACGGTGGCGTAGCTGGAATCGACGTCACTCAGAACTCCGGCTTCGGCGGCCTCGCGCAGTCTCTCATTGCGGGTAATATCCAGTTGCGTGCGCAACTTCTCGCCCTGATTTCGATCGAAGATGCGGAACGGGATGCCAACGCTGACCCCAACCGTATTGATGCCAAACGGATTGTTGTTGGAGGAGTTGTGCGTATACCAAGCGCTCAAAGTCGGATCGGTCGAGCCGTTGGCAATCGCCAGCTTGTGATCGGTTTGGGCTTTGTCCACAGCTTCGACGGCTGCTTTCAAGTCCGGCCGTGTGTCCAGCGCAATCTTTCGGAACTCATCGCGCGGCATGAGTTGGTCGTTGAAGTCGTAGGGGCCAGTCACGTCAAATTCATCTACAGGAGAGCGGGAATTCAGCAGCGTGAGCAATTGGATCTTTGAGTTTTCCAGGTTCTCCTCGGCGGATTGCAGATCCGATTCATACTGCACCCGTTGAAGTTCCAACCGGTCGAAATCGATTTGCGCAATGTCTCCAGCCTCGAAGCGATCTTTGCTGATCTTAAGCACGTGGTCGTAATAGACAAGGTTATCTTTTGCCAACTGGAGCACCGCCTTCGCCTGCAGCGCCGACACAAATGCGCTGCGCAGGTTGAAGAGCATCGTTCTCTGCATGTCGGCGTGATTCGATTCGGCAATCAATGTCCCCTTCTTTGCGCTCTCCAGCCGTAGCTCCCGCTTGTGCTGCCGCTCGTGCAAGTAGCTGATGCCGGGAGATTCAGAAGTGCCCGCGAACGGCCTCCAGACGCCCTTGTCAGGAGTGATTTGGGTTCCGTCAAGCGAGAGCGTGAGCGTCGGGTTTGGACGCAGGAACGCCGTGATCTCCTGCGCTCTCGATTCGTCGACGTTCAGCTTGTCCGCCTGCAGCGTGGGATTGTTCAGTTCAAACTGGTCTTTCACCTGCTCCCAAGTCCAGGCCTCATGCGGCAACTGCGGCGGCCGCTGCCCTGCCTGCGCTCCAGCCAATTCCGCCGCAGCGCCCAGCAGTACCAGCACTCCGCAACACCGCCAGAATTTCCGTCGCATCAATAACTCCCACTCAACTTTCCGAAGTAGCGGGCGACAATCGCCGCGGATTTATTACTGCAACCCATCGGCGATAGGCGAATAGTGATTTAATTCAGAGAATTAAGGAAGATTCGGCGAACTACCCGAGGAGGCAAACGGGAGGCGCACGGCCTCCGTGAAAATCACAGGGCCCCGCCAGCGGCGACACTCGTAGAACGGAAACGTCAAGCCACCCAACTTCCGGAGCCGCCAGCAGCGCCGCACGCGCCACCGCGGCAGGAAGCCCTTGCAGCCGGTTGACCCATGCCGAATTCTTGTCGCTTCCAGCCTGGCGCACGGTGCGCTTGCTGATGGACGAGTCTTCCATCTCGGCCCGCATCGCGTGCAGATCGTCCGAAGCCGAGATCACCGGAAACAGCAGAACCAATGCACAGCCCAGGGCCAGCATACCTTGCAGCGCACTGAACCTGCGCGCCAGCCGTGCTCCCGCGCCTCTCCGCCACAGCCAATAAGCCGGCAGCCCCAGCAGCAGCCACGCGAGGTTGAGCAGCAGTTCCATAAGCCAGAAAAAATAATCTTCAGCGCCGCACGGCCCTGAAGCAAAACTCGATGATTAGTTTTTCAGAAACCTCAAACTCAAGTCAACGTGACCACAGTAAGACCGCTAAAATTGACTTTCGTCTGGAGCGGTGGGAGACTGCTTGGCGACGTAATCTGCGTTCCCCGCGCGGGTTCAGGTTCAACGTGAGCTCACCGGCGCCGCCCGTGCGCTGGGTTGCTCATCTAACCTTTGCTCTGGAAGACTATCTATGCACCCGTTTCCCTGGATTGAAGTCATCGCAAGGGCCGCCGTGGAAGTGGGTGTCCGCCGCCTGCTCCCCGTTCTGTTGCTAGGTTCAATTGGACTCGCGCAAGCTACCAGCCCCGTGCCCCAGATTGCAAACCCGCTGGTGCCTGCGGCGGTTGTGCCCGGAAGCCCAGCCTTCACGTTGACTGTTAACGGAACGGGCTTCGTCTCTGGTTCGACGGTGTACTGGAACGGAAGTGCGAGGAGCACGACGTTCGTGAGCGCTGCTCAACTCACAACAACGATAACGGCTGCGGATGTCGCTACAGACACCAGCGGGCTCGTGACAGTGCATAGTCCCGGCGGGACCGTGTCGAACACCGCATTGCTGTTGGTAACTACTCCGGTGTCGGTGTTTGCATTTGGCGCCGCAGGCATCCCCCAGACAGTTAACACTTCCTTTTGGGATTTAGTTGTAGGGGATCTCAACCAGGACGCTATACCAGACATTTTGGTCAGCGAGGGGATTAATCTGGATGTGGCCCTCGGAAACGGGGATGGTAGTTTACAGGTCCCAGTTTACTATCCATTGCCCGGCTCTTCTCGGGAGTCGTATGTAGGGGTACTTGCAGACTTCAACAACGACGGCAAATTAGATTTTGTTGTCAGCAGTCTAACTACAGGCACGCTCGATGTTTTTCTCGGAAATGGAGACGGCACATTCCAGCCGGCGCTGCAGCAGTTCTCCGGCTTCAGCTACATTGTGGCTGCGGCCGGCGACTTCAACGGCGACGGCAACTTGGATCTGGTGTACACGGCGTACCAAGGTGTCGGAGTTCTGCTAGGGAATGGAGACGGCACATTCGGCCCGTCGACTACGTTTCCGGTGCTCAGCTCGCAAGTGAACTCCGTTGCCGTGGGAGACTTCAATCGCGATGGCATTCTTGACATCGCAGCCGGCAACGCTGCCTCGGGAGGAGGGAACGGTTCCGTCGTATCGATTCTCCAGGGACTCGGCGACGGCACGTTTGCTTCTCACGTGGATTACGCTGTCGGACGATACCCTGTCGACATGTCCGTCGGTGACCTGAACGGAGACGGCTATCCGGACATCACAGTAGTCGATGCTGGCAATTACAACACCTTTTTCGTGTTGCTTAACAATGGCGATGGCACATTCCAAAGTCCTGTCCAATATGGCGGCCCGTACAGCAGTGCACAATTCCAGACCAATGTTCTGGGCGACTTCAATGGCGACGGGAAGCTCGATTTCGCGGTTTATGACAACTTTGCATGTGGCGACGGGTGCGTCTACATCTTTGCCGGAAATGGGGATGGTACTCTCCAGCCAGCCATGGTGTTTGCACACCGCCAAGACACAGGGGGCTTCGCGCGAGGCGAGTTTGCCGTAGCGGATTTCAATCGCGACGGCAAGCTTGACATCGTCTCTCCAGGTTTGTGGCCATTTGTCATGATTCAAACTGTGGTCCCGCAGCCTACGATCGAGTCCGGGAGCATGGGCTTCGCGCCGGAACCTGTGGGCGTGCAGAGTCCGGCTAAGCTCGAGCAGTTGCTCCAGCCCGGTAACACTGCCATCACCATTAACACCATCACACCGAGCGGCGACTTCCAGACCGATGGTGGGTGTGTCGGATATGTGTTGAATCCTGGGAATACACGTTGCCCTTTCAATGTCTTCTTCACACCCTCGCAAACTGGCCTGCGCACCGGTTCTCTGATCATCAACAGCTCTGGCGGCACGCAGTATGTGACCCTCACCGGCACCGGCACGCCAGCGATAAACATCTCAATCTCGCCCTCGAGTCTTAGCTTTGCCACGCAAGAACTGAACAGCACTTCGCTGAACATGTACGTCACCCTGACGAACACGGGCAGCCAGACTCTGAACCTCAACAGCATTACGCTCAGCGGCGCCAACCCGGGGGACTTCCTTGTGACCAATCTCTGCGGGTCCACACTCGCGGTCGGCGCCAGTTGCACGATACAGGTTGCGTTCCGGCCGTCTGCTATTGGCATACGGACCGCCTCGCTCAACATCGCCGATAACGCCGCGAACAGTCCGCAGACGGTTCCTCTGAGCGGAACGGGAACGGCGCTGCACGTATCTACCAATCTGCTGCAATTCGGCGATGTCACTGTTGGGAGTTCGAGTTCGCAAGTACTGACGTTGCGCAATCTCGGCTTTAGAACCATTGCCGTGGGCCAGGTGAAGTTCATCGGAGGCAACGGGAACAACTACAGCCAAACGAACACCTGCGCAGCTGGCATCCCGGCGAGGAGCAATTGTACTTTCACCGTAACGTTCACTCCGCAGCGCCAGGGGCAGCTCAATGCGGCGCTCAGTTTCAGCACGAACGGATCGGGAACGCAGGCGGTGTCGACAGTTTCGCTACGAGGCATGGGACGGTAGAGGGACGCTGCGCTCTCATCCGGCAAAGGGTGTTTCACTGTACGCATTCGCGGGCAGAGCTTGCCCTGAGCTTGTCGAAGGGAGTGCCCACGCCACACAATCCTTAGCGACGCTTCGGCGCGAGGTAAGTGTGGGTGATGCGGTCGTGCCAGCAGAGCGAGTCTTCATCGAGGAAGACCCAGGCGTATCCCATGCCGAGGGAAGCAGCCGAGAGGAATGACGCAAGAACGCGCCAGCGGCGAAGACGGCGGCCGACGGGACTGCCATCGAAACGCGCCAACTCGAGTCCCGCGAGGCGCAAACCGGGCGTAGCGCCCGAATACACCAAAAGCAGGTATTGGTAAGCGGCCCAGAATAGGCTGGAAAGCCCGGCAGCTAGTCCGATGACCTGAAATTGCGGCGGACGGGTCGCAGTCATTTTCCAGAAAATGAAGCCGAAGAGAGCGCTGGCGGCGGCGATGATGACACCGTCGATGGCCGCGGAGAAAATTCGCCGTGCCAGCGTTGCACTCTGCAGCGGGATGTCGATGCCAGGGCGCTTCTCCATTTCCGGCTGCTGCGCGGGCTCAATTGTGATTCCACCCAGGGCCGGAGGCGGCGGAACAAATTCTGGCGCCTCCAGGATGCGGGGGCGATCTCGATTTAAGACCGGCTCGGCCAATTCGTCGAGCGGAGGTGGCGCAGGCGTCCAGGAACGCGGAAACTCTATGATCTTCGCCGTGGTTAGAGCGGCCGGTGCGGTTGGCTGGAGCAACTCGTCGGCACGATGGAGCGCGGAGGTGTCCTGTGGGGCTTGGATCTGAGGCAACGGTAACGCGACGGGCAGAATTTCACCCGCATGAGGTGCGGTATCGGCGAAGCTGTCCAGGGCCAGAGCTTGATGCGAAGCCGTAGTCCTCTGCGGTGAAGCCGGGGACTGGGCCGAACTGCCACTCGCGGCGGCAGTCGGATCCTCTTCTTCGAAACGCAGCCGCAGCGAGGGATAGCGGGGTGGGCGCGGCTTTCGCCGGGCTTGATAACGATTCAGCCGGGCCGCGACCTCCTGACGCCAAGCCTGAGAATCTTCAGCCGCAGGGCCGTGATTGACCGCTGGCATCGAGGATTCTTCTGCAGGACACACCGTCAGCGCCTCCGCTTCCGGCGTTCCCACTTCAACATACGGAGTTGCGGCGGCTGGGCGCGCGTCCGCGTCGGCCTGCCAGCGCGGCGCAGCGGCGGAGTTCGCCTCGGAAGAGCAGCGGCAGATGTCACCACAAAGCGGACAAGGCATGAATCACAGTCTTACGAGAAACGAGAATTCGGACCGGCGACAACCACGCCGGATAACATCTTCAGATAACTATGAAGAGGTTTCCGGAATCCAAGATTGCGAGCGGCTTTGCCTCCCAAGGCATAGGCGTGCTAAGTTCACACGACTGCTGCCGGTAGAAGCGTCCGGGCGCCCTCTGGCATGCGCTTGGGATGACTGGTTCCGACGAACCTGTTCCGACGAACCTGGTTCCGACGCTCTGCTCCGGCGGTCTTGTTCCGGCCGTCTTGTTCCGATGACTCTTCGCAACAGATTCCTTATCACGGCAGCAGTGCTTTGTCACCTTCTTCTCGCATTGCCGTTAGTTACCAGCCAGTTGCCACCCGTGGACTCAGCCGCTGCTGCATCCCGCGGCGCTTCGGCCGAAAAGGCAGCGACTACTCAAACACCCTGCGCCCGGGCGGCCGCGGCGCAGAAGGAAACTGGCGACATCCACACCATCTGCGCCATCCAGCAGGAAGAGGAAGGCTCTGTGTATAAGCTGCACGGGGCGGTTGAAATCTACTACGGGAGTTACGTTCTACGGGCGGACGAAGCCACTTTCAACTCCGAGACGAAAGAGGCGACGGCAACCGGACACTTCGCGCTCGACGGCGGTCCAAATGACGACCATATTCGCGCGTCGCATGGCACTTATAACCTGGAACTCGAAACCGGACGCTTCTACGACGTCACCGGCACTACCGGCCTGCGCTTTCGCGACAACCGGGTGATCCTCACCTCCACCGCTCCATTCGCGTTCACCGGTAAGGTGGTCGAGAAAACCGCTCCCGATCACTATCTGGTCTACGACGGCACCATCACAACTTGCGAGTTGCCGCATCCCAAATGGCAATTCGACGCCCGCAAAGTGATGGTCGACGTAGGCGGCAATGCCAAAATCTACCACAGCATGTTTCTGCTGCATGGGCTGCCTATCCTCTACTTCCCGTTCGCGACCCATCCCGTAGAAAAGGCGACCCGGCAGTCCGGCTTTCTGATGCCGTCAGTGGGCCGTTCTTCGACCAAAGGCAACGTCATCGGCGATGCCTACTACTGGGCCATCAACCGGATGATGGACGCCACCCTGGGCGCCGAGTACTTCTCCAAGCGCGGCTGGTCTCAGCGGGGGGAGTTTCGGGCCCGGCCCAGCGAAACCGCCTACGTCGACCTGAACTATTTTGGAGTGATCGACCGCGGTATCGGCTCGCCTCCGCTTAAAGAAGGCGGAGAGAATGTGCGTCTGAACTCGGCTGGAACTATGGGCGGAGCCCGCGCCGTGGCCAACATCGACTACTTGAGTTCATTTCTCTTCCGCCTCGCCTTCAACGAGGTTTTCAGCCAGGCCGTATATTCGGAGGTGAAATCGCAGGCTTTTCTATCGAAGTCCGTTGACGGTTTCAACTTCAATGGTTTTGTGGAGCGTTACCAGAACTTCCTGAGCACGACTCCCGGGCAAGTTGTCACGATTACGCACGCCCCCAGCTTTGATTCTTCCACTGCGGAACGGCGGTTGCCCCACACGCCGTTCTACTGGTCGTTCGATGCCTCGGCCGCAGGTCTGTCACGCAGCGAGCCCCAGCAGTGTACGGCACTGGGCTTGACCCAGTCTTGCACGCCGGCTTTCCGTACTGGCGATTTGCTCGAGCGATTCGATCTAAGCCCGCAGATTTCTTTGCCCCTGCTGTTTCGAGGATGGTCTCTGCGGCCGGAACTGACCGTGCATGAAACCTACTACACGGAAAGACTGGTCGGACAAAACCCCGGGCAGGCGGTAAGCGATCCCGTTAGCCGCCAGGCCTTGGAGACAGCCGTGGAACTCCGCCCCCCTGCCGTCGAGCGCGTGTTCGACAAAGAATCCCTGGGGCGCAAGTGGAAGCATGTTATCGAGCCGCGCGCCACGTATCGCTTTGTGACCGGCGTGAACAACTTCGCCAACGTTCTGAAGTTCGACGAACGCGACATTCTCACCGATACCCATGAAGTCGAATACGGCTTTGTGACGCGTCTCTATGCCAAGCGTACTTCACAGAAGCCAGAGGATTGCAACGCCTTCATGTCGTCCCTTACTGTGGGCGGCCCGGCGCCGGAGTCGACGATCCCCTGGCAGCATCCCGGCACCATGGTAAATCCCCCGTGCCAAGCCGGGCCACAAGTGCGCGAGGTCGTGACCTGGGAATTGGCGCAGAAGTATTTTCTCGATCCCACATTCGGTGGGACCCTGATTTCCGGTCAACGCAATGTCTTCACCACGACTGCCGACCTTACAGGGATTGCCTTCCTCACCCAGCCGCGCCATCTTTCGCCTCTGGTGTCGCGGTTGCGCGTGGAAACCAGTTCACGCACCGATGCCGAGTGGGATCTCGATTACGACTTCCAACGCAATACCACCAATGCGAGCACCCTGCTGGCCAACTACCACATCGGTCAGGTGACCATTGGCGGTGGTGATGCATTCTTGCAGATACCCGCGCAAACCGCGGCTTCGTCGGGCTCGGCGGCCGCGGTGCGCTTCAACCAGTTCCGCGTGGCCCTCGGGTACGGCCGTCCCAACAAGCGCGGGTTCAGCGCCGCCAGCAGTTTCGGTTTTGATGCCGAGAGCGGAGTATTGCAGTTCGTCAGCGCTCAGACCACCTACAACTGGGATTGCTGCGGCATGACCCTGGAATACCGCAGCTACTCGGTTGCCAATGTGCGAAACGAAAACCTGTTCCGCTTTACCTTCGCGCTGGCAAATATCGGCGGATTCGGCAGCCTGCGGAGGCAGGAGCGGCTGTACTGAGAGCAGGGCCAGTAATCAATGGCCAGCAGGAACGAGAGCCCTTCTCGCCATCGGTCACTGACGACTTCAGATGGGCACTCTACTCAAGGGCACGATGAGACTGGATGCCGGGTCGCATGCGTCCCCTGCACGCGACTGTCATTGGTAACGACCGATCGATCATCATGTAACTTGCCAAGAGCGAGGTTTTTTCGTACCTTGAGGCTTATGGAAGTACACTTCACCCCCGAGCAGCAGGCACAGCTTACGCAGATCGCCGCTAAGGCAGCAACCGTCCCTGAGCGGTTGGTCACGAATGTTGTTGCCCGCTATCTCGGCGAAGAAGCCCGTTTTCTTTCCGCCGTGGAAAAAGGAATAGCGGCTGCCGAGCGTGGCGAGTTTATCGAAGAAGAGGAAATGGACGCCCGGCTTGAAGCCATGTTTAAGGCCTGATGCGTATCCGCTGGACCGTTCCCGCAGCCGACGATCTGGAAACATTAAGAACTACCTGCAACAGCACTACCCTCATTTCGCAGAACCGACTGTGCGAGCAATCTACCAGCGTTCCCGGCTTCTGAAGACCTCGCCTAACCAGGGCAGGCCCGGCCACAGGAGCGGCACAAGAGAACTGGCACTCACGCCGCTGCCTTACGTAGTGGTCTATTCCGTGAAAGATGAAAATGTCGAAATCCTGCACATCTATCATGGCGCTCAAGACTGGCGCTGATTTGCGGCTCGCTGCCTGAGCGCAGTCGACCGGCAGCCTTTCGTGGTCTTGCCATCTTTGCACAAACGATAGGCCTGCTAACATGGTTCCATGTCATCCGCTGAACCGGACATCGGCGCGAAGAGCGCTCTGCTACAAGCCCACTTGCGCAAACTGAGACGAGTCCTCGTTGCCTATTCGGGTGGCGTCGATTCCGCCTACCTCGCGTGGGCTGCGCATCAAGCCATGGGAAACAACATGCTGGCGAGCATCGCCGACTCTCCCAGCCTGGCTCGCACCCAGCTTGCGGACGCGATTGCGTTTGCCAGGGAGCAATCGATTCCGCTGGAAGTGGTCGCCACCGCGGAACTCGACCGCCCAGAGTACGTACGCAACGATGCGCAGCGCTGTTTCTTCTGCAAGGATGAACTGTTTACACTTATGGAAGATCTCCGGCAGACGCGCGGCTTCCATGCCGTCGCCTACGGCGTCAATGTTGACGACCAGGGCGACTTCCGTCCCGGACAGAGGGCCGCGAGCGCCCACCGTGTTGTGGCTCCCCTGCTGGATGCTGGTCTTAGCAAAGAAGAAATCCGCGCGCTCGCGCGCACTGCCGGGCTGCGTATCTGGGACAAGCCGGCGTCTGCATGCCTTTCGTCCCGCATTGAGTATGGCCGGCCGGTTACGCGGGAGGCACTGGACGTGGTGGAAAAGGGCGAAGAAGCTTTGCGCTCCTTGGGCTTCCGGCAATTCCGGGTTCGTCATCACGGCGAGATCGTGCGCATTGAAATCGCTCGCGACGAACTGGAGCGGGCGCTTAATCCCGAGATGGCAGCGCGGTTCACCAGGATCTTCAAAGAGCTCGGCTTCAAGTTCGTTACCCTCGATCTGGAAGGCTTCCGTTCCGGATCAATGAACGCTTTGCTGCCGGCGGAGGATTTGTTCCGGCGGACCGGTTGAAAAGAAGCGCTGTCAGGGCTATGCCTCCTCGCAATTCCCAGAAGTTGCTGACGAGGGACTCCCTGCGTCCGCCCCTACGCTATGAGATAATCAACGTTCAACTTGTGATATTGAGGCGGTTTTTAGTGAACCTAATTCGACGCTCTTTTCTTCTCCTACTCGTGGTTTGTCTGGGCTGTGTGGCTCAGTCTGCCTCCCCCGAACTAACCCACAAAATCGAGCGTCACGTTCGCTCCTACTACAAAATTCCTCCCGAGGTTCACCTGCTGATCGGCGCGCCTTCGCCCAGCCCTGAATTTCCCGGCTACGAATCGGTAATCGTAACCGTCGATAACGGAGGCAAGAAGCAGGATCTCACCTTCGTGGTTTCCAAAGATCATTCCTCCATGATGCGGCTCACCAAGTTTGACCTGAGCAAAGATCCATTCGCGGAAACCATGAGCAAGATCGATACCAGCGGGCGGCCCACCCGGGGAGCGAAAGCATCCAAGGTTGTGGTGGTCAATTTCGACGACTTCCAGTGCCCGTTCTGCTCGCGTATGCATCAGACGCTGTTTCCGGAAATACTGAAAGAGTACGGCGACCGGGTCACTTTCATTTACAAAGACTACCCGCTGGTGGAAATTCATCCCTGGGCGATTCACGCCGCTGTGGACGCCAACTGCCTGGCGGCGCAGAACGGCGATGCCTATTGGGATTTCGCGGACTATATTCACACCAATCAGCACGAGGTGAGCAACGAAAAAACGCCCGTGGCGCGCCTGGAAGCCCTCGACAAGCTGACCATGCTGCAGGGCCAGAAGCACAATCTTGACGTCGTGAAATTGCAGTCCTGCATCAAGGCTCAAGATGAGAGTGCGGTGAAGGCATCTATGAAAGAGGCGGAGGGGGTCGGAGTGGAAGCCACGCCTACGTTGTTCATCGGCGGAGAGAAGATCGACGGCGCCGTGCCCATCAGCGAAGTCCGTGCAGCGCTGGATCGCGCCTTGAAAGATGCCAACCTGCCCGTGCCGGAACACGCAGCTGCCGCCCCTGCGCCGGCTTCCAAGTGATTGGCGCGGCGAGGGTGATACCCCGGTCTGGGCCCTTGGCAAATTTCAGGCGCAGCGCCGATCGTCTGTGGGGAGAAACTCCTTTGAAAAGAAATGCAGACTTTGTCCGGCTTGCAGCAATGCTGGCTGCTGCCGTTGGGCTGGCGGCGCTGCTGGGCTGTAAGTCACAAGTAAGCGGCGACGTGATGGCCACAGTGGATGGCCGCAAGATCTTCCGTTCTGACGTGGACAAGTACTACGACAATCAGGTGGCTAGCGCCCAGCAACGACCCGCCGGGGAACAGGCCACCATTCTCCGCCTGAACATTCTGCGACAGCTGATCGACGACGAAATGGTGATGCGCCGCGCTGAAAAACTCGGCCTCCTAGCCACCGAGGAGGAAGTAGACCGCAAACTCAACGAGATCAAGTCCCCCTACACGCAGCAGGAGTTCGACAAAAGGCTGCAGGAAAAAAAGATCACCCTCGAAGATTTCAAGCGCGACATCCGCCGCTCCATCACTGTGGACAAAGTGATGAACAAGGAAGTGTCTTCCAAGATCAATGTGACCGACCAGGACATCAACGACTATTTCGCGGCGCACAAGTCTGAATTCAATCTGATCGAAACGCAGTACCACCTGGCGCAGATTTTCGTCTCGCCGGCGCCCAATCCGCAAGTGCACAACCAGAACAACAAGGCGCAGAATGAGGCTGACGCTCGCAAGAAGATCCAGATGATCAACAACCGCCTGGATAGCGGTGATGACTTCGCGACCCTGGCCATGAATTATTCCGAGGACCCGGAGACTTCCGGCAACGGCGGAGATCTGGGCACGCTTCCAGAATCTTCTCTGCGCAACACTGATCCCGGCACTCGCGACGCGGTGGTCAAGCTGAAGCCGGGGCAGTATAGCCCGGTCATCTCCCTGGCCAACCCCGCGAACAAGCAGGTGATGGGATTCCGCATCGTAAAGCTGGTGTCGAAAGAGCCCGCAGGACAGCGCGATCTGTCGAACCCCAGCGTGCAGCAACACATCCGCTCGGAACTCCGTGACCGGCGCGAGCAGTTGTTGAAGGCGGCTTACTACGAGGTGCTGCGCGATTCCGCCAAGGTGGAAAACTACTACGCGAAAAAAGTGCTGGATAGCAACGGGTTGACGAATTAAGGGTGGGATTACTCGACGACCGCGAGGACGTCGCCAGCGTTCACGGCGGCGCCTTCACTCACTAGAATTTTCCCGATCGTTCCCTTCTTCGGCGATTTGATCTCGTTTTGCATCTTCATCGCCTCCACTACAGCGATGCCGGCGCCAGCTTCTACCTCGTCTCCGGCGCGCGCGAGCAGGCGCACAACCTTCCCCGGCATCGGGGCGGTTATCTCTCTCGGCCCCTGTGCGTCCCCGGCGCGGGCGCGTCCACGCAGCGAGCGGGGGTCGCGGATTTCAACCTTAAACCGCGTGCTCCCCACCCACACTTGTAAATCGTCCGCCACCCGCTCTGACTTAACCTCATATGCCATGTTCCCGATGCGAATCGATAGGACACCTGGGCGCACAAGGATGGCGTCAACCTCGATATCCCGGCCATCGAGGCGGCAGGTCCAGCGCCCGCCGGCGCGGTTGAGCTCAAGCCGGTAGTTCTTGCCGTCGATGGTTACGTCGTAGAGCATGAAGACTAGTGGTCAGTGGCCAGTGATCAGTGGCCAGCCCTGAGGCTTAGCTCACCGCAAGGCTTCCCGGCGACTGGCAGCCTTCCAGTTAGACTCTTCGTTGTCGGTTGTGGCCGAAGCGGTGGCCGCCGTTGAGCCGAGAGCTGCAAACATGCCCGCGGCGATGGCAGCCACTTCTACGGCTCTTGAATCCGCCGCCTTATTCTCGAGCCCCGTCAGCATGCGATCCAAAAATCCCGTATCGAGCTTGGCGGCGCCAAAATCCTCGTCGCGCAGAATGCGGCGAAACAATGAGATATTCGTCTTGATTCCGCCCACGAAATATTCGCTAAGGGCTCGGGTGAGGCGTGCGATGGCCTGATTCCGGTCCGAGCCGTAGCCGATCAGTTTGGCCAACAATGGATCGTAATCAATCGGCACGGTCCAACCCTCGTATATTCCGCTGTCGATGCGGATTCCTGGACCCGAGGTTTCCTGTAGCAGAGTGATCTTGCCGGGGCTGGGGAAATAATTGTTGTCAGGATCTTCGGCGTAGATGCGGCATTCGATGGCGTGTCCGCGTATGCTCACATCCTCTTGCTTGAAGGGCAGCTTTTCACCGGCGGCAATGCGAATCTGCAGGTGAACCAGGTCGAGGCCGGTGATCAGTTCCGTCACTGGATGCTCCACCTGCAAACGCGTATTCATCTCCAGGAAATAAAAGCTCCTTCCCTGATCGACCAGGAACTCGACCGTGCCGGCGTTGGTGTAGTTCGCGGCCTCAGCGACGCGGACCGCAACTTCGCCCATCCGGCGGCGCATATCGGCGTCGACGATTGGTGACGGCGCTTCTTCCAGCACCTTCTGATGGCGGCGTTGCAGCGAACATTCGCGTTCGCCAAGATAGACCGTGTTGCCGTGTTCGTCGGCCAGCACCTGCATCTCGATGTGCCGCGGATTGACGATAGCCTTCTCGATGTAAACTTCACCGTCACCGAAAGAGCGTTCCGCCTCGCTGCGCGCTGCTTCGAGCGATGACTTCAGCCGCTCGGGAGCGTGCACCAGCCGCATGCCTTTGCCTCCGCCACCCGCGGCCGCTTTCAGCATCACGGGATAGCCGATTCGCGCGGCGATCTTCTCTGCCTCCTCGAATGACTCGACTCCGCGCGATGTGCCGGGCACGAAGGGGACGCCAGCTTTCTCCATGGCCTGGCGGGCGCGCGTCTTGGAACCCATCGCTTCCATCGCTGCGGCGGTGGGGCCAATGAATTTCACTCCCGCATCGGCGCAGGCCTGGGCGAACTTCGCGTTCTCAGAAAGGAATCCGTAACCGGGATGGATGGCGTCGACGCCGGATTGCTTGGCCACATCGAGAATCTTGGGGATGTTGAGATAAGACTCGGAGGCCACCGCAGCGCCGATGGGATAGGCTTCGTCGGCTTTGCGCACATGGAGCGCGGCACGGTCCACGTCAGAGTAGACGGCCACTGCGGCAATCCCCATTTCGTGGCACGCGCGCAGGACACGCACCGCGATCTCGCCTCGGTTGGCTATGAGGATCTTCTTGAACATCAGCTTGGACAGCGACACATTGGCTGGCGAACCCAAGATTTTACAGGAGAATTCAGCAATTGCGGGGCAATTGGGCGTTGCCTCCCGACACAAAACAGTTTGACCTATGGTACCTGGTGCTATAGAATGAGTTGAGCTTCCCTGTGCGAGTCTTCAAGTCCAGGTGGTTTCAGCGCTTTGCCCGGAAGGAAAGGGATTGCGGATTCGGTCTTGCAAGACGCTGTTGCTCGGGCCGAAAAGGGCCAGATCGACGCCGAGCTTGGCGGTGAGGTTATCAAACAGCGGATCGCCAGGCCCGGGCAAGGAAAGTCAAAGGGCTACCGGACCATTATCTTTTTCCGGCGCGGGATGAAGGCGTTCTTTGTATACGGGTTTGCCAAGAGCCAGAGGGCGAACATCGATAGGGTTGAACAGGATCAGTTCAAAGAGGCGGCGAAGATCGTTCTGGCATTGACCGATGAGCAGCTCGCGGTGCGGTTGAAGCGAGGTGACTTTGTGGAGGTAGAGAACGAATGAGCAAGAAATATCGAAGCGATGCAATGGCGGCCATTCATGAAATGATGAAGGACTTGCACGATGGTGGAGTCATCAACAAGAAGACGATGCGGCGTTTCGATGTGGCCTGCCTTACGCCCATCCGGCCGTTGAAGCCTAAACAGATCAAGGCGATCCGGGAGAGGGAACGCGTCAGTCAAACCGTTTTCGCCAACTACTTGAACGTGACGAGCAGTCTGGTCAGCAAGTGGGAGCGCGGCGAAAAGCGCCCTTCCGGGCCCTCGCTCAAGCTGCTATCGCTGGTCGAGAAGAATGGGCTTGCTGTCGTTACATAGTCGCGTCACTATCGTGGGCTCCTCACTCCGGCGGAAGGCGAGAAAAACTTATCGCGAAGGGAGCGGCAGCATCGCGGTCTGATTTCGCCCAGCGCGCGCGGCTGCTGAAGCGGTGGCGAAGCAGGGTCCAGATGGCGAGCCAGCCATCGGAGTGGCGGATCTTCTTACCTTCTCCTGTCGAACGCGGCACGTAGGAGATGGGCACTTCCGCGATCTTCTCGCCCATGCGGCAAAGCTTGGCGGTCACTTCGGGACAGAACTCGAAGCGCCGGCATTCCAAATCAATTTGCGAGATCAGCGAGCGGCGGAAGACTTTGTAGCATGTGGCTTCGTCGTGGATGCCCGCGCCGTAGAGCAGATTGGTGAGGTGGGTCAGAAGCTTTGCGCCCAGGAAAAATCGCAGGCCGCGCTCGGGACGGTCCGGGCGCACGCCGTAGACCACATTCGCCTGATGCTGTTCGAGCGGCCGCAGCAGCGCGGGATAATCCTGCGGGTCGTATTCGAGATCGGAGTCTTGAATCAGCACATACTCCCCGCGGGCATACTGGAGCGCGGTGCGAATGGCCGCGCCCTTGCCGTAGTTCGTTTCGTGGAAGACGACCGTGACGTCGTTGGCGAGCGGCATAGACTGGAGTTTCTCGCGCGTCCCGTCGGTGGAACCATCGTCGACGATGATGATTTCTTTGTTGACCGGCGAGGCGTGAATGGCCTGCAAAAGTTCGTCCACGTGCGCAATCTCGTTGTAGACGGGGACGATCACGGACACGCATCCCGCCCACCGCTGGTTTGCCGGTGCTGCGGGGGCGGCGTTGCTACGCGGGGACGCTTCCACAGAAGCCACAGTCATGACTGATATTTCTTCCTAGCATAGTATCATCTGGAATCCGCACGTTTGCTCTAACATGTTTGCTCGAACATGTTTACTGTGAGATGAGCGCCCAAGACTCGCCCCAGATCTCTTCCGCGCAGCCGGCCTGGACACCGGTTTCAGTGCTGACTCTCGCCTTGCTGGCTGGGGGGGCCGCCGTGTTGCGTTTCCTCTTTCTCACGCGAAAACCTTTCTGGTTCGATGAGGCCTTCAGCGTGGAAATCGCCCGCCTAAGCTGGCACGACTTCACGCGGCTGCTGTGGTGGCGGGAAGCGAACATGTCGCTGTACTACGTCCTGCTGCGCGGATGGTTGCACCTGAGCGCTAACAGTCCCTTTTTCATCCGCAGCTTGTCGGTGGTGGCTTCGTTGGCCACGTTGCCCGCCATCTTCTGGTTGAGCTGCAAGCTGTTTGACCGACGCGTGGGACTGATCGCCGTGGCGCTGCTGAGTTGCAACACGTACTCTATTCGTTACGCACAGGAAGCGCGCAGCTATTCATGGTTTGTATTGCTGGCGACGTTGTCGAGCGGCTTCTTGGTCGCGTATCTGCGGGAGCCGTCCCGTCGCAACCAACGGGGATATGTCCTGGCCAGCGTTCTTGCCGTCTACGCTCACCTGTACGCGTTGCTGCTGGTGGCGGCGCAGTGGGTGTCAGTGCGGGGGTTGGATAAAACCGAACCGCCGGGTCGCCGTGCGCCGATTGCTTACACCATGCGTCAAACCTGGATTGGGATTGGAGTTGCAGTCGTCCCGTTGCTGGCGTTCGTGGCTAAAACTGGGGCGGGGCAGATCCGCTGGATTACCCGGCCTGGCGTGCATGACCTGCTGGACTATTGGGTACATCTTGCGGGCAACGACGGGCTGCCTCTGCTGCTGCTCTATGCGGCCGCTTGCGTAGCTGCGATCCTGCCCCTGAAGAGACAGGTGTTAAAGATGGATCCCGATTGGGAAGTCTGGCGGCTACAGTTCCTGCTGATCTGGCTGCTCTTTCCGGTAGGGCTTACGCTGTTGCTGTCGTTGGCGCGTCCGGTGTTTCTGGCCCGCTATTTCACCTTCTGTTTGCCGGCCTTGATTATTCTGGCCGCGGCCGGCGTGGCGAGTTTGCGGAAGCCTTGGATGGTGGGCGTTTGCCTCGCTGCAATGCTTCTGCTCTCGCTGCGGGGAACGCTCTCCTATTACGATCACGACTTCGATCTGGAACGCGACGGTTCAGAAGCTGCAGCAAATTACGTTTACGATCATGCGCAGCCCGGCGATGCCATCCTGTTTCACATTGCTGAAGGGCGCATGCCGTATGAGTTCTTCAGGTCGCTTCGCGAGACGAAGGACTCACGCGGCGCGGCCGGCCCGGTCATCCTCTTTCCACGCCACGGCGATCATCTCGACTACCGTGACGTCACCGGCAAACCCAGCAGTGAGTTCCTGCACACTGTGGCCGGACAGTACGCTCGTGTGTGGGTGGTGCTGATGAGCAATGGGACTCCGGGCCATCCCGATGCAACGACGTTGATGCTTGAGCAGGTGCTCGGTGAATCTTTGCCGCGACTTGAGCGGACGCAATTCCCGCAGGTAGAAGTCAGGCTCTATTGCAAGCAGTGAGGCCTTCAGAACTGGCCGGGGCAGGCGCTTCGGAAGAGAGCGGATACGGGCAGGCAGTCCGATAAAAAAAAAAGAGATCGAATCCGCTTAAATCCCTAGAATCAACGACTTACGGCGGGTCGATATGAGATAGCCTGCCTAAAATATTGATTCCAAACAGCTTACCCGCAAAATATTGCGGGTAAAGGAGTTAGGCGCCTAGGCTTCTCGTAAGTGCCCTAGAATCAGCGCGGCTATTTCTGTCGAGACTGAAAACAGGCGGACTTGGGAGCCAAAATCTTGTGCGGAAAGGACTTAGCCATGCGATATTAAGTTTTCAATGAACTGTTCCTACAAGGAATAGTATGTTCTGGTTGTGGGGGTGAAGTCAAGGAGAATCGGTAGCACCGGTTGCCTTTGACCGACCCAGACCGGCGCGCGTAGCGCGTCTGTTAATTTCACTCAGAAGAACCAGCCGGCAACGAGCCTGCGGCCTGTGACCTTGATCGGCACGGGGACCTGAATCCGGGATCCTTGAGAAAGGAACGGCCTCCTGCGCATTTGACGCGAGGAGGCCGCTTAACTGGGAGTGGGAATACCTGGCTTACTTCGGCTGGTCCATGGTGATGCCTTGTTGGCCGGGCTGCTTCTCGGCTTTGGCCTTTTTCGTGAGCAGAGTCTGGTCCACCCAGTGGTCGGCTGTTTTCAGATCTTCCTGGCGGGCGTTGAGGTCGTCGCACTCCACATCGGCCTTTTCGCGGTACATCAGGTTCAAATAGGCCATGGCGTCGTCGTAATCGGGACGAAGCTGGATCGCCTTCTGGAGACCGTCAATACCCTCTTGGATCGCGGGGCCATTCTTCACTTTCAATTCTTCGCAGACCTTCTTCTGGTCTTTGTTCTTGGGATTCAGGTTCTCGTCCGGCTTCAATCCCAGTTTGGCGCGCTCTTCCATGCGCGGCTGATAGCAGGTGGCCCAGTCGATGACGCCGATCGAGTAGTAGGGATCGGGATCGTTGGGATCGAGGTCAGAGACCATGTGGTTGTATTTCTTGGCGTCGTCAAACTTCTTCATGTTGTAGTAGAGCGAGGCAACACCCTTGGCGGCATTCACTCTCTGATCGCGTTTGGCGCTTTTCATATCGAGCACGAGCTTGTATTGCTCAATGGCCTGTTCCGCCATTTTGTTGTTATCGGGAGTGTCCGCGCCCGGGATGTACTGCTGAGCGAAGGCGGTGGCCAGGTACATCTTGGCATTAATCAGACTGGGGTCCAGAGCAACGCTCTGCTGGAAGTGGTCGATGGCCTCTTCGTATTTGGCGTTCTTGTAAGCCGTCACGCCCTTATTGAGCTGGTCGCGGGCGCGCAGCTTGTCGCAGCCCACGGAAGATAAAAGCGCCAGCGCAGCGGCCGCCAGTGTTAGCAGTCGAATATGTTTATTCATTGCGGTATAAGTCTCCCTTGCCACAGCATCCTAGGCCCAGAGACAGCAAATTGACAAGCGCTGGCCAAGCGCTCCTTCGCAGAAGCGGCACGGAACCCACGGAGATCCCGTGCGCGGCCTGAATGCGATGCGCGACCTTCCGGACGCGTCTTTCCTGATAACTCTCCTGAAAACTCTCAGCGTAACTCGAACTCTGGAGCGCCGGTTTCTAGCCGCCCGCTTCAATCTTGGCTGTAATCAGACCGACCTTATCTACTCCTGCGGCATGCGCGATGTCAATCACGTTGGCCACATCGGCAAAGGGAATGGCGTCATCACCCTTCACGAACATGACTTTCTCGGCGCGGGTCTTGTAGATATCGGCCAGACGCCCCTGCAGGTTGTCCCAAGTGGCATCCTCTTGATTGATCTTCAGACCGGGATCCTGACCGGCGCCGCGATCGATCAACTGCACCACGATGGTGCGGTCGGGCGTATTGTTCTTGGGCGCGTTGGGCGGAGGCGGCTGAGGAACCAGCGCATCCAAGCCCTTCGGCGTTAAAGGCGTGATCACCATGAAGATGATGAGCAGCACCAGCAGCACGTCAATGAGCGGAGTGACGTTAATGTTTGCGTTTTGGCCTCCGCCGGTTCCAACTGCCATACTCATGGTCGGTTCTCCTCTATTTCCCACCCGCCGGAGCAGCCGGGGGAGCTACAGTGCTTTTCCTCTGTTCGGTGAGCAGGCCGAGATCGTCCACACCCGCTGCGCGCACGGCGTCCACCACCTGGACGACATTGCCGAAGTGGGCGCGGGCATCCGCCTTGAGGTAGACCTCTTTGTTGGTGCGGTTGGTCAGGCGATCCTTCACCTTGCCGGTCAGGCTGTCGACGACAACCTTGTCGGCGCCGAAGTAGACCGTCCCGTCGCGCATCACCGAAACCAGGAGAGCGTCTTCTTTGTCCGCGTCTTGCATCGGCGTTGGATTGTTTACCTTGGCCATGTCCACGCTGATGCCCTTCTGCAACATGGGCGTGATCACCATGAAAATGATCAGCAACACCAGCATGACGTCCACCATCGGCGTAACGTTGATGTCGGAGTTGACGTTGGCGCCTTCGTTTCTCTTGGCTAATGCCATAGCTTGATTTCTCCGTAAGACAGTTGCCGGTGGCCAGTCGCCAGTTGCCAGCAAAACCCTGCGCCGTCCAGATCCGCCATCGGAGGACTGACTCGGCTCCGCCTGAGTTGGGAACGCCGGCGCCGGGAATGCTTCCGGCGCCGGACAGCAACTCAATGGCAGACTATCGTTCTGAACAACTCGTGTGTCCTTAGGACCGGCGAACTTCCCGACGCTTCAGGAAATAGTCGATCAGTTCGCTCGACGAGTTATCCATCTCCACATCGAACGCTTCTACGCGGCCGGTGAGGTAGTTAAACATCATGACGGCGGGGATGGCCACGAGCAAGCCGAAAGCCGTGGTTACCAGCGCTTCCGAAATGCCGCCTGCGACCGCGCCCAGACCGGTAGCCTTCTGTTCAGAAATGCCCTTGAAGGCGTTCAGAATGCCCATCACCGTGCCGAACAGGCCGACGAATGGGGCCGTCGAACCGATGGTGGCCAAGCCGCCGAGACCACGCTTGAGTTCAGCGTGTACAATGGCTTCGGTGCGCTCCAAAGCGCGCTTGGAAGCCTCGATGGTCTCGCCGGGGATGGCGCCGGGGCTATCCTGGTGAGCCTTGAATTCCATAAGGCCAGCGGTGACAACCTTGGCCAGATGGCTCTTTTTGTTGCGCTCGGCGACCTTGATGGCTTCGTCGATGCGGCCATCGCGCAGTGCCCCGGCTACCGCTGGAGCGAAGGAGCGAGACTGCTTGCGGGCCGCGCTATATGCCATGGCACGGTCAATCATGACGCCGATCGACCAGCCTGACATGATGAACAGAATGACGACCACGATCTTCGCGATGATACCCATCTGCTTCCATAGCGAGATCGGATCCCACCCCACCGCGCCACCCTCCTGCACAATCCAGGCGGCTACTCTGGGAACGTGATTGAAGACTTCTCCTGCGAAGTTAGCTAACATGAGTTGCTTTTCCCTCCTCGGAACTTCTTAGCTCTGACTTTGATGCGAAATCCATGCGTTCAGCAAAAGCTTGACGGCAGAAAGTTGCCGTTGACGCCCCGCATTTCGCGTACCTTGGGATGATTAAGGTACGGCGACCGCGCCCTGTAAAAGGGATCTCCCGGCCACCGTATTGGGTGGGAGGGGAGGGCTTTCTGGTTGCACTCACTTGACGCTAGCGCCGTAAGCCTGCGGCGGCTAGCCTCCGGCCAGAGTAAAGTTGACCTGTACTTCGGTATCCACTTCGACCGGCTCGCCGTTCAGCAGATAAGGCTTGTACTTCCACTGCTTGACAGCGTCGATGGCCGCCGGGGCCAGCATGGGATGTCCACTAATCAGGGTCAAACCCTCGATCGAGCCATCCTTGCTGATCACGGCATGCAACACTACCTGACCCTGAATGCGCGCCTGGCGGGCCAGAGGCGGATAATTCGGCTGCACGCGCTTTACTAACAGACCCGTTGAAACACCCGAAGACACGCGGACACGTTGCGGGGTAGCGACCTTGGGCACGGCTACCGGCGTCGAACTGATAATACCGCCGATCACACCGCCCATTTGACCGCCAGGGATGCCTCCGGGAACGCCACCGACTACGCCGCTCGACGCCATCGCTGGCGGCGGAGCTTCCTCTTCCTTGATCATCTGAATCTTTTGGGGAATCTTGGTGGGCGTGCGCAAAGCGCCGTTCACGATATCGGTCTGAATCTGCTTTACGATCTTGACCGGGGCCGCCGCGGGTGGCGGTGGGGGAGGCGGAGGCGGGGGGGCCACCAGAAAGCTCATCGTCATTTGCTTGGGCAGGGCTTCAGTGAAGATGAGGGGCAGGAGAACCATGATGCCGATCGCAATTATCTCAAGAAAAATGGCGAAGGTCGTGGTTCGTCCCCGCTTGGTCTTCAGCCTGCCGCCGGATTCCAGAAGGCTATCTTCAAACATAAGTTTTTCTCCCTACTTCAGAGCCTACGTAAACTTAGACACCGACTGTCTCCTCTTTGCTCCCAGATCGAAGCCACATTCCCAGAGGGCCACCCAAGCCCAACTGGTGCGGTAATGTTGCTTCCAACTCCCTACAAATAAAGCACTAAACCAGAATCCTCCGCTGCGCTATCGGGCTATCACCTTACCCGGGCAGGCATTGCAATGGCGCGCTTGCCCTTCTCAATTCTCCAATCCTGGTAAGCCACCAGAATGGGAGCGGCGATCGCGATTGAAGAATACGTTCCGATCAGAATGCCAATGACCAGCGCGAGGCTGAACCCACGCAGCACCTCGCCTCCGAACAAATAGAGTGCAAGTACGGTAAGGAAGGTTAGGCCCGCTGTCAAGATGGTTCTGCTCAGAGTCTGATTAATACTTCGGTTGACGATCTCTGACAGTTTCTCCCGCCGCATGAGTTTAATGTTTTCCCGGATGCGGTCAAATACCACGATCGTGTCGTTATTAGAGTAACCAATCAGGGTGAGGATGGCGGCGATGACGGTGAGCGAAATGTCCTTGTTGAGCAGCGAGAAAGCGCCTACCGTGATCAGCGTATCGTGAAAGACGGTGACTACGGCGGCGACTCCGTAGATCCACTCGAAACGGAAACCCAGGTAAATCAGCATTCCGGCCAGCGAATAGGCTGTCGCCAGGAGGGCTTGCTTGCGCAGTTGGGCGCCGACTTGTGGTCCGACGATCTCGACATTGCGGATTCCAAAATCGGAGAGGAAAAAACCATCAGGAATGGAGGCGGCTACCGCTGGATCAACCGAACCCTTCAGTTGGTCGAACGAACTCAACACGCCACCCTGGCCCTTGTCCCGGGCATCGACGATGGCCTGGGCTTGTTGGGTGTACTTCTGGTCGGCGTCCGAGCCCAGGTGCATGGGGTCTTTGTCCATCAGATAGCTCTTTATCCTCAAAAAACTGGAGTTGTTGAGGTCTTCCTTGCCGGGCGGGACGTTGGTTTCGAGGGCGTTGATGATGCGGGTCTTACCGTCATCGAGCGCTTTTTCGCTGGTTTCCTGCACGTCGAGGTCGATCAACTCCTCGTTGTTGGAGGGAACGTCATAGCGTTGGAGCTTGAAGTTGTGCAATCCCGCCCGGTCGATTGCCGACCGAATCGCGTTGTCGTCGGGCGGGTGCGAAAACTTTACATACACCAGGGTGCCGCCGCGGAAGTCGACGCCGTATGGGATGTGGTGCCAGAACAATATGGAAAATAGGCCTGCCACGCTGAACACGAGTGAGAAGGCGAGGAAGTACCACTTCTTGCCGAGAAAATCTATATTGGTATTGCGAAAGAACTCCACCCTGTATACCCCTTATCCGATCTATGATTCCGTTGAAATTGAGCGATTGGGCGATTGAGTGATCGGGCGATTGAAAACTCTCCGCTCCCGCCGCTTTTCAATGACCCGATCACTCAATCGCTCAATGACTCAATTCCCCTAAATGCTTAGCGCTTCACCGCGTTGCTTGCGGCTCAAGATCCAGTCGAAGATCACGCGCGAAACGAATACCGCGGTGAACAGGTTTGCCAGCAAACCAAAAGTGAGCGTGACTGCAAATCCTTTAACAGGGCCGGTGCCGAAGATGAACAGAATCGCCGCCGAGACGATGGTCGTAACGTGCGTATCCACGATCGTAATCCAGGCGTGACCGAAACCTTGATCCACGGCGGAAGGCGGCGTCTTTCCATTGCGCAATTCTTCGCGGATGCGTTCGAAAATCAGCACATTTGAATCCACACCCATACCAACAGTAAGAATCACGCCAGCGATTCCGGGCAGTGTCAGCACCGCCTCGAAGTAGCCCATGAAACCAAGCAGAATGATGAGATTCAGAATGAGAGCAATGTCAGCGTTGATTCCGGCCGCGCGGTAGTAGATCAGCATGAAAATCAGCACCGCAAGCATGCCGACAATCGCTGCGCGGACCCCGGCGCGGATCGAATCCGTGCCCAGCGACGGCCCGACCGTGCGCTCTTCCAAATATTTAATGCCCGCCGGCAGAGCGCCCGAGCGCAGCGTCATCGACAGATCTTTGGCCGCCTGCTGGCTCATGCTGCCGCCGCTGATTTCGCCGGTGTCGCGAATGGCTTCCTTGATGTTGGCAACTTCCATCACTTTGTTGTCCAGCACCACGCCTAAACTCTCGCCCACGTGGGCTGAAGTGAAGCTGTAGAAGCGCTGCCCACCCTCACCAGTCAGGGTAAAGTGCACGTTCGGCTGGCCATTCTGGTCGGTGCCGGCTTGCGCATCCCGCAGGTCTTTGCCTCGGACGGCGGAAACGCGCGACACGAAATACCAAGACTGTTCACCCACACCAGCCCCGGGAGCAGCGTGTCCCGGCAGCAGAATTGCATTAGCCGGCACGATGCCGCCTTTATCCTGAAGCGCAGCCTGCTCGCTGGGATACGGCCCACCCGGCAGTACTTGCTTGATCTCAAGCATCGCGGTGGACTGCATAATGTCCTTCACCCGGCCGGGATCGTCGACACCGGGCAACTGCACCAGAATCTGATACTGGCCGAGGCCGTGCTCCTGGATGGTAGGCTCGCTCACGCCCAGCGAGTCGATGCGGTTGCGGATGGTCTCGATCGCCTGGGTCACGGCCTTGTTCTTCAGGTCGGTCAGCATCTGCGGCTTCATGGTCAGAGTGAACGTGTTATCCGCTCCCGAACTCAAGTTGTATTCCGAGAGGCGCTCCGCCACGATATCCAGCAGGTCTTTGCGGCCTTCCGTAGGGACGCCCTTCAGCACCACGCGGTCAGGATTGTTGGTGGGGTCGGGCTTGGAGATGTCGGCGAAGGCAATCTTGCGTTTATTGAGCTGCTCTTTGAGAACTTCGATCGCGTTGTCGGAATCAATGTTAACCGCGTCATTCACCTGTACCTGGAGAATCAGGTGCGTACCGCCGCGCAAATCCAGCCCGAGGTGAATACGGTTGGTCATGGCCGCGAGCAGGCCTTGGCCGGAAAAGCTCTGCGGAATGCCGAAGATCCCGAACAGGAAAACGAGAAGCGTTGCGACGATGAGTGCCAGTTTCCAGGTAAGATTTTTATTCATACGAAGACGGAATCCAAATATCTAGATTGTGCCGCGACTACTTGGCCTTAGCTTCTTCCTCCGTGGTCGTGACCTGCGTCACGGAGGCCTTGGTCACTTCCAACCGCAAGTTGTCTGGAGGCACTCGCAGGTGCACCGAATCATCCTTCAAAGCGATGACAGTTCCCCGCAGGCCCCCGCTGGTAACCACTTTGTCGCCGGTTTTGAGAGCATCCAGCATGGCCGTCCACTTCTTCTGGCGGCGCTGCTGGGGAAGAATCAGCAGGAAATAAAAAATTCCGAAGATGAAAATGAGCGGGGCGGCGCCAGCCAGCCAACCCATTCCGCCAGCGCCAGCTTGCATCGCTAAGAAAAATTGCATATTCATCAGATTACATTCACCACGCCACGCTTGCCGGGACTCGGATCGCCAGCTTTCCTATTTGCGAACAACCGCCTGCGCCTACAATCGCCGCTGGCCTGTCATTTCACGACGGGATTCTGATCGGTTCCGGCCGGATCATCTACCGCTCAGGCTTGAATCCGGGGAGGTCGTCACGGCTAAGGTCACGGTTTCGGTCGCGACCAGACGTCAGAGAAAAACGGGACTCTTCCCCAAGTTGAATAGAATGACGCACCCGCCGCATAGTGTCAAGGTAGAAACTCAGGTTATGCAGGGTATTCAAGACCTGAGCCAGCACTTCATTCGATGCATAAAGATGTCGCAGGTAGGCCCGCGAGTAGCGCTGGCACACCCGGCAGCCGCAATTTGGATCGAGCGGACCTGCATCCTGAGTATACCGCGCCTGCTTGATTGAGACCTTTCCCTCCGAGGTAAACAGCAACCCGTGGCGCGCCGCGCGGGTGGGAAGGACACAGTCCATCATATCGACGCCAAGGCTGGCATACTCGACAATCTCCTCGGGCGTGCCCACACCCATCACATAGCGGGGCTTGTCGGCAGGAAGGCGTTCGAGCGTCGCTTCGATGACCTCGCGGGTGCGTTCCCGGGCCTCGCCCACACTCAGCCCACCGATGGCATAGCCCGGAAACCCGATCTCGATGGTGCGCTCGGCGGATTCCTTTCTCAGATCAAGGTCCATGCCGCCCTGGACGATGCCGAAGAGGGACTGGGTAAGGCAGTGGTCAGTGGCCAGTGGCCAGTGGTCAGTATGCTGCGTCGGCGGCGCGTCCTCGTTGTCGTTCTGAGCGAAGCGAGGAATCTTAGTTTGCTGAGAACTTAGAACTGAGACCTGAGAACTGCTCCATGGCACTTCATGTTTGTGCTCTTCAAAATACTTTTTGCTGCGCTCGGCCCAGCGAAGGGTTAACTCCATGGACGCTTTCGCACGAGCGCGATCGGCGGGATACTCCGTACACTCATCCAAAGCCATGATGATGTCGGCTCCCAGGCCGATCTGCGCCGCCATCGCGCTTTCGGGACTGAAGAAGTGCGACGAGCCATCGAGATGCGAGCGAAACGTCACGCCTTCGTCGGTGACTTTTCGCAGTTCGTTCAAACTGAAAACCTGGAAGCCGCCGGAATCAGTCAGAATTGTTCGCGGCCAGGCCATGAAACCGTGCAACCCGCCTAGTTTGCGGACGGTTTCGACTCCGGGACGCAGGTAGAGGTGGTAAGTATTCCCTAGAAGAATCTGGACACCGAGTTCCTCGAGGATATCCTGCGATACGCCTTTGACGGACGCGAGTGTGCCGACCGGCATGAACACCGGGGTCTCGATTTCGCCGTGCGGAGTGACCAGACGCCCGGCGCGAGCGCGACCACTTTGGGCTTCGATCTGAAAATGAAGGGACATACAGAAGCCTAGTCTGAACCCTGCCCTGCCCCGCCCGGGGAGGGCTCAACCTTGAGTTTGAATATCTCGAGGTAGCGACCGAATGAATACGGCTGCAATCGAGAAAACTCCGGGGACTGGGCGCGTAGAGCCTCGCCCAAACCCGAAGCCCACCCGCCCTGAAACACCCAAATATTGGTTTCGGGCTTCACGGAATAGAAGCTTGCCATCTCCTGCCACCTGTTCTTGAATGTGTCTGCGGTCAAGACACCATCGTTCGGACCAGTCGAGATCACATGAAATCCACGGCACTGAAACGACTCAAGCCCAGCTACGGAACGATCAATGCTAATCGGCTCCTGCCGGCAAAGGTAGTGCCCCAGTTGTAGCCTCGTCGCTGCGTCGACAAAAATCAGATCTGAAGGAGAGACTTGCCGCTGAATGAACTCCATGGCCTGGTCCATGTGTTCGTGCCTTTGGTCGGCCAATGGCAGCATATCCCGTCCCTGTAGAGTTCCGAAAGCGTGGCAGGCGACCACGATGACAATGGTCAGAGCCACTGCTAGTCCAATCTTCTGTTTTGCGACCCTCGCCAGGAAGACGGCGACCCCGGCGATCGCAAAAATTGCGAGAAAAACGCATTGCCGCGTCCGTCCGTATGGATAAAGGCCAGCCGTCACAGCCGCACAACTCAAAATAAAAGGCAGGAGAAGGAAAATTCCGGCCAAGCGGGCGGGAAATCTGGTCTCCGATTCCGGCTTCTCAAACAGCAACAGAAGCGTTCCTGTGGCGAACATCAGAGTCGCCAGGCCTCCAATCGTGATCTGTCCGAAGACGAATCGGAAAACCCCGAACGTCCCGTGGTAGAGGAACGGCAGGAACTGGCTGCGGCCGGCGTGGAGATAATAGTCGTAAAGCCACGAGACGCGTAGCGACCCGATTTTTGCAATGTGCGTCCTATACAGGAACCAGGCGAGCCCAAGGCTAGCGGCCTGCCCCACGCCCCACGCAAAGATCACCCTTAGCGAAGGCGACCGGGTACGCATTCGCAAAATGCAGTATGCGCCGAAGGCCGCGGCGAAGAAAAAGGCGGAGTAGTTGGAGAGCATAGCCAGACATAGGCAGACCGCCGATAGCGCCATCCAGCTCGCTGCATTCTCCGCCAGCGCTCGCTCAAGGAAATAAGCTGCGCTAACCGAGAACAACAGCATCATTGGATACTGTCGCAGATCGGCAGAGATGGCAATCATGGGTGGAAGAAATGTCACGAGAACCAGCCCAGCCCAGCCAGCCGTCGCCCGTGCCAATTCGGTAAGCCACTTCCAAAATACCCAACAGAACATTGTCCCCGCGATCACGCAAGGAAGCCGCAACGCAAGATTCGACGTCCCGAGGCTCCGCCAGAAATAGAGAACAAGCACCAGAAGGGGGGGATGAGGGATAGTGAGGCTTGCTTTGTAGGCATGAGAAAGGGAATCCTGGTTAGCAAGGGAGTAGTGCCAGGCCTCGTCAGTATTGAAGAATGTGGCGTGAGCCAGCCACAGTCGCCAGATGAAACCGGCGGCCACCAATGTGGCTGCAATCCAGTTGGCACGGCCTCTGACGGCATCCCTCGCGGCGCGAGCCTGATCGTGAATTGTTTGGAGAGGACTGGACATTGCCTTGGTCTTGCGATTGTAGCAACGGCGCGGAAACCGGCGGTCAGGACTCTGTCCCGTGCAAGTGGAGAAGTTCGCTCCGCACGCCACCACCATCAAGAATTAACCTGCCCACGCTCACGGGAAGCTTAAATCGCCGCGGACCGGCGCTGCCGGGATTGAAGTAGAGCACACCGTCGCGCGTCTCCTGCATTGGAACGTGACTGTGGCCGCTGACCACAGCCGCGAATCCAGCGGCTTTTGGCTTGAGGTCCAACCGCGCCAGATCGTGCAGCACATAGATGGAAACGCCGCCCAGTTCAAGCACCTGGGTTTCCGGAAGCTCGCGAGACCACGCCCCTTTGTCCATGTTGCCGCGCACGGCGGTGACGGCGGCAATGGTGGAAAGCTTTTTAAGGATCTCGGGCGAGCCGACATCCCCGGCATGAATGATGTGTTCAGACCCGCGCAGGGCTTCGATTGCCTCGGGGCGCAGCAGACCATGCGTGTCGGAGATGACGCCGATTAAGATAGGCAGTTCTCAGTTCTCAGTTCTCAGTTCTCAGTTCTCAGTACCCGGCACTCGCAACTCTCGTCACTTCCCCTTCATCTTTTCAACAAACTTCCCAACGCTCACCACCGCCCGCCCTACGGTGCCGCGGCCGATTTCCTGCACATCGTCGCGGGCACTCACGCGCAGCGCGTAAAAACGTCCGTCGAAGGACTCGAGCACGGCCTCAGCTTGAATGTGTGCGCCAATGCCGCTTGCGGCGCGGTGCTGGATATTGATCGAAGTCCCCACACTGATCTCGTCGTTCTCGCAATAGGGATGCAGCGCGAGAAAAGCCGCGGTCTCCATCAGGCGGATCATGTCGGGCGTGGAATAAACTGGCGGCAACTCGGCGTGGTGCGCGGTCAGCGTGTGCTTGAACTCGACAGTTTCCCGGGCTTCACCGCGCGTGCCAATAGGGACTTGCTTCGTCATCCTGATCTCTGTCCCGGAAGACTTTCAAACGCGAAGAGCCGACGATTCCGAGGACACAACTCGCAGAATCATTGGCTCACCGCTCACAAGCGACACAATCTTCTCAAGCAGCCGCCGCTATCCGGGCCCCTTCGATGCCATCCAGAGCCTGCCACAACATCCTGGCAGTGATCTCGGCTGTATCCAGCGCTGCTTGCGCCGCATCGGGATTCGCGGCGATACGATTCTCCAGTTGCTTGCGCCAGACATTTGAGTGGTAGACATCGGCGGTGGCGTGCAGCGCGAAGTAGCCGCAAGTCTTGTCGTCAGCGCCATACATTTCGCGCAGGCCGCGTTCCTTCTCTTTGGCTACACGCGGCACTTGAGACTCGTAAGAATAAAACGCGGCCAGCGCCTCTTCCGGCGTGCCTTCGCTGGCCACGTCGTGGAAGTGCCCGATGAGACGGTTGACTTCCGGCAGCGGCTTTTGTCCGCGCATGTTTCGTGGCGCTCCCATGCCTTCGGCAAAGTCGAGCCAAAGGTCGCAGTGAGGCACCGAATCCTTCCCTGATCCCTCCCCCGCGCCTTTCTCGTCACACATGTTGGCGAGCACCGCACGTCGCAACTCGCCTTCATCCAGCCGAAGCGCGAGTTCGGCGAGATAGGTGGGAAACGCTTCCACGTGATGGTAGTACTGGCGGGCATACTCGCGGAGATCGTCGCGCGTCAACTCGCCGGCGGACCATGCCTTGTAAAATGGGTGGCAGAGCAGGTCGTACCTGGCGATCGATGCTTCCAGTTGTTCGAAGAACTGTGTCGTATTCATGATGGCCTCCTGGGCGTTTCCAGATGACTCACTACTATACGGACGAGCTTGTAGGTCGGCAAGTGATCGGGATCAGGTCTGTGGATAACTTGCTAGAATGAAAGGAGTGCAATTCACGGAACAATTCGAAGTAGTCGTCGTCGGTGCCGGCCATGCCGGATGCGAGGCCGCGATGGCGGCGGCGCGCATGGGGCTGAAGACCGCGCTCTACACGCTCAACGTCGACTTGATTGCGCAGATGTCGTGCAATCCGGCAATTGGCGGCATCGCCAAAGGACACCTCGTCCGCGAAGTCGACGCTCTCGGCGGCATCATGGGCGAGATCACGGATGCGGTCGGCATCCAGTTCCGTCTGCTCAACACTTCGCGCGGGCCGGCAGTGTGGTCGCCACGAGCGCAGTGCGACAAGCAGGCCTACCGCCTGAAGATGCGCGAGGTGCTGGAGTCGCAACCGAACCTCAAGATCAAGCAGGCGGAGGTGGCGGAGTTGCTGATTGAAGTACCGAGTACCCAGTATCCAGTACCCAGCGAAACCGGCGACTCGGTACTGGGTACTAGGTACTCGGTACTCGGAGTAAGGCTCCGCGACGGCCGCACCGTCGGCGCTCAAGCGGTCATCATTACCACTGGCACGTTTCTCAACGGGCTGATTCATTGCGGCGAGCAGCAGTATCCCGCGGGGCGTTCGGGCGAGCCGAACGCCATCCTCCTCGGCGAGAATCTCAAGCAGTTCGGCCTGCGCGGATGCCGGCTCAAGACTGGGACCCCTCCGCGTCTTGATGGACGCACCATCGACTGGTCACGCTTCGCGGAGCAGCCGGGTGATGCTGACCCAACTCCGTTTAGCTTTCGCACCAAACGCGTGGCGCATCACGATTCTCAAGTTCCTTGCTACATCGCGTGGACCACGCCGGAAACTCATCGCATCATCCGCGAGAACGTGCATCGCTCGCCGATGTATAGCGGGCAGATCCAGTCGATCGGGCCGCGCTATTGCCCGTCGATTGAAGACAAAATCGTCAAGTTTCCCGACAAGGAGACGCACCAGCTGTACCTCGAACCCGAAGGCCTGAACACACACGAGATTTACGTCAACGGCATGAGCACGTCTCTGCCGGTAGACGTTCAGCTTGCGATCTTGAAGTCGATTCCCGGCCTTGAGACTGCCGACATGCTGCGTCCCGGGTACGCCATCGAGTATGACTCGATCGATCCCACCGAGCTAGAGCGCACTTTAGAAACGAAAAAGATTGCTGGCTTGTTTCTGGCCGGACAGATCAATGGAACCTCTGGCTATGAAGAGGCGGCTTGCCAGGGGTTGATGGCAGGCATTAACGCGGCATTGCAGGTGAAGGAGCAGCCGCCGCTGATTCTCGATCGCACGGAGGCTTACACGGCGATCCTGATCGATGACCTCATCTCGAAGGGCACGAACGAGCCTTACAGAATGTTC
The DNA here is from genome assembly GCA_035568115.1 of Candidatus Acidiferrum sp. GTDB lineage: Bacteria > Acidobacteriota > Terriglobia > Terriglobales > Acidobacteriaceae > Sulfotelmatobacter. The sequence continues at coordinate 37,783 of DATMOP010000005.1, forward strand.
ACGTCACGAGCGGAATTCCGTCTGCACCTGCGCATCGACAATGCCGATCGTCGGCTTACACCGCACGGCCGGCGCGTGGGACTGATCTCCGATGGAGCATGGGAAGATTTTGAAGCCAAGCTGGCGCGTCTTCAAAAACTGAAGCAAGTCCTCGAGCGGACCAAAGTCACAAGCGCAATGCTGGATGACCCGCAGGTAACGACGAACGACTGGAGTTCAGCCATCGGCCAAACCTGCGCGCAATTGCTGAAGCGCCCTGAAATCACCATCGAGCAACTCGTCCCGGTACTGAGGCAAGTCTCGCCGGAGTTCTTTGTCGGCAGGAACTCCGCGTCCTCAGCGCCCTCTGCGGTTTTCATTTCCTCCGAAGTCCGCAACGAACTCAAGTCCGTGGAAACCGAAATCAAATACGAGGGCTACTTGCTGCAACAGCAGCGCGCTATCGACCGGATGAAGAAGTCGGAGCAGCGCGCCATCCCCGGCTGGTTCGACTACCGCTCGGTCAGCGGACTTTCGCACGAGGTGCAGGAAAAGCTCACCCATGTGCAGCCGCGCACGCTGGCGCAGGCCTCGCGGATCCCTGGAGTGACACCGGCAGCGGTATCGTTGGTGAACGTCTTCATCGAAATCCAGGCGCGGCGGCGGGAACAGGCCGCTACCATCTAGAACGCGGATTTTCTAAAACGGCCGAAATTAATACTGCGTTAACAAACGAGTGTTACGCACAGGTTAATATCTCCGCCATGTCGCAAGAGTCTCTACGTATTGAAGACCAAGCGGGAAGCCAGCCGGAACAGCGCATTCTTCGCCTGCATGGCGCCCTGGTGATGACTACGATGTTTGAGTTTCAGGCCACGGTGCGGGCCGACCAGTCACGCTCGTTGATTATTGACTTCACCAACGTCCCCTATGTGGATTCGGCAGGCATTGGAGCGCTGGTGGGAGCCTACGTCACGCGCCAGCATGGCGGGCGGAACCTTGCGATGGTGGGCGTGAGTGAGCGCATTCACAACGCGCTGAAGGTCACCCATGTGGATCAATTCTTTAGCTTCTTCGATTCGGTGGCAGAGGCCGAGAATGGGCTAGCAGCTTAGGGTTTGGTCGATTTCCCAAAGCTTCCTTTCTGATTGACAGGGGCTGGCAAACGGTGCCACGATGGGCCTCGTTTGGCCGGACGCAAGGCGATTCGAAGAGTTGTGCCGCCGGCACAAGCAGAAACCCAGATTTTTCTCCTCACAAACTTCTCTACGAAGAGGCCGCCTCATGAACCAAATCAGAATGAGCCAGATCAGAAAACAATTGCTCCTTGCCACCCTCCTCCCGCTGATGGCCATCTGCGCGACTGCGCAAGTCGCACCGAACCCTAACCAGGTCGCCATCCTCCGTTGGTACGCCGCGAACACCGCGACTACGTTCAATCTCGGCGGCACCTGTTGCACGGGAATCGCCTTCGATGGCGCGAACTTGTGGATCACCGACAACTACGCTTCCACCGTCAGCAAGGTCCGGGCGAACGATGGTGCGTTGCTGGGAACTTTCTCCGTCGGGGCTTTCCCGAACGGCGTAGCTTTCGACGGGGCCAACGTATGGGTCGCCAACCTCGGCTCAAACAGCGTCACCAAGTTGCGAGCCAGCGACGGCTTTACCCTCGCAACCTACTCGGTGGCGGGAGGGCCGGTCGGATTGGCGTTTGACGGCGCAAATATTTGGGTCGCCAGCTTCGGGCCCGCCCAGGTCACCAAGCTGCGAGCGACGGACGGCAAGAACCTGGGGATCTTCCTCGCCGGCGTCATTGCGAATGCCGATGGCATCGCATTCGATGGCAGCAGTATTTGGGTGACCGACAACGGCGGATCCACTGTGACCAGGCTGAACCCCAGCAACGGTAAAGTTCTCGGGAGTTTCAACGTCGGGGTTCAGCCCTCGGGATTGGCGTTTGACGGGGCCAATATCTGGGTCGCCAATCAAGCCGACAGCAACGTAACTAGAATCCGCGCCAGTGATGGCGTCATACTGGGCAAGACTGTGGTGGGAAACAAGCCGAATGGCGTAGTGTTTGACGGCAGCTACATCTGGGTAGCGGCCTCTGGCAGCAATGCGCTGTCCAAGATTCGTCCTTCCGATGGAACTGTCGTAGGACACTTTGCCACCGGAATCGCACCCGGCAGCGTCGCTTTCGACGGGGCCAATGTTTGGGTGACCTTTGCGGGCGGCGTATCAAAGTTTTAGGTCCCTCGGTATTTTAGGGCTCGGTTCTATGAGGCGTAAAGTGGCGAGTGCAACGCCGCTGTGGCTTGCCTTTCCTTTGATTCGCACGAGTTTGACTGCGTCCGTGATCCCTCCTAAGATTAGTTTCCCCACCCAACTCATCCATGATCGGCCAGACCATCTCGCATTACCGCATCACGGGCCAGCTAGGCAGCGGCGGGATGGGAATCGTCTACGAAGCGCAAGATCTAGATCTAGGGCGCAAGGTTGCGCTGAAGTTTCTGCCGCCGCAGCTCTCTCGCGACCAAAATGCGCTGGATCGATTTCTGCTGGAGGCGCGAACGGCTTCGGCGCTGAGCCATCCCAACATTTGCACGATTTATGCCGTCGAGAAAGTCCAGATCGAGAACCAGCAGCAATCGTTTATCGCCATGGAGTTGCTGGACGGCGAGACCCTGGACCGTCGCCTAAGCGCCGGCACGATGCCACTCGATCGCTTGCTCGACTGGGGCATCCAGTTGGCGGACGCGCTCGACGCCGCCCACGCCAAAGGAATCATCCATCGTGACATCAAGCCGGCAAACATATTCATTACCCAGCGCGGGCAGGTGAAGGTTCTCGACTTCGGCCTGGCCAAGTTGACACATCCTGGGATGGAGATGGAAACCATCGGAGCTACGCAGGATGCTCCCAATCCTGCGCACCTGACCAGTCCGGGTGCGACCGTCGGCACTATCGCGTACATGTCTCCGGAGCAGGCGCGCGGCGAAGCTCTCGACCCACGCACGGATTTGTTTTCCCTTGGCATCGTGATCTATCAGATGGCGACCGGACGATTACCCTTTTCCGGAGCCACCTCCGCGGTGGTCTTCCATGCCATTCTCGAGCTTGATCCAGTTCCCGCCTTGCAGCTCAACCCGGCCCTGCCGCCGAAGCTGGAAGAAATTATTGGCAAGGCGTTAGAAAAAGAGCGCGACCTGCGCTATCAGTCGGCCGCCGATCTGCGAGGCGACGTGAGGCGGTTGAAGCGGGATCTAGGATCCGGGCGAAAGTCCGCGCAATCGGCGTCTGCCAGCGCATCGGCGCTACCAGTCGCTTCGTCTTCAGTGGCCGTGACTTCCGAGGTCCCGTCCGCGAAGCGCGCGACCGATAGCTCCGCTGTGATCTCGGCCGCTCGCGAAAACAAATTTGGTACTGCCCTGGTGGCCGGAATCGTGCTGGTGCTGGTGTCAGCGGCAGCTTATGGAATCTACTCTCTTCTCAACCGCAGCGGCACCGCGCCTTTCCAGGACATTTCTGTCACCAAGGTTACCGATACCGGCGACGCGGTGCATGTCGCCATCTCGCCGGACGGCAAGTACATCCTGAGCGTGACGCGAAACGGCGGGCGGGCAAGCCTCTGGTTGCGAAATGTGCCCACCAACAGCAACGCCCAGGTAGAGCCGGCGGCCGACCTGTACTACAACGGTCTGCGATTTTCCCCGGACGGAAACTATTTTTATTTTGTGCGCAGCGATCCCGGGAACCCGGAGCTGAAGTTCCTGTACCGGGCTCCGCTGCTCGGAGGCACACCGCAAAAGCTGGCGGCCGATGTCGATTCGAACGTTACTTTTTCTCCGGACGGAAAAAGATTCGCCTTCATGCGCTACGACAATCCGGAGCCAGGAAAATACCGGCTGATCGTTCGGCCAGCGGACGGCGCCGAGGCCGAAGAAACCGTGCTGGCGAGCGGTTCGAAAAGCCAGGCTCTGTTCGCTCCGACATGGTCTCAAGATGGAAAGACGATCGTGTGCGACGAGGTGAATGCGGGAAATGCCCTGGAGAGCCTGGTGGCGGTGGACGTCACAACCGGCCGGCAGAAACTGTTCTTCGGCAGCAACCAACAGTTTTTTGAATCTCCCGAGTGGATGCCGAATGGGAAGGGATTGCTAGGGCTGATGCGCGGGCAAAGTTCCAACTTCAATCAAGCCCAGATTGCCTTCGTCTCCTACCCGGATGGAAAACTGTCTGCCATCACGCGCGACACGAACACTTATGCCGATCTGAGCATTGCGGCAAATGGACGCGCTTTGGCAACGATTCTGAGCGAGGGCCGTTGGAGCCTGTTCCTGATGCCCGGATCTGGCGCCAGCGCGCAGGCACGCGCCATCACCTCAGCGGCGGCGAATACCAATTTCACATGGACGCCGGACGGCCAGTTGATCAGCGATCAGGCGAACGCGCTCAACCGCATCGATCCCGTGACCGGTGGCAAGACCGTGATCGCCACTGAGGAGGGCAAACCGAACGGCAATCCCTCGGCGTGTGCCGACGGCCACCGCCTTGTGTTTGAGTTGGTGCTTCACGGAAGCACGGGCGACGATAATGTCTGGCGTATCGATTCTTCAGGCGGCAACTTGAAGCAGCTCACGACCGGCAAGCGCGACCATCTGGCAGTGTGTTCATCCGACAGCCGCTGGGTGTACTACATCGAGGAAAAGGATGAGGGAAAGCTGGCCCGAGTTTCGATCGATGGCGGCGCATCCCAAATCCTCTCGGACCTGCCCGTTTCCGGCATCTTTGACCTCTCGCCCGATGGCCAGATCGCCGCGTTTCCCACGCTGCAACATTCCGGCGAGCACAGGGAAATGCTGGCTCTGCTGGATATGTCGAGCGGCAAGGCGGCAAAGCTGATGGAGTTTGAGCGTCCACGATTCGGGCTGTTGCGCTTCGCACGCGACGGAAAAGCCGTCGTCTATCCCGTACGCGACAATGGCGTGGACAACCTGTGGCTGCAACCGCTGGATGGCTCCAAGGGCAGGCAGATTACTGATTTCACTGCCGAGCACATTTACGATTTCCACTGGTCGTTTGATGGAAAACAGTTGGCCATGGTGCGCGGACACACGGACGCGGATGTGGTTCTCATACGGGACACTCGGCCTTAATCGAAACGATTTACTCTCTATAAACTTGCGGCGGCGATTTTCGGCAACGAAGCAGGCGACGCCTTGGACCTGGGTCGCAACAACAATCCCGCAATAATGCCAAGCGGCGCGTTTTGAGTCAGTATCTCCACGATGTGGATCATGCGCTGTGTCGGGCCCATCAATTCGTTGGGCATCAGAAGCGGGGCCAGGCCGCCTCCCACCCAGATGATCATTCCTATCGCGATCGCCGTTTGCCATCGGTTCAGCCTGAGTGTGTAGATTGCCGGCAGGACGGCGACAGTCATCAATATCCCGCGCCCGATCTGGATGAGCCAAAACCACAGCCCAAGGTCTCGGGCAATTTGGTCAGCGCCCGGATAGTACGGCTTGGTGAAAAATTGATAAGTGATTGCACCAAAGACCAGGTAGAAGAGCGTGTAGGCGATTCCGCAAACGACGATCAGGCCGAGTGCGCTGGCCGGCGTGGGGTGCTCCACATTGCCGTCCGTCGGCTTCGCCAGTTTCAGTACCGACGCCAGCCCAGCGAGCGCAGCGGCTATGATGAGATACATCAGAAGGCCACTCGCCAAATCGCGCCCCGCATGTGGCCGCAGCGTAGGGAAAAAAATTACCGCTTCGGACCAGGTGCAAAGCACACTAGCAATGGCAAGCACCGGCGCAATCACTCCAAATTGCCGCAGGACTCCACGTGGGCCAAACAGTGCCACAGGTACAAACGCGGCTGCCAGGACGATGCCCGACAGCCACCACCAGGCAAAATGGCCGGCGCCGGCAGCCACAATGGCCATCGGAAGCCCTCCCAGAACACAGTACAGAACGATTCGTAGTTTCATGATTGTGTCGCTCCTATTCTTTTCCTTTCTTGCCGCATCTTTTCTTGCCGCACATAGGTTGCGAGTGCGTATTTGGTCCACTCCAGGAGACACTCATAGCTCCGGAGGCCGCTTTCCAGAGCCAGTCTGCCCGATGTTGGCATTGCCTCTTTGTTTACAGTCAATTGCTCGCGGAGTCCCGGAAGGTAGGACGTCAGCTCGATCGAAAGAGATTTCAGAAGCCTGACGGAGCCGGGAGCACCCACTGCCTGCTGCGAAAAAGCAAACCGTAACATAACTTCGTCAAGGCCACGGATGACGTCGGCTCGCACCAGCGGACGGTTAATCCATTTCTTGAGCGCGGCAAGGCCGTGGGGAGTCAGCCGGAAGATCTGCCGCCTGCGCAGTCCAGAGCTTTGCTCGATGCTGCCGCGAATCAGGCCTTTTTGCTCCAACCGCTGGAGCGCCGGATAGATGGCGCCGGGGCTGTCGCTGTAGGTGGTCATCGCGGTCGAGGAGAAGATTTTCCGCAGAGCATACCCTGAGGATGGTTGTTGCTGTAGTAGTCCCAGGAGGGCGTAACCGAGCTTCGAGATGACCGTTCTCTTCATAGCACTAATAGTACTATTACGTTTAGTACTGTCAAGTTTTACTTGCTGTGGAGGGCCAGTCGCAGCACTCGGCTCCTAGTGGAGGTGCGCGGGAAAGGCACTCCTTGCAAACACAAAAAGGCGGCCATCTCTGGCCGCCCTCTTTCTTCTTTCGAATTGTTTAGCTGCGAAGTGGTTTATGCACCCTTCACGTTCTCGGCTTGCCAGCCCTTGGGGCCTTTGACCACGTCAAACTGCACTTGCTGGCCTTCCTGAAGGCTGCGGAAGCCGCTCGCCTGGATGGCCGAGAAGTGCACAAATACGTCTTCACCGTTTTGACGGCTGATGAAGCCGTAGCCTTTGGCGTCGTTAAACCACTTCACTGTTCCTGTTTCCATGGTGTTGCTAATTCCTTTTGGTTGATGTAGCGCTGAAACTTTGAAAGGCTTCTTACGCAGGCAGGTCACGCGCTGGTTGAGCGGAGAAACTGGGTACTGCGAAGGGACTCTAAAGATCAAACGCAAATAAATTGTAAGTGAACTGCCTTAAGAATGCCACAATATTTTACGGCTGGAGTACTTAAGTACTTGTACATCAGCAGCTTACGGATTATGGTTGCGATGGCGACCGCTACCGGATTTGCCAGCCAACCGTCAAAAGATACATGATCAAGACTAAGATGACCAAGGGTAGATGACCAAGAACCTCCAGCTCGGCAAGCTTCTGATTCTGATTGTGCTCGTAACTCCCGCCCGGGCAGGGATCGTGGGAGATGTTCGCGCGGCTTTGGCCCAGGGTAATTTCAGCGCCGCCGACGCATATCTCAACTCCTACCGAGCCAGGAACGGCGTAAGTCCCGAATATCTTGAAGCCTACTCGTGGATGGGACGCGTTGCCCTCGACGCTCACGAATACGATCACGCAGCGGCGTACGCGAAGCAGACAAACGCCCTCGCGCTCGAGCAACTCAAGCAGCGGCCCCTCGACGCCGAGCCTCACCTGCCGCTTGCGCTCGGCGCAGCCATCGAAGTTCAGTCGCAGACCTTAGCGGCTCGCGGCCAGCGTACTCAGGCCATCGCAGTTCTGCAGACCGCGCTGCACACGTATGGCACGACTTCGATCCGCGCCCGCCTCCAGAAGAACCTGAACCTGCTTTCGTTCGAAGGCCGCCCCGCGCCTGCGCTCCGGGCCGATCAGTTCCTTGGATCGAAACCGCCCGTGCTGGCCCAACTCAAAGGCTCGCCTGTCCTGCTCTTTTTCTGGGCACACTGGTGTGGCGACTGCAAAGCCGAAGCCCCCATCATCACGCAACTGCGTTCCGAATTTGCGCAGAAGGGATTGACCGTCCTCGGTCCCACGCGCCTTTATGGCTATACCGCACAGGTCGAGAACGCTGCACCCAGCGATGAGCTCACCTACATTGACGCCGTGCGCCACCGCTTCTACGCCGGACTGCTCGACATGCCCGTTCCCATCAGCAAATACAACTTCGATTTGTATGGCGCTTCGACCACGCCCACGCTGGTGCTGCTGGACCGCGCGGGCAAGGTCGCTATGTACCATCCCGGAGCGCTGCCGTACGATCAACTGAAGGCGGAGATTGAGAAAGTGGTGGCGCGGTAGAATCGATGTAACGCGTGTGTCTACGGCACGCGGGCCCGTGGAATAGCGAGCGCCGGAGGGCCGCCAATGGTTCCGGCCGATCAACCTCCGTTTTACGGTGCCTGCGGATCCCCGTTCTTCCGATAGAAGTATCGTCGTGGGTTGGATGAGAGTTTCTGCAGGGAGCCGTCGTCATCGGATTCCACAGCTTCGACCGTAAAGCGCGGCACCAACTCAATATTCTGACATGCGCTGCGGACAACGATATTCTCAAGCTGAACCCTTGAATGTCCCATAATGAAGCGCTCCGAGTTGGCCGCGATATTAAGGTTCACCGTACGGACAGATTCTTTGTCGAGATGTCTAAGCCTTCTCCGCCTTCCGGGCTCTCCGAGACGAAGGCAGAGACTACGCGATAAGGGAAGATACTTTGCTGAACCCGGCACGACGAATCCCACCTGATCGCTTCCTCTAGGTGGCACCACCACCACAGGGCAGTCGCTAATCATGAATCCTGTTTCAGGCGAAGCGATGAGTACCTCCCAGTCCAGCTGCAGCAAGACCCGCGCGAGGCTCGTGGCCTGTTCGATCATGGTGCCGAGGAATGCCGTCTCCGTTGCCTCGATCTCAAACCGCTTTTGCTTGATATCTTCAACCATTGACTCGGGCGTCAGACCAAGGGCCTCCCCGGTTTCGCTTTCGTGCTGTTCTAGAATCGATTTCGCGCGCTCCACCGTCGAGAAAGCGACACGGCAGAATTCTTCTATGAGCTTGGCATAAGTCACTCGGACGTCCCTGCTCATGGTAGGCACCCTGGTCCACTGGAACGCCATAAAGAAGGCTACCTCCTGCTCCGCGCTCGGGCTTGGCTTATTGGACAGAAAATCTCGGATTCCCGCGGAGCCCATGGAGTCTATATGCCGCAGAAGCTTCGTTTCAACCTGCATGTCCGGCGGCTTGCCCTCAGGCTTAACAGCATAAAGATCCTTCTTGAAACAAACGGAACGAGGGTGCAGCTCCTTGTAGCTTTGTCTGACCCTGTCGTAGACCCAAAGCAACCCAGCATCGTTGGTGAAATTTCTCTGATAGAAGACGGGAACGTAGTGATGCTTGCGGGGGTCTTTTGCGCTCTTATCGCTCACAACCTTGCCTTCTAGCACATAACGGAAAGAGCCGCATTCAGACCACTTCTTTCAGCTTCCCGGTTTTCACGTCATAGATAAACCCGCGCACCGGAATGTGTTTCGGAATCCAGGGATGCGATTTCACTCTTTGAACCTGTTGGCGCAGATTCGCTTCAAGATTGTCGAAACCATAGAAATGGGATGGCTCGCTTGCGATCGCGCCCATTTTGCTGGTCAGATGCGCTCTAAACTCGTACTCCCTCACGTTGAGCAGTCCGCAGTCTGTGTGGTTGATGATGATGAATTCCCGCGTGTCCAGCAGGTGATGCGAAACAATCAGCGAGCGCATTGCATCGTCAGTCGCAATTCCGCCGGCGTTGCGTATCATGTGCGCGTCTCCCGGATGCAATCCCAGGCATCGCTCGAACAGGATGCGGGAGTCCATGCAGGACAGCACAGCCAGGTGACGCCGCGGACGTACCGCAAGATCTCCCAGATTGAAGTTCCTTACAAATTGTTCGTTGGCTTGCAGCAGTTCGTCGGCGACTGACAAGTTCTGGCCCCTTCCCTCACTAGTCCGGGCCGCAACGAGTCTGTTGCCTCAGGTTCCGGCCGCTTGGTTGTCCTCCAGTGTAACCGCTACAATCGCCCGGTGAACCTCGACGACACCATCGTCGCCATCGCCACGCCTCCGGGGCGCGGCGGCATTGGCGTTGCGCGCATAGCCGGCCCACAGGCGCGAGCGATCACACTACCGATGTTGCGGCTCAAACACGATCTGGAACCAGCGCGAGCAATCTTCGGAGAACTAGTCGAACCCTCCGGAAACTCGATTCGCATCGACGAAGTCGTGGTCACCTACTTCGCCAAGCCCCATTCCTACACTACCGACGACATCGTCGAGATCGCCGCGCACGGCTCTCCGGTCGTCCTCCGGCACATCGTCGAGCTGTGTATCGCCGCCGGGGCGCGCCTCGCCGAGCCAGGCGAGTTCACCATGCGCGCCTTCCTCAATGGCCGCATCGATCTTACGCAAGCAGAAGCCGTTCGCGACCTCATCGACTCCCAGACGCTCTACCAGGCGAAGATCGCCGCCCAACAGCTGGACGGCGCCCTGTCGCGGCGCTTGCAGCCAGTCAAGCAGAAACTGGTCGAGCTGATCGCAGTGCTTGAAGCCGGCATCGACTTCGCCGAGGACGACGTCTCAGTCCTGCCCAACCCAGCCATTCTCGAACGTATCGCCGCAGTGCGGGAGCCACTCGAACACCTCGCCGCCACTTTCGCTTTCGGCAAGATCGTGCACCAGGGACTGACCCTCGCCATCGTCGGCCGCCCAAACGTTGGCAAATCAAGCCTGTTCAACCACCTAGTCGAACGCGAACGCGCCATCGTCACCGCGACTCCCGGCACTACGCGCGACCTGGTCAGCGAAACCGTCGCCATCGGCGGTATCCCAATCCAGCTTGTCGACACCGCCGGAATCCGGCAGGCGCTGGACGAAGCCGAATCCATCGGCATCCGCAAGTCCATGGAAGCCTTAGCGGACGCCGACTTAGTCCTGATCGTACTGGATGCGTCACAGCCGGGAGCTGCGGAGGATGATGAGCTGCTGCGGCACGCAGAGGGACGCCCGACAATCATCGTGGGAAACAAGTGTGACTTGGGAGTAAGTGGCCAGTGGTCAGCGGCCAGTGGCCAGTCTGCGCTGCTCCGTGCCTCTGCCCTGACCGGCGAGGGCATCGCCGAATTGCGCGCCGAAATCCTTCGCCACATCGGCGGCGAAACCGGAACTCAGTCCGAAGCTGGATTTCTCACCAATGTCCGCCATCAGGGCCTGGTACAAGACTCACTCGCCGCGCTCGACGCCGCTACCGGCGCCGTGACCGCGAAAGTCCCTCACGAGATGCTGCTGCTCGATCTGTACAATGTTCTCCGTCCGCTCGACGCCGTCACCGGAGCTACCACCACCGACGACATCCTGAACTTAATCTTCAGTACGTTTTGCATCGGAAAGTAAAACCTACCCAGGAATCGCCCGCGCTGAAAACACCCGTGCTCAGCCTATGGCTTGTCGGCGGCTCCCAAGCGGTCTGCTTCCGTTCGTTCCCGGCTTGCTTTTTCCTCCTGTCCCAGCTTGGAGTAGGCCTCGGCCAGAAAGAGGTGCGCGTCCGCTGACCGGGGCTGCAGTTGAACGGCCTTTTCCAGACGCGGCAGGGCTGCCTCTGGCTTTCCCTCCTTCGTGAGCATGCTTCCGAGGATAAGGTTCGCCCGGAAATCATCAGGCTTCAACCGAACTGCAATCTCCAACTCCTTGACCGCGTCCGTCTCGCGGTCCAGCCGTGCATAGACGGAAGCCAGGGAGAAGTGTAGATCCGCCCAGCGAGGAGAGCGGGCCACGGCCGCTTCAAACTGCAACGCCGCAGCCTGAAAATCCTCCGCATGGAATAACGCCAGACCCAACTGGTAATGCGTCATCATCGAGTGCGGAAACAGCTCCACAGCAACCCGCAACTGCGGCAGTGCCTTCTCGTAGTCCTTGAGCCAGCTATAGGCATTCCCCAACGCCAAATAAGTAATGGGGATCCCCGGCTCTTTCGTCTGCACCTCTTGCAGCACGGGAATCGCTTCCGCGTAGCGTGCGTCCTCCACCTGGAGAAGCGCGGCACGCAATACGTTAGCGCTCTCGATCTTGTCTTTTGGATCAACCGCTGGTCCAGTACCCGTACCCGTCTTGTTGCCGCTGGAAGCGACATACCCCAGTGCTGCCAATTTTTCCACTAACTCGGGATCAACTCTGGGCTTCAGAGCCTCCGTAGAACTCGCGGTCTTTTGCCGGAACTCATCCAGCCGGGAGGTGAGCGTATCCATTACTGCCGACGCAGTGGAAGACAAGTCATGTTCCGCTGGCAAGTCAACGGACTGATCATACAGTTCCTTCCGTGGCGCCTCGATGAGCAAATACCTGCCGGTTCGCAGACTGCGAACCGGACTCCAACCGAACGCGCGCTCAGGATAGTCGGTTTCCGCGTACGCCGGACGATCCGGAACCATCTGCGGCCTGGTCGCGACTGCGCCACTCCCATGCGGCTTCACCATAGACATCAGTGATTCGCCTTGCATGAGCCGCGGCGGGGCCAGTCCTGCGATCTCCAAGATCGTGGGCGCTACGTCCACCAGCCGGGCTCGCGCCTCAATCCGTTTTCCTGCGAAGCGCCCTCTAGGCATTTTGTACATCAGGGGCACGTGGAGCGTTTCGTCGTAGAGAAAGATCCCGTGTTCCCGCTCGCCATGCTCCCCAAAGGCCTCGCCATGATCCGCCATCATAGCGATTAGCGCACCATCGTATAGTCCACCGGCACGTAATTGGTTAAGCAGTTTGCCGAGGACTGAATCTGCGTATGCGATTTCACCGTCATAGGGTTCGGCAGCGTAGCGCGTCTTGAAGGGTTCTGGAGCCTCGTAAGGAGCATGCGGATCGTACAAGTGGACCCACAAGAAAAAAGGGACCCCATGCTGTTTGCTCAACCAGGCTAGGGCATGTTCGACAACTTCTCCTCCCCGCCGTTCCACAGTCTTGTAGCGATCCGTTCCCGGGAGCCGCGGGGTGAATCCAGCATCATAGGTATCGAAGCCGCGATCGAACCCGGGCGCTGCGCCGCGCACCGGATCAAGGATTACGGAACCGACAAATGCTGCCGTCTTATAGCCATGTTCATGCAGCACTGAGGGTAGGTAGGGCAGATCCTTCGCCAGCGGCGCACCGAAATCATTGACGTGATTGAACTGAGGATAAGTCCCTGTGAGAATCGTGGCGTGGGAGGCGGTAGTGAGAGGAACGTGGGAATAGGCGCGGGTAAACACTACCCCCTGCTTCGCCACAGCATCCAGGTTGGGCGTGAGCCCTCGCGGAGAGCCGAGGAACCCCACTCGATCGGCGCGAGTCGTATCCACCGTGATGAGAATGATGCTAGGGCGCGGTGCCTGCGTCGCCTTCGGCGGCGAGGAAGTTGCAGCACCGACCGACCCTGCCAGCAGAATAATCCACGCCAACTGCCGAAGAACCTTCATCGAGAAAGTCGAGTTTAGCACGGGCCTATAAGACATTGTCTTTTGCGACAATCCAAAGACAAAAAACGAGGCCGGCTTTTGGCAGCCGGCCTCGAGACTAAAATCCTATACCAGTCGCTTCCGCCTAGAAATCGTACCGCAGCGAAAGCTGGGTGACACGCGCCCCGAAGTCGGACGCGGAAGCCCCGTAATTAGAAGCGTTCGGATCCGTGCCGGGCAATCTGAAGTTAGGATGGTTCAGGATGTTGAAGAAGTTTCCCTGCAGCGTGACTGCAGTGTTCTCCGTGACCTTGAATCGCTTCCCAATGCCAAAGTCCCAGTTAAAGAACTTAGGCCCGACGAGCGAATTGCGCCCCAGTTGGCCTGCGGCTCTGCCTTCGCAAAAAAGACCGCCATTGATGTTCGCCGGACAGACCAAAGTCTGAAAATCGGCGGTCTTGAAGTAGCCATTGGCTGGATTCCCACCTGTATATGCGTTGGAGAGACCCCCGGGCCCAATGTACTGGAGGCGATCATTGAACGTGCCGTTCTTGTTCGGATCGTTTGATGTGCTGCTGCTCGCGATTGAGAAGGGCGATCCAGTTTGGAAGGAGACAATTCCGGAGAGCGACCAGCCCCCAATCCACCGGTTGCCCTTAAGGAAGGGCAGATCATACGTATAGCTGCCTACTATACGGTGTTTCACGTTGAAGTCCGCCGGGCCGTAGTCCAGTTGCGGATTCAAGCTGTCGGTAGGATTGATGACTGCTGCCGCACCCCGCGGTGTGAAGACGTCGCTCAGGTCATCCAACGCCTTGGAATAGGTGTAGTTGGCGTTAAAGGACAGGCCACCGCTGAAGCGCTTCCGCAACGTAACCTGCAGCGCGTCGTAGTTCGACGAGCAGCAGTTGGTGCGCAAATTGATGCTGTTAAAAGCAGGATTCGGGCGTTTGGTTGACCCAGCGCCCGAAGTGCGCCCCGGGTAGGTATTGAGGTTCAGGATTCCGAGCAACTTGTGGCCGTAAGTCCCCACGAAGTTTGTCTCCAGGACCGTGTCCTTAGTCACTTCGTACTGGAAGCCAAAGTAAGCCTGCTCGTAATACGCCGTTACCAGATTCTGGTCGATGGCGCGTGGCGACGTCTTCGGTATTCCATTCGGGAAGAGAGTTGGGCTATTGAACAGACCTTGTCCGTTAAACGGCACAGCATAAAGGCCCGGCTGCCAATTGGCACCAGCGGCTACTCCGTTGATGAAGGTGCCGTACAAACAGAAGCAGAAGTACGGCGGGTTGAAACGGATATTCTCGAAAATATTGTTATACATCCGGTCATAGGCTATGCCATACCCGCCGCGGACGACCATTTTCTGGTTGCCCAGGGTGTCCCACGCGAAACCGAAGCGGGGCGCGAAATTATTCGTGTCCTTGTTCCAGATTTCGTGGTTCCGTATAGCCAAGGCGCCGGAACCAAAGGCGGCGATGACAGGATTATTGGCCGGAAAGTACGGATTGCCGCCCACCGCAGTGTCATTGCAAGGCGCAATATTGGGCGCCGCAGTAGTTCCGAAATTGCAAGTTAGCGGTGTCACGTTCGAACCACTGTAAAAGTTGGAATCAATGCCGGATTTGTAGTTGTGCGGCGGTCCAAAGTAGTCCCAGCGCAGGCCTATGTTCAAGGTCAACCGTGGAGTGACACGCCAGTCGTCCTGGATGTACGCCGCCACTTCGTTGGCCCGGAAACCGCGATAGTAGGTAGGCGGTGTCGCCGGAACTACCGACGGATTAATCGTCGCCTCCGCATAAAGCACGGAGCCATACACCGGACCGCCGAAGAAGAACTGGTCAAAATTGTCGTCTACCTTGTTGTCCGTGACCAGATCCTCGACTGTGTAGGGCGCGAAGAGTCCGTTATTCACGGCCTGGAAGCTGCTGCCGTTTCGCGTCCGGTTGTACGATCCGCCTCCCTTGAAGTTGTGCTTGCCGTGCGTCACGGAGAGATCGTCCTTGTAGGTGAAGTCGTTCTCAGTAAAGAACTGTGGCAGGTTGCCATTATTCCCAAACCCGACGCCCAGCGGATCGTTACCGGTGAAGATGGTCGGCACTTGTGCCTTGTTGGCTCCGGGATCGCCCGGGAAGTTGGCTGTGTGCCGGGTATACGACATTCGCGCCTGGTTCAGGATTGTCGGGCTGAAAGTATGGGACCATGTGACACCTGCATTCTGCGCCCGACCGTGGATTATCTCGGTAACGCCGAACGTTGCCGCTCCGCCCGCAAGCCCGACACTCTGGTCGGCATTGTCATACAGGTAAGCAACGTTCAACTGGTCCTTCGCGCCGAGCTTCTGATCAAACTTGCCCGTGTAACGGGTCTGGTTGAGGACGTTTGGCTCCGATAGCGTCAAGCTGCCATAAATGGGTATTGGCGCTCCCGGTAACCCGTACACGGCCCCGAAAGTGTAGAGGCCGTTACTCCCGGTCAGCAGATTCGTACAGTTCGACGTTCCGGGGACGCACAACGGAAACGGCTCGCTTCCCTTTAGCTGGGTGAAGATCGGCCCCAGCGTTGCTGCGTCAGGAAAGGCTCCAGGACACGAAGCAGTTCCCGCAACTATGTTGCCGCAAAGTATGCCTATACCAGCATAGGGACCCGTGCCCTCCAGATTTTGCTCATACGCACCACTGCTCACAAAATTGAGAAAGTCCGGGGTCGTTGAAGTCGACTGAACCGGCGCACTCGAGCGCTCGTGGTGTATCTCAGTCGTGAAGTAGAAGAAACTCTTGTCCTTTATGATCGGGCCGCCCACGGACCCGCCAAACTGATTGCGTACCAGATGGTCCTTGATACTGGCACGATCGGAGAAGAAGTCATTTGCGGCCAGTGCCTGGATGCGGTTGTATTCGAAGAGAGAGCCGTGCCACTGATTGGTGCCGCTCTTCAGTACTGTGTCGGTCACGAATCCGCCCGCCTTGCCGAACTCAGCCGGCGCCACATGTTCGATGACGCGATATTCCTGAATGGCATCGGGAGAAATCGTTGTATTGGCGCCGCCAGGGCCTACCAGAGAACCGCCGCCGCCCAGACCCTGATCGTTATTGTCGAAACCTTCTACGAGGAAGTTCCCAGTTCCGCTGCGAGTACCGTCGACTGCGGCACCGCGATCTGACCCCAAATTAGCCTGCGCGGCCGGCTCTGCACCAGCCAGCAACCCGATGAATTCGTTTTGGCTGCGCGTTTCCAGCGGCATCGACTGCCACACTTCGCGGCCTACCACTCCAGACAATGAGGAGTCTGTTGTCTGCACGAGTTGAGCGCCAGCCTCCACAGTCACGGTTTCGCCAGCTGCGCCGACTTCCAGCTTCGCGTCGTGCGTAGTCACAACACCCACGCTGACGATAATGTTGCCGATCTTATAGCCCTTGAAGCTCTTCGCCGTGATCTCAATGGCGTAAGTGCCCACCACCTGCAGACCACTAAAGTGGTAGATGCCTGCTGACGTCGTCGTTTCGACGCGTTTCTCACCAGTCGCGCTGTTGGTTAAAGTTACCTGGGCGCCGACAACGACGGCTCCACTCGGATCCGTCACCAAACCCGTCAGTTCACCCGTTCCACCCTGCGACCATAACGTGCCGGTAAACAAAGCCAGCACTGCCACCACAACCAAAA
Organism: Candidatus Acidiferrum sp.; assembly: GCA_035568115.1. Lineage (GTDB taxonomy): Bacteria > Acidobacteriota > Terriglobia > Terriglobales > Acidobacteriaceae > Sulfotelmatobacter. The sequence goes on from DATMOP010000005.1 coordinate 54,759, forward strand.
CGCGAGTCACGGTGCCGCGGAATGCATACTCCATCGGAAGGCCTCCTGAAAAATGTGGGAAACAGCGGTGATGCGAAATGGCGTGCGAGAGCTTCACTTCCCCGAGCATCCCTGTGCAACCAAGCAACCAACTTGTGCATCGGCGATATACTATTTGTTTTCATTGCATTGTCAAGAGTATTGTCATGATAGGTTTCGTATTCCATCCTGAAATCCGTAAGCTAGAGCGGTTTCAGTATGAAAAACAATATACGGATCTGGCCGGAGGTGTAGAATTCCGTCAGTCAGCTCGACACGCGGCGATCAAAGGCGTTCCCATCAAGGAGTACCTCCATGAGAAACATGAGAAAAGCCAATCTAGGCTCCATGACAATGACGATGGCTGCTTTGTTGTTAGGAGGACATGCTGTCCTCTCAAGCGCTGGTGCGGCACCGGTCAGCAACGCGGATGAACTGATTGCTCATCACCTCGATGCGCTCGGCACTTCACAAGCTCGAGCCGGTGCCAAGACGCGGGTGGCGCAAGGAACGACGGAATTCAAGTTACTGGTGGGAGGCGCCGGAACGTTGGATGGTAAGTCTCAATTTGTTTCCGATGGCACCAAGCTTCATTTCATCATGAAGTTCGCCAATAACGAATATCGTGGAGAGCAGTTCATCTTCAACGGAAGCAAAGTGGAAGTCTCAAGCGCCACCGCCCAACAAAGCCGCTCCGCACTCGGAGGATTCGTTTATGTGCAGGACTCCGTGGTGCGCGAGGGGCTATGGGGTGGCGTGCTCTCTACAGCTTGGCCGCTACTGGATCTGGAGAAGCGCAAGCCCAAACTAGCTTATGACGGACTCAAGAAAATTGATGGCCAGGATCTGTACGAACTTCGCTATCAGCCCAAGAAAAACACCGATCTGGAAATTCGCCTGTACTTTGATCCCGAGACCTATCGGCATGTGTTGACGGTATATACGTTGAGCGTGCAACGCTCGCTAGGAAATATCAGTCAGCCTGGTGCGGGACAAGGCGGGGCCACCATGGGAACTCCAGACATCGGGTCAACAGGAACCATACCCGGTGCCAGCAATGAGACGGCGAGCGCGCGTCAACAGCAAACCCGTTACCGGCTCGAGGAGCGCTTTAGCGACTTCAAGAATGTCGATGGCTTAACTCTGCCGACGCACTACGACATCCACTTTACGCAGGAGTTACAGAGTGGCCGGACCACGGTGTATGAATGGAAAATTCAAGAAACGGATCTAGCCAATAACACCCCGCTGGACGAACGTAATTTTGCGGTGAAGTAAGCAGACTGCTCGGGAAGCAAACGAGACCACTATTTCGACAGACTTGCCAGCGCTTCGCGGAACATTGCGTCGAATGATCCGCCTTTCTCGATTTGGCCTTTGCTGTTGACCACACTCGCCAGTGCCTTCTCGGCTGAGGTCCTCTGGTAGCCCAAGTTCACCAGAGCAGAGAGAACATCTTCTTCCATCACACTTTTTACGGGTACGGCTGGGGCGGAAAGGCCGGCTGCCGGGGGCAACTTGTCCCGCAGCTCCAGCACCATGCGCTCGGCGGTTTTCTTGCCAATACCTGGAATCCTGGTCAGCCGCGCCACATCGTTGCCGCGGATCGCGCCCGCCATCTCGTCCGCTGCCATGCCGCTTAGAATGGTGATGGCCAGCTTCGCCCCAATGCCGCTCACGGTCATCAGCTTCTCGAATAATTGCTTCTCCGCGGGACGTAGAAATCCGTAAAGCGAAATCACGTCCTCCCGCACGTGGGTGTGGATGTGCAGCGCAACTTCAGATCCGTTGGCGGGCAATTCAGAAAAGGTCGGAACGCTTATGTTAACTTCATAGCCGACACCGCCCGTCTCGACCACAACCTGGTTGGGATGCTTGGCCAGCAGTTTTCCGCGCAGATGGGCAATCATGTTGGTAGCTAGTGTCGAATATCTAGTACCCAGAGGATAGTCGCGCGCCACTCCGACCTCAATGCTCGGTACTAGGTATTGGGTACTCGGTACTGAAGATCAGGCAGCGAAAACGGCAGGGCCGACCCCCTGCCGTTTCGTGGATGTAAGGCTCTTGGTTCCGCGACTTCTGTTTTCGTTACTTCTTGTTCACGGTTTTCTTCAGTTCGGCACCCGGGGTAAACTTCGCGACCTTGCGGGCAGCGATCTTGATAGTGGCGCCGGTTTGCGGATTGCGTCCATTCCGCGCCTT
>DATMOP010000006.1:0-150611 GCA_035568115.1 Candidatus Acidiferrum sp.
CTTCCACACAGCCGGCGAGTGACCCGACTTGATGTAGTAGTTGATCAGACCAGCGTACTCCGCTGGCTTGTAGAGGCCTTTTCCCAAATTCTCGAAGAAGACCGACACTAACATTGCCCCAATCGTGACGCGTACAATCGCCAGCCCGCTTGCGGCGGACAGCTGCTTCGTCTCACTTGGTCTCGGGCTTGCGTTCGTTCCCATGACAATCTCGTCCCCTGTAATGATGGACTTTTTGCGGACGACCAGCTTGGTTCGGAAGAACGATAAAACATCCTATGCCGTTCTTCGCAGTATTTCTAGTGGATGTACAAAGAACATTCACATCGTTAAATGAACAGGGGTTGTCTGCGGCGAGCGTTGAGTAATAGACGCGCAGAGCCGAGTTGTGAGTTTGTTGCTCGACAGAAACGAAGAAAAACCAAGCGCCCAGGCTTATCGGACCGTAACGGACCTACAAAATTCCGGAGGGGATTTGCAAGTGGTTGATGAGGTTGGCGTCCCCGACGGGATTTGAACCCGTGTTACCGCCGTGAAAGGGCGATGTCCTAGGCCAGGCTAGACGACGGGGACGGTTGTAAGGTGGGATGCACGAGGCACTTGTTGATCGTAACAAGCCCTCGCGACCCTGTCAAAACGCGGGGAGAATTGGTTGGTCCATTCGAATCGCTTCCTTGTGAGGTAGGGAGGGTTTGCTGATCATCTTTCCCTGCAACCCACGACAATTTAGAATGGTGGCGACCGCACCCCGGGTTGCGGCCCGCACCCACTTCGAGGCGATTGTGTCCGATCCGCTGTATCTCAGTCTGTGGTTCCCCGATTTCTCCGGCCCGGAAATATTGCCGCACGCTTTTGCCGTCTTGCAGCACTTCCCTTTCTCGGCGCAGCGTCCGGGGATCACTTATTTTGCTGTGCATCCTATTTCCTGGGACGAGGCGACCTTGCTGGAGCGCCGATTTCCGGCCGGCATCGATCCCGGCCAAGCCACGCTGATCGCCGCTGAACTGGTCCATGATGACTTCGCTTATGTCTTCGAGGCTTACTGGGATTTGTGGACACCCGATGAATCAAACGCGAACTGGGTACTCGAGCCCGCAATCGTGAAGTTCATCATCCAGGGAGAAGAATTTGATGAGGGATCTTACCAGCAAACGGGACACATTGAAGTGGACCTCGGTCTGGATTCGTACTTCCTTCAGCCCGAGACTCCACTCAGCGACCAGACTCGCGCCAAGATTCGCGACAACGTTGCCAAGCTGGTCGAATTCTCGGTGAAGGTTGAGAAGAACGGCGGCGCCAGCGCGCGCCTGCTCTGGTCGGAGTCTGAGGAAAGCCTGGCGCAAAAACTGATCGCCCGGCTACAAAAAGTGCAGTAATTCAGAACGCAGACGACACAGAGGCCGCAGAGAACCTGCCTGGGTCGTGAGATCTCTCGCTAGATTCAATTCTCGAGATGCGCCACGTTGAAATTAGTGAGGCCCTAGTGCGGAACGCTCCTTCATCCCGGAATCCACCACGGCGCCGCTTACCCACGTTTAGTCCTATTTCTCTGCGCGCTCCGTCGTCTGGGTTGAGCGGATCTTATTTGGTTCGCCCACCTTCGACTTTCAGCGCATCCGACGCCCCGGCCTGCGCCGCCGCCAGCCGCGCCGTCAGCACACGGAACGGAGAGCACGATACGTAATCCATCCCCACCTGATGGCAGAACTCCACCGAAGACGGGTCGCCGCCGTGCTCGCCGCAGATTCCAACCTCCAGCTTAGGACGCGCTTTCCGTCCCCGTTCGATGCCGATTCGCACCAGTTCGCCGACGCCGTCGCGGTCGATTGCGGCGAAGGGATCCTGCTTCAAGATGCCTTCCGCCAGATAGGTCGGCAGAACTTTGTTGACGTCGTCGCGGGAAAAGCCGAATGTGGTTTGCGTCAGGTCGTTTGTACCGAAAGAGAAGAACTCCGCTTCCTTGGCAATCTCGTCCGCGACCAGGCAGGCGCGAGGCAGTTCAATCATTGTGCCTACAAGATAATGCACGTGCCTTCCCTTTTCTTTGAACACTTCTTCCGCCACGCGCCTGACAATCGCTCCCTGATTCGCCATTTCCTTCACTGTCGAGATCAGCGGGATCATCACCTCCGCGTGGGTCTTGATGCCTTCCTTGTCCACGACCACCATGGCTTCAAAGATGGCCCGCGACTGCATCTCCGTAATCTCGGGATAGGTGATCCCCAGGCGGCATCCCCGATGTCCCAGCATCGGATTGAACTCATGCAACTCTTCTACCCGGCCGAGCAGCATGCGCAGTTCTTTCAGCTTCGGCGACCGTGGCTTGGTGGCTTCGAGCACTGCAATCTCCACCATCAGTTCCTCGCGCTTGGGGAGGAACTCGTGCAGTGGCGGATCCAATAATCGGATCGTGACGGGCAGGCCTGCCATTGCTTTGAACAGGCCAATAAAGTCGGCGCGCTGCATGGGCAACAATTTCTTCAAAGCGGTACGCCGGTCTTTTTCATTGTTCGCCAGAATCATGGTCCGCATGTGCGGAATGCGGTCTTCGGCAAAGAACATGTGCTCGGTGCGACACAAGCCGATACCCTCGGCTCCAAAGGCCTTCGCCTGAATCGCGTCACGCGGGATGTCAGCATTGGCGCGCACGCCGATTTTCCGGAACGGCTCCGCCCAGCCCATCAGCTTTTGAAGGTCCGCATCGTCCGACGACGCCTCCAGCGTGTTCAGTTTCCCTTTGATTACGCGCCCGCTGGTGCCGTCGAGCGAGAGCCAGTCTCCCTCTTTGAACACCTGCCCCTTGACACGCATCTGGCCGGCTCGTTCATCGACTTGAATGTCGCCCGCGCCTGCTACGCAACATTTTCCCATGCCGCGCGTGACTACGGCCGCGTGACTGGTCATGCCGCCGCGCGAAGTCAGAATCCCGGCGGCCACTTCCATGCCCTGAATATCTTCGGGAGTGGTTTCCGCACGCACCAGAATTACAGGATTCTTCCGGTCGTGCCCAGCTTTCTTCACCGCATCCTCAGCGGTGAAAACGATTTGTCCGACCGCGGCGCCCGGGGACGCCGGCAACCCCGTCGCAAGCACTTCCACCTTGGTGCTCTTCTCATCGAGGCGGGGTACCAGGAAGTCATAGAGTTGGTTTGGCTCCACGCGGAAAATCGCTTCTTCCTTGGTGATCAGTCCTTCATCCACCATCTGAATCGCCACCCGCACCGCAGCGCGCCCGGTACGCTTGCCGTTACGCGTTTGCAGCATGTAGAGCTTGCCGTCTTGGATGGTGAACTCAAAATCCTGCATGTCCTTGTAGTGCTTCTCCAGCCGCGTCGTGATCTCGCGCAACTGGTTGTACACGTCGGGCATGATCTTCTGCAGTTCGAGAATCGGCACCGGAGTGCGAACTCCCGAGACCACATCTTCGCCCTGCGCGTTCATCAGAAATTCACCGTAGAACTCCTTCGCGCCGGTGGCGGGATTGCGCGTAAAGCCCACGCCCGTGCCACTAGTCTCACCCAGGTTGCCGTACACCATGGCTTGCACGTTGACCGCGGTGCCGAGCATGTCATCGATGTTATTGATGCGGCGATAGTGCTTGGCGCGCTCGTTTTGCCATGAGCGGAACACTGCGTCCCGCGCCATCACCAGTTGTTCGTGTGGGTCCTGCGGAAACTCGCGCCTGGCATGCTTCTTGACGACCTTCTTGTACTCTTCAATCACTTCTTTCAGGGCCTTGGCGTCGAGCTCGGTATCGAGTTTGGCCTTCTTCCGCTTCTTCTTCGCGTCAAATACTTCGTCAAACGCATGCTTGGGAATCTCGAGGACAACGTTGCCGAACATCTGGATCAGCCGCCGGTAGGAATCAGCAGCGAACCGCGGATTATTGCTGCGCTTGGCCAGCGACTCAACACTCCTGTCGTTCAATCCAAGGTTAAGAATCGTGTCCATCATTCCCGGCATGGAAAACTTCGCTCCGGAACGTACGCTCACCAGCAGCGGATTCTCGCCCGTTCCAAGTTTCTGGCCCTGCAACGCTTCCAGCTTGGCCAGCGCCTCTTCCATCTGCCGCTCAACTTCTTTGGACACACCACCGCTGCGCATGAACTCCCGGCAGGCTTCGGTCTGGATGGTGAACCCGGGCGGGACAGGTAGCCCGGCGTTGGTCATCTCGGCCAGGCCGGCGCCTTTGCCGCCCAGATCATCCTTCATCTTGCCGTGGCCATCCGCCTTGCCGCCACCGAAAAAGTAAACGTACTTGGTTGTGCGTGTCTTGCTTTCCTGCATTTCAGCTTCGGGGAGAGTTATTGTCGCCATGATTGATTAGTCCTCTTGTATTTCGATTCGGTAGCGCCGGCTTCCCGCCGGCTTTACAACTTAACTCGTTCGATCAAAACCGACGGTCCACTTCAAGCAGACGGTCCGTCACAATTTCCGAAAAATCGGCAATCGTGGAGAATTCTCTTAGTAAAGTGCGCAGAAGCGCCAGTCGGTTCGCCCGCACTCGTTCGTCCTCGACCATCACCATTACTTTCTCGAAGAATTTGTCTAAAGGTTCCCTCGCGGTCGACAGCAGAAGCAGCGCGTCAACATACTCCTTCTTACTCCGATGAGCCTCGACCCTGGCACCTGTGCGCTCCATGTATGCCATTAGGAGCTTTTCTTCGTGGGCAGATTCGGGCATGTATTCGAACTTTTCGGCGGGCTCAATGCCTTTTTCGGTCGCCTGCCTCAGAATATTCCGCATGCGCTTGCAGGCCGCACCAATCGCCAGTACCTCGGGCATGTGCAAAACTTGTTTAACGGCTTCGGCCCGCGCCAGCGCATCTACCACGTCATCAGAATCCGCCGCAAGTACGGCGTTCGCCACGTCAGCCTTGTAGCCCTTGACGTCACACATATAAAAGCGAAGCCGATCCCAGAGAAAAGTGAGCGGGCTACGGTGCGACTCGGACTGAGGATCTTCCTTGATCGCCTGCATCCACATTTCGCTGGTGAGTCTCTGAACCCTGAGATTGTCGCGCCACCATCTCATCGGCTTGACGAATTTCTTCTCGGCCTCAGAGCCAGCGTACATTTCAAGAGAATCAGCAACCAACCTCGACAGTTTGAGCGGTAGCTTGTACTTGTCGATCACCTTCACAATCCCGTTCGCCTGCCGCCGCAGCGCAAACGGATCCTTCGACCCGCTCGGCACCAACCCCAGAGCAAACATTCCGGCAACCGTGTCCGCCTTGTCCCCGACCGAGAGCACTGCACCCTCAAGGGAGCGCGGCACATCGTCTTCTGTGGACTCTGGTTTGTAGTGATCGTAAATCGCATCAGCAATCGCGAATCGCGTCGCCTCAGGCAGGCTCGAATCAAGCTCCTGCGCTCGAGCATACAGCCCACCGACAATGCCTTGCAGTTCGGTGAACTCCTTCACCAGTTCGCTGGTCAGATCAGTTTTGGCGAGGGCAGCAGCTTTATGGATCACACCCGGACGAATCGCCATCCCGCTCTGCTTGATGATCTCACTCAGCCAACTGCACAAACGCTGCACCCGACGCGTCTTCTCGTAGTAGCTACCCAGATCTTTCTGGAACGTAACGTGCCGCAACAGGTCCAATCGCTCCAGCAGAGATCGTCTCTGATCTGTCTCCCAGAAAAATCGTGCATCGCTGAAGCGGGCCCGCAACACGCGCTCGTTGCCATGCCGAATCAATCCATCGTGATCGCCATCGGTGTTCAGCACCGCGAGAAAATGCGGCAGCAGCTTGCCGGCCACATCTTCCATTGCGAAATACTTCTGATGGTCCCGCATCACCGTGACCAGCACCTCTTCCGGCAGCGCCAGAAACTGCGGATCGAAACCGCCCAGGATCACGGAAGAAAATTCCGTCAGATTCACCACGGTGTCAAGAAGCGACTTGTCTTCCCGCCACCGCGCTCCGGGGATCGTGCGCGTGGCCGCGTCAAGCGCCTTGCGAATTTGTTGCTCCCGCTCCGCACGTCCCAGAACCTTAGCCGCGCGAAGTGCGTCAATGTAGGCAGAACCGGCCCGCGGAATTGTCACCGCACCCTGAGACAGCAGCCTGTGCCCGCGCGATGTCTTCCCCGCCCAGACTCCGTCGAACTCCAGCGGAATCGTGTCCCCATCGAGCATCGCCACCAGCCATCGCACCGGACGCACAAAACGCTCGCCTGCCTTCCGCCAGTACATATTCTTCGGCCAGTAGATGGAAGACATCTCTCTGGGAAGACTCTCCGCCAGGATTTCGACCGCACTCCGGCCCTTCCTGGTAACTTTCGCGGACAAGTACTCGCCCTTCGATGTTGTGATTTTTTCCAGTTGCGAAACGTCTACTCCGGATTTCTTCGCAAATGCGTGCGCCGCAGCCGTGGGCTGACCATCTTTATAGGCAACATTGACCGACGGACCGTTGACGGTCTCCGTCACGTCCGATTGTGAAGCGGAAATCCCAGAAGCCATCACCGTCAGCCGCCGCGGTGTATCGAAACCAGTAATCTCGCCAGCAGCCAGCCGTTCGCGGCTCAGCAGCGCGGCAACGCGCGCGCGCAACTCCTGCGACGCCGCGTCAATCATCCGCGCCGGAATCTCTTCGCACCCGATCTCTAACAGAAAATCTGGCATACTCTTCAGAACTCGTAGCGCCGGGCGTCCGCTCTCGGCATCTCAGTCACAACAATTGCAATTACGATCCAACTGGCGACAACTTCTCGCTGAGCTTCTTCTGTTTTTTCCTGACAACAGGTGCAGGCTCGTCTGACTTTTCCGCAGCCGGTTCACTCTCCTGCTGATCCACCCAAGCCTTGGCGATTCCTACTGCCAGCGCCCGCACCCGTGCAATCACGCCCACGCGCTCGGTAACCGAAATCGCCCCCCGTGCATCGAGAATGTTAAACAGGTGGGAACACTTCAAACATAGATCGTAAGCGGCCAATAGCGGGAACCGTGTCTTCTCCCGGACGGACGCTGGATGCCCCGCCCTGGTCTCTCCGTTTCTTGGAGACACAGAACCTACCCTGAGCTCGTCGAGGGGGCGGAGATTTTGATCTTTCGCTAGCGCGGTATATCGCTCCAGCAGAGCCTTACACTCCGCCTCGCACAGCTCGAAGTGCTTCCAAGTTTTCTCCACATCCGCTATTTCAAAGTTGTAAACCGAAAACTGCAACTCATCCGCCAGCCGCACATCGCCGTAGCTCGTCGCCTGCCCGGTCTCCGGATCGCGCGCCCACACGATGTCGTAGATCGAATCCACATCCTGAAGAAACGCCCCAATGCGCTCCAGCCCGTAAGTCAACTCAACGGAAATCGGAAAGAGGTCCACGCCACCGCATTGCTGGAAATACGTGAACTGCGTGATCTCCAATCCATCGAGCATCACCTGCCAGCCCACGCCCCACGCGCTCAGCGTCGGAGCCTCCCAGTTGTCTTCTTCAAACTTGATGTCGTGCTGCCGCAGGTCGATCCCAATCGCCCCCAGCGATTCCAAATACAACTCCTGCACATTCTCCGGCGGAGGCTTCAAGATCACCTGCAACTGCATGTGCTTGAACAGCCGGTTCGGATTCTCCCCATACCGCCCGTCCGCCGGACGCCGCGACGGCTGCACATACGCCACCTTGTACGGCTTCGGCCCCAGCACGCGCAGAAGCGTCTCCGGCGCCATCGTCCCGGCGCCCACTTCCACGTCATAAGGCTGCTGCAGCACGCACCCGCGCTCCGCCCAGAACGCCTGCAACCGCAGGATGAGTTCCTGGAACGTCAGCGGATTGGACTTAGATGGATTCACACACTCGTCCGGAAGCTTGAGGATTAATCATTGATTGTAACGGAAGCGGCGAGAACCGTCAGCTAGCCGAGGCTGGCATAAGCCAGGGGATTTTGATCCTACTTGTCTTTTCCCCGCGTCCCCTTCGTGGCCTGAATAATCTGATCCACCTTCAACTCCTTTCCAGCTTCGCCCCCATACAAAGTCTGCGTGAATCCCCCCGGAACAATGTCGCCAAACACTTCCTTGAAGACAACCTTCTTTCCATGGACCTCGTAATCCTCCACCAGCGCCAACCGCGGCCCTTCCCAGCGCGCAACATTCTTAAAGCTAATACAGCCCCCCGGATTCGTGCTCTCACACCAAATCGTGCGGTAGCCCTGCCCCGCCTCATCCCACCAGAACACTCCCAGCCCCGTCACCTCCGTGCCACCCCGCTTCGACCGATACTCCTCGATTACAGAAAACCTTCCCGGACCCGCGCGCCAAACAATCTGTCCCCCACCCGTAGCGCCGTTCGGCGAACCCGCATCCGGCGCAAACTTCTCCTTGATCGACCACGTCCCCTCAAAGGTCCGCAGTAACTTTTCCATGTGCGGACTGCCTTTCGGTTCAGCCGGAATCTGCGCCGCGGCTGCCTGTCCTTGGCCAGTCTGGGCCGCCGCACCAACCCCGGCCAGCAACCCAATCGCCACCGCTAGAAGATGTTTCATCTGGCCGTGCCTCCTTTGCGTCCTTCGCGAACCCTTCGCGCGCTTCACCGTTAAAAGCCTTTCGCCGCCTCCTACTCATGCCCGTATAAACGCGCCGCTATCGTATTCCCCGAACCGGCGGGACACTAAAACCCGCCCTTCTCCAGCATCCCCGCAGTAACCAGCTTCTTCTCAATATGCCGCTGCAAGGCCTGGGTCAGAAACTTCCGCAGGTCGGCTCCCTGCGCCTTCGGCCATGGCGTCCCCGCAAAGCTATCCACCGGAGCGCGAAACATCTGCGCCGCCAGCGACCGCGACTCGCTCGAAATCTCGGACGAAGCCAGCCGCTTATCCTCCGGACACATCAGGCCATCCGCCAGCGCATGAAAATAAGCGCGGCTGCCATTCATGTTGCGCCCGCAGACGATGCACTCCGTCAACTCGGGCAGAAAACCAACCAGCCGCGTAAGCCACAATTCGAAGTACGTGACGGGCATCCATATATCAGGGCCTTGCAGGGCATGCAGCACTGAAAGCGTCAGCCGGAAGATGGCATCATTCGCTTCGCGGTCGGGAAGCATTTCATCGAGCAACTCGGCCACATGCGCCAGGGCCACCGCCCGTGCATAACTGACTTCGGTGGCTAGCGGAGACTCCAACACCTCGCAGGCATCCAGGCGCGCCAACTCCTGCCCCTCGCGGACGTCGTAAAACGCCCGCACGTAGGTCATAGGTTCCAGCGCTCCGCCAAACCGCCGTTTCGACTTCTTTGCCGACCGCGCCACACCGCGTACCTTGCCTTCCGCTCGCGTAAACAACGTGACCAGTAAATCGGCCTCGCGCAGCGGATACGTGCGCAGCACGATCGCTTCCGACTCCATCAGTGCCATGGATATCCAGCAGGTTCAGTAACGCGCAATTGTAACGGAGAGCGGAGGGAATGGAGAAAACCGTGCACGCACGCCCAATCGAAAGGGAGCCGAGGGACAAAAACAGGGGCGATCGTGAGGGTCCGAACGTCGCGGGCACCGCGACACTAACCCATGACCGCCCCAAAGACCACCTATGAAAGGTAACAACCGAACTCTAGCTCGTACCCTGCAACGGCACAATACAGTGAATTCCGTAGACAGCGGAAACACTTTCGCCTTCCGTTATATCCAGGCAACTCTAGCTGTGCTTTTGGGTTCTTTCTAGGTTGGAGTTTTTCGACGGGAGGGGATGTGCACAAATCGATTGGAATCATGGTTCTTCTAACATTTGGGTTGGCAATGCTGGGGTGCGGTAGCGGTTCCAGTAGTTCCACCAACATTAACGGAAACTGGAGCGCCAGCCTTGTGAATTCGCCGACTGGGCCGACGATCTACTCTTTCACCACGACGTTCACCGAAACCAGCGGGGGCGGAGTAAGCGTCACCAATTTCACGTTTAACAGTTCTAATGGCTCCTGCTTTACAGGGTCCACAACCGAAACCGGCAGCTTCACACTGAGCGGCAATTTCAGCGGAAGCGTTAAGGGCACATTTGGAATGACGATAACCGCCCAGGACACCGGCGGGACAAACGTACTCGCGCTTCAAGGCGGTATTGGCCCCAACAACACCATTACCGGAAACTGGAGCGTTACGGGAACGACCGCTTGTGTCGGACAAGGAACCTTCACGATAAGCAGGGTCTAGGTCAATCGCAAAAGGCGTGCGCCTCTCCAGAGGTGCACGCCTTTGACCCAGAAAGCTTACTTTCCCTACCGCCCGAAGTACGCCGCGTTTTTCGCGGTGAACTCGTTCCACTTCTCCGGCAGATCATCCAGCGCGAAGATAGCCGATACCGGACACACCGGGACACAAGCCCCGCAGTCGATGCACTCTACCGGATCGATGTAGAGCAACGGCTCCGTCGCGTACTTGGGATCGTCCTTCTTGGGATGAATGCAATCCACCGGACACGCGTCCACGCACGCGGTATCTTTGGTGTTGATGCAAGGCTCTGCAATCACGTAAGTCATAAGGGTCTTGGTCTCCTGAGAATCTCTGCAGATATTTTACTACTACGGCGCGTCTCCGCGAACCGCACATTCTAACAAGAAACGCGGCCGGCAGTATAGAAAATATCCCGGCGTGAAATACAGCACCCCCGCTACGAACCGCTGATGCAGGCTGGCATTCTCTACGGCACAACCTTCTTTGGCGGGACCCAGGGCTCGGCAAATTTTGTCAGCCTGTTCGATGTGGTTGGGCCCCTTCGTCGAAACAATTCCAACATCTGGCAAAGTAGAAGCGCGAGCCGCGATCCTGGGGAACGGGCTGCCGGGCACGACCGGCGTCACGTTCAACGGCGCAGCAACTACGTTCACCGTTATCTCCGACACGGAGATCACGGCTACTGTCCCAACCGGCGCAACCACGGGCACAGTGCGAGTGACCGGTCCCGGCGTCACCCTCGTCAGCCATGTGACGTTTCAGGTGACGTACTAACTGTTCCCACAAACAAAAACGGCTGGCAGCGCCCGCTGCCAGCCGTTTCCCATCTGGTCCTAACTACCCGACGATGAAATTCCGGGTCAGTCCACGATTACCGGTGTCCGCCACCGCCGCTATGCCCACCACCGCCACCGTGGGAACCACCTCCACCGCCGCCGCCGCCGTGGAAGCCGCCACCTCCACCGCCGTGGAAACCACCTCCGCCACCGCCGCCGTGGAAGCCACCGCCACCACTACCGCGGAAACCGTTCCCACCGTGGAAGGCACCACTGCCACCATGAAATCCACCGTTGCCGCGGAAGCCCGCTGAACCGTGGGTAAAGCCGCGACCTCCGTTAAAACCCCGGTTGCCAGCGAAACCACGTCCGCGGAACCCTCGACCATCACGGTCCCAGTCGCGTCCCCAACCTCCACGCCAGCCGCCCCAACCACCTCCCCAGCCATACCACGGACCGGCGCCAATGAACACTCCGCTTACAAACCAGTCAGGTCCGTAGTAGCCATAAGGCGCGCAAGCGTAGGGATAATAGTTGTAATACCCGTAGGTGCAAACTGGCGGTCCGCCAACATATCCATAGCCTGGACCCCATCCCACTCCAACGGCCACTTGCGCTTGCGAGTAAGCCAGCGGCAGCATCAGAATTCCTACCAATGCCAAATATTTCAGATAACGCATTGTGATCCCCCTTCTTCAGACCCGCCAACTCAACCTCAACTTAATTGGATCTGAAGGCAGTACAGATTTATTTCAATCTGAAAACGCCTATCTATTGGAACTCCAAAATAAAAGAAAAGTTGCAGCTTCCGCAATGGCTGATTTCAGCCACCCTGCTTAAATTCAACCACTTACAGGGGAACGCGGACGAATGCGGTCAGGGCTCGACACCGTGGTTTGAGATATCCGATTCCCCTTCATGGCCGGTAGATCCAAGTCTCGGCCGTCGCTCCGGGATCATTCGGATACCCGCCCGCTAAAAGCACGCTGCCATCGCGCAACTTCGTCTCCGTCATGAAGTGCCATGCTGCGTTCAGTTGCCCTGCAGCCACAAGAAACGTTCCGCTCGCCGGATCGAATACTTCCACCTGCTTGCTTCCGCCCGCAATCAGTAGTCTTCCAGAGGCTAACTGCACCGCTTCGTCCGGCAGCTTGAAACGGGGGTCCTTCATCGAAGCTGTGGCCGTGAATTTTCCGGTGTGGGGATCATAGATCTCCGCGCTGTTCAGGTTCTTGTCCCAGCCGCGGGACTCGGACCCGCCCGCAATCAGCACTCTCCCATCCGGAAGCAGACCGGCCGTATGTTTGCAGCGTGCACCCTCCAGACTGCCGGTCTCCGTAAAAGTGCCGGCCTTCGGATCGAACAATTCCGCGCTCGCTGAAACGCTGTCCGCATAGCCGCCCGCAACGAGAACTCGTCCGTCATTGAGCAGCATTGCAGTGTGGGATACGCGAGCATGGTGCATGGAAGCTATCGGACGGAACGAAAGCGTATTGACTTGGAAAATCTCGGCCGACGCCAGCGATTTGTTGTCACGTTCTTCCCCACCCGCGATTAGCACATCGCCGTCGGGTAGCAGCGTGGCGCTCGGCCTTCCGCGGCGGCTTATCATCTTGGCGATGACGGTAAACTTGCCCGTGGCTGGGTCGTACAACTCAGCCGAATTCGTTCCCCCTTGGCCCACCCAACCTCCTGCGATCAACACTTTTCCATTGCGCAGCAGCACGGCGATATGCCCCACTCGCGCGATATTCATTTCCCCTGTGGGCTGAAACTTTCCGATGGCAGGATCGTAGAGCTCGGCAGACTTGTAGAACTCCTGATTGCGGCGCATGCCTCCAGCAATGAGAACCCTTCCATCTGGTAGCAGAGTACCCGTCTGCCCCGAACGCGGTTCCAGCATCGGCGCCGCCGGCGTAACCGATCCAACGCGTGAAGCCGGGGAAACCGAATCACGAAATGCTGTGCCGCCGATGGCGAACGTGACTGTGATAAGGGCAACGAGAAGCAGGCGGGGGCGATTCATAGCGTCCTCCTGAGGAGTCAGACGGTTCCAACCGAAGCAGGTTAGCAGCGGCGAGCGATAGGTTCCTACGCTCCCACCAATTCCCTCTGCTCGCTTGGCTCATACTCCACGATGTACCCCGCCACCGCACTCGCCGCGACCGTCAACGGCGAGGCCAGATACATCTGTCCCGGACCACTGCGCCCGGGAAAGTTGCGGTTCTGCGCGCTGATCACCACCTGCTCGGGACGCGTCGAAACTCCCGGCCCCGCATTGATGCACGCTCCGCAGCTCGGCTCGATCACAATCGCTCCGGCTTTCTGAAAGATCTCAACGTACCCTTTGCGCAGGCAGTACTCCCGCGTCTCCTGCGATCCAAACTGAATGTAGAACTTCACCGAATCAGCTACACGCTTGCCCTGCTTGAGCGCATCGGCCAGCACGGCGGCGTACATGTCCATGTCTTCGTTTTTGCCCGCCGTGCAGGTGCCGCCGTAGGCGATTTCAATCGGCACCGGCGTGTTCAGCTCACGTACATACTTCCCGTTGCCCGGATCGCCCGGTGTCGCAACCATCGGAGTAATCTCCGCCGCGTCAAGCTCGATCACGTGCGCGTACTGCGCATCCGGATCGCTGTACAAACCTTCAATCATGCCCTCTGCCTTGCCGCGATCCATCCCGCGCCTTTCGACCAGAAAATCGACCGCCTTCTTGTCTGGCGCAACAATCCCGGTAAACCCGCCAATCTCGGCCGCCATGTTGGTCATGGTAGCGCGCTCGTCCACGCTAAGTCTCTCGATGGCCTCGCCTGCATATTCCATCACTTTCGCCAGCGCCTTGCCGCTGCGCACATAGTCGAGGCTCAGAATCTTCAGGATGAAATCTTTCGCCGTGGCATTCGGATGCCGCTTGCCCCGGATCACGATTCTCACCGACTCTGGCACCCTCACCCGCACGTCCTTCGTAATCCAGCTATTGAAAACGTCGGTGGTGCCGATGCCGAATGCGACGCAGCCAATCGCGCCCACATGTGGGGTGTGCGAGTCCGAGCCAATGTTCAACTGTCCTGGCAGTGCATAGCTTTCCAGAACGATTGAGTGGCAGATACCCTCCGACCCCTTACGGTCTTTCAATTCTCCATGCAGCTTGATTCCCTGCTTGGTGGCAAAGTCCTGCTGCTTCAGCTTGAGTTGCGTCGCCAGATCGAGCAGGCCCAGCTTCTTTTTCTCCTCCGAAATCACTTCATCAAGAAACGTCAGGTGGTCGCGGAAAAAGATAATACTCGAAGCATCGTTGACCTTCGCATCCTTGCCGACATAACGCTCGAAGAAGATGGCCGCCATCGGCGTGACATACTCGTGGCTGAAGCGCAGGTCGGCCTGGGCAAAGCCAGTATCACCCGGCTTCACAGCCGCAACGCCCACCCCGCCCTTCTCATTCACCATGTGCCGCGCAAAGATTTTCTCCGCCAGGGTCATGGGCCGCTTTTCGGTCTTAACCGGCGGCAGAAACACGTTCCCCTGCATCCGCGCCACGTTGAACGGGAACAGCCCGCCGTACTCAATCACCTGCCGCGTGATCTCATCTTCGCCCGCCGTAAACTCAGCGAGCGCAATCTCTTCCCCGCCGCGAATCCTGTCGATCAGTGAGAAGTCGGTCGAAGTCAGCACGCCCAGGTTCTGGCAATTCTGCTTGTAGATGCGCTCAATATTTTCCGCGATCACTACCTTGATTCCGGCGCACATCTCGGCGTAAGGCGACTGCTCGCGGCTCGATCCCTTGCCCCGCCGCTTCCCGCTCACCGCGCCCACAAATCCGCCGCGCTTCACCTCGCCGCGCCCAATCGGCGTCACGCTGCCGCACTTCAGCCCAAGATAAGGAATCTCGCCGAGAGTCTCGTCAAAGTAAAAGCAGTAGTGCGCCGGTGTGATCTCGTCGGTCGAAATGTCATCTCGCAGCTTGGGATTGTTCGCCGGATTCTTCGTATCCCACGGGAGGTCTTCGCCCGCGAGCTGCCGCTTGATGAGCTCCGGATCTTCAGTGAGAAACAGAATGCGCCCTGGCAACCGCACCTTGTTCGGCCGCTTCTCGATCTTGCGTTCCAGAAGAGAGTTGATCACGTTGAACCTATAGGAGTAAGGAATTTAGGGACAGGGACAAGCGGGAACATGTCCACACGTTGATTGTAACGCGGCTCGATGCGGGTTTGGGTTATCTCTCGTACACCCGCGGATCCGGTAACGCCTCCAGCCCCCGCCCCGCAAAAATGCTCTTGAACTCCTCCAGCAGCGCCTCGTGAATCAACTCGTTCGAGGCCAGGGTTTCGCGGCTGTTGAGTTCAAACGGCGCTCCGTCGAAACGTGTCACCTTACCGCCCGCTTCTTCTACAATCAGCACTCCCGCCGCCGTGTCCCACGGATTCAGATTGAATTCCCAGAATCCATCGAAGCGTCCCGCGGCCACGTTGCACAAATCGAGCGCCGCCGATCCCGCCCGCCGCACTCCGTGGGAATGCAACGTGATCTGGTGATAAAAATAAATATTAGGATTCTTGTGCCGCTTGTGGCTGGGAAAGCCCGTGGCCAGAAGGCATTCCTTCAGCGCAGCCGTGTTCGAGACATGGATCGGCGCTCCATTGAGCTGCGCCCCTTTCCCCCGCTCCGCGGAAAATAGCTCATCGCGCGTGGGATCATAAACCACTGCGGCAACGCGCTGGCCAGGTTTTCCAGACGACCGTTGTTCCGGAGCCAGGTATTCCAATCCCATCGAAACGCAGAACACCGGATACCCGTGCGCGAAGTTCGTCGTCCCATCCAGCGGATCGACGTACCAGCGATACTCACTGCCCTGATCGTTGAGCCCCTGCTCTTCCCCAAGCACATCGTGCGTAGGCCACTGCTGCTTGATTCGTTCGCGGATCAGCACCTCGGCAGCGCGGTCCGCCGCCGTCACCAGGTCCGCGTCGCCCTTGTATTCAATCTTCAAGTGCTGGTGGAAGTAATCCACGAGCAAAGCGCCCGCCTCACGCGCGATCGCGGACATGGCCGGGAGAAAGCTGTCGTTGGAATTAGGCACAGTTCTTGAGTGTTGGGTGTCTTGGGTGCATCGGGTATAGATCCTGGAAAATGTCGGCCAACCTAAGGCCTAAGACCTTTACTTCTTCTTCCCGCCATCTTCCGCGATGTACATAATCTCGTGCTTATAGATAAAAAGGTTGGGAGCGCCTTCACGTGTCAGCCGGACCATGTGTTTGTCGTAATACTCGATCCAGCCGCTCACCGTCTGACCATCCATCAGCTTGACGCTGACTGCCTTCTGCTTCTCTCCCAGAACCTTAAGGAAACTGGCTTCTTCCAAGGTCTCTTCAGGAGGCGGGGTCCGGCCGCGCTTGGCGGCGTTAGGGTTTCCCTGCGCGCGGAAAGGCATGCAGGCATTGTACACGGAGCAGCTTCCGGCTTGGACTGACCGCATGCGAGAAAAGGCTGTGACGCCAGCGGCCACGGCCCAATGATCCAAAAGAGAACGCTAGAAGCTGATCCGCAATCCAAATTCAAACTGCCGCGGAGCCCCCAGTGCATAAGTCCCTGACTGGAAACTCGCCCGGAACGGCGTAAGGCTTGATCCTCGCGTCACACCACCGACCACATTCGGCGCCAGGTAGGCACCCGACCCAGGGACCAGGGAAGCACCCGGCAAGTTTCCCGGCAGAAACGCGTTAGCAAAGTTGAAGACGTTAAACACGCTCGCGCTCGGTTCGACGATCACACGCTCCTTGACCTTGATTGGCCATGACGCCTTCAAATCCATCGACTTCAGCCACGGGATTCCCAGCGCTCCCGGCGGCACTGAACCCAACTGGGGCATGACCCAGCCCAGAGCGCCCATGTCGGTACCAGTCATAACTTGTGAGTTGCTGCTAACTAGCCCTGGGCACAGTTGATGGTTCCCTACGAGACATTCGCCCGCAGGGGTGAGCTGTCCGGAATAGGTGTGGTTGTAGTTATTGATCACGCTCTGCAGATTGCCGATATTGGTGCCGCGCTGGAACTGCCCGATCTGAGTTCCCGGCAGCGGCTCAGGGGCGGCAGAGGCGCCCAGTCCCGCTCCCAGCCAGTCGGTGGCGAAGATCTCGCCTCCGCTGGTCAGTTCCGGCAGTTGCAGGGTTTGCGCCAGCGGGCTGTAGAAATGTCCGATTGCGCTAAGCTTCGTATGGAACGGCAGATCGAAGGTTCCCCCGAACGAGAGTTGATGTTTCCGGTCCAGAGCGCTCGGCCCCGTGAAACGGGTCGGATTGTCGTTGTCGGTCGCCAGGTTGATGAAGTCCTGATCCTGCACCTGGCTGATGAACTTGGAATAGGAGTAGGAAACCTGGAAGTTCGCGCCCTTCACGTATCGCGTCGGCTTATCAATGCGGTGCACCAGCTTCATCTGCAGGCCGCTGTACACGGAGCGTCCGACCGGGAACAGCATGTCGACTCCGCCGACGGCTCCGCTGTTTGTGGTGAGAGGGTTTGTGCCCGGAAACGCGCAGAAGGAGCAGGGTCCCCCGCCCACTGCCTGTAGATTCGAATCGAGTCCGTTCGATGAATACTGCGCTTGCGCCCCTGAAACTCCCAAGCTAGAGCTACATGGCGGCGGTCCACCTCCGACGCAGGTTGGCGTTGGAGTTCCGTTCACTGTCACCAGCGTAGCGTTGGCGTTGATAACGCAAGTCGCTTGATTGATCCCCGAGGAACACGGCGTGAAGCCACCGCCGATCAGCTTACCCGCACTGGCCTGGGCAGCATCGCGGGCAGCAACAGCATTAGCTTGATTAAAGCTCCGCGCCGCTCCACTGTGGTTGATGTCCTGGGCAATCAGATAATGCTCACCGATATTTCGAACATAGTCGATGGTCAACAGCGTTCCCGGACGAATTTCTTTCTGGATGCCAAAATTCATCTGCCACGATCGCGGCGTGCGGTAACCTGGAAAGAATAGGACATAGCTGGAGTTTAATGCCGTTAGCGTGCTGCCCACGAAGTTGCTGTTCGGTTGCAATCCTGTGACGCTCGCTGTCGCGGCTTGGTAAGCACTGCTGAGCCCAAGAATCTGCGGAGCGACCGTCGAAATGATTCCCCCGCAGAAGTTCGGCTGTGCCTGCGGGCCCGTGGATGTATTCACAATCGTAGCCGCACCTCCGGCAATAGAAGTCCCGACCGCAAGACTGGTGGGCCAGACAAACGGTGCAGCCACGCCTCCCGAGCAAACTTCCGGGGTGTTGGCGAAGATTCCCTGCCGAAGTCGCGCCGGGCTGTCGAACAATATGTTGTTCCAAATCGAGTTCTCGTAGAACAACCCACCGCCGCCACGCACGACTGTCTTGCCGTTACCGCCTACATCCCATGCGAACCCCGCTTGCGGCGCGAAGTTCAGGTTGGGATTTCGAATCTGGTTTCCGTATCCCGGTCCCCACTGATTCAACTCCGGGAGCGGGCCCAGGTTGCTGTCGGTGCGACCCGTATCACGCACGTAGTGCAGGCCAAACATCACCGTCAATCTCGGGATGATTTTCCAACTATCTCCAACGTACATCTCCAGCCGGTTGTCCGGACCCAGTTCTCCGGCGGGAAAACCGAACGCACCCTTCGCGGTAGGAAATCCTGCGCCGTTCCCTAACCCAACATAGTCTGCCGTGTAGGAGGTTGGATCGGAGGATGTTCCGGCCGAAGTTGTCCCCACCTGCGGAAATTGGGAGAAAGCCGCAAAGCCTCCGCCCACCAGCCGGTTGTAGGTCACGCCGTAGCGGATGATGTGCTTGCCCAGCATTTTGCTGCCGTCATACTTCGCCTCATGGTTGGACTGAATGGTCGCCTGTGGCGCCAGCCAGTTTGGCCCGCCACAATAAGCGCCACCACCGGTGAAAACGCAATTCCCCGACACCGACGCACCGATGTTTATACCCAGACCAGGAATCGGATTATCGACTGAGGCGAGCCCGCTGGTCGCATCTCCAATGCCATTGCGGAACTTGAGATACTCGAGGCGAATGCTGTGCGAATACGATCCCTTGTTGAAGTCAATGCCGATCGTGTGTGACACAGTGTTATCGGTGTTACGGAATCGTTGGGTCGAACTGGCGGAACCGTTAGGCCGCAAATCGCTGTTCTGAAAAAAATTAAAGCGGTAGAACGCTCGTGTATTCCCCTTAACGTTCCAGTCCAAACGCCCGTCCGTATCAAACTCGCGGTAGGGCTGCGAGAGCGTAGTGTTCAGCTGATCAAAAGGAGGACTAAAGGGTTCCGCCGCTGTAAGGTCCTGCTTGGTTCGCTCCGCATCGAGGAAGAAGAAAGCCTTGTCCTTGACGAGAGCTCCTCCCACATTAGCGCCGAACTGTTCGCGCTGAAACGGAGGCGGCGTAAGGCCAGGCAGCGCCGCGGCCAGCTTGTTGTCGCGGAAATACCCGAATGCCTCGCCATGTGGTTGGTTGCTGCCCGAGCGTGTCGTCACGTTCACCGCGCCGGAGGAAGTTAGCTCAGTCGACAAATCCAGCGATGACTGCGAAAGCTGAAATTCCTGAATTGCACTTGCCGGAATATTCTGCGTCGTCGTCCCCACCGTCTCGTCACTGACGTCGACTCCATCCACTTCAATCCTAGCTGTACGCCCAAACCGGCCCTGAAATGAAATCGAAGAGAACCCATTCTTGGTCGGATCGAACGTGCTTCCCTCTTGAATCTGCACACCCGGTTCAAGCTGCGCCAGGTCCAGAAAATTCCGCCCGTTGACCGGCAAATTTTCAATCTGGTTCAGGCTGAGCACACCTTGCACGGTGGCTTGTTCCGTGTTCACCACCACCGCATTTCCCTGGACCTCCACTACCTGGCTCTCCTGCCCGATCTGCATCTTCACATTGCCGCTGACGGTGTTCCCGACCTGCACCACCAAAGGCAGCGTGCTTGTCTTGAAACCCTTGGCCTCGATCCGTACCACGTAGTCTCCTGGCACAATCGGGCCCGACGTATACGATCCCGCCGAGGAGGTCGTCACATGGATCACCGCCGCCGTGGCTTTGTTCGTGATCCCAACTTTGGCCCCCGTGACCACCGCGCCCTGTGGGTCGGTGACCACGCCCACTATGCTTCCCGTACCAACGGTCTGGGCAAACAGCAAGGGCGAAACCAGCGAGAGGACGACCGCGGCAAACACAATGATTCGCGCAACCAAACGATAGGGGGAATTGAAATTCAAGATCACGAACCTCGAACTCGGAGTATTCACAGAACCTTTCTTAATCCACTGGTAGCCAGATGGATCGCTGAGAAGAATTTCGACGGAATTGATGAGGATATCAAACCTGCCATCAATCCACCCGACAATTGGCGATGCCCCGGGTTTTGCTGGCCACTGATCTTAGAAATCCGACGTGGTTGTGTAATAGCCAGCCCGATTACGCACCCGGTAAGACGCCGCCTCGGCCAGACCCGACACTCCAACCTGAATGCGGCGAAACTGTGAGTTCGACAAGCGTTGCGACGGATAGTAAGCCAGCAGGTACTGTGTGCGAAGTTCGTCGCTGATCTTGCGGAAGGCATCATCCAGCTGTGTCATCGAAGTCGCATAGTAGTACTTTCCTCCCGTATCCTCCGACAGCTGGATCAGCGCATGCTCGCCGCCCGTTTCGCGGCCAGCGCTGTTCTCGATGGGCACCACAATAATGCTGTAGACCAACGCTTCGGCCTCTTCCGCGGCGCGCACCGCCTCTTTGTAATCGATTTTGCTGATGGTGTCGCCGCCGTCGGTAATCAGCACCATCACCTTGCGTCCCTGGCGCCGGTCGAGCGAACGCGACGCCAGATAGACGGCGTCAAATAGCGCCGTGGCCGCCCCCAGCCGGACGTGGTCAATTCCCTCATCGATGCGCTTCAGATCTGCGGTGTAAGCACTCGATTGCAAAACCGTCTCGCTGAAACCAAAAACCGACAGCGCATCCACTGGCCGCAGGATCATATGCGCAAAGCGCTTGGCCGCGGCCTGCTCCAGCGGTAAGTCGTGACGCGTGCTCAGGCTCGTATCGATGGCAAGCGCAATTGAAAGCGGCACCGCAGATTCCTTGTCAAACACCGAAATCGTCTGCAGGCGGCCATCTTCCTGCACCACGAAATTTTCTTTCTTAAGCCCGGCCACCGGTGCCCCATGAGCGTCATTCACGGTGACGTAAACATTCACCAGCTTGACATCAACCTTGAGCGTGGTCTCCGGTTCAGTCGACTGCGTCTGGGCCGGGGTTCGCTGCGCGTAAGCAGCACAAGCGAACAGCAGCAGAATCACGCTGGCAGATTTTCTCATTCCGTAAGCGAAGTATACGTTGCAACTTAGACCATGTGGAGACAGCCGCCTCGGCTGTCCGCCCAGCGAAGCGAGGCGCTCGAGCAACAGAACCGGCCCAGCGTCCTCAGCCCGCTCACTTAGATGCGCCCTCCGCTCCGGGGCTGCCTTGATCCCGGGAATTTCCGCGGGGAATCTCTTCAGGGAACGCTTCGCCGTCGGCCCACACCGCGCCGTCCTCAAAATACTCTTTCTTCCATATGGGAACCCTGCGCTTGAGCGTATCAATCAGCCAGCGGCAAGCCTCGAAAGCCGCCGTGCGGTGCGCCGAAGCTACCACGATCAACACGCTGGTTTCGCCGATCTCCAACCGCCCCAGCCGGTGCACCAGAGCCACCTCGCGCACCTGGAATTGTTTCAGCGTCTGCTCCGCCAAGTCTTCCATCTGCCTCAGCGCCATCTCCTCGTACGCCTCGTAGTCGAGATAAAGCGTCCGCCGCCCGCGCGTCTGGTTGCGCACCACGCCCTCGAACACCACAGCAGCTCCATCTTCGTCCCGCTTGATGCGTTCAAGCACGCCCCGCGTGTCAATTACATCGCGAACAATCGATGCCGCCTTTCCCGACCCGCCGCTCACCGGCGGCAGCAGCGCCACTTCGTCGTCCGATTTCAACACCGTTTGTGGTCCTGCGTATTCCTGATTTACCGCCACTGCCAGCGCATTCATCGATTCCCTCATCTGCGGACTCTCGGAGACGTAGTGTGCCAGCAGATCGCGCACCATCGCCTCGTCAGGCAGATCCAGAGAGTCGCTGGACTTGCCCACAAGATCTTTCAACATCCCGAAAAACAGAACGCGCACTCGCATGAGAATCGCTTCTGGCACGGCTTCCCACCGGGAAGCCAACTGTACACTCCCGCCAAATTCCGGTATTGCCGCCGCACCCGCTTCTTGGCATAATGATAAGGCTCTGGCCGATTTGCGCTACGGGATATTCGTGCCCGTGCAAGAAACGGCCCACAATGCGTTTTCTGGCAAGCATCTTTGTCCCAACGGGCAACCGGCGGCTGAATGAGCTGATCGGGTTCCTGTTGTGCGTTTCTGCGCTCCTCCTCTTCCTCGCGCTGGCATCGTATTCGCCGCTCGATCCTTCGCTGAATAGCGCGTCGGTACTAACCGGAACCCACGTTGCCCGCAACTGGATTGGCGTGGTCGGCGCTCTCATCTCCGACCTTACGCTCCAGTTCTTCGGCATCGGAGCTTTTCTCCTCCCAGTCTTTCTTGGCGTATTGGGAATCCGCTGGTTTGCGTCGCGGAAGATTCAATCTCCCGTGGCCAAGAGTCTGGGCGGAATCTGGTTGATCGTCTTCACTCCCGCCCTGCTGGCCTTGTTGCCAGGAAACTGGCGCTGGCTGAACGCGGTGCCGATCGAAGGTCTGCTGGGACGAGTTGTCGGCGATGTGCTGATCCACTACCTAAATCTCGCGGGAGCCTACATCGTTTGCGCCAGCGTACTGGCGGTCGCGTTGTATCTTTCGACGGCGTTCTCGTTCTCATCGATCCAACTTTGGGCACCAACGCGGTTTGCGTTCGTGACCGCGCTCTGGAACCGCTATCAGGATTGGCAGGAGGAACGGGCCAAACGCCGGCAGCAGAAGGAACTGGACAAGCGCCGGATTTCGAAGCCGGCGGTGAAGACGCAGTTAATTCCATCGCGCCAAGGCGGAGCAGAGCCTGCAGTCCAGGCGAGAGTTGCGCCGGAACCTCGCCGCACCGGCATCGAACGCATGCTGGGGCCTGAGGTAACAGAACCCGCGGCCACGGGCGGGATTCTCCCGGAGTCTTTGGTTGGGATTGAAAGCGCCGATGACCCGGAAGTGACGCAGCGTGCCGACATCGATCACAAGGCTAAGACGACAATGCCACGAATCGCGGGCGGGTACAAGCTGCCATCGAGCAGCCTGCTACAGCGCCCTGATGAGCAACAGTCCGTGGATGCCGATGAACTGAAGCTGCTGGCCCAGGTACTCACTGAAAAGTACGCCGAGTTCGACGTCCACGGACAGATCACGCAAATCAATCCTGGTCCCGTCGTAACGACGTTCGAATTCAAGCCCGATGCCGGAATCAAGTACAGCCGCATCACCAACCTCACCGATGACCTCTGCCTGGCTTTGAAGGCCGAGAGCATTCTGATCGAGCGCATGGCCGGGAAATCGACCGTCGGCATTCAGGTGCCGAACCGCGAGCGCGAGATCATCTGGCTGCGTGAGAACATCGAGTCGCAGGAATTCATGGGCTCGAAATCCAAGCTGACGATGGCGATGGGCAAGGATATTAACGGGCGCATCGTCACCGCCGACCTGAATGGCATGCCGCATTTGCTGATTGCCGGCTCCACAGGCTCGGGCAAAAGCGTGGCCATCAACGCTTTCATCATGTCGATTCTGTACAAGGCGACGCCCGAGCAGGTCCGTCTGATCCTGGTGGATCCGAAGCGGCTCGAGCTGGGCAATTACGAAGGCGTTCCGCATCTATACACGCCGATCATCACCGAACCAAAACTCGCGGCCAACGCGCTGCGCAACGCCGTACGCGAGATGGAGCGGCGGCTGAAGCTGCTCGCCGCGAAGGGCGTGCGCAACATCGACCAGTACAACCGTTTGTTCGACAACGGCGGCACTCCGAGCCTGTTTGAGGAAGATTCCGACGACAAGCCGATTCCCTATATTGTGATCATCATCGACGAACTGGCCGACCTGATGATGCTCGATTCCAGCAACGTTGAAGAGTCGATTACCCGGCTGGCGCAGATGGCGCGCGCGGTCGGCATTCATCTGGTGCTGGCGACGCAGCGTCCGTCAGTAGACGTGATTACCGGTTTGATCAAAGCGAACTTCCCTGCGCGAATTTCTTTCCGCGTCGCAACCAAGGTGGACTCGCGAACCATTCTTGACGCTAACGGAGCGGAGGCGCTGCTGGGCAAGGGCGACATGCTCTATCTGCCGTCAGGATCGGCGCGAGTGCATCGGTTGCACGCACCGCTGGTTACCGAAAAGGAAATCGCAGCGGTCGTCGAATTCTGGAAGGCGCAAGGCTCGGCGGAATATCAGCAGCAATTCCTCGAAGCTCCGCGAGACGAGCGCGAGCCAGCGGGCGGCGGCAACGACGGCGCTGAGGGAGCAGAAAGTAGCGGCGAAAACGATCCGCTTTATATGGATGCCGTTAAACTGGTGGTAGAGTTCGGGAAGGCGTCCACTTCCCTGCTGCAACGGCGCTTGCGCATCGGTTATGGGCGCGCAGCACACCTGATCGATCTGATGGAGCAGGATGGAATCGTCGGCGCGGCGGATGGTCCCAAGCCGCGGGAAGTGTTGAAGCGTCCCGACTGGATTTCTGAGATTGAAGAGACGATGCGGTAGTGATCCTACTGGAATAAATCCGCGATGCCGAAACGCAATCTGCGCGTGCTGAAATGGCTGGGAACGACGCCTGCGATCGCTGCCTGCACATCGTGCCATCGCGAGTTTAGAGTTCCTCTCGACGTGTTGAAGCGCGTGGCTGGGGCGCAAGAGTATCTGAAGCTCCAGTTCTCGCGGCACGTGTGCAATCAAGATGAAGCGGAGTCGTCGTCGAGTTGATTGCTACTCGTATCCACAGTTGTTCCATTCCCGTCCGCTCTGCGTCATCGGATAGAATTCCCGGTGTTTGGGGATCCTCCATGAAAACTCTTACCGAATACTTGAAGTTTCATACGAAGACGCACCGGGCCTATGTGCACATGACGCCGCAGGTGGAAGAAATCGTCCACAAGAGCGGAGTGAAAGAAGGCATGGTGCTGGTTTCCGCCATGCACATCACTGCGGGCGTGTACGTGAACGACGATGAGAGCGGGCTGATCGAGGATATCGATCAGTGGCTCGAACATCTGGCTCCATTCCGCAAGAACTACAAACATCACGAAACCGGCGAGGACAATGGTGATTCGCACCTGAAGGCGCTACTGATCCATCATGAGGTAATCGTGCCGATTACCGCCGGCAAGCTGGATCTAGGAAGGTGGCAGCGAATCTTTTATGCTGAATTCGATGGGCAGCGCGACAAGCGAGTGATTGTGAAGGTAATGGGAGAGTAGAGTAGAAGCGCCGCGGTCAGGGGCCAGTGATCGGTTCGGACTTGCGCTCCTTCAAGCGCAACTCGACTCTTAATGAGAAACTGAGTGCCGACAACACAAGCAACTGGCAACTGGCCACTGACCACTGGCCACTGCTTCAGGAGGACAAATGAGTGCCGACGAGCTTCAAGAACTGCAGGAGAGTGCCGAACATGCGCACCACAACCCCAGCCTGGCGCCCGTGTCGTTGACCATGGCGGTGCTGGCCGTGCTGGTGGCGGTAGCGTCACTGCTGGGGCACCGAGCGCACACGGAAGAAGTCGTGTTGCAGGCGAAATCTTCCGATCAATGGTCGTACTACCAGGCTAAGAATATTCGCCAGCATGAAGACGAGTTGTTCGTGGCGGCGAATGGGGCGGGAGGCGCAGCCGGCGTCCGCGAGAAATATGCCCAAGAGGCCGAGCGCTACAAGAAGGAGAAGGACGAGATTCAGGAGAAAGCGCGCGACCTTGAGCACGAGGTCGATGTGGAAAGAAGACGAGCCAACCGGTATGACCTGGCGGAGGTGTTCCTGGAAATTGGGCTGGTGATCACATCGATCACGCTGCTTTCGGGGAAGCGGATTTTCTGGTACTTGGGGATCGTGATGAGCGTGGTAGGAGTCGTGGTGACGGCTATGGGGGCGATGGTTCACTAGGACGAAGACGCGCCAAAGAGGCCCGCGCGGAAAAACTCGCGAATACATCCAGTGAGATGGAAGAGCGGCGCTTTCAGCGGCCTGCCCTGAGCGAAGTCGAACGGGCCGCGTAAGCTTCATAATCAGTCCGGGCTTTCCGACCCGTGGTCGCGTTGAGAAGTGTCATTAAACCACCCCCAACGTCTTTCATTTGCTTGGAGTCACTTCGGCCGGGCGGCCGGGCGGATCACCGCTGCCGGTTAGGGGTGTCAATGCGTGTAATTGCGATTTATCGACAACGACTGACTCGGCGCTTTGCAGAATCATTCTTACCACGCTGCCTGACTTGCAGCCGGCCGGTTCTGCTCGGTAGTTTCAGAAAAGTAATAGTCGGAGATGCGATTGGTCATATCCCACATACTTTCGCCGCAGGAGGTAGGCAACAGAACGAAAGATGCGACCGTAAACAAAAACCGATCAGATTTTGCCATATTCAAAATGTTCGCAATTAAAGCTAACTGTTGCGTCGTCATAAGAAACTCCACGAGGAATGGGTCGAGACCATATGCCTCTTGGATGCATTCTTCCCGAGTAGAGGGGCAACTTCAATAGGGCCGATTCCTGATTATTGAAGAACATGTCCCTTTCGCGCATATCAAGTCCGCACACTGCTTTACAACAACGAAGTCAGGGCCGCGCCTTATGACATTTCTCTTCCGAGCCGTTTGCTCATCAGTCTGACTTTCCCCGGCTGGCGGGCGGCACAATTCCGTTCATCCGCAAATACTCCACCATCTGGCCGTAATGATTGAAGGCGTGCTCGACGCCAAATGTGGCCAGGTGCAGACGCGTTGACTTGCTGTGCTCGGGCGTCTGCAACATGTTTTCGGTGGTCAACGTAGCAGCAGCCCTGTGACCCAGGGCAAAAGAATCCTTTAGGAACATCAAAATCTCGGCTTTTGTCTTGACGTCCTCCGGACCGTTCCCGTCCTTCAGGTTTGCGGGCAGCTTATCGCCAGTGAGCCCTGACCAGATGAAATAGTTGGATGCCGCGATGTGCTTGGCCTGCACCGCAAACGTACGCACACCCTTGTAGTTGCCGCCCGAAAGGTTCAGGCTCTCTGGAGAGAAGTTGAACTTGTCCTCGGGCATGGCCTCGGCCGCGTCTAGAACTTGCTTTTCGACCGCGCTGATCTCCCGGTCGATGGCGGAAGCAAGGGTTGGCGCAGCCTGCGACGCTTGCGCCTGTGGCGCGGTCGTGGCTGCGTCCGTTTTTGTGCCCTGTCCAAGCGCGCTAGCCGCGAGGATGAGCATTGCTGAGAGCAAGAAAATTCGGAGTGGTTTCATTCGAGAGTCCCCCTCTGCCTGCAAGGCAGGGTTTTAGACGTAGCACCGCTCCCGAAGTTTGGGTAAATTTCAGAAACTTTAGGAGCCAGTCTTTCCAGCAACTCTCCCACCCTTACTTTAGGGCAGAAAGGCCTTCATGCAAAACAAGCTGCCGCCAGACTTCTCGAATTCCGACGTATCGACGATAACGGGCGCGAGACCCTCCTGCTGGAGGATAGCTTCCAAGTGTGGAGTGACGTAGGGAGTGAGGTAGCTTCCGTTGGCCACAATGCCGTTGCCCATGAATTTGTGGGCTTCGTCGGTGGTGAGTTCGTGAACCCGCTTCCAGAATCCGCGCAGGGTGGCGAGAGAGTCGGGAGCGTAGGCGCCGGGATAGACGAGCACCGCCTCGGGATTCAGAGGGCACAAACAGGTATCGAGATGGTAGCAGTAGGGATCGATCAGACGGAGCGGGACGACGGGAATTCCCAGTTTGGACATGGCATCGCTAAACTTTTCCACTCCCGCCTGGGTCGAACGAAAGCCATAGCCAGCGTAGATGCGGGACCAATCCGGGTGCCAGAGCAGGTCGCCGTGGCCTTCCAGGTTTTCGCCGCCCAGATCGATTTCGATGATCTTGTAATCGCGCTGGCGAAACCAATCCACGTAGTAAGGCACCTCGCGCTGGCGTGAAGCATGCACCATCCGGCTGGGCACGATGAACTTGCCCACCGCTTCGTTAAAACCCACAAATACCTGGTTCGCGGCGAAGACCATGTCTTCAAGGCCCGGAGCGGGAGCAATTGTTTCAACCTGACATCCTGCTTGTTCAAGAGCGGAGCAGAGAGCCTGCCATTGCTTTTGTGCCCGCGCGCGATCGACGCCAGCTTTTTTCGACATGTAGGGATTTTTCTGATCCACGACATCAAAGTAGGACGGAGGGCACAACAGGACGCGCTTTGCCATTTGCTGAGATGGTAACGAGGCAATCGAAATGAGGCAAGGCGCGGGAGACGAGAGTTCGTCACCGTGCCGTTGGATCGGCAGTGAGAGATGAGACTTGGTGTGAGATGTTCGCGGAATTTGAAGATTCACCCATGGGGGAGCGCGCCAGTTCTGGCATTTCACCTGCAAAGGCTGACGAATCTGGCCGCTCTTGCGCGCCTCAGTCTGCGCCGCCAAGAGCTTTCCAGTGAGAGGGCACAATGCTCAGCCACTGCGCAAATTCAAAATGCTCAAGACCGTTTCTTCGACTGGGACAGGGCAGGCTGTTCCTGGTGGAGACGGAATGTACGGTTAAGGGGGGAGACACAGCAGCAACGCGCCCTCCTTATAGGCGGCAGCATCCCCGCCGCGTCGAGCGCTACTGGCTATGCGACCAGTGCGCGGAGACTTGGACGTTGGTTCATGATCGAGTGCAGGGCATTGTCCTGCTTCCGTTGCCTCACGTGTCGAGCGGCGCGAGGGTGGCGATACCCGAGGAGTACCGAGCCACGGCATTGACCGCCACAGCATAGAACGTCACGGCATAAAACCAGAGACCCAATTTCCCGGAAAGGGACTAAGCGCCGCTAGCGCGGCGCGGCGGGACCCGGTATCCCATGCCCATGGAGATATGCCGGGCCGCGTCTTTGAGGGCTTCAAGAATGCGCGGCATGGTCTGCGGACTGACTTGCTGCGTGGTGCCGCTCAAGCCCAGGCTGGCTTCGATGGAGCCGCGCTCATCGAAAATCGGAGCGCCGAGGCAGCGCGCGCCCAAGTTGTTCTCTTCATCGTCGACGGCATAGCCTTGGGCACGCACTTTCTCCAGTTCCTTGAACAGCCGCGGCAGCGTGGTGATGGTTTTAGGCGTGCGCTTTTCCATACCGCTCTTGCGCAGAATCTCCTCCAGTTGCTCCTGGGGAATGTAGGCGACCAGCGCCTTGCCGACGCTGGTGGCGTGCACGCGCATCCGCCGTCCGACCCACGTGTCCATGCGGATAAAGCCCTCCGGCTCAACCTTCTCGATGTAGACGGCATCAGGTCCATCCAGCACGGCCAGGTGGCAGGTAAGGCCGGTCTGGTGCGTCAGATGGCGCATGATGGGAAGAGCCACGCCACGAACATCCAGTCCGCCCAGAGCGCCCCGGCTCAGGCTCAGGATCTTCAGTCCCACGCGATACTTTCCGGACTCCGCATCGCGAGTCAAATAGCCCTGGGTTTCCAAAGTGCGCAGGATGTAGCTGGCAGAACTCTTTGGAATGTTGAGCTTGCGGCTGATCTCGGCATTGCTTAGGCCTTCCGACTCCTGTGCTACGGCCTCCAGCATGGTGAGCGCGCGCTCTACAGCGGCCGAGGGAGAATCGGGTTTGGTCATCGCAGTTGTCATAGTGGCAAACCCCTAGTCGTGCAATAAAGTGAATGTATGTTCACTATACCGAACGATTGGCTTGACCGGACCTTGGAATATCACTTACGCTTGGCCAGTATAGTGAATCTATGTTCATTATATTGAACATACTTTAATAGTCAAGGACGACAGGAGAAAACCGAATGTCCGCCAAGGAAAACGGAAAGCACTCAACCAAATCCCAGTTCCCCTCCCCGTCATTGATCTCCGGAAAAATGATCTCCGAAGAAATGAGCTCCGGAGAGAAGACCGCACAGTATGCGCTGACGCAGGATTGCCTGAACTACGATTGGGCGCACAACCCGCGGTGGAGAGGAATTGAGCGTCCGTATACGGCGGAGGACGTTCTAAGACTGCGCGGCTCGGTTCAGATTGAGCACACCCTGGCTCGCCTGGGTGCCGAGCGGCTCTGGGAACTGCTGCAGACCGAGCCTTACATCAACGCGCTGGGCGCAGTCACGGGTAACCAGGCCGTGCAGCAAGTGCAGGCGGGGTTGAAGGCGATTTACGTCAGTGGATGGCAGGTGGCGGCGGATGCCAACAATGCGGGCCAGATGTATCCCGACCAGAGTTTGTATCCAGCAGACAGCGTTCCCAGCCTCTGCCGCCGCATTAACAGTGCGCTGCAACGGGCGGACCAAGTCCATCACGCCGAGGGAAAAGTGGCTCCCGGACAAACCTGGTTCGCGCCGCTCGTGGCCGACGCGGAAGCCGGTTTCGGCGGCACGCTGAATGCGTTTGAACTGATGAAAGGAATGATCGAGGCGGGGGCGGCCTGCGTGCACTTCGAGGACCAGCTTTCGTCAGCTAAGAAATGCGGACACCTCGGCGGCAAGGTTCTGGTTTCAACCACTGAAGCCGTGCAAAAACTGGTGGCAGCACGATTGGCCGCCGATGTGATGGGCGTGCCGACGCTGGTGATGGCGCGGACCGACGCCGACAGCGCGCAACTTCTGACCAGCGATATCGATATGCGCGACCGCACGTTCTGTACCGGCGAACGCACTGCGGAAGGCTTCTTCCGCATTCGCGGCGGGATCGAATCGGCAATCGCACGCGGCCTGGCTTACGCGCCGTACGCAGATCTGATCTGGTGTGAAACCTCACATCCCGATCTGGAAGAAGCACGCCAGTTCGCCGACGCAATTCACGCGAAGTATCCGGAGAAAATGCTCGCTTACAACTGCTCCCCCAGTTTCAACTGGCGCAAGAAGCTCGATGAGGAAGCCATCGCGCGCTTCCAGCCAGAACTGGCCCGCGTGGGATACAAGTTTCAGTTCGTCACGCTGGCCGGGTTCCACGCCCTGAACCTGAGCATGTTCGAACTGGCGCGTGGATACAAGTCCACAGGCATGACCGCCTACTCGCGGCTCCAGGAGAAAGAGTTCAGCAGCGAGACTCAGTTCGGGTATGAGGCCGTAAAGCACCAGAGATTTGTGGGCACGGGATACTTCGACCAGGTGCAGCAAGTCATCAGCGGCGGGCTGGCATCCACGATGGCTCTGAAGGGATCGACCGAAGCTGAACAGTTTGCCGCAGCGAGACCTCTGCCCCGATCGGAAAACGATCCTGACACCTCTTGCCAGGCCCCACTCCACGTTGAGGTTGGCCCCGAGGAAATGCTACTACCTTCTGGAGACTAGGATCGCCCGACATTGCCGCGTGGAGACGTGCCGGGCTTTGCCCGGCACGGGTAGCAAGACTGCACCGTACTCGCCGCCGGAGACTCGCAGCCCTATACCGGCCGCATCGCGCACGGCGCGGCAGATTCGTTCTGCTATAATCAAGAACGCCTTCTGGTGTCGTTTCACATCCGTGCGGAAGTGGTGGAACTGGCAGACACACCATCTTGAGGGGGTGGCGCCGAAAGGCGTGGGGGTTCAAATCCCCCCTTCCGCACCATTAACTCCCATCCAATCAGCTAGCTAGAAGCCCCGTTCGGAACGCAGCCGCAGCCACTCCTTATTCCTAAAACCGCGAATGGAAGTATAATCATTGGACATGTTTTGGCAGGAAGAACCCTCACAGTCTCAGGTAAAGGTGGGTGTCCGATGATGTTAAGAAGATTCCTTCTCGGTTTGCTGCTTTCTCTTCTCTCGTTGTCGTTGACCGTGTTCGGCCAAACCCAGAGCACGGCCAAGCCGAAGCCACGCGTGGTGGTGTTGAGCGTAAACGGCATGGAGTTGGACGTTATTCGGCCTCTTTTGTTAGAAGGCAAGATGCCCAACCTCTCGAGCGTGATCAAGAAGGGCGCTTACGGCAAGTTGCGTACGGTCTCGGCCCCGAATTGTCCCCGAGTGTTCAGCACGATCTTCACCAGCACCAAGCCCGAGGAGCACGGCGTGACCGGCTTCATTGTGGGTGGAATCACGGCCAATACCAACATGCTGAAGCAAGAGCCCATCTGGTCCATGCTCTCGAAGAAGGACGTGACGGTGGGAATGGCGAATGTGCCGGCGACCTTCCCGGTCCTGCCGGTGAATGGGTACATGATCAGCGGCATGCTGACGCGCGGCAAGAATTGCGAAGATGGCGTGCTATGCGCTCCCAAGCTCTCGGAAGTGGAAGGCGGCGATGCGGTCTATCCTTCCACTATGAAAGCAGAGCTGCTGAAGAACGTTGGCGATTTCTATATTGACTGCGAACGCATGCCCTCGGCCGCCGATTTAAAGGGACACGAATCCGAGTTTATCGACTCCTGGCTGACGAAGGTGCAGCTCATCCGCGATGAGCAGACTCACCTTTTCGACTATCTTTTGGATCACCACCCCACAGATTTCACCTGGTTGGGACAGTCTTGCGAAGACCGGACTGGGCACTGGCTTTATCCCATTGCGACCTACAACGCGGGTTACAACCCCAAGATCAATGCGGTGCGTACGGAAGCGTTCCCGGACCAGTACGTCGCGTTCGATAAGGTACTGGGCGCGGTCCTGAAGCACGTTGACGAGAACACCTACGTCATTATCGTCTCCGATCACGGCATCAAGCCGTTGCGGGAATTCGAAGAGACCGATCCGCACGCGCACATGGACCACGAAAAAACCACTCCGGTCATTGCCAAGCATGACTTCGCCGACGGCGATGATGTCCCGGGTTCGTTCTTTGCGATGGGTCCCGGCATCAGGCATGATCTGCGTCTGATGGGATTCGAGGCTTCGGTGTATGACATCGCGCCCACCATCCTGCACATCTACGGCATTGAGCAGCCGATGCAAATGCGCGGGCACGTACTGAGCGAGATTTTCGAGAAATCGGACAAGGCCATCGCGCAAAAGTAATTGGCAACAATTCCTCGTGTCTGATCGAGCGTCAGAACGTCTTCACTACCGCTTGTGGGCGCTCGTTCCATTGCTGTTTCTCTGTGTCACGGTAATCCCGTGCCATACCCAGAACCGCGACGTGCTTTGCAGCAAGGGCGGCGGCAAGTTCGAAGCTGAGTTCCATACCGGCGTTAAGCTGCGAGTGGGAGCCGCGAGAAATGCCGAGGGAGGACTCGCGACGCGAGCCTGTGACGCAACACTTAGTTGGGACAGGCAAGAGCTGGTAGTTGCGACCAAGGCCGCAGAGCTCGACGTTGATGTATTTGGCGCCGATCTGGGCGTGGGCATGCCAGTTGTCGCCCTTCAGGTAAAGGAGTCCGACGCCGAGTGCTGTATGGCGTACGAAATTTACTCGCTGCAAAAACCCCCTCGATTACTGCGCACCATCACGGGCGGAGACTTCTTCAGCGCTTCAGACAGAGACCTCGACGGTCGTGTCGAGATCTGGACCGCTGATGCGGCGGCGGTTGATGGCTTCGAGCACCTGGCACTGAGTGAACTCGACCTCGCGCCAACGGTGGTGCTTCGTTTCGATCGCAGCCGTTTGGTGGATGTGAGTTCCGAATTCCAGCCTTATTTTGATCAACAAATCACAAAACTCAGGGCGGAACTCAATCCGCAGGATTTGCACGACTTCAAGAATAGCGATGGCAAATTGACTTCCACTTCTTCCCTCCCGGTGCAGGAACTGCACCGCTTGCGAGTTGTCAAAATCAAGGTGATCGAGGTAGTCAGGGCTTACTTGTACAGCGACCGTGAGCCGGAGGCCTGGCGCTCGCTTACGGAAATGTGGCCTGCCTCTGATGTTGAGCGGATTCGGGGAGCGATCTTAAACGCGCGTGCTCACGGAATTCACGCGCAAGTGGATGCGACGTCCTCAGGAGCTCCCGCTGGCCGGAAAAAACGCGCAGTTGTTTTCGACACCATCAGCCAATCACGGGGGAGTAAGCCTGAAGTGATCCCGGCGCAAGCGATTCAGCTGCGGCGGCCTGCTCCGTCAGCCTCAGAACAGAGTTTGCCGGACTCTGAGTTGCTCTTCAACCTGCTGATCGATTCCGCGGGTAAAGTTCGCTCCGTCGAGCCGGCAGGAAGTACGAAATCTCCGGACGCAGATCTGATCCGAGCGGCGATGGAATGGACGTTTATTCCTGCTTTGAAGGACGGCCGCGCCGTTGCTAGTCGGCTGCGTTTAGCGGTATCCACGAAACGATAGTCGCTCCTGGTCAGTGGATTTGAGGCGGACTATTTTCTGCCCCGCAGCACTTTGGCCCGGGATGCAGCGCGCTGAGCTTCGACCATCTTGCCCACTCCCGTATAAGCTTGCGCCAGCAACTCGAAAACTTCTGCGTTTCCAGGCTGTGACCGAGTGAGTGGCTCAAGCTGTTGCACGGCCCAGTTGAAGTTGCCCTGGGCTAGCTGCGCTTTCGCGACACCCAGCTGCGCCTCGACGCTCTTGGGTTGGAGCAGGAGAGCGGCTTCAAACTGGTCCTCAGCAGCATTTGCATTACTTAACGCGAGATACACCTCTCCCAGCAGCAAGCGAGCTTCAAACTGGCTGGGCATCAGTTTCAAACTGGCCTCCAGCGCATCCCGTGCGCCCGCCAGATCGTGCGTTTTCTCGAGGGCCTGCCCTTCATAGAAGGCCGCGGTCGCGTCATCGGGGCGAACTTCGAGAGCGCCTTTCAGATGTTGCGCAGCACTGGCGTAGTCCCCCGCTTTTAGTTCCAACTCACCCAGTTGGAGCAATGCGGTGGGCGATTTCGGATCCAGTTGCAGTACTTTCTTCAGAGACTCGCGGGCGTCCGCTTCGCGATCGTCTTCCGAGGCCATCATCGCCGAGTGCAGCAGGTTCTGCTCTTCAATTTTATCTTTGGGATCGGGCAGCAGTGAGGGCTCGGGAACGTTGGTGGCACTCCCGACGTCGGCCCTGCCGAGATAGCCCAAGGCTTTTAATTCATCGATTGTTCGCTGCCCCACTACGCCCTTGGAAGGGTCGGGGGGCGGCGTCTTCGCCCGCAATTCCGAAAGGATGCCGCGAAACTTCTGAACATTCGCGTTCCACGGTTCGTATTTGTTGTCCAGCTCAGCTGCATCGGCGTGTAAATCATAGAGTTCCGGACGCGGCGCCTCAATGAACTTGAATCCTTCCGTGCGCACCGAGCGCAGCGGCGCCCATCCGAAACGCAAGGGATAATCCGTCTCACCGAAGGCCGTGCGAGGAGCCATCTCCGAGCCGACGAAAGACGGTTTCATCGATTCGCCATCAAGCCCTTGCGGAGCAGAGCCG
This sequence comes from Candidatus Acidiferrum sp., assembly GCA_035568115.1. GTDB lineage: Bacteria > Acidobacteriota > Terriglobia > Terriglobales > Acidobacteriaceae > Sulfotelmatobacter. The sequence goes on from DATMOP010000006.1 coordinate 35,372, forward strand.
CCGACCAAATCGAGTACTGTCGGAAGGATGTCTGTAGTACGCACTTGCGCGTCGACTACTCTGACCTTGGCGGCAGCGCCTCCTGTGACCGGCAATTTGACAATCAGGGGAACGTGTGTAGTCGAGTCATAGAGAAAGATTCCGTGAGTATTTTCGTGATGCTCTCCCAGGCCTTCTCCGTGATCGCCTACGACTACGATCAGCGAATTCGCATACCAGCTATGCGTCTTGAGGTAGGTAATGAACTTTGCCAGCGCTGAATCGGCATAGGCGATCTCGCCGTCGTATAGGTGATCTTTATAGCGCTGCGAGAATGGCGCGGGAGGCTCGTACGGATCGTGAGGATCGTACAAGTGCACCCACACGAAGTGTGGTCCGGCCGGATGCGCAGTCAACCATGCTTCCGCATGTTGCACCACGTCCACGCCGCGGCGCTCTACCCGGCCCCAGCGTGATTTGGCGTGCGAGTGCTGGGGGAAATTGTCATAGAAGTCGAATCCGCGATCCAATCCCGGAGCCAGGGTTTTGCTGTCGAGAATCACCGCACCGATAAAGGCCGCCGTGTGATAACCGCGCTGGTGCAGCAATTCCGCCCATGTTGGATGCGCGGGCGATAGTGGCACGGCAAAGTCCGTGACGCCGTGTGAACTGGGAAGCAGCCCCGTAAGAATAGTGGCGTGTGAGGTGTTAGTGATTGGACTGGGAGTAAAGGCTCGCGTGAAACGGACTCCATCCTTCGCCAGCCCATCGAGTGCGGGCGTTTCGATGTTCACGTAACCATAGCAGTGCACGTGGTCGACCCGCAGGGTGTCGATGGTGATGAGAAAAACATCCGGCTGCTGCGCTTTCGTTTGCGCTAACCCATTGGCATGCAAGGTTGCGGCCAAGCAGCAAATCAGCGGCAGATGAGGGACTTTCACGGTCATTCAGACTAGCACAATCACTGCAGCCCGCAGCGCAGATGCGTGCTTACGCCGAGTATAATTCTCTTGTCCATGTTCTCTCTCTGGCGGTTTGTATTCCTACTGTTAGGCAGCTTTCTACTCGTCTGCTGCGAATTACTGGCCCAGTTGACGCCAGCGCCTAATGTCGTCGTGATCACCATCGACACGCTGCGGGCGGACCACTTGGGATGCTACGGCGACAAGCAGATTCGCACTCCGAACATCGATGCACTCGCGTCCGAAGGGATACGCTTCGAACGCGCTTACACCCCAGTGCCGGTCACGCTGCCAGCTCACACGGTCATTTTCACCGGAACTTATCCAATGCTCAGCGGCATGCATGATTTCAGCGGCAACAAGCTGAGCCCCGGCCAATCCACTCTCGCCTCCATTCTCAAGCAGCACGGATACACCACCGGCGCTGTCCTCGGCTCGGCTGTGCTGGACTCGCGCTTTGGCCTGAACCAAGGCTTCGACTTCTATTACGATCACTTCGATTTCAGCCGCCTGCAGGAGTCAAATCTGGAGGAGATGGAACGTCCGGGTAATGTGGTGGCTGATGTGGCGCTGGATTGGCTGGCGAAGAATCGCACAAACAAGTTTTTTCTTTGGATGCATCTCTACGATCCGCACTATCCTTACCGGCCCCCTTCTCCTTACAGCGAACAATACAAAGATCGACCTTACGATGGCGAAATTGCCTTTGCCGACGCGCAGGTCGGCCGCCTTGTTACTTTCCTCAAAACGAATGGCCTCTATCGAAACACCGTTATCGTGCTGGCCGGGGACCACGGCGAGAGTCTCGGGGAGCACGGCGAAAAAAACCACGGCTTCTTCATTTACAACGCCACGCTTCACGTGCCGGTGATTATGCATTTACCAGGAAGCTCGTCGCTTGGGGTCGTGTCCGCCTTGGTGAGCCTGGCGGATCTGATGCCAACGGTACTCAAGATCTTGAAAGTCGAAACGCCCTCTCAAGTGCAAGGCTTGAGCCTGCTGCCTCTGATGGCTCGGAAAAAGACAGAGGAGCGCCGCAGCCTGTACGCAGAAACTTTCCTGCCGCGCCTTCACTTCAACTGGAGCGAACTGAGGTCCGTTGAAACAGAAAAGTATCATTTTATCGACGCTCCGAAACCGGAGCTCTACGATCTATCAAAAGACCCCAGCGAAACCCAGAACCTTTACGCTGAGAAGAAGGCCGTGGCGGACGAGATGCGCGCCCGCTTGACCACGCAGATAAATCAATACAGCGCTGGCCCGGAGCTGGCACAGAAGACGGGGCTTGACCCCGCACTGATGGAACGGTTGAAATCCCTGGGATACGCGGGCTTTTCCGGTGGTGGCAATCCCACAATCACGGACCGCTCCTTGCCGGATCCCAAGGACCGCATTCAGACCTATGAGCTGATTTCCGACGCGATCGCCGAGAGCCAGCACGGCCAATATCAGAGTTCTACTGAGAAGCTTACGGCGGCGCTCAAGACGGACCCGGACTCTGTTCCCGTGCACTATCTGCTGGGACTCGACTATTATCGTTTGCACGATTTTCCCCGCGCGGTGCAGGAACTTCAGCGCGTCCTGCAACTCAGCCCGGACTATGCGCTTGCGGTTTTCAACCTAGGACTTGCTTATGCCCGCACCGGCGACTTCGACCGAGCCATCCAGGAACTGAAGCACGCCCTGGATCTGGACGGCACGAACTTCTCCGCCGCTTATAATCTGGGTGCCGCATACGGACAGAAGCAGATGGTTCCAGAAGCTGTGGCCGCGTTCCGTCAAACTATAGCCATTGCTCCGGAATATGCGCCCGGACATCGAGCATTGGGTGAACTGCTGCTCTACCAGGGACAAGTCGATGAGTCGCTGGCCGAGTTGCGCCGCGCTGCAGATCTGGATCCACGGAATGCAGGCGTCCATGCAGCTTTGGCGAAAGCGCTGTCGGCCAAAGGATTGAATGCGGAAGCAGAGGTAGAGATGCGCAAAGCCCAGCAATCGCGGCCTCAGTAGCGGATTTTCGCATCGGCTGCAAAGGCCCGATGACAAGAGCGAATCTATAACAATGAAGAAGTGCGGACTCGAGGTCATGTTCTGGCTCGTGCTGCCGCTGGCCCACGCCTTCGGAGCCGCGAACACGCCGGCCCACAAGCCTGTGCCGAACGTGATCCTTATTACCATTGACACGGTGCGCGCCGACCACGTGGGATGCTACGGGGCAAAGGACACTCAGACACCCGCTCTGGATGCTCTGGCCCACGATGGCATCGTCTTTGAGCGAGCCATCTCCCAAGTTCCGTTGACGTGGCCTTCCCACGCGGCTATCCTGACCGGCTTGTACCCCTTCCAAAACGGAGTACAGGATTTCACCGCGCCGCCGCTGGAACCACGCTTCCGTTCGGTGGCGCAGGCTTTCCAAGCCCATGGCTACGCAACTGGAGCGGTCGTCAGCTCCTTTGTTCTCGATCGCAGTTGGGGATTAGCTCGCGGCTTTGATTTCTACGACGACGCATTTCCTCCCGAGCAATTCCTCCACCGAGACCTGGGACTGGTGGAACGTCGGGCCGGCGAGAGCGTCACTCGCGCCTTGGCCTGGCTGCAAAAGAACCAGCGGCGGCCGTTCTTCTTCTGGTTGCACTTGTACGACCCTCACAGTCCTTACGATCCACCGGAGCCCTATCGCACGCAATACCACAGTCATCCCTATGACGGAGAAATCGCGTACGCGGACCATGAGCTCGGACGCCTCATCGCGTGGCTGAAGAGGAGTCAACTCTACGACCATACCTTGATCGTTTTCCTCAGCGATCACGGGGAATCTTTGGGCGAACACGGCGAACAGGAACATGGTTTTTTTGCATATAACTCGACGGTGCGTATTCCTTTGATCGTGAAACCAGTTGCTGGGAGCGGCTTTCGCCCCGGCCGGATCTCCCGGCCAGTCGAGACCATTGCCGTGGCTCCGGCTTTGCTCCAGTTGGCGGGAACTCACGACCCGATGGAGAAGCAATTCCGGCAAGGTAGCCTGCTTCGTCCCGACGGCGAGGGTGAAGAGGAGACCTATAGCGAGACTTTCTATCCCTTCAGCTCCTTCGGTTGGAGTCCGCTCCATGCTCTGGAAACAAGCCGCTACCATTACATTGATGCACCCGAACCAGAACTGTACGATGTTGCCGCCGATCCGGAGGAGAAAGACAATCTTGCCGCAAAGCAGCCCGCCACCGTTGCGGTCCTAAAGAAGAAACTAGAGGCGCGCCTGCAGGATCGCCCTTTCACTTCCAGCCGTGACGGTAGCTCTGAGCTAAGTCCGGATGCGCTGGAGAAATTGCGGGCCCTGGGCTATGTCGCCTATCGCTCACCGGTTTCGACCGCAGCGTTAGCCGCGGGATTGCCCGACCCCAAGGGCAAATTGTGGGAGTTCAACTCGATTCTCAAGGCGGAAGATGCTCTGCAAGCAGACGATGCGGAGCGCGCGGAGCAGTTTTTATCGCCGGTTCAGCAGCAAGATCCGCAGATGTACGTGATCCCATTCCTGTTGGGTGAGGCCGCGCTGCGGAAGCAGAATTGGGCGCGCGCCGCCGAACAGTTGCAGCGGTGTATGGATCTCAATCCGAATTTTGACAACGCGATGACTGGCCTGGCGCGAGCCCTGGCCAAACTGGGACGCGTAGATGAGGCGAAGCGCTGGCTCAAGAAGGCGACCGGCAGCAATCCTGAGAACTACCGCGCCTGGTATGAGCTTGGCTTGTTCGAGGCCGAGAACGAGCTAACGGCAGCTCAAGCATCCTATCAGAGGGCCATCACAATTCAGCCCAATTTCTCACCCGCACAGCGCGAACTGGGCGTGCTGCTGTTCAACCAAAAGAACTACGCGGCTGCCGTGCCCAGGTTCGAGAAAGCCATCGCGCTCGGACTCGAGGATGCGCAACTGGATAACTTCCTGGGCATTTGCTACAACCAGACCCATCAGCTGCAAAAGTCCATCCGGACCCATCTGGCGGCGCTGAAACTTGATCCGAAGCTGGCGGAGGCGCACCTCAACCTTGCCTACGACTATCAGCTATTGCATCAGCCGAAGGCGGCGCGAGAGGAGTACCAGCGGGCGTGCGACCTTGAGCAGAAGTTCTGCAAATTCGTGCCACCACAGTGAAGCGAGTTCACTTTGCATTCAATCCGCCGAATCGTGAAAGGAAGGTCTACTACAGCGGACTATTGGCTAAAGACGGCATGGGTGCTATCCAGAGCACACCTCGCGTCTGGAGCAGCTTTCGATTCCGCCACACGCTCACCACGAAACGATTTCCACCATTGCAGTAGCGGTTTCAATTGCGACTCGTAGGGCTTGCGACTCTTGTTATCCAGAAACTCCATATTCTGGAACTTCGCGTCCCGAGCCACGCTGATAGTAATGGCGTGCGCATCCTGCATCACCAGAGGAGGCACATCCCGGGGCACATTGAGCGCTCGAAATCCCTCGCTGTCAATGATTCCGCTCAGCGTATTCCAGTCCGCCTCAGACAATACACCTTCGTAAACCCTGCGGTCGGTATCCTTTCCTCGCCTACGGCTTGCTCTCTCGGAATGGAAACGGCGGTCCGCGAAAACCACAGTGCAGTATTGCTCGGAGGCCATGCTTCCCGCCTGCACCTCATTGAGCTGTAGACGAACTGCTGCGCCCTTCGCTGTTTCATTCTGACCAAGCAGCGCAGCGGCCAATCCGATTCCCACGAAACCGCAAAGAACTGCTATGTGACGAGTCATCGTTTCACCCAATGTTCATCGGTGCACAGTACTGGGGCTTCGACTCCTTCAGGTCTGACTTGCTCCTCTTCTTCAAGCCCTCGAACCACTTCATGAGTGGGCTCAGAGTTTTCTTGTAAGCCGCTCCATTGTCCAGGTAAGTGTCCACCCCTGTTGAGGGCCCCGACGTCGCTGAAATCAAGGCGCCAGTTTTTACTCGCTCCTTCACAGTAGTGAAGCGCTGAGTGCTTCCACCCCGTTCGATTTCTGCGTCCAGGCTCTCGATGTCCCGCACCGCTTGCGCATCATCGGGCAGAGTCGGCATTTCTTGCGTCTTTATTCTCTTCAGTGCTTCATCATCGAGAATTACTTTCAACTGCTGCAGATCGTCGGCTCCCAGACTACCTTGTGCACGTTTTACTTTCGGTCTACCCACAGTCGCCTCTTCTCTTTTTTCCAGAACGTATTTCCCATCGCCATAGACTACGAGGCATGACAACGAATTCGGGTATCGCCAGACATCTCCCGGATTGCCGAAGGTGATTCCCCACATTCCCTTGCCGTGCTGAACATTGGCTTCGATGTCCAGATACGCTGTCGATTGCTGTAGTCGAAGCAGCGGCGTGGAAGCGTTTTGACAGATGCTAATTGTTGACGCAACGAGGATCGCCAGAACTGTCACGAACTGAACCAGTTCATGGATGTTGAAGATTCTCCGCATATCCGGCACTCCGAATGAGGCACTCATATTACATCAGGATTGGAACCCCTTCCTCAAATATCTATTCGGGCAGGTGAGCGGGATTGTCCTGTTGCCGCAGTTTGTATAGCAATTCGTTCGCCCTGGCAGCGGCCGGCACTGAGGGAAAAGCCTTCACAAAGGCTTGCAATTCAGAAATCGCATCCTGCCGCCGGCTCTGTTGGAGGTAGACGTTCACCAGTTGCAAATGTGCTTGCCACATCTTCGCGTCGAGTTGCAGGGCCGCGCGCAGGCTCTTCTCCGCTTCAGTAAGCTTGCCCGTTCGTCCATAGAGCGAGCCTCGCAGGAAAGTTCCGAAAGCCGAATCGGGCCGGCGCTGCAGGCCCGAAGTTAGAGCTGTTTCCGACTCGGGATAGCGACCCGTCAGCATCAGTACGTTGCCCAGATTAAAGTAAGCCTGCGGGTCGTTCTGATCGAGCCGGATTACCTCCTGGAATTGCGCCTCCGCCGACTTGAAATCTGCTTTGCCTAAATAGAGCGACCCGAGATTATTGTGCGCGGGATAGTAAGTTGGTGCGATCTTCAGCGCGTCAAGGTAGTGCAGGATGGCATCGTCGCTCTTCCCCCGCCGCTCCGCATCCAACCCCCGCCCGTATTCCTGGAGCGCCTTCTTGGGAAAGCGCTTGTTGTAGTCTGCCGGATCGACCAGATAGGGGTTGGCGCCTGAAGGCTGCGATTCGATCAGTGCGGCTTTCCCCGCGCTCTCGCGAGGACGCAAGGTGATGAAAGCCAATGCATACGCGCTTGTGTCAGGACGTATCACCAGCCGCTCGTCGACGGGATCATAAGCGTCGTCGTTGATCACGACATGGTACTCGCCCCCGACCAGATTATCGAAGCCGAATTTTCCCTGGGTATCCGCATACAGGCTGGTGACCGGGCTGCCGTGGAAACGCAACTCCACCATGATCTGGTGCGATGGAAAATCGCCCCTGGCTACGCGGAGCTGTCCCACAATGTTGCCCAACTCCTGGTGCTGCGCAACGAGCGAGGGTGGGAGGAGAAAACTGACGAGGAGCAGGAGTGGACAAAACTTGCGGGTCATCGCTCACCCACGAAACAGAAAAGGACCCGTTCGCCGTGTAAGCAAACGGGCCCCGGAAAGGAAGCGGGCTAGAAGCTGAACTTCAGCCCCGCCTGCATCACGCGTGCGCCGAGCGTGCCAGCGGCTTTGCCAAAGATCCCGCTGCGAATTTCATTATGCGCTCCTCCGCCAGCAGTTGCCAGAACGAAGTTGGCGCGATTGAACAAGTTGAAGGCCGCTACCTCGAATTTCAGGCCAGTCTTCTCTGTTATTTTGAAGTTCTTGGCCAGGGTCATGTCAGTTTCCCAGGAACCTGGACCAACAAAGGTGTTACGGCCGAGATTGCCGAGGCAACCCAAACACGGGGGCGTAAAGACTGGAATCCCAGCATAAGCTGCGCCTGTAGCTGGATTGTTTCCCCAGCCATTTGCCCATTCCGCCCTCGTCGGCGTAAAGCTGGCCAGGGATGAATTGGGACGTTCATTCCTGCCATGCGTGAGGAGGTAGTCGCCACCGTCGTTGCCGCAGATGCCGGCAGTAACGTCCGCAGCGACACAAGTGGCGCCGGTAACTGTGCTGTCCAGATCAGGCGTCCCTCCACGATATGGCTGCCAATGAGCTCCAGTCTGGAAAGCCCAAATCCCGTTCAGGGACCAACCGCCAATGACCTCTCCCAAAAATCCGGTTGCCGTCTGACCCGGAAGCTGCCACACATGATTAATAACCAGGCGGTGGCGTATGTCGTAGATCGAGTTTCCACGGTCGAACCGGGGGTGAACTGGGTCAGTTGTGAAACCCTCGCCTCCCGCCGCGCCATTCGCCGTGGTGGCGCCGCTATGCCAGGTTGAGCCATTATCAATCGAGTGACTGTACGTGTAGTTCACGTTGAACAGCAGACTGTGACTCATCTGCCGCCTCAGGGAGGCCTGCAGGGAGTTATAGTTGGAATTGACCACATTCTCCCAGACACGCAGGCGCCCATAGTTCGGGTTGGGGCGGCCGCCGTAACCGGTTTCCGTCCATCCCACGTTGTTCACCAGCGTAGAGCCAGCCGGTAACAGAGCGCCAGGGAGGCGGTTGACGTCCTCCGCGCGGAAAAGCTTGTGGCCGGTCGTCCCCACGTAGTTCACTTCCAGCACGGTCTTGGACATAATCTCGTGCTGAATTCCGAAATAGTAGTTGTAGACGTAAGGATCATCAATGCCTTGCGGGAAGATGATTCCTGTCAGAGTGGCGGTGTTGGGATTCTGGCCATACCAACCGTCGATATTGCCTTGCGCCTGGGCCTGAGTTGGAGGTCCCTGGTTGGGATTAGTCGGCGCTTGGGTGTAGTTTGGAAGGACACCACCCGGCCCGAACTGTGCCCCACCGGCAGGCGTGCAGCCACCGCTAACCACGCATGTTGTCGGACCGTAAACCACAACGTCGCCACCCCCACCGAACGCATTGAACATCTGGTTGAAAGAGTAGTACGGCAGATTCCAACGGGAATTTGACAGCGGGTTATAGAGAGTGCCCTCGTAAGAGATGCCGAAGCCGCCTCGAATCGCGGTCTTGCCGTTCCCGAAGACGTCGTAGGCGAAACCTAGACGCGGGCCAAAATCTTTATGGCGGCCCTTACCCAGAGACGAAGCGGCGGCGAACCCTCCAGGGCCGCAAACACCCGCCAATTGAGCATAGGATATTTCACCGACGGTATTGCACCCCGGATTGCCTGCCGCGATGTTGGCGTTCTTCACTCCTTCAATAGGGTTGTTTCCCGGCCCTAGAATGAAGGTGGTGGCCTGATTGTTTTCCTCCGTATGACGGGCGTACAGGTCGTAGCGCAGGCCCAGCTGCAAGGTCAGGCGCTTCGTAGCCTTCCAGTCATCCTGGAAGTATGCCCCCATTTCAATGTTCCTCCAGTGACGAAAGTTGCTCGCCAAACTCGAATTCGGGACTGTATTGCTCGTCACTAACCCCTGGATGGTCGATGAGGAGCACGGTGCCGTGCAAATTCCTGGATTGACGCCAGCGGTGTTGCCGTAGGGAGCGTCCATGGCGAAGAAAAACGGATCAGAGAAGTAGTACGAGGGCCGTGCCACATTGAATTGGCTGTTCTCGATGTTTCGCCGAACATCCACGCCGATTTTCATATTGTGGTTGCCGTGACTGACGGATACCATTTCGGCGTAGGTGTAGACGTTTTCCTTGAAGAACTGAGGATAACCGCTGTAGGAGCCGAATCCCGCACTGCCATCGTCGAAGCCCGCGGCCGGAACACCGCCCTGGGCAACGTTGAGCAAGGGGCTGGCGTTCTGCGAGTAACCGGCCCGGAATTCGTTCAGGATTTTCGGGCTGAAGGTGTGAAGGTAGCTCAACTGACCGTTAGGGCTTCGAATCGTTTGCGGATTGAAAAAACCGCGGGCGCAGGCTGGATCACCACAGGGCCCATACTTATCTGTGTTTCGCGAATGGTTGTAGTTAACCGAAAACCGGTTGGCTTGGCTGGGATCATAGTCCACGCGCAACGAAGCTTCGTTGCCATTGAACAAGTTACCCACATTGCCGAAAGCACCCGTCTGGGACTTAACCAAAGAGATGCCGGACACCTGGAACGGCATTGACGATACACCGGTCGTGGGATCGCGTCCGATGAACCCGGCATTCGCACCCAGCGGAGTGCTGCATGGAAGTCCCGTGTTCGATAACACCGTGGTATTGTCGACCCCCGGCACAACCCCGAAGAGCGACTGCATTCTGGCCGCCATGATGTTTGCTTGGGCCGCTGGAATCCCAAAGCCAGCGGTATAGCTATCGGGGCAGAGGTAATCAGCGTAGTTCGAAAGCCCCGTGTCAGTGGCAGTGAACGCGAAGTATTGATCCGGCGTACTCGACGTGACCCCTCCTACGCTTGGCGGAAAATTCTGATAGAGCAGGTTCGCCACGGAATTTACACCGGTCGCCTGGTCCGCCGCCTTGACTGCGTCTCTCCACTGCTGAGATTCCTCGGTTACAGTGGTAATGTTGCTATATTTGAACCGGCTCCCCTGGAAAGATCCGAAGAAAAACAACTTGTCCTTGATGATCGGCCCACCAAGCGTGAAGCCGAACTGGTTCCACTTGAGAGGCTGAGTGGCGGTTGGCGCGCCTGCCGCTTTCTGGCCTGCATTGAACTGGTTCAAGAAGAAGTCATTGGCATCCGCTGCGTCGTTGCGAATGTATTCCCACAGGCTGCCGTGGAACTGGTTGGTGCCCGATTTGGTCACCAGGTTAACGGTGCTGCCGGCGCTGTTGCCGTATTGCGCTGACATGTTCAAACCTAACTGCTGAAATTCATCGACCGTATCCTGAATCGGAGTGTTGACGTTTCCGCCGCTCAGGCCCTTGTTGGAGACACCATTGATGAGGAAGCCATTGAAGTCTTCGCGCACGCCGTTCACGACGGTGCTATGGCCGTTTTCAAAATCAGTCCCGCTCACGTTGACTGCACCGCTGGAGAGCTGCATCAGGTCGAAGACATTCCGGCCATTCAGCGGAAGGTTGTTAATCTGCGTGGAGCCAATGGTCGTAGTCAGTCTGGAGTCTTCGGTTTGCACCGTTGCAGCCTCGCCCGTGACCTCGACCACCTCACGCGCCTGGCCCAACTGCATCTTCACGTCGACACGGACAATGGAGCCCGGGTCCAGGTTCACGCCGTTATCGGTGAACGTTTTGAACCCCGAAGCCTCAACCTTGATCTTATAAACGCCGACCGGCAGTTCCTTGGCGTTATAGAGGCCCGTTCCGTTCGTGGTGGTTGATATCGAGAGGTTCGTCGCCGAATTGGTCATGGTGACCTTCGCGCCGGCGAGCGCAGCACCTGAAGCGTCGGTGACAGTGCCAGTGAACTGGCCGTTTTGAATCTGCGCCATCGCACTCAGCGACAGGAACAAGATACACAGCGAAACCATGCAGGACTTCGTCATTGGCCTACCCTCGCGCGAGATGTTGGTGCTTGTAATGTCAGCAACCCCAAGTAACCAAACAACAATGACGGCACGTGTGACCACAATCACGCGTCACCTTCAGATGGGCCGCATTTTGCTCTTAGTCGATGCTGACTGTCAAGAAATGTTTAATCGATTCATACTAAAGGCCTAAGCGGTACAAAACGGGACCTACAGGTAATCCCTGAGCGCCAGGATTTTGCGACATCGAGAGACTGAAACGGCTTGGAGCGTCCCCGCCAGCAGGAAAGCAATTTCGGCTTGTCAAATCAATCACTTGCGCTTTATGCGACCGTTCCGTTCTGAGAACTACGTGGGGAACTTGCTTGTATAGATTATGAGGACTAACCGGGCAAGCTCTAGAACTTGGATGAATCCGAGGGATCAATTCTTAGAGTACTTCTTTTGAGTCTGGCGGTGGCTCTGTGGCCGTTTGGGGGTGTCAGCGAGACGCTGATTGATCAGACCCTTCCCCTCCTCGACCACAAGTTCCTGGTCGACGCCCACCGCGCCGATACGATCGACGGCGCCGGAAGGCCAATGGACCACAATGGAATCGACATGGTTCGCAGCGCCCAATCCGAAATGCAAGCGCGGATCACTCGCCGACTCAAAACTCGAGTTCGCGCGAACCTCCGCGGTCTGCGTGAGAGCGCCCGTCTTGACCTCGACACGGGCGCCAAAACCGTCTCGATTCGAACGAGTCCCGACAGTTTTTATGCGCAGCCAGTGACCGCCCTTGGCAGTCTGGTTCCGCAGCAGAAGCGGAGAACCGTCCAAAACGCTGACCAGCAGGCCTTCCCTGCCGTCATTAAAGAAATCGGCCGTGGCTGCACCGCGAGCCACGTAACGGCGAGCCAAAGGACCTCCGGCATGCACGCCGATCTCTTCGAATTTTCCATAGCCAAGGTTTCTGAACAGCAACGGGCGCTCTGCGTAAGTCACACCGAATGAATGTTCATCGACTTGCGGATTCACATGCCCATTGGCGACGAAAATGTCTTTCCATCCGTCATTGTCGAGATCGAGAAATTTCATTCCGAAGCCAAGAAAGGGAGTACTGACTGGACCAAAGTTCGCGGAGCCGGCCAGGTCCGTAAACTCGCCGGTGTGATCGTTGTGAAACAGGTTGTTGGTGTCGTCGGAAAAGTTTGCCTTCGCGATGTCCGGCCATCCATCGTTGTCGTAGTCGGCAGAGTCTATGCCCATGCCGGCTTGTTCCCGGCCATCCGCGCTGTAAGCCACACCGCCTTGCACGCCAACTTCTGAAAAGCCGCCCTTGCAGTCTCCGTGGTAGAGCAGGCTAGGAGACGAATCATTGGCGACGTACAGGTCCGGACAGCCGTCCAAATCGTAGTCCAGCCAAAGCACGCCCAGTCCGTAATAAGAGTCGGGATCGATGTTGAGTTTTTCGGTGACATCGGTGAACGTACCGTCCCCGTTGTTGTGATACAGACGGTCTCGTCCGCCTTTTAATCCGCGCGGCCCGCAGGAAACAGCAATCCCGCGATATTTACAAAAAGGCCCTTGTCCGAATTCCGGCAGGTGATTGAGGTCAAGGTCCACGTAGTTGGCGACATATAGATCGAGATGGCCATCCTTGTCATAGTCGCCGAACGCAGCGCTGGTACCCCAGCGTCCCGGATTGCCCACCCCAGCTTTCGCCGTCACATCGGTGAACGTGCCATCGCCATTGTTGTGATACAGCACCGCGCCATCGAGATACGTAATATAAAGGTCTTCCCAGCCGTCATTGTCGTAGTCTCCGACGGCGGCCCCGAATCCCCAACCGCAATGGGTAAGTCCCGCCTTCACTGTCACATCAGTGAAAGTGCCATCGTGGTTGTTGTGGTAGAGCTTGCTGGGATGGCATTTCTTTGCCTTCAAATCCTCAAGCGTCGAACCATTTACCAGGAAAATATCCATCCACCCGTCATTGTCGTAGTCAAAAACTGCGATCCCCCCGCACATGGATTCCATGATGTAACGTTTTTCCGCGCCGCCGCAGGTGAGATGAAAATCGATGCCGGCGGTGTGGGTCACGTCTGCGAAGGACACTGGAGAAGAGGAAGGCTTTCTCTTACTGTCGCTGGTTGCAGGCGGAGGATGCGGGTGAGTTGTCTGTTGCGAAGGTGCGCGCTGACAAAATCCACCGGCAGACAAGACCAGAGCAGGAATCAGGAAGAGAAGCATTCGTTTCAGAATGGATGGCGTGGATATCATGCGCGTGGACATCATGGGATCGGCCCCGTGGCCATCCCTCCCGTGATGGGTTGCTCTTTCTTCAGCGCGTTGAACGTCTGGAGCTCCTTTTGAGATTCCTCCTTCTGTCCGGCTTTTTCCAGGGCTCGCGACAATTGATAGTGCGCCGCGGGATCGCCGGGCTTCAGCGCGACCGCGCGCCGGAGAGCCGGAACTGCTCCGTCGGCATCGCCCTGCAGAAGCAGGGCTTTGCCCAGGTCGTAGGCCACGTCCGAATTCTGCGCGTCAAGTTCAGCAGCTCTCTTCAAATCGGTCACCGCCGACTTCCAATCTCCAGCCGAAACCAGGCAATGGCCAAGCTGATAAAGAACGGAAGAATTGTTTGGCGAACGCAGCAGTTCGTTCCTGTATTCGGCGATCGCGTCCTGATTGCGGCCAAGGCTGGCGTAGGCGAAGGCGAGATGATAGTGACCCAGGGGAATGCCGGGTTGCAGACGTAGCGCCCTCTGAAATTGCTCGACAGCCTGCACGCTGCGATTCGTATTCTGGTAAGCCCGCCCCAGCAGCAGGTGAGGAAGAGCGGCGTCCGGATCCAGTTTGATTGCCTTCTCGAGTTCATCCGCGGCTGCCGGATACTGATTGTCCGACAGCAATATCAGAGCGGTGTCGAAACGGATGTCTGAGCGGCTGCCGTCCAGGCTCTCGGCACGCCGCATTGCTTGCAGCGCGTTCTCGTGCTGACCCTGCTTGAAATAAACAAGCCCTAGCCAATGTTGCAACTGGGCATCCCGCGGCCATCGGGCCACCGCAATTTGCGCAACGCGGTGTGCATCAGCGAGCTGCCCCCCTTGCAGATAACTGAGCACCAGCCCCCGGTTGACCTCGAGATTCTCGGGAGACAGTTGCCGCGCTTGCTCGAAATTCTGGGCCGCACGGGAGTAGTCGCCCGCATCCAGAGCGCTCTGAGCATGGAGTATAAGTCCGGTGAGTTGTTGGTTGCCCGACTGGGCACCAGCGCCAACAGCGAACGTCGGAAGCAGGAGCAGGAAGAATATGAGACGGAGGTTCACAAGACGTTTCGCTCTGTACCTCTTCAACGATGCCATGTCTGGAAACACTGATGCGCATAGTATACGTCGGCATTTGGACGCCGGTTCTCGCGCTTAGGTCTTGTCCTAAAGCGCGTTGGTAAGCAATTCCCGCAGAGTCCATATGTGGGTCGCAATGCCGGATTCCATCGCGGGTGATACACGGATCGTTGAATGAACACGGCACCAATTGTAATAGGCGAAATGCAGAGCACAGGCAGCCTTCAAGTTGTCCAGTTTCTTGCTGTAGCCGAGTGTCAGTCTCGCGAATCGTTTCAGCGATTGGCGAATCGTGAGATTTTGCCTCTCAATGAAACTTGTCGAGATGTAGCGGCTGTCAGGCCGTCCATCGCGGACGCGGATTATTGTTTCTATCATCGGAGCCGGAGAATAGCGTCCAGCAGTGTCGTGCTGACCGTGATCTCCGAATATCTTTATGACCTGCGCGAAGTCTGCTTGTCCGGCGAATACGTCCTCGACTCCCTTGCGGTAGAAGGCGAATCCATCCGTAGTCAATTGGAAACGATGTTGTTCTGCGATGCGACTCCGCAGCGAGTTCAAGAAAGCGTAGGTGGTCTCGCGAGTCCGCTTGCCGATTGCGTAAGCCGGAATCAGTTTCGAGTCGGCATCCATCGCGACGAAAATCCAAGCATCTCCGAGTTCCGGCGAATCTTCTGGTTTTACATTGCGCTGTTTCTTCCCACAGAATCCCCAGATTTCGTCCCCTTGAATCCTCTCGCAGCGAAGGTTGCGAAGTTGCGAATCCATCAGTTTCGCGCAACGCTCACCAGCGAGTACCAACAGTCTCAAAATTGTGTCGCGGTGCAGTTGCGTAATGCGCTCGGTGCTGCGAATGCTCGTACCTTCCAACAAAAGCTGAATCGCAAGCAGCGCCTTATCCTCAGACACCGTCATACCGCCAAACAAACCAGTGCGGCCTTCCGTGTAAGTCTTTCCGCACTGAGCGCAACGAAAGCGCCGAAGGCCACTCCGTTGCTTCCCGAACTTCGTGCATTCGCGGTTGCAAACTGTGCAATTCATACATGCACGTTACAGCAAGCGGTTGCTGTTTGTCAAGGTAATAATCTACGTGGTTCCCGCACGAAAACTAGGGTTCTATGTCGTTGGGCATATGGTAAAAACCCAAGCAAAGCCCACACTGGCGGTGTCATCTGAAGCCTATGCCAGCACTCGACGTAGACATTATCGAGAAGATCGCGAAGCGTCTATCTGAGATCGAGGAGTTTTTGCGCGAAAATCGCGGGGTGCTAGAGCCACAAAAACACACAGACGTTTTTAGTTCTGAGCGCGTGTACTGGCACGCAGGGTACGCGAGTGCCTTGAGAGACATTCTTGATTCTCTGCAAGGCACTCGCAATTCCCCGTTCAATTAGTTAAACGTGTTGCAGCGGGGGCATTTCCAATCTTTCCCCGCTGGTCGTGCTGGATGTAGAGGGTTGTTGTTGCCAGCGTAGTCGTGCCACAGTTCGCACTCAGCATTGAAAGCTGCGAGAGAACTGCTACAGTATGCAGCTTTGAATTGCTGATACTGGCCTTCGTAGTCGTGCAAACGACGATTCACATCGTCATCCGAACGGCCTACACGCTGGATGTAATACGTGCTTCCGTTGGTGTAACCAAGAGCATACACACCAGCGGACGTTTTAGTGACAGCATTGTCAATGCCGCTCTTGCTGAGCGAGAACGGCCCTGACATGTTTGGTGAAGCCATGGCAAAATTCTTCTTTCTTTCCCTATCGGGAAGGTTGGGATTGCGTTAAAATGGCGGAGACGGTAGGATTCCGACCTACGGATCGGGTGCTTCCTGGCGAGGTGAGACCCGATCAACAGCTTATAAGGCTGCCGCAATAAAGCACTCTGCCACGTCTCCGAATACAAGGGTGCCCATCACGGCCTGTCCCGGTGTCCGCCAAGACAAACCACGGGACAGGCCATTGTTATGGCCTTCGCTACGGATGAGCGTTTAGCGTCGGCTAATCAGGGTATTTTCATCGTGGTGCTTCCTCCCTTAAAACCTTGCAGCTAACGGACGACCGCGAACAGCAGACCGGAATCTGGGAGTGCTGCGAATGTAATCACTCGCATCCTTCCCTTTTTCCGTAAGTTCCCACTTGCCGTCTGGAACCTGCCGGACTTCGGCGTGCTGATCTCTCATGGCCGTGCTCAATACTGCTGAGACGTTATTCGCAAAGTTTGCCGCTCTCGTCTTGACTCCTGCCGCGATCAACGCCTCAGCAATTTCCGGCGTCGTCTTGGGTTGAGAATCGCTCAATAGATCGAGGATTGCCCAGCGGACACTCATAAACGCATATTTGTCGCTTGCTGGGCGAGAAGGAGGGAGCGGACTGGAAGAAGCAGTGTCCGGAATCAGACACTTTGAAATGGTGGAGATACTATGGTGCAGATCATTCAGGCGAGCTTGCAAGGTGCTGACTTGCTGCTGCACGTCGGTGCGCTGCGCTTCCAGATCATGCAGGACAGCATCGTAATGGTTTTTTAATTCACCATCGAGCGGCATAGTTTTTCTCCTAAAAGAAAATTCTTGCGCCGCTTTAGGGTGCGATGTATACTGACTAGTGCGAGAAGGGCGGCGTATAGAGGCCGCACCCCTCGCAGGGAACGCACCCTAAAGACTGCGCTTATACATTGTGCTCATTTCTTCCTCTCCTTGGCTGGGACTCAACTCCCAGCCTTGGAGTACGTTAAGAATCCTACCACGCGCTTTCCAATTCTCAAAACAATTTCTTGCCAATCCAATTGGATGCCTCTGTTTGCATGGAGATGCCTACGCCAATGCAACCCAATATATAGTAGAGTGAGTTACGCTCAACTCCCACTAATGGTATCTTCGGAGATTGCGCCCTATTAGCTGTGTGGAGGCAAGTTGTTGATTTAATGGGTCTTTCCCGTTTTGGGAGAACGACCGCCCTTGAAATCCTTCCGCATGGCGGCGATTTTCTTGAAGTAGGCTGAGCCGCGCTTCGCGGTGGTCTTCCCGCCCTTTGCTCCCAGCGTAGCCGCCGGAGACTGTGCTAGTAAATCATCGGCCAGATGGATTGCAGCAGTGAGCAATTCGGCGGCACGCTGGGAGCGACCTTCGGGAAGGTCGGTTGTGAGCAAGAGTTCGTGGGCTTCGCCTATCAGGTTGCGGAGCGCGCGAAGATCATTTTTCTTTCCCATATGGCAACCGTAACACCGTAACACCAGCAGTGCAAGCGGTTGCTGTTTCCCTCACCAACGCATTTCAGGACAAGACCCGCGCTTAGGCCGGGTGCAAAATGAATGGGTTACGTGTTATGATCGTGATCGAGTAGTGCAAATCCTCTTCCGCACCAGTGCGCTCATTCTGAAGAGTTTAGGATCCTCGATTCAATGCTCATTATCCTTGTCACCATCGTTCACGTGATCGTTTGTCTGTTTCTGATTGTGGTTGTTCTGCTGCAAAGCGGCAAGGCCGGAGACATCTCGGCGGCCTTCGGCGGGCAGGGCAGCCAGGCCGCATTCGGCCCGCGCGGCGCGGCCACGGCGCTCTCTAAAGCGACTACGATTTCGGCAGTCCTTTTCATGCTAACCTCAGTGACGCTCTCCATCAACGCCATCAAGCACGGCGGGACAAAGTCTGTGTTGCAGGATATGAAATCCGCGCCTGCCAAGACGCAACCGGCTACACCTGCCCCCACTCCAGCCAAGCCCCCTACGCAGAAATAAGAGTCTCGCCTTACCCGAGACGCCACTACAGAAAACGTGTCTCTGCGGTTTTCCGGGGAGCAGCTTGCGGGTTTTGCTGTAATTGTATTTCCCGCATACGGGTGCTACCATCCGATTGTCGGGACTTATAGCCGGGAGGTATCTATCATGTCGGATCGTGAAGGTAACAGTTTTGGTTGGTTTCTGGCCGGGTTAGGTCTGGGAGCGGTGGTGGGAGTGTTGTATGCGCCGCGTTCCGGTAGCGAGACGCGAGAGGCTCTTCGCGCTCGAGCGGAAGAAGGACGCGATTACATGCGCAGCCGTGCGCGCGATGCTCGCGACCAGGCTTCCGAGTGGGTGGATCGCGGCCGCGACGTCGTAAATCAGCAGAAGGATCAGTTCCGCGCCGCTTACGAGGCCGGACGGCAAGCCTATCAAGAGGCTACGACGGAGACCGGAGCACCCAAGAACCTGTAGTCCTTTTGGAGTCGACGGCTCGCGCTTAGGAGCGTTGTACTATGGAAAACCTCACTCCAGTGTTTATCGCCCTCACCGGGGCAGCTGTGGTTTTGCAGGCGGGCATTCTTGCTGCGATGTACCTGGCTATGCGCAAGAGCACCGCCCGCATGGAGGCGCTGGCGAGTGAGGTTAGGACCAAGGCTTTGCCCGCGCTGGAGACGGCGCAGGCCGTACTTACCGACCTTCGCCCCAATCTTCAAGTGATTGCCGACAATCTGGCGGAGACAACCATTTTGGTTCGCGCTCAAGTGGAACGCGTGGACGCAACGGTGAATGACGTGGTGGATCGCGCGCGCCTGCAAATTATCCGCGGCGACGAGTTGCTGACGCGCACTCTCGACCGCGTGGAAGCGACTTCGGAAATCGTGCACAAGACCGTGGTCTCGCCCGTGCGCCAGGTGTCGGGAATAATTCAGGGTGTTACCGCGGGCATTGAGTTTCTGCTGGGTAACCGCGGCCGTAAGAATGGCGGCAGCCGAGACGCGCGGCGGCCCGTGCCGCAGGATGAGATGTTCATCTGACTTTTTATTGTTGATTGTTGATTTCTGATTGTTGATTGCAAAACCTAACGTGCGCAGCCACCTGTTTTACAGGAATCAATAAATCAACAATCATCAGTCAACAATTCCCTCCCATGCGCTATCTGGTTCGAGCCCGCGTTAAGCCAGATCGTGAACACGATCTGCTCCAGGCCATTGAGAATGAAACGCTCGGCCGGGGCTCGGTCGCCGAAGGCGAATACCTGCGCAACATGAATGAAGCGCGCGTCTGCGCCGACCAGACCGTGCGCTGGGTGGAAGTCTGCTATTGTCCCACACCGCTTCAGGAAGAACGGCCTTACTGGGAACAATACTTTGAGCTGGCGCGGGTGCAGGACGCGCACGACCGGCGCAGGTGCCGCGACGAGAATGGTTCCGAGGCCTGGGCCTGCGGCGACTGCGATTGCACCGCTCGTCTGGAGGAGAAACTGAAGACGTGTGGCACGACGTTTCTTCAATCGCTCCGCGACGCCTCTCGTGGCTAGATAAATCCCGGCTTCCCTCTGCAAGACACACTACACTTGTTCCGCGACACTCAAAATCACTTTGACCATGGCAAATACCCACAAACTGATGTTTAACGCAGTGATAGATGCCGGACGAACCACGGTGGCGGCGGTAGCGTCTCTGCTGCTGGCCCGAACCCTGAAGCTGCCCGAGTTCTACTGGGCGCCGATCTCGGCCATCGTGATCATTCAGTCCACCATCAATCCGAGAAGCTTGGCATGGCAGCGGTTCGCGGGGACGGCATTGGGCGCGGCGTTAGGGGCGCTGCTCGCGACATTTTTTCGCTCCAATATTGGGGTGTACGCAGCGGCAATCTTCTTGTGTGGAACGCTCTGCTCGCTTCTCCGATTGCGCGGCGCTTACCGCTTTGCGGCGATTACGCTGAGCATCATCCTATTGATCGCGCACCAGCGTCCGGCATGGATCGTGGCTTCGCATCGCTTCGTGGAGGTGTCGCTGGGCATCGCAGTGGCGCTCGCCGTGGCGCAGTTGTGGCCAGGTCGCGCGTGACACTCTTTACCTATAGCGATCCAGATCTACGCAATCTGTATCTACGCGATCCAGGCTCCGCCGGCGACGATGTCGTCGTCGTAGAAAACGGCAGCCTGTCCTGGAGTGATGGCGCGCTGCGGCTGATCGAAGGTGACGAGAACCTCATCTTCAGCGACTTTCTCCAGCACTGCGGGAGCGGGCTCGTGGCGGTGGCGAATCTTCACGGATACGCGCATGGGCTCGCGTAGGTCGTCCACAGAAATAAGGTTCACGCGGCGGGCTCGCAGCGTCCGCGAATAGAGATGCTCAGCGTCGCCGACGATCACTTGCTTGTCGGCACCGTTGATCTGGATCACATAGAGCGGCGATCCGGTGGCGATGCCCAGGCCCTTGCGCTGGCCGACGGTGAAGTTGTGAATGCCGCTGTGTTCGCCGATTACTTTGCCGCCCGCCGTTACGAGTTCGCCTGCGGTGTCCGGCAGAGCTTCGCCACTCTCGGCGAGGTAGGCGTCGATGAAGCGCTTGTAGTCGCCGCCGGGGACAAAGCAGATCTCCTGCGAGTCGGGCTTCTCGGCGAGGGCCAGGCCCCGCTTGCGGGCCAACTCGCGAACCTCGGGCTTGGTCATTCCGCCGAGGGGAAAGAGCGTACGGCTGAGTTGATCCTGGGTGAGGCCGAATAGGAAATAGGTTTGGTCCTTGCTGCGATCGGCAGGACGCTTCAGCAGCCAGCGTCCGCGGGCGTCGTTGTACACCACGCGGGCGTAGTGGCCGGTGGCAACGCAATCGGCGCCGATCTGCCGAGCGACGACTAGCAGCTGATCGAACTTCAAATGATTGTTGCAGAGGCTGCACGGGATGGGCGTGCGCCCCGAGAGATATTCGGCAACGAAGGGGCGCACCACGTCGCGCTCGAAGCGCTCTTCGTGATTCACCACATAGTACGGAATGCCGATGCGCTCGGCGACGCGGCGGGCGTCGTAGACATCGTCGAGCGAGCAGCAGCGGCCGGTTACCTGCTCGGGCATGCCTTCGTGGCCTGCGAGGCGGCGCTGGTTCCAGAGCTGCATGGTCAGGCCGATGATGTTGTGTCCCTCGGCGCGGAGCATGGCTGCGACGGTGGAGGAATCGACTCCGCCTGACATGGCTACCGCGATGGTCTTGGCGTTTGGCATGCTAAGAGTTCACGGCTTGCTTTCTTGGGATCGGCGACAATTCCCGGAGTCGGGCCACCGTTTCCGGTACCAACGCCAGCGCGATGTCGATGTCTTCCGCGGTGTTCTGCCTGCCCAGGCTGAACCGGATGCTGGCTCGCGCGCGATCCGATCGTAGACCCATCGCGGTAAGCACATGGGACGGTTCAATCGCGCCCGACGAACACGCGGCTCCTGTTGAAACTGCCAGGCCCTTGAGGTCGAGGGAGATGACCATCGACTCGCCTTCGATATGATCGAAATAAATGTTTGACGTGTTCGGCACACGAGGGGCGGCATCGCCGTTCACGCCGGCCTCTTCGATCTGGGCGAGGATTCCCTGCTGGAGGCGGTCGCGCTGCGCGGACATTTTCTGGTCGTCGCCACGCTTGAATCCTTGCATCGCCAGTTCCGCAGCCTTGCCGAGGGCGACAATTCCAGGAACATTCTCGGTTCCGGCGCGGCGCGAGCGCTCGTGGCGTCCGCCATAAAACAACGGTTGAAGGCACGTTCCCTTGCGCACGTAGAGCGCGCCCACACCTTGCGGCGCGTGCATCTTGTGCCCGGAGATAGAGAGCGCGTCGCAGCCGATCCGGTTCACGTCGATCGGAACCTTGCCCGCGGCTTGCACTGCGTCGGCATGAAAATAAACGTTAGTCTCCGCGGCAATCTTGCCAATTTCTCCGACCGGTTGGAGCACCCCGGTCTCATTGTTGGCCATCATGATCGAAATCAGAGTTGTGTTGGGTCGCAATGCGCGGCGTACGTCGTCGGGATCGACAAGGCCGCGACCATCCACGGGCACATAGGTTACGTTGCAGCCCGTTTCTTCCAGATGCTTGCAGGTGAGCAGCACAGCATGGTGCTCAATGCTCGATGTAATGATGTGATCGCCTGGGCTGGTCAGGCCCACGATTGCCAGATTGTCGCCTTCGGTTCCACCGCTGATGAAGACAACTTCCGCTGGCTGGCAGCCCAGCAATGACGCAACTGAATCCCGCGCGCGTTCGACCGCAGCACGGGTCTCCTGCCCGTGATGGTGGATCGACGACGCGTTGCCAAAGTGCTCCCCAAAATACGGGCGCATGGCTTCGAGCACTTCCGGCAGAACCGGCGTGGTGGCGTTGTTGTCGAGGTAAATCCGGAGCATGGCAGTTACTATTCTACCTGCTTTCCGGTGAATGGCCGTCTTCTCGTGTCCTTCTAGACTCGATTTGGTGTGGGCCAGGAAAGCTCCAGTAAAATGTGCGCTAGATGCAAAATGCGACTACGGGGGCTGAAGCCCGCGAACGTTCAAAACAGCCGGTGAAATTTCAGGACAACCGACGCCCCTTCGGGGTGACGACACATCGGTGCTCCGATAGGTGCGAGGCCGTCAGCGTTTTTCCATGGCCACGTAGCGGTTGGGGTAGTCCGGGCCGACATATTCAGCGCGCGGGCGGATCAGGCGGTTGTCGTCGAGTTGCTCGATAACGTGGGCGGCCCACCCGCTGATACGGGAAACGGCGAAGACGGGCGTGAACAGATCCTCATCGATGCCCAGCACGTGATAGGTGGAAGCGGAGTAGAAGTCGACGTTGGCGTTCAACTTCTTTTCCGCTTTCACGAACTTCTCGATTTTTTCAGACATCTCGTACCACTGCGGCTGGCCGCTGGAACGGCCCAGATCACGTGACATCACGCGCAGGTGCGTGGCCCGGGGATCTTCGGTGTGATACACGCGATGTCCGAAGCCGGGAACTTTTTTCTTTTGTGCGAGCATGTCGCGCACATAGTCGATGGGATCAGCTTTCTTGCTGTCAATCGACGCGAGGATACGGAATACCGCCTCGTTCGCACCGCCGTGCAGAGGTCCCTTCAGCGCACCGATTGCCGAGGTGATGGCTGCATGCATGTCTGCCAGGGTCGCGGCGGTCACACGAGCCGCAAATGTGGAGGCATTCAGTTCGTGGTCGGCGTGCAGGATCAGGGCGATATCGAGCGCGCGCTCCGCCGTAGACGACGGCTTGGTCCCGTTCAACTGCAAGAGGAAATTGGCGGAGTGAGAGAGCGAGCGATCCGCCTCGACGACCTGCTCGCCCTTGCGAATCCGGTCATAGGCGGCAACGATCATTGCTATCTGAGAAGTCAGCCGGATTGCTTTGCGGACGTTGGCGTCGTGATCGTTGCTCTTCACGTCCGCATCGTAGAAAGCCAGCGCCGAGACCGCGGTGCGGAGCACATCCATGGGCAGTGCGCTCTTGGGGACGCTGCGCAGAAAGGAAATGATGGCCGGGTCAAGGTTACGCTCTTGCGACAAACGCTTCTCTAGATCCTTCAGCTCGCTTTGATTCGGCAGGCGGCCAAACCATAGGAGGTAGCAGGTCTCTTCAAACGTGGAATGCTCGGCCAGTTCGTGAACGTCAATGCCGCGATAGGCAAGGACGCCGCGGTCGCCATCGATATAACAAATGCTGGAGTTGGTGGCAACGATGCCTTCCAGGCCTTTCGGAGGTGTGCTGGTCACGCTGGACATAGGTTCTCACTCAGCTAGATTGATTGCCGTTGCGGAAGCCGCGCGAGGGGATGTGCGGGGACTGCAACTTTCTTTTATACCCCAAAAGGCGGTTACATTCCAGACGGCCCGGATAACTTCGGTGCGTGACGATCGCTGGCTGGGCGCTTCGGCAGAGGATTTTGGTTCTAGGCAGCCCGGACGCTTCGTTGCCGCAGTCTTCTTTCCAAGCGTATATTAGGAGGTTCGTTCATGATCACACGAGGAACCTGTAGTCGCTCCTCACCCTCCCGGAGGAATCTTTATGAAACGCTTTTTATCGATTTGCCTTGCCTTGTCCTTTCTGTTTTCTGCTGTGGCTTCGGCTGATGAGGGCATGTGGCTCTACAACGCGCCGCCCAAAGACAAGATCAAGGCTAAATATGGTTTCGAGTTAACCCAGCAGTGGCTCAATCACGTAAGGCTGTCGTCGGTGCGGTTTAACAATGGCGGATCCGGCTCGTTCGTTTCCGCCGATGGCTTGACCTTCACCAACCATCACGTTGGAGCCGGCTGCGTGCAACAGCTCTCGAGCGAGGGGCATGACTATATCAAGACGGGTTTCTATGCCAAGACTCAGGCCGAGGAAGCGAAGTGTCCGAATCTTGAACTGAACGAACTGGTAGGGATCGAGGACGTAACCGAAAAGGTGAATACGGGGGTCAAGCCCGGTATGTCCGCGGCCGACGCGGGACAGGCACAACGCGCTGCGATGTCGCAGATCGAGAAGGACTGCTCGACTTCGACCGGCCTGCGTTGCGACGTGGTCACCTTCTATTCCGGCCAGGTTTATAACCTGTACAAATATAAGAAGTACACCGATGTGCGCCTGGTGTTCGCGCCTGAGTTTGATGCGGCGTTCTTCGGCGGCGATCCCGACAACTTTACTTATCCCCGCTACGATCTCGACATCACGTTTTTCCGCGTCTATGAAGACGGGCATCCCGCGCGCCTCGAAAACTATCTGCGATGGTCGCAGACTGGCGTAAAAGATGGCGATTTGATTTTCGTTTCCGGCCACCCCGGCAATACCAGCCGCTTGCAGACGCTGGCGCAAATGGAGTTTACGCGCGACGTCGCTTATCCCATGACCCTGGCCACAATGAAGCGCCGCATCTACTTGCTGCAGGACTTCAGCAAGCAGTCGGAAGAGAACGCGCGCATCGCCAAGGAAGACATTTTTGGGATGCAAAATACACAGAAGGCTATCACCGGCTATCTGTCCGGACTTCTCGATAAGTCGATCATGGACGCAAAGTCTGCCAATGAAGCCCAGTTGCGCGCATTCTACAAGGCGGACGCCAAGAATGCCGGCGCGCCCGATCCGTGGGACGAGATTGGGCAAGCCATGATGCTGCAACGCGACATCTTCAAGCAACTCAGCTACCTCGAGCGCCTGCGCGGATTTGCATCCGGCCTGTCGCAGATCGCGCGGGTACTGGTGCGGGCGGCGGCGGAAAAGCCGAAGCCGAATGCAGATCGCCTGCGCGAGTTTCGCGATTCCGCGTTGCCGTCGGTGGAGCAGCAGTTGTTCTCTACGGCGCCCGTGTATAAGAGTCTCGACACCGTTTTGCTGGCCGATTCACTGGCTGAGATGCAAGACGCGCTCGGCAAGGACAATCCGGGCGTGCAAAAAGTCCTGAACGGCAAGACTCCCGCCGACGCAGCGAAAGACATCATTTCAGGCACCAAGCTTGACGATGTAGCAGTCCGCAAGCAGCTGTATGAGGGCGGACAGGCCGCCATCGACGCCAGCAATGACCCGCTGATTGCCGTCATGCGGGCGATCGAACCCGATGCCAGAACCGTCCGCAAGCAGTTTGACGACAAGATTGACTCGGTGGTGCGCCGCGACGGAACGATCATCGCGAAAGCCCGCTTTGCTCAAAGCGGCTTCAGCCAGCCGCCCGATGCGACCTTCACTCTTCGCCTGAGCTATGGTGCAGTGAAGGGCTACAAAGAAAGTGCGAAAGACATTCCTTACTTCACAACCATGGGCGGCGCCTACGAGCATGCGGCGGAGCACAATAACCAACCTCCCTACAATCTGGCGGAAAGCTGGATGAAGTCGAAATCCAAGCTGGACCTGAAGACTCCGCTCAACTTCGTTTCCACGGCTGACATTATCGGCGGGAACTCCGGTTCGCCTACGGTTAACAAACAGGGCGAAGTCGTCGGTATTATTTTCGATGGCAATCTCGAATCGCTGCCGTGGCAGTTCGCCTATAGCGATGCGCAAGGCCGCGCCGTGTCGGTGGACTCGCACGGCATTCAAGAAGCGCTGCGCAAGATCTATGGAGCGACGGCGCTGGCTGATGAACTATCTGGAGGCAAAGGAGAAGGAGCGAAGGCAGGCAAATAGTGCGACACTACGACAATTGCGTCCGCGTTTCGGCGCGGCTTTTCTTTTGTCCCAGACGCTACAAACCACTTCATTTACGACCTCTTAACATATTCTCGCAGGTTCCTGTGCTATGATCTCCGCCGTTTCATGAAAGGAAATTACGATGGGACAACCCGTAGTTCACTTCGAAATCGGGTGCCGTGACAGCGCCAAGACATCGGACTTTTTCTCCGGCCTCTTCGGCTGGAACATGCAGGCAATGGGTCCGGCAACCATGATCAATACGGGCGCCAGTAGCGGTATTCATGGTCATATCACGGCTCTTGGGCACGAGCCGTACCACTACACGATGTTTTACGTTCAGGTGGACGACGTGCAGGGCTATCTGGACAAGGCGGGCGCACTCGGGGGCAAAACGCTCGTGCCGCCGGTTGAAATTCCGACAGGCACCTTCGCCTGGTTTGCCGATCCGGATGGCAACACGATCGGATTGTGGAAACCGAAATAGACTGGAATCACGCCGGCCAGATGCTCAGCGCCGTCCTGCTCAGAATCTGCTGTTGAAGCGGCTCCGTCAGCGGCAACGCGCGGAATTCGTCGAGATTCTTCTTGATGTCGGGCACACCCGGACCCGGCCAATCTGTACCGAACAGAGTCTTGTGAGCGATTTCCTCGAGGCGTGGAAAATATCTGAGCAAAGTCTTAGGCGGGATGCCGCTGATATCGAGATAGACGTTGGCGTGGCGGCGGATGAGAAAAAAAGCGGTCTGCATCCAGAGCGGACGGCCGCCGTGGGCCAGCAATATTTTTAGTTTAGGAAAATCAACCGCTACATCGTCCACATACATCGGATCGCCGTACTTGTTGCGCGCTCCAGGGAAGATGGACGTTCCTGTGTGAAACATCACCGGCAAGCCGTTGGCCTCGGCTGCGCGGTAGATTATTTCCAGTTCCTTAACACCGTTCAGATAGTCGTTAGGAAACAACAACTGGTGCGGAGGATGGATCTTGATCATGCGGATTCCCCGGCGCAGAATCTGCTCCATATCGGCGAGAACGTTCGTCGTATGCCGCGGATGCAGGCTGCCGCACGAGAGCAACCGCTTCGGGTCTTCTCTGACGTAGTCCGCGATAAACTGATTCACGCCATTCGTAAAGCCGATCACCTCTGGGGCCACGTAGTTGATAAGCACGGCGCGATCGATGCCGCAGGCGTCTAGATAATTGAGAAAAGCCCTGGGAGAGCGGCACAATTCGACAATTTGATCGAAGTCCGGCCGCTTTTTCTTCATGAGCTCCAGCGCCTGGGGCTTGAACATGTCCATCGGCTGAATATGGATGTGGCAGTCGGTGATCATTCCATGGGGCTCACCTGTTCGCCCTTAATTGCTCGCGGCGGCAAGCACCGCGCGCTTGGTGAAGACACGAATCATCTCGCGCCGGTACTCCGGCGTGAGTGCTGACGTAGTGAGAGGCTTGGCAGTTCGCGCCGCGATATCACCTGCAGCTTCCGCGATGGCATCGTCGATGGTCTTTCCGATCAGCATTTCTCCCGCCCGCTCCACCAAGACTGGCGCGGGATTCACCGCCGTCATCGCGATCCGCGCATCGTCGACGTGTCCGTTCGACCACCTCATTACGACCGCGACGCCCGCCAGAGGATAGTCGATGGATCCACGAACCCGCAGCTTGCGATAGATGCCCCGATAGTCTGCCGACTCTGCAGGCAGAAACACGCGCGTGACCAACTCGTTCGGCTGCAGATTGCGGTAACTCTCGCCGTCTCCGGTGTAAAAGTCCCGCAAAGCAATGCGCCGCGCACCATCTGGGCTCGCGATTTCAATCTCCGCATTTAGGCACAACAAAGCAGGGGGCGTGTCGCCGGAAAATGCTGCCCAGCATTTCGTTCCACCCGGAGCCACGTGGCAAAGATCGCCATCCTTCTTGATGCAGAACCCGCAACCCTTGCGCCAGCTCAACGACTGGTTGTACCAGAGGCAGCGTGTGTCGAGACAGATATTGCCGCCAAGAGTACCCATGTTGCGGAGCACCGGCGAAGCGACGGTCGCAGCCGCTTCGGTGAGGACCGGGAAGTGCTGGCGGAGGTACGGTGATTTCTCGATCACGCTGAGCGCTGTGAGCGCCCCAATTTCTACTTCGCCGGCAGCCTGCAGCCGCACTCCGCGCAACTCGGCAATGCCACGCAGATCGAGAATGTATTCCGGCTCGAACAACTTTTGCCGCATCGAAGGAATGAGGTCGGTGCCACCGGCCAGCACGCGGGTGCTGCCCGCGTGTTTGTCGAGATGAGCGATAGCCTCGTCTGCCGCACGCGGCCGAAGCAACCTGAATTGCGGAAGGCTCAATCCGCACCTCCCGCCGAAGCTGGCGCTTCGCGGCGCGCCGGATCGAGCACATGCCGCTCCGGTCCTTTACCCTTGTAGCAGAGTGATCCGCCATGCTCGCGAAAGCGCATGGGCGCAGTTGGATCCACGCCCTCGGTCAGGTTCAGAACCTTGTCTTTTCTTTGTGCCCGCAGCGCCGCCAGCACCCGCTCGGGTGTGAACGGAGACTCATGCAAGCGCACGCCGACTGCATCGTAAATCGCGTTGGAAATTGCCGGGATGGTCGCGGCCAGTGAGCCCTCGCTGCATTCCTTGGCGCCAAACGGACCTTCGGGATCGATGCTCTCCACGATGATGGGCTCCACTTCCGGCGACTCTACCGACGACGGGCTGCGATATTCCAGCATTCCGGCATTCATCAGCATGCCGTCTTTCCAGACCATTTCTTCGGTGAGCGCCTGGCCCATGCCCATCCATACGGAGCCGATGATCTGCCCTTCCACCGATACGGGGTTCAGCGCGCGACCACAGTCGTGCGCCGCCCACACCTTATGCACCGTGACTTCGCCCGTGTCTTCATCCACGCTGACCTCAGCCACTTGCGCGGAATACGAATAGGCCGGGGACGGCCCAACGCCTCCGCCTTTGTGCTTTCCGCCACGGGCTTCGGGCGGCGGAGCATAGGAACCTGTTCCGGTGAGCGCGCCGTGGAAGTCAATGGCGGCCACCACCGCTTCTTCGAATGTCATCCATTCTTTCGGGCCTTCTTCTTTGCGTTTTTGCTGCAACGATCCGCGCAAGATCTGGCCTTCGACCCGTCCGCTGACGGAGGCGACTGCCTGCGTAACTTCCATGTCCTCGGCCTGATCCTTCTTCGCGACTGGCGGAGCACTTCCCTTCTTGCAGACGATATCGTTCCTGAACATCAGGTCTTCCGCTGCGCAGTTCATCTTCTTGGCCGCCGCCGCGGCGATTCTCTTCTTCACATCTTCCGCGGCACGCAGCGTGGCGTTACCCGCCATGAAAGTGACCCGGCTGGAATAAGAACCGATGTCGATGGGCGTGAGATCCGTGTCAGCCGCAATCACTCTCACGCGGCCCAGCGAGCATCCCAACACTTCGGCGGCGACCTGCGCCGTCATCGTGTCGGATCCCTGGCCGATTTCCGACGCGCCGGTGTACACCACGACGCCTCCGTCGCGGTCGATCTTGATGTTGACGGTTGAGTGGGGCATGTCGGAACGAATAATCGAATTGGCCGCGCCGCTGACGTAGTGGCTGCATGCAATGCCCAAGCCGCGTCCCCTTGGCATTTTTCCCTTGCGCTGCTTCCAGCCTGAGCGCTCAACGGTCTTCTCAATGCACTCCGGCAGCCCATAGCTCTGAACGCGCAAGCCGTTCACGGTGATACACGGCGGCTTGAGCAAATTGCGTTGCCGAATCTCCGCCGGATCCATTCCGATCTTCGCGGCGAGTTCGTCCAGTTGCGATTCGAAGGCGAAACGCACGTTGACGGTCCCGTGCCCACGCATCGCACCACAAGCGGGCTTGTTGGTGAGCACGCGGTAGCCGTCATATTGAATGTTCGGAATGTCGTAGAGCGCGCCCAACAGTGCTCCCGAGTAGAGAATCGTGACTACGCCATACGAGCAATACGCTCCGCCGTCCTGGACCACACGCGCTTTCACGGAGGTGATGCGACCGTCGTTCTTGATGCCTGTTTTCAGATCAATGATGGTCCGCGGGCGCCCGCGATGGGCCCAGAAGACTTCCTCGCGGGTATAGGTGATCTTCACCGGAGCCTGCGCCTTGCGCGCCGCCACCGCTGCAATGATCTCCAGCGGAATGACTTCACTCTTGCCGCCGAATCCGCCGCCTACCAATGGCTTGATCACTCGAATCTGCGCCATCGGCATTTCAAGCACGAGTGACAGCTTGTGCTGGAGGTAGTACGGAACCTGAGTGGAGGACCAAACCGTAAGACGTCCGGGCTTGCCGGTGTGTGGATCGAGTTCGAACGATGCCAGCGTACAATGCGGTTCCATAGCTGCGTGTGTCACTTCGTTTGCAATGAATCGCGCCTCGGCCACATGGTCCGCCTCGGCAAATCCTTTTTCAGGATCGCCGAAGGCGTGGTGGTAGTCCTTTTCCAAATTGCCTGGCTTGTTGTCATGGATCAGATCAGTGCGCGCCTTCATTGACTCTTCGGGATCGAAGTAGGCGGGCAGCACTACGTAGTCGACGTCGACCATTTCCAACGCCTTCTCAGCGATGGACTCGGAAACAGCGACCACGCACGCGACGTTATCGCCGACATAACGGACTTTGTCGAGCGCCAGCGCGTGCTCATCGTGACCAACGGGAAGAATTCCGTAAGGATTGGGGGCGTCTTGGCCGACGACCACGGCGACAACGCCGTCAAGCTCTTCGGCGCGGCTGGTGTCGATGCGCTTGATGCGCGCGTGCGGATACGGCGAGTGCAGAATTTTCCCGATCAGCATGCCGGGAACACTGAGATCGTCCGTGTATTTGCCGCCGCCGGTGGTCTTTTCCGCCGCGTCGATCATCGCGGTGGGCTTGCCGATGATGGAGAAATCGGTCATTGTTCTTCCGAGCGAAGCGAGGAATCTGCTTTCTGCTGGCGGCTGATTGTCACTTGGAGGCGATCCCCTGCTGCTCTGCCGCGATCGCCGACCGAATCGCCGCATACATCTGGCTGTATCCCGTACAGCGGCACAAATTGCTGCTCAACGCGGCCCGAACCTCGGCTTCCGAGGGATCAGGATTCTCGGCCAGCAGCGACTTCACGGTCATGATGAAGCCGGGAGTGCAAAAGCCGCACTGCGCACCGCCCCAGTCGCCGTATGCTTTTTGAATCGCCGCCAGACTGCCGTGTTCGCTCACGCCCTCGATGGTCGTGATCTCCTGCTCCTGACAACTCGCCGCCAGCAGTGTGCAGGACATCATGGCAACGCCATCCAGCAGCACGGTACACGCCCCGCAGGATGATTCGTCGCAGCCCCTCTTTGACCCTGTAAGGCGCAGGTCTTGCCGCAAGACATCGAGCAAAAGCGCGCTCGGCTCGATGGCTAGTTCGTGGGTGCGGCCGTTGACTTTGAGTTCGACGAGTTCTTTTTTCATTTTGAACTGCTTCAGTACGTCGGCACTTTCCCATCCACTTGCCGCGACCAGGCGTCGATCCCGCCACGCATGGATTGCGCTCTCTCGAATCCCTGCTGCCGCAGCCACGCAGTTACATTCATTGAGCGCACGCCGTGATGGCAAACCACAACGATGTGATCTTCCGGATCAAGGTCCTGATGCGCTCGGGACGGAACATCACCCATCGGAACCAGCTTCGCTCCTGCCATGTGCGCCGTCTCAAACTCCCAGAGCTCGCGGACATCGAGGAGCGTAAACTCTTCAACCTGCTCCAGCTTCCTCTTCACTTCTTCGGGAGTAATCTCGTAGTCCATGGTTTCATCCCTTACGCTATTTCCCTGTCCACTTCGGCTCGCGCCTCTCCATGAACGCACGAATACCCTCGTGAGCGTCGGCTGTCTTCATCAACTCTTCCAGGTAAATCTTCTCCGCCCGAGCCAGGCCTTTGTCGAAGTGCATCGCATCCCATGCGTAGAAGGCCTTCTTTGTTACCGCCAACGCCGCGGGACTCAGTCTGAGCAGTTCCCTTACGGTTTGATCAACTGTCGCCGCGAATTCTTCGTCAGAGACAGCACGATTTGCCAATCCCATCTCAACGGCCTCGTTGCCGCTGATCGTCCGTCCAGTCAGGATTAATTCCGCGGCCCGCTTCTGCCCCACCAGCGCGGCCAGAGCAGTGCACGCCACTGGCGGATAACAACCCAGCTTGATCTCCGGAAATCCCCACTGTGCCGATGCGGTGGTGTACGCCAAATCGCACACCATGGCCAGTTCCGCGCCTCCACCCAGGCAATGCCTATGCACAGCGGCGACCGTCACCTTCCTGCTGGCGACCAGGACCCGAACTACGGCGTGGAACTTAAGCAACATTGCCTCGACTTTGTCGGGAGTATGTGCCGCCACATCTACGCCAGCCGAAAAAGCCTTACCCTCGCCGCTCAGCACGACAACAGAAACATCCGAACGCGTTTCAATCTCTCCCAGCATCTGCGACAACTCTTCCATCATTGGAATGTCGATGACGTTCAAAGGTGGGTTGCGCAGAACGATTCGCGCCACGGGAGGGGTGACATCGAGCGTGAGCCGAGCGAGTTTCGATTCCACAAATGTGGAGGCCATATTGTTTCTCTTTAATCTCTGCGCCCCGGCTGTAAAAAGGGCCTTCGCCCTACAAATTGATCGCCGACTTCCTGACCTCGCCGATGCTGGCCAGAGGATCGCGCGCCCCGGTTTTCTCGGCAATCCATTTTTTTTCGGTCTCGATAATGTCGAGCAGCAATTTCCTGTCGGCCGGACCGGGCATGTATTCCTTCAGATGTTCCTCGTAGGCACGGTCATCAAGCGGCTCGCCCGTCTGCGCGTGGAACTTCTGTCCTGCCCAGCGCCCGATCTCACGATTGAATTTGATGTGCGGCGCGTACAGCTTCGGCTGGCCCGCTTTCAGAGCGCCGTTGAAGCGTTCAATCAGGCCCGCCACTTCATCGCGATACAAATTCCGGTTGTAGTCGTTCAAGTCGTCGAGGTCAGGAGCATGCTCGTTCTTGGGCTCGTCGTAGCGTCCCTTGACGCCCCAAACGTAGGCCCAGTGCGCCGACGAAGAATGGTCAGTGCCGAAGAGATCGTAGGAACTGGAAATCCACTTGTTGAGATACTTCTGAATCAGCCAGCCTGGGATGACGCCCGCTTCCACGATGCGCCGGAGGCCGTCGTTGCCCGTGCCCATATGGAAGGCTTCTTCGCGCAGCATGTAGGACATCGACCGCCCCAGCGGGGCGAAGGCGGAGTATTTCAGCATTTGCAACTGGAACTTTCCGTCACGATCGACAAAGTCAGTGTACGTAAAGAAATCCATCCAGTTGTCGACGTCGACGTTGAATGCGCCCAGCAGCCGCTTGTTCTCGAAGGCGCGGCGTTCGAGCATTTTTTGTGCCTCGACTTTGCCCGAATAGCCGAAGTGATCCACCAGCAGCGCGCACATCTGCCAGCCATGGCGCATTTCTTCAATCATGACGCGAGTGATGGCGCGGCGGTCCCAATCGGTGGGCGCGTTTTCGAGTAGGTTGCGCTGCTGCTCGACGCTGGCAAACTCGGTGTCGCCTTGATAGACGATCATGTTCATCAGCGCGTCGCGCATCTGCTGCGTGGGGATCTGCCGCAGGTTCTCCCACTTGCGGCGGCCCTTGTACGAGCCGAATTCAATCTCCTCGGTATCGATCGCACCATAGAGCGTGTCGAAGTGGAATGCTTCAATGTCCTTCGTATTGACACCGATATCCTTGCGCCAGTCGTTGAACATGCCTTCCCAGTCACTGAAGGTTCCGATCTTTGCTACTTTTCCTGGCATAATTCCGCTCCTACGCTATGTTCAGCCAAACTGTTTTCATCTCTGTGTAATGCTCGATCGCGTGGGCTCCCAGCTCGCGGCCAAAGCCCGAACTCTTGTAGCCACCAAACGGCAGCGACGCGTCCATGAGTCCGTAGGTATTGATCCACACTGTTCCCGCTTTCAGACGCCGCGAAACGCTGTGCGCCTTCTTTATGTCGCGGGTCCACACCGCCGCAGCCAAACCGTAAGGATTGTTATTAGCTTGCTCGATGACTTCGTCGATGTCGTCGAAGGTCAACACCGAGAGCACCGGACCGAAAATCTCTTCCCGCGCAATCCTCATGTCATTTTTCACGTCGCCGAAGATGGTCGGCTCGATGAAGAATCCCTTGCCCCCGTCTACTGCGACGCGATTCCCGCCCGCCACCAGCTGGGCGCCACCTGTTTTGCCGGCTTCGATATAGCCCAATACAGTCAGCATTTGCTCATGGCTAACGATCGCTCCCAGCCGCGTCTTCGGATCGAGCGGGTCCGCAGGACGCATCTTGGCCGCGCGTGCTACCAGCTTCTCAGTGAACTCGTCCTTCACTTTGCTTTCCAGAAAAAGCCGCGAGCCCGCGTTGCAGACTTCACCCTTGCCGTAGAAGATTCCGGTAATCGCCCCCTTGACGGCATTGTCAATGTCGGAGTCAGCGAAAACAATGTTCGGCGATTTCCCACCCAACTCCAGCGTGAGGCGCTTCACGGTGTCGGCCGCGCTCCGCATGATTTCCTGTCCGACTGAGGTCGAACCGGTGAACGCGATCTTGTCGATCCCCGGGTGCTTCACCATCGCCCGGCCTACTGCTCCAGGACCAGTCACAATGTTTATAACGCCTGCGGGAACGCCTGCTTCCACCGCCAGCTTTCCGAATCGCAACGTAGTCAACGAAGTCTGGCTGGCCGGCTTCCATACGATCGTGTTGGCACACGCCAACGCTGGACCAATCTTCCACGAAGCCAGCAACAGAGGAAAGTTCCACGGAACAATCAACCCAACGACTCCGACGGGTTCGCGAAGGGTATAGGTAAATGCCGTCTCGAGGGTGTTGACCGTCTCTCCGTGGATCTTGGTCGCCAAGCCCGCGTAGTACCGCAGAACATCAACCACCATCGGCATGTCGACGTAGCGTGATTCGAATATCGGCTTGCCGTTGTCGAGAGTTTCCAGCTCGGCGAATTCGTCGATGTTTTTTTCCAGCAGATCGGCGAGCTTCCAGATCATCCGTCCGCGCTCGCTGGCCGACATCTTTCGCCACGGGCCGGTACGATCCTCAAGAGCGCGGCGCGCAGCATCCACAGCGCGATCAACATCCGCGGACGAACCTTCCGCGATCTGAGTCAGCACTTCGCCCGTGGCCGGATTGATGGTGTCGAATTTCTTCGCCCCATCGACCCATTGCCCGTCGATCAGTAATTGCCCGGGTTCAACCTTCACTTTGGCTGCAAGCATTCTTTCTTTCCTGTAGCGCGTTTAGTAGAGTAGGCGTCCCGCCCGGCTGCCGGGCGGGCGTCCCTACTGCCCGGTACTCTGTACCAGGTACTCCGTACTATTTCGCCTTGAAAACCGCCGGCCGCTTCTCCACATAAGCAGCCAGGCCTTCCTTAGCGTCTTCGCTCTGAAACAGCAGTTGCTGGTTCTCGCGCTCCACCGCCAGCGCCGACTCCATGGGAATCTCCCATCCCGTTTGCACGGCGCGCTTGATCCGTCCCACGGCCTTGGCAGCTTTGTTTGGGGGGCAGAACTGCTTGGCGTATTCCATCATGTTTTCCATGAAGCTATCGCGCTCGTAGATGTCGTTGATGATGCCAAACTCCAGCGCCTCTTCAAACGAGAACGTGTTGCCCGTGACCATCAACTCGATCGCTTTGCTCTTCCCCACCAACCGGGAGAGCCGCTGGGTTCCGCCGGTACCGGGAAGCACGCCCAGGTTAACTTCCGGCAGACCAATCTTGCCTGCATCTTTACGCGCGATGCGGATGTCGGCGGCCATGGCAATCTCCAGCCCACCGCCAACACAGTGGCCATTGATCGCCGCAATCACCAGCTTGGGCGTGTGTTCCAGGCGCAGCAGCATTTCGTTGGCGTGCAAGCAGAAGTAGTACTTGAAGGTGGGATCGACGCTGGAAAGCATCTTGATGTTGGCTCCCGCCGAGAAGAACTTGTCGCCCGCCCCGGTCAGCAAAATGACATAAACGTCGTTCTCCATGCGCGCGCGCAGGATTGCCTCATCGAGCTGCCGGTTCATTTCGTAGGTATAGGTGTTGGCCGGGGGATCGGACATCTCGATCACGGCTACCCCGCCGTCGGTACGGTAGTTGACAAGCTGTTTGGTGGTTTCGCCGGTCGCCGGCTGCATTGTGGTCGCCATGTTTAAGCTCCTTTTCTCTCCAGTGTCTCCGTCTCTTCTTGCTCAGAACGTCCCTCAGTTAAGCCACCTTTACTAAAGGCTTTCTTAGGGCGGGGTGCCGAGTCCGAATCCTTTTCATTCCGTCTGAAATTCCTGAATATCTTGGGACGGAGTAGCTTGATCCTCGAACCGGACTCGCCTTTTTCAATCATCTCGACCAGCGCCTGAACCGCGTGCGCAGCCAACTCGGCCGGACTTTGTACGATTGTGTTTTTCAGCGGTGTGTTTCCCTTGTCGATCATCCTCTGAACCTCTGGAATGCCATCGTAGCCAACGATATTGAACTGGTCGGGGCAATCGTGAGGCAACATCTGGATCGCATCGGCTGTCCCAAGAGCCATTTCATCGTTCGTGCAAAAAATTGCGTCGTAATGTAGGCCGGAATGGCGCGAGTCTTCTAAGAAGGATCGCGCTATCTGTTGCGCGTCCTCACGCATGAATCGTCCATCCTCGTTCAATTCAATTTTTGCGGACGGAAATGTTCTCTTTAGGTCTTGAATGAAGGACTGCTGGCGTTCCGTCTGTACATTGCTCCCGATCACGAGCACGTTCGGAACGGTCACACCTTTGTCCCGCAGTAATTTGACCACCGCTTCGGCAGCACATTGTCCACCGAGGCTATTGTCAAATCCGACGAAGCAGGTGTTGGGTGGGTAATCTGCTTCGTTCTGAAAGGGTTGCGCGTCCACAAAAACTACGGGCTTCCCAACACGGGAAGCAAATCCCAGTATTTCTTTCCTCCTAAGGTGCGCCTCAACCGGCACTACAATGCCGCCGGCAAAGTCATGCATTTGGTCGATAATCTCTTCGAAGTGAAGGCCCTGGGCTGTAGGATCGTAATCGCGCTCGGGTAGCTTCACGACCGCGTCGATATCCCTCTTGGCCAGCTCCGATAACAGGTGCAGCAAGAAATCGGCGAAGAACTGCTTCCGATGAAAAGCCGCCATCGCGACGAAGATGCGCAGGTGTTTCTTGCGGGCCACGAGCACCCACATGCCCAACGCTCCGAAGGAAGTACCGAGTACAAGCCAAAACATCCAAAGGGGCAGCGCATAGAACTTCGTGCAGACAGCTACGAGCGCGTTCGCAGCCACGCCTCCAAGCACATTGAGAAGCAGTGGATTCTTGTATAGCTTCCTGTACTGCGCTTTAAATTGAGCTCTCATATTGCCGCTCCTGAGCGTGCGTCTTGGTTCCCCTAGATCCGGGGCCAGGCTCTGGCCATACATCCCCTAAGAAAGATGTCTCCCATCTGCTGGGCTAGCTGTTCTGCGTCGGTATCGACCCGCGGGTTATGCCACGTGTAGATCCAATTCATCATGCCGAACAGGCTAAGCACCGCGATTCGCGTTGAAAATTGCAATCCCTGGGATCGCTTCAGCTCGTCCAGCAAGCCCACACAGATGCGGTAATACTCGCGCTTGATGACCGCGACTTCCGAGGCGAAGCCGTTTTTCAGTGCTTCCGAATCGTGCGACAGCACCTTCAAGCTCGCCGGATTGGCGAGAAAATATTCCAGATGATTAAGAATGAAAATGCGAACCTGCCGCTCCGGATCGCCGACACCCGCAAGCCGCTCCTTGAGCCGTTCAACAATCGTCGAAAACGTGTGTTTTTGAATGAGAAAGAGCAACCGCTCTTTGGACTCGAAGTAGTAGTAGAGCCCGGCCAGCGACATGCCGCTGGCGCGAGAGAGATCGCGCATCGAGGCGCCTTCGTATCCCTTGTCGCAGAAGACGTCCGTCGCATGAGTGAGGATTTCCGCCAGGCGCTTGTCAAAGCGCGTGGCCGGTGCCGAGGGCGTGCGATGACGCTGCGCGGAAACTCGCGTCGCTGTGGACGGACTTCCCATAAACCTTTACGGCAAGGCACTATTCGAACGTTCGTTCGAAAGCAGTATACGGTATCTGTGACCTTGATCACAAGCTGGATGTTCTTGTGTTGCGAGACCTTCTCTGTTACGGATGTGGCTGAGTTGGCTGCGTCGCTGGCGGCGGCTGCACTTCCCTTTGCACCAGCATGACTCGCTTTACTTGGTTCCGGTCGTACGACAGATCTTTGCCACCAGCTCGAACCACCACCTCTGTCGCCGAGATTGATTCTAGATCTCCTGTCAGGACAGTCCCGTCGCGGAGTTCGATTGTGTCGTGCGAGGAAGCTCCGAGCTCATAGCTGACGCTGCCGCCCGAAGCATCGTCGGAGCCGACTTCCATGGGAAACCTGCCCGCGTTGAATCCTTCCTTACTGAACTCCAGCATATGTTTGCCGACACCCAACTGCACAATCTTGGGAGTTGTACCTGCTTCCGTCCCATCCACTTTCAACAAAGCTCCCTGAGGAACCGAATTCACGGTGATTGAAACAAGTTTGGAGGGCAAAAACGACTGTAGTTCGGTGGGCAACGAGCGCGGTGCCAGCGTAAGGGAGACGGGATTGCCCGACGTACTGACGCTGGTTTGGAATTTCGCCATCTCTCCACGCGCCAGATTGCTGACGGAAATCCAGCCTTCCCCGATTCTCACCCGATTCTTGTCAAAAAGGTAAAGTGAAAAATTTGCCGTGCCAATCGCCTTTGTCCAAAGATTTTCAACCGTAGTGTCGGTCACATAATTGTGCTGGTTTCCCGATGAGCCGACCTCTTTGAACTTGCCGAAACTAAACCGCATGACCGGCGTACCCGAATCGGGCCAGATAATCACTTGAGCAGGCGGGTCTTTCGCATAGGTAGTGGCGGCTAGGAGGAACACTGACAAAAGCGAGTACAGAGATTTACGACGTGACATATGACTGCGTACTGTACGGTACAAGGAGGGTGAATGCAAGCAACAGCTTCAGTTGTATCGGAGAGAATTCCGCAAGCGAAACGCGATCCGGGATTAGTTCCTTACATCCGCCAACAACCGTTCCACCTCGCTCTTCAGCTCACCCGTAAGCGGAAGCAGTGGGAGTCGCGCCGACCCTCCAAAATAGCCGTTGAAGTCCATACCGTACTTAACGCCGGGAATGCCCAGATCGCCAACCACGCCTTGAGCCGCGCGGGCAATCCGCTCCTGCTTCAACCGCGCTAGTTCGGCGTCACCCTCTTTCCACGCAGCATAAATCTCGTAGCACGAGGTCGGTGCAAGACAGGCGAAAGCAAGTATCGCCCCCACCGCTCCGGCATCAAGCGACGGATGCAGCTTCTGCGCCGCGCCCACCAGCACTTGAAAGCCTACTTCCTTCTGCCGGGTCTTCATCTTGCCGACCAGCGTGACCGCCGCCGAAGACGGCTTTACTGAGGGCAAACCAGACAATCCCGCGACCTGCACCAGTTCCCCCTCCCCGTTCGAGCGGCTAGTAGCAGCCGCAAGCATGCGTGGCGTGACTGCCTCAAAGGTCTCGGTCACCGTGGCGTTGCGCCGGATGTGCCGCGTGCCCTCCACCATCTTGCTCACCTTTTCCACGTCCCCACTGGATTCCTTAATTCCGATCAGGTTCGGATGCTCCGCCAGTTCAATCACCAACTCGGCCGGAATGTCATAGCCGGTGGCCTGTGGAAAGTTGTAAATGATAACCGGCAGCGGCGACCGATCGGCCACCGTGCGGTAAAACGCCAGCATGCTTGCCGGTTGCATCTGCTTCTTGTAGTAATGCGGCGTGCGGACCATGGCAACGTCATAGCCCAACTCAGCGGCGTACTCGGTGAGCCGAAGCGTCTCAATCGCCGACTCAATCCCCGTGCCCGCGATCAGAACCTTGTTCGGAGCAGCGGCCTCGCGCGCGGACTTCAAGACATCGCGCCGCTCCTGGTCGGAAAGCAGGATGGCTTCTCCGGTCGAGCCGAGAACAACAATGCCAGCACATGGAGTCCGCGAATAGCGCTCAACATTGCTCTCGAGCTTTTTGAAATACACATTGCCGTCGGGATAGAACGGAGTGGTAATGGGAGGGAAAATGCCGTGTAGGAGCATTCACAATTCTAAACACAAGCTTCTCGATTGGCGAGCCGTTCTCTTAAGGGCCGATTCTGTCACAGAAAGTTCGCAGCGGGCACTGCACCCAACTGCACCAGCAAACCCAACTGGTCCCAGTTGTCCCACCCGGCGACAATCTGTCCATTCTTAAATTGCTGGATGCTCATCCCATTGACCGTAACCCGCTTGTTCGTAGGC
Source organism: Candidatus Acidiferrum sp. (assembly GCA_035568115.1). Lineage (GTDB taxonomy): Bacteria > Acidobacteriota > Terriglobia > Terriglobales > Acidobacteriaceae > Sulfotelmatobacter. Next base: position 76,358 of record DATMOP010000006.1, read on the forward strand.
TTTATTCCCAGGAAATCTCCGGTGTGGGTCATCGTCATGGTCCACCGGGCTATGACTCTGTCACCTTCTTCAATGGTGTCGTGAATCTCAATCTTCATGCCGGAGAATGCCCCACGGAAACTTCGCCAAAATTTTTCAAACTCCGCCGGGCCGTGAATATCGGCGCCATGTTGCGCCTGGCCGTAGCCAATCGCATCTTTGGCGCACATCTCGTGGATGGTTTCGCCACGACCCTGATTCCAGACTTCTTCGAACCATCTGTGGATTCGATCTGCATTTTCAGCCATAGCTGTCGCAACTCCTAAACGCTTGAACAACGCCAGTTCCGTTCCTGCACGAAGATCCTTGCTTATCGCCGCGCGCTCGTCGCAGCTCTCACTCGCTTCATCTGAAAGATCATCTCGGTAACAGCCAGCGGGACGACCCAGCACACCCAACTGATAGTGAGGCTTCTGTCGTTTTCCGGCTGCAAGCGCGAAGTGGGTCCGTAATCGCTCAAGATGCGAAAGGTCACAAAAGCGAATGTAACTACGTAGGCGCGAATCATCCACTCCTTATGCAGCGCCACCAGTCCCTTGCGTATTGTGTAATACGCCATGCTCGTTGTGATCAGCCAAGCCGACGCCAGGCCCATCAACCCGACCGCGAAACCCCAGCCGTAGGTCGAAGTGATGGACAGGCCGACCGCCCCGGTCACACCCAGTGCAACGCCCAGCAAAAAAAGCCGCCCCGCCCAACGGTGGATCGCGAGGTTCCTCTGCCGAAGTCCAGTCCAGAATTGCCACGGACCCATCAGCAATGCCAGAGCCCCTCCGTTGATGTGAAGGAATAGCCACCCGCGCCGCGGCCAATAGACATCGAATGATGCCGCGTCATAGTGGCGGTAGTAGAAGAGAACGTACTTGATGACGAAACCGACTGCCAGGGTGAGGACGCCAGCCCAAGCCAGGATCTTCGCGGCCAACCTTGCCCTGCCACTCAGTGTCGCGGTGCTCGCCAGGGCTGGAATCGTAGCATGCGCCATCAGCACCTCCTCGAATGCAGTGCTTCTACGCCCTTATGTCGCTGGGAATGCTAGCACGAACACATCCTTGTGGGAATGGACTTCTATCCTAGCGAAAGCAAGAAACATTCTAGCGCCGGATGACCCCGCGCTCTGCGTGTAACTGCTGCAATGCCCGTATATTCACTTCCCCGCGCTGCAGCGCCGCGATCCCTTCCGCAGCGGCCCGCGCGGCCGAAACCGTGGTGAGAGTGGGAATGCGCGCGATCACTGCGGCACGCCGGATCGCCCTCTCGTCGAACCACGGTTCAAGCCCGGTGGGCGTGTTGACGATGAGATGAATGCGCTGGCCCTTAATGAAGTCCACCACATTCGGGCGACCCTCTTTCACTTTGTAGACACGATCGACTTTCATACCTGCGGCTTCGATCACATCGGCAGTTCCCGATGTGGCTACCAGCTTGAAACCCATATCCACAAACTTGCGGGCGACGTCGGCAACGTTGCGCTTATCGTGGTCGGTTACGCTGATGAACACCGTCCCCTGCGTCGGCAACTTCTGGCCTGCGGCCAGTTGCGCCTTAGCGAAGGCCTCGCCGAAGCTATCGCCCACGCCCATCACTTCGCCGGTAGATTTCATTTCCGGACCCAGCACTGTATCGACGCCGGGGAACTTATTCCACGGAAACACCGGCGATTTCACGTAGTAGCAGGTTCCGGTATCGAGATCAGTACGCCGGTCTATATTCTCTGGCAGGAATTCGCGCAGCTTGCGGCCCGTCATCAGCCGCGCTGCAATCTTCGCCAGCGGTACACCTGTGGCCTTTGAAACATAAGGCACGGTGCGCGAAGCCCGCGGATTTACTTCCAGCACGTAGACCTTCGATCCTTCCGCACCGTTCCCTGAGCCGCCGTTGCCACGCGGGATGGCGAACTGAATATTCATCAGCCCCACCACCTTCAGCGCCCGCGCCAGCTTGAAGGTGTAGTCCCGCATGCGGTCCATGAGCGGCTGCGGAATATCCACGGCAGGCAGCACGCACGAGGAATCGCCAGAGTGAATGCCGGCTTCCTCAATGTGCTGCATGATGCCGCCGATCACCACATCTTCGCCATCCGAGAGTGCATCCACGTCGAGTTCAATCGCGTCTTCAAGGAAGTGATCGATCAGCACCGGACGATCATGCGAATACTCGACCGCCTCCTTCATATAACGCACGACCGATTCCTCGTCGTACGCGATCACCATGGCGCGCCCTCCCAGCACGTAGGAAGGCCGCACCACTACGGGATATCCCACACGTTTTGCGCCCTCAGTGGCTTCATCCAGCGAGGTCGCCATCACTCCCGCAGCCTGTGGAATGTTCAGTTCTTCCAAAAGCTTGTTGAAATGTTTGCGATCCTCGGCCAGATCGATCGACTCCGGTGACGTACCAATGATGTTCACGCCCGCGCGCTTGAGCGGCAACGCCAGGTTCAGCGGCGTCTGTCCGCCAAATTGCACAATCACGCCCACTGGAGCGCCCTTCGACGTTTCATGCTGATAAATCGCCCACACATCTTCAAACGTCAGCGGCTCAAAGTAGAGACGATCGCTGGTGTCGTAGTCGGTCGAGACCGTCTCAGGATTGCAGTTAATCATGATCGTCTCGTAACCGTCTTCGTGCAGCGCGAACGAAGCATGGCAGCAGCAGTAGTCGAACTCAATTCCCTGACCGATTCGGTTCGGACCGCTGCCTAGAATGATCACTTTCTTTTTCTCGGTCGGCGCTGCTTCATCTTCGTCCTCGTAAGTCGAGTAGAGATACGGCGTGAAGCTCTCGAACTCGGCAGCGCAGGTGTCCACGCGTTTGTAGACCGGCATAACGCCGTGCTTCTTGCGCAGGTGCCGGACTTTTTCTTGTCCCTCGAGCCGCCACACACCAGCCAACCGCCCGTCCGAGAAGCCCATGCGCTTGGCGTCGCGCAGCACCTCGGTCGGAATCGACTCCATCGGGTGCTTCTCCAGCTCAAGCTGCATGTCGTTAATTTCTTTGAGCTGGTAGAGGAACCACGGGTCCATCGACGTCATCTTGGCGATCTGCTTTACTGTGTGGCCCTGCCGCAGAGCGTATTGGATATACGCCAGCCGCTCCGGATGCGGCGTCACCAGTCGTTGCGTCAGGATTTTCGGCTCGATCTTGTCGCCGCCCACGCGCTTTCCGGTATCGAGCGAGCGAATGCCCTTCATCAGCGCTTCTTTGAATGTGCGCCCGATGGCCATCACTTCGCCCACCGACTTCATCTGTGGTCCCAGGCTCTCGTCCGCACCGGGAAATTTTTCGAACTGCCATTTCGGGATCTTTACGACGACGTAATCAAGCGTCGGCTCGAAACACGCTGGAGTCTTGCGGGTGATGTCGTTGGGAATCTCGTCGAGCGTGTAACCCACGGCGAGTTTCGCGGCAATCTTAGCAATCGGGAAGCCCGTGGCCTTTGAAGCCAGAGCCGAGGACCGCGACACGCGCGGGTTCATCTCGATCACTACCATCCGCCCCGTCTCCGGATTCACTCCGAACTGAATGTTCGATCCGCCGGTGTCCACGCCGATTTCGCGGATCACCGCAATCGAAGCATCGCGCATGGCCTGGTACTCGCGGTCGGTCAAGGTCTGCGCCGGAGCCACCGTGATCGAGTCGCCCGTGTGCACGCCCATGGGATCGAAGTTCTCGATCGAGCAGATGATGATGACGTTGTCTTTGGTGTCACGCATCACCTCGAGCTCAAATTCTTTCCATCCCAGCACCGACTCTTCAATCAGCGCTTCGTGTACCGGCGAAAAATCCAGTCCACGCCCGAGTACCTCGACCATCTCCTCGCGGTTGTAAGCGATGCCGCCGCCGGAACCGCCCAGCGTGAACGACGGACGCACGATCACGGGAAATCCGATCTTGCCGGCAAACTCCAGCCCGTCTTTCACGTTGTTCACCAGCGCCGACTTGGGCACGTCGAGCCCAATCCGCTGCATCGCGTCCTTGAAGACAAGCCGGTCTTCCGCCTTCTTGATGGCGTTCACATTCGCGCCGATCAGGCCGACGTTGTATTTTTCGAGCACGCCGCCGTCGGAAAGCTCAATCGCCAGGTTGAGCGCAGTCTGTCCGCCCACGGTAGGCAACACGGCAAAACCCGCGCCCGGTGAGAGTTCCCGCTCGATGCGAATGATCTCTTCCAAGTATTCAAGTGTGAGTGGCTCAATATAAGTGCGGTCGGCAATCTCCGGATCGGTCATGATGGTCGCCGGATTGGAGTTGGCCAGTACCACCTCATAGCCCTCAGACTTAAGCGCCTTGCAAGCCTGGGTGCCTGAGTAATCAAACTCCGCCGACTGCCCGATGACGATGGGCCCGGAGCCGAGAATCAGGATTTTCGAGATGTCAGTACGTTTGGGCATCAGTTCGCCATGCTCTCCTGCTGTGCGGCCTTCGACCCAGGGCATGTCCCGCCGAGCATACCCAACTTGAGATTGAGCGGACCATCGATGGAAACCCTAGGACCAACTTTGATCGGAATGAACAGTGGGGTAAAACCAGTCGAGCTAATCCTCAACTGATAGTCTCCCGGTGCAACATCAGCCAGGGCGAAATGGCCATCGCGATTGGGCGTGGCGGTCTTTATGGCCGCCTGATCTTTGGATTTGGAAAGGAATAACTCGATATTGGCGCGATTGATCGCCGCGCCTTGCGGGTCGGTTACATTGCCCTCAACGCGGCTCACCGTTACTGCGGGCGCACCGCAAACCTCTGAGTACTCCAGGCCACACGAACTCTCTCCCAAGGCCACAACCAGTTCCCGCTTGGAACCGGGCTTCACAACAACGGGAATCGTACCTTGCGGCTCCCATGGCCCCGGAAGGGCTGGATCAACTCTTATGAAGTACAGTCCCGGCTCGGGAGAGCCTAGATCAAACCTGCCCGTCTCGTCGGTCAGAAGCCTTGACTCTAGCGATCCGTTTAGCCCGTGCACGAGGTGCAGAGAGGTCGTTGCGATAGGCTTCGCAGTTCCACTGGCCAAGAAAATTCCTTTTAACTCGACCGCTTGCAAGACCTGTGAACTGGGCCAGTGCAATTGAATCTCCTGCTTTTCCGGACCTTGCTTGTTCGAGCCATCGACCACTATCAGTCCGGCCGTGTCCCAACCGGCAATCCCTAGTTGATCGATCTCCAGCGAATAGTCGCCCGGTTCCACGTTTTCGAAATGAACTCTTCCCTTTTCATCGGTCAAGGCAGACTTTGAAACTCGATGCGTTCGTATCAGAATTACGCGCACGCCGGGGTATGTAGCTCCTTCCAAACTGGAGACCTTGACAGTGAAATTTTTCCCGACCGTATAAGTTGGTGGAAAGTAGGAGCAAGCAAAGGCCCGCGACATGAGACCTGCAAAGCAAAGAAAGCCGAAAGTCAGAATCTTCGAGATGTCAGTGCATTTGGGCATTTAGCAGCAGTCCTCGTGCGTCACATGAAGTCCTTCGCCTGTAAGACATCACATTGATCTCCCGCAAAGCCAGTATCGGACGCTTGGAATTCCGTTAGCTTCTTAGGCTCGGCGTCGAACGAATTCGCGACGACTTGAATGACTCGCACGGTCTGGGCGTTCTGGCCGCGGATTGCAAGCCAATAGGTGTCGGGCGGCACATCGCCCAATCTGAAACGTCCTTGTGAACCTGTTTTCGCTGATTTCACCACCCTTCCTTTTTCGAAGCCGTAGAGACAGCTCAGCACGTGCGGGCGGTCACCAGATCTCTTGATTGCCCGTCGCAGAGTCACCTTCGCACCGACTATCGAGTCTCCCTTAACCGAGACTGCCTGACCACCGGCGACGGCGACCTCATGCACGATGCACTCTTGACACGCGAATGCTGGCACGGCGGAAAGGACCATAACGAGCAATGTGGCTTTCACTCCGCTCACCCTTTCCACTCCTCCATCATCTTCACGAAATCCTTGAACAGATAATGCGAATCATGCGGACCCGGCGCGGCCTCGGGGTGATACTGCACACTGAACAGTGGCAGGTTTTTATGGCGCAGTCCTTCCAAAGTCGAGTCGTTCAAATCCATGTGCGTCAGTTCGACTTCGCTCTCCGGCAGCGAATCCGGATCGACCGCAAAGTTGTGGTTATGTGCCGTGATCTCAATCTTCCCAGTGGCCAACTGTTTCACCGGATGATTCCCGCCGTGGTGTCCAAACTTCAGCTTGAAGGTCTTTCCGCCGAGCGCGATGCCGGTGAGTTGATGGCCCAGACAGATTCCAAAAATCGGCTGCCGTCCCATCAACCGCCGAATCGAATCCACTGCATAGGTACACGGCTCAGGATCGCCGGGGCCATTTGACAGAAACACTCCGTCGGGTTTCAGCGCCAGCACATCTTCCGCCAGAGTCTGCGCCGGCACTACCGTCACGCGGCAGCCCTCACCCCGTAACTTACGTAGAATGTTCTGCTTAATACCAAAATCGTAAGCCACAACATGAAAGCGCGCCGGCTCGTCTTTCACGCCTACCTGCGCAACCGGTTCGTGGGAGCGCTCGCCGACTTCCCACACGTAAGGGTTCTTGGTGCTCACCACTTTCGCCAGGTCCGTCCCGTCCATCTTCGGAATCGAATTCGCCTTTGCCACCAACTTTTCGGCGTCGCTCTCGATGGTCGAAACCACTCCGCGCATCACGCCGTGATCGCGCAGATGCCGCACCAGAGCCCGCGTGTCGATATCCGAGAGCACCGGCACTTTGAACTGTTCCAGGTACTCATCGGTCACCTGCTGCGAGCGCCAGTTCGAACTGACTTTCGAGAACTCGCGCACGATCAGCCCTTCGATCCACGGACGCGTGGCTTCGTTGTCTTCCTGATTAGTTCCGTAGTTGCCGATCTGAGGATTGGTCAGGACAACAATCTGTCCTGAATACGATGGGTCGGTGAAAATTTCCTGGTAGCCGGTGATGGATGTATTAAAAACGACTTCGCCGTAGCACTCGCCTTTGGCGCCGTAGCCTTTGCCTCGGAAGACCCGACCGTCTTCGAGCGCAAGCGTAGCCTGCATTCTCGCTCCAATGTGTGGATTTGTAGAATTTTATCAGGGAACGGCGCTGGCACCAAGCACGGATCACAGCTTGCGTGTGGAAATCTCTAATTCCTAAAAATTATCTACCGCACCCGGCCCAGCTTATCCATTGGCCAATAGCCAAACACAGCCTTGCCGTAGATATAGCTCTGATTCACGGGGCCGAAGTCCCTACTGTCGTTCGACATCGACCGGTGATCCCCCAGCACGAAGTAGCAGTGCGGCGGCACGACTGCCTCCGGATAAGACCGCGAGTCGGCATAGACGGGCGGAACGTAATCCTCGTCCAGCGCCTCACCGTTCACGTAAACCTGCCCACCATCGATGCGGATGCGGTCTCCCTCCGCACCGACGACGCGCTTGATATAGCTCTTCGAGGGATCGCGCGGATACCGAAACACCACAATGTCCCCACGCGAGATCGGCTCCAGCCGATATACGAACTTGTTGACGAAGATTCGCTCCTGGTCCTCGAGCGACGGCATCATGCTCGTGCCTTCCACCTTCACGGGCTGGTAGATAAACACGATGATGAAGGCTGAGATGGCCAGCGAGACAATCAGATCGCGCAGCCACACGCCCAGAGCCGGACGCAAGCGACCTGGCTCCGCCGCCTTCGGCTGCAAGAGCGCTGCCTGGTTGCTCCCTGGTTCCGTGCTTGGTGTTTCGGGCATGCGACTTTCCTATTGTATACAGATCGCCTCCTCCCGGCAGCGCGTTGTTAGAGATCAATCCTCCCAGGTAACCTTCGGCGAACTGGCAGCGTCCTAACACTATTAGGACGCTACCGCCTACTGCCGCTGCCAACCGGTGGATCGAAAGCAGGTTAAAATAGGTACTTCAGGAGACTTCATGACGCCGAGCCGCCTGTTCCATAACAAGACCGCCCACCGGGCACTCACCCTCATCTTCCTGTTCACGGTGACGCTGACCATGTCGGCGCAATGGAGTGCTCAGGGAGAAGAAGGTGGCATTCCCGCCTACAACGCCGGTCCGCCGCCAAAGGGAACCAAGCTGCCTGCGGTCCTGAGCAAGTCCGAACTCTGGGGAGCGGACGCGCAGTATCCCTACCAGACCCATGCCTATGATCTGGCGGCGAAGATTCCAACCGTGCTGCACCAGCAGCCTTGCTACTGCTATTGCGACCGTATGGGCCACAACAGCCTGCATAGCTGCTTTGAGAACACGCACGGTGCGCGCTGCGCCACCTGCCTGAAGGAGCTCTATTACTCCTACCAGCAGCACCAGAAGGGAAAGACCGCGGCCCAGATTCGCGCCGGCATCATCAAAGGCGAGTGGAAAGTGATCGATCTGCAATCGGCAGCGACGATCAACTAGTACCAAGTCTTGAGTACCTAGCACCGGGAAATCCTGGCGGATGGCCCACCGGCGTTTTGCTTGGTGCTCGCAACTAGGTACTGGGTACTGCCCCTCCGGAATTGCCCTATACCGGCCCTTTGAGTGATACTTGCTAATCGGCTCTTCGAGTTTCAGGAGCCAAGGAGTCCCCATTACGACGAGCACAGGAAAAATTCTTCACATGGCTCAGAAGGCTAACCCCAAGAAGTCATCTGTCGCGGACGACCCGCGCGTCACTCAGGCCCTGCAAAATTATGAAGCCGGGCTGCGGGCCTTACAGGAACATAAATTCGAGAAAGCGAAGCCGCTGTTTGAGAAGGTGCTCGCCGGCCCCAGCAGAGAACTTACGGACCGCGCCGCCGTTCACCTCAGCATTTGCAACCAGCATCTCGAGCGCTCGACCAGCCAGCAGTTCAAGAGCGTGGAAGAGCACTACGACTATGCAGTCTCTTTGATGAACGTCGGGGACTTCGTTACTGCGCGCGAGCACATCGAGAAACTGGTCAAGCAGGCGCCGAAAACTGATTTCGTCATCTATGGCCTCGCCGCGCTCGACTGTTTGACTGGTCACGTCGAAGACTCTCTCAAACACCTGGACGAGGCGCTTCGCCTGAATTCCACCCTGCGCTTCCAGGCACGCAACGACACTGACTTCCATAATCTGGCCGAAGACCCTCGCTTTACCGAGCTGTTATACCCGGACCCCGCTGCCGACATGGATTCGCCGGAAAGCTCTTTCCGGGAAGACGAGTCTTTTTAATTCGCCCCCCGGGTTCCGGATGGAAACTGAAACTAAGATCGCTGATCTCTTGTCGATGGAAAAGGCCACGCGCGAGCGTGGCCTTCGCGTAGTCGCTATCGGCGGCGGCACCGGCCTCTCCACTCTGCTCAAAGGACTCAAGCGCTTCGCTCTCACTCCTGGAGAAATGGCCTCGGCCCCGCTGGGATCGCCTGTCATTCGCGACCTCTGCGCCGTGGTCACCGTCAGCGACGATGGCGGCTCCAGCGGACGACTGCGCAAGGAACTCAATATGCTCCCGCCCGGCGACATCCGCAACTGTATCGTCGCCCTCAGCGAGGATGAGGCTCTGCTCTCTCAGCTCTTTCAACACCGCTTTGAGAAAGGCTCCGGGCTCGAGGGTCACAGCTTCGGCAATCTGTTTCTAGCGGCGCTTACGGACATCACTCACGATTTCTCCGAAGCAGTGCGGCTTTCATCGGAGATTCTGGTTACCCGCGGCCACATTCACCCAGCGACCACTTCCAACATCGAACTCGAAGCCTTGATGGAAGACGGCACCCGCGTGCGTGGAGAAACCAAGATCACCGCCAGCAAGGTCCGCATTCAGGAACTCTTCCTGGTTCCGCCGAATGTCGAGCCTCTGCCGCAGACGCTCGATGCCCTTGCCCGTGCCGATATCATCAGCATCGGTCCGGGCTCTCTGTTTACCAGTCTCATTCCCAACCTGCTGGTGCATGGCATTGCGGATGCCATCGTCAACTCGTCCGCCATCAAGGTTTACATCTGCAACCTCATGACCCAGGCAAATGAGAGCCTGGGCCTTACGGCTGCCGATCATATTCGTGCTCTCAATCGCCACGCGGGCCAACGGATCTTCGACTACGCGCTGATCAATCGCACGCCCGTTTCCGATCAACTCAAGGCTAAGTACGCCCTCGAGGGTGCGTGCCAGATCGTCGCCGATCTCGATGCCATCGAAGACCTCGGCGTGATTTCCGTGCTGGGAGACTATCTGGACGAGGGCGATGTCGCACGTCACAACACCGCCCGAGTCGCGAGTGACCTGGTGCAACTTGCGGTCCCCAAGCCTGGTGCGGAGCCCAGAGACCGGTCTGGCAACCAGGCTTAGCCGGGTAGCTGCACTTTCTTCCTTTCCCACGCACCTTTCAGTCGCTAGAATGTCTAGATATGACACCAGCAAGGACAAGAGTCTGGACTCTGACCTGCCTGTCGCTCTTCGCGCTACTCGGCTCCGCTGTCGCTCAGCGGGACAAGGAACAGGAACCAACCGCCATCCTGAACTTCATAATCCTGAAAGAAGACAACGGCAAACCGGTACGCAACGCCGCCGTGATCATGCACCCCGTAAATACTCGCGGGCAGCAAGGCCGTGGCGGGCTGGAGCTCAAGACCGACGGCGAGGGCAAGACCAGCTTTGACGGCATTCCTTACGGCAAACTTCGCGTGCAGGTGCTGGCTTCGGGATTCCAGACGTTTGGGGAAGACTACGAGGTGAACCAGGGCAAGATGGAGTTCACGGTCAAACTGAAGCGCCCGCAAGGCCAGTACTCGATTTACGACGACCATCCGGCTGAGAAAAAGGATGAAAAAAAGGACGAAAAGAAAAACTCCAAAGCACCGCCCCCAGATTCAAGTGCCAAGCCGCAATAAACCTGCTTTCTGTGGTGGATCCAATTTGTGCTGGATATCAAATCTGTCTGCCGGATAGAATCTTTCGATGCCTTACCTTCTTAAGACTGAGCCTACTGTCTATTCTTTTGCCAACCTCAAGAACGAAAACACAACTGTCTGGGATGGTGTAACCAATCCCGTTGCGCTTAAGAATCTGCGCGGCATGAAGGCAGGCGAGCAGTTAGTCATCTATCACACTGGGGATGAGAGAAGCGCCGTGGGGACCGCGACCGTCGTATCGGTGGACGCGTCGGACGCAAAAAATCCTCAAGTGAAGATTAAGGTTGGAAAGCCATTGGGCAAGCCAGTGACGCTAGCCGAAGTGAAGGCAAATCGACTCTTCGCCGATTCCCCTTTGGTGCGGCAGGGCCGATTGAGTGTCGTGCCTCTCACGGCAGAGCAGTACAAGTATCTTGTCAAAGAATAACTGCCAAAATGTCAAACCCGCCGGCATTAAACGCTGGCGGGTTCAACGCTTGGAAGTAATGGACTGAGTTCGCCAAGCCCGCGTTCTCCAGCACCCCTATTGCGGATGATCGTTGGACTGAGCTTGAGGCCGGCTCACATTCTTGTCCTGGTAGTTCTTGTCGGCCAACGGCTTATCAGCGGAGTCCCTGCGCGGCGGATTGTATTTTGAATTTTCGAGAGACGACGTTTCGGAGTGTTCAATCGGCTTCATCGCCACCACCTGATAGTGACGCATCTTACGGTCGCCGTCCACAACCCGCATGTCGATCTTGTCATTCTTGATTCTGAATTCGCCTTCCTGGCCGACCGGCAGCAGGACGGGGTGCTTATGATCGAGTGGGCGCACGTGATACTCCATATCGTCTGTCCGAAGCATGTATTGCGGGCAGAGTTTTTCGTCGGAATTAACGTGCGTAACGCCCACTGAGCCAAAAATGCTGCCCAGACCGGTCAGGCCTTTTTCCTTCGCGCCGCACGGGACAGCTTCCATCTTCTCGATCATGACGCGGTTGTCATGTTTTTTCTTGTCCCGCGCCAGTGCCGGAACCGCAAGCAGAAGCGCGAGCATAGCGATGAAAATCATCCTGCCATTCATTCGAGTCTCCATTGAAGCCTCCTCACTCTTTCGTCTGCCGCGCAGTGGGCGGTGAAAATAATGAAGAGATGGAGCCCGCGAATGCGGCCCCATCTCATAACAGCCCGTACCTATTTGTTAGGCTTGGGTTTATCACCCACCTTAGGCGTGGCGTGTGTATCAAACTGTTGCGCCGACTTCAGAAAGCTCTGAGGGTTCTCGCTCAGTTCTTCGTGCACCTGAGGATGCGCCTTCAGATAGTCCCGCAGTTCGGGATGGTTCTCCAGATATTCATGGTTATTGGCCAGCGAAGGATTCTTGGCGAGCTCCCCGGCGATGTTGCTATGGCCTTCCATGAACTCGTGAAAGCTGCCTAGTTCGCCGCTCGTGACATCGCGGTCACGTCGGAAGTTGGAGTCTTCCCGGCGGTCAAAGCCCTGCTCCCGACTCATGAAGCCGTTCGGATTTTCCTTGTATTCCTCGCGTACTCCTGGATGCTCAGCAAGAAACTGCTGCAAAGCGGGATGGTTCTCCACAAACTCCCTGTTGTTCACCAGCGAGGGATTCCTGTGCAGTTGTTCCGCGATTTCCGGATGGCTGTCCATGAAGCGGTCCATGTTCGCCAGTTCGCCTCGGGTCACGTCGCGATCACGGCCCTGGTCTTCGCGCCGGTCAAAGCGCTGCTCCTGGCTCATGAACCCATTCGGATTTTCCTTGTACTCTTCGCGAACTCCCGGATGCTCGGCAAGAAACTGCTGCAACGCGGGATGGTTCTCCACAAACTCCCTGTTGTTCACCAGCGAGGGATTCTTGCGTAATTGCTCCGCGATCTCGGGATGACTATCCATGAAACGGTCCATGTTCACCAGTTCGCCCCGTGTCACGTCGCGATCCCGGCCCTGGTCTTCGCGCCGGTCAAAGCGCTGCTCCTGGCTCATGAACCCATTCGGATTTTCCTTGTACTCTTCTCGCACTCCCGGGTGATTGGCAAGGAACTCCTGCAACGCGGGATGGTTCTCCACATACTCCCTGTTGTTCACCAGCGAAGGATCCCGGCGCAGCTGTTCCGCGATTTCCGGATGGCTGTCCATGAAGCGGTCCATGTTCGCCAGTTCGCCTCGCGTCACATCGCGATCCCGGCCCTGGTCTTCGCGCCGGTCAAACCGCTGCTCTTGACGCATGAATCCGTTCGGATTCTGGCTGATCTGTTCCCGAACTTCCGGATGCTGCTGCAGATACTCCTGCAGTGCCGGGTGGTTCTCAACGAACTCCTGGTTGTTCACCAAGGAGGGATCCCTGCGCAGCTGTTCCGCAACCTCGGGATGGCCGTCCAGGAAATTGTCAAAACCGGCGAGTTGCCGCCAAGTCGCGCTGTCCCGGTCTTGGGGAGGCATGGTTTGCGAGCGCGCACCTGCCGGCACGAACAATAGAACTCCCGTCAGTGTCAGCAAAATCAGGCAGGAATGTATCGTAAGATTTGTGCGTTTCATAAAGTTATGGCACCTCCTGAATCACAAGTGCGGCCTTCGATCGGGCCACGCAGGAAGAGATGCAAGGGGGGGGCCATACCGCCTCACGGCCTATCTCCTTCGCATCCAGAGGTTTACCAGAGCGGTCGGAAAAGACCTGAGAGCTTCGGGAGGGGTGCAAATTCGACATTAACCGGGAAAATCGTTATACGGTCGGAACCTTAGTACAGAATCGGTAGGCGAAATGCGTCACTGTTTGGAAACAGAACACGTTATGTGAATTGCGCCAAGGTCCATGTGACGTCAAGCACGAGCCTTGAATTCAGTGTGCTTTCGCGTCCCGCTGGATCAGTACGTGATCGACAAAGTAGCCAACTCCAATCGCCAGCGGAATCACGCCAAACGTTGCCGCGATCATCGCATCAGGCTCAACGCGCGCGATCAGGACGAAGGTCGCGATGTAGCCGAGCGCGCCCGCCACCAGCAGAATTCCCGAGCGCCGCGATCGCGCCGCCTCCGAGAGTTCCGGTTGCATCGGCACGTCTACGCCCCGCGCAATCGCCGCCAACCGCTCCTCGCTGCGCAGTTTGCGCACCCGGAAAAAGGTATACATGGCCGCCATCGGGATACCAAAGACCATGACCACCGCTGCCAGTCCAACAAAGTTGCTATCCATAAACGCCTCCTGAACTCTCAGCCCGCAGCTTTCGATCTCCGCGCGGCGTGACACTCACAGTTACGAAAGCCCGCAAGAAAAGTTCCCGGCAGTCGCTGTTTGTCTGCCGGGTTGTTACCATGGAACTGTTTTGCAACGAAACCTGCTGGATTGGGTTCAAGCATAAGCAGGAACTAGATAAGCAGGAACTACCAGAATCAGGAGCTTGGAATGAGATTGGGTCTTTTGTGCTTTTCGGCCACACGCTCGCTACTCGCAGTCGTCTGCTTGGCTGGATCGTCCTTCGTATGCCCTTTGCAAGCGCAGGATGCTCAGCAGCCCCCTCCGCAGGCAGAGCAAGAGTCGGAACCAAAGACCGAGCAGGCCCCGCAACCCCAATCCCCGCAACCCCAGGCCCAGGAATCCCAGAAGCATGACGCGCAGGAAGAACTCGAGATCAACGAGCACACTCGGACTTACGTGGTGCATCTACCGCAAGGCTACGATTCGCAGCAGCACTATCCCGTCGTGATCCTGCTGCACGGACGGGACCAGGATGCCGCCGAGATGGCCCGCCTCACGCACTTCAACGAGTTCGCCGACAAGGACAGCATTATCGCCGTCTATCCTAACGCGGCGAATGGCCGATGGGCCGCTGGCACAGGTCAACCGCCGCCTTACCGCCGTGGCCCCTATCGCCGCCGCGGAATCTATGGGCCAGGCTATCCCCCTCCGGGGCAGCGACCTGACGCGGGCGAGCGTCGGCAAGGTGCTCACGGTCCCGAAGACATGCCCTTCCTCCATCGCATGCTCGACAAGCTCGCGACTCACTACTCCGTCGACACTCGCCGCATTTACGCGGTCGGCCTCGGCGAAGGCGGCTTCATGGCACTCCGCATGGGCTGCAACATGGCCGATCGCGTCGCCGCCATTGCTGTCGTGGGCGCAGCGATGCCGAAGACCCTCAACTGTATTCCCTCGCGTCCTATTCCCGTCCTCCTGATAAATGGCACCGACGACCCCATTGTTCACTATGACGGCGGCCGCTACAAAGATGGCCTATTGCACTTGCTTTCCGCCGAGGACAGCGCCAAGGAGTGGGCGCGTTTGAACCGCTGCTCCGAGAAGCCCACCGAGAGTAAGCTGCCCTCGCTGCAAAAAGGCGGCAGGGACACCAAGGTGTACCTCTTCGACGGTTGCCGCGAAAATGCCCAGGTCGCGCTCTATGCCGTCAAGGATGGCGGCCATACCTGGCCCGGCGGCGAACAGTACATGTCCGAAAAAGAAGTCGGCAAGACCAGCAACGCTCTCAACGCCAACGAAACCATCTGGAGCTTCCTGGTCACTCGCAAGATCGCAGGCGAGAGCGGCGTAGAAAAGTAGGGCTTGCCGGCTGCAGTGCCACGAAAGCACATCCCCCAGAAGCCGATAGCCCGATTCGTTTTCTTGAAATTCCTCCAGAAACAAACCTCCGCGGCAAGCGCGGAGGTTGGGGGTCTGCTCCGGGAAGGCTTGAAACTAGTGGTCGCCCTCGCAATCATCGCAGAACGGCGGCGTAAGGCCAGTGTAGTCGCCGATTCGTTTAGCGTCGTAGGGCGAGTTAAGCCCGCCGTCGGCTACGCTCACAGTGTCGTAACTGAGGTCGCCGAGTTTGCCGAAGGTGCGCACGATCTGCTTGCCGTGGTTCACCTCGATGACGCGGTGGTTGTATTGGTCGCTGATCAGGGTGTGACTGTTCTTCAGCCGAACGGCACGCGTAGGCAGTGGGCCGGTGCCCCTTGGCAGGTTGCAGCCTGAACCGGTACAGGTGAAGTACTCCCACACTACATTCTTATTTTGATCTATCTCGACGATACGGTTGTGATTCGAATCCGTAATAAGCGTGTCGCCATTCTCCAGCCGGCTGGCAAAAGCGACACCACTCACCGGATTGGGGTTGTTTGGGTCGCCGCTGCCGTATTGCCAGACAATCTGGAGGGCGCGCGTAACCTCCATCGCGCGATTGTTGTTTTCGTCGCAGATGAGAATGTGACCGTTCGCCAAAAGCTCGGCGCAGTTCGGATTGTTAAGCTGGTTGGGGCCGTTGCCGGAGACGCCCGTAGTGCCATATTGCCAGACGATTTGCTTGGCTGGGTTGACCTCAATGACGCGCTCGTTCGCCTGATCGGTAATGAGCACATCCCCATTGGGAAGCCACGTATTCTGTACCGGGACATTGAGTTGATCGGAACCACTACCGGCAACACCAAACTGTCCATATTGCCAAACAACGTTTCCGGAGGGGTCGACCAACAGCACGCGGTCGTCAGGGCAGCCGCTGGGATTGGTGCAGTTGGGCGCTTCGGGTTGGCCGCCGGGCGTGCCGGTGCCGGCCATCAGGGTCAGATCGCCCACGCGCTGCACATCGTTGACGCCGATGACCGACGCTGGTGAGAAGTCCGCCGGACCCAGGCCAAATTGCCAGACGATGTTGCCCTGGCGATCGACTTCAATCACGCGATTGTTGAATTGGTCGGCAATCAGAAAGTTGCCGGACTTGTTAAACCCTTTTTCCTGGGCGTAGGTGAAGAGGCCGCAAGCTGCGATCAGAGCTAATACGGTGGCACAAGCCTTAATCTTGATCAATAGTTTCATAGAGATCCTCCTGTAAGTGCAAGTCATGGACGAAGCGGCACTGCCCTGGGGCAACCGCGCCGGTAACAGGAGTTAGTGTGTGATTTACCAGCGAGGGGATTGTCAAAAAATTGTCAAATCCGTGTCACTTGTGGCACTTGCAATCTTTGGCCGCTGGTGCCGCAGTCAGCGAATCAACTGCCGCAGCTCGCGCCTCAAAATCTTTCCCGAGGCCGTTTTGGGGACGACCTCCACGAAATGCACTTCGCGGGGCTGTTTGTACCGGGTCAGGCGATCGGCAACAAACGCGCACAATTCCTCTTCCAACTTCTTGCAGGTCATAAATCCTTCGCGCAGTGCGACGAAGGCCACCGGAATCTCGCCCGCCGCCGCATCGGGCTTTCCCACCACGCCACACTCGCGCACCGCCGGATGTTCCAGCAGCACGGCCTCCACCTCCGCCGGCGCCACCGGAAATCCTTTGTACTTGATCATCTCCTTGCGCCGGTCCACGACTCGGTAAAAGCCCTCGGCGTCACGCGTGACAATGTCACCTGACCAATACCATCCGTCGCGGAGCACGGCGGCGGTCGCCTCCGGCTCCTTCCAGTAGCCCAGCATGAACTGCGGCCCTCGCATCACCAGCTCCCCGGGCTCACCGGCAGCAACCTCAGCCGTGGCACCCGCGGAAGACTCCACCTCTGCCTGCCCGATCACTCGACACTCCGTCTGCGCCAGAGGATGCCCGATCGAATCCGGCCGGTATAGCTCCGGCTCTAGATAGCCCACATGCGTCACCGGCGACGCTTCCGTCATACCATACCCCTGACACACCAGGATGCCCGTCAGCGCCGTAAACCTTCGCGGCAGATCCGGTGCCAGCGGGGCCGCCCCCGACTTCACCCAATGCACTTTGTGATTGTTCGGAAACTGTCCCGCTTCCGCCGCCAGGCACAGCGCATTCATCGCCGGAGGCACCAGCGGCATCATGGTGATCGCTTCCTCGGTCAGCAACGAAGCCACTTGCCCCGCCCCGAAGCGCGGCATCAGCACCAGCGTCGCCCCCAGAATCAGCGCTGGATTGAGCATCACGTTCAGGCCATAGATGTGATACAGCGGCAGGAAACAAAGGATATTGTCATTGGAGCTGAGCGGAGTCGCTCGCGGCCCCAGAAACTGGTACACATTCGCGATCAGATTGTGATGCGAGAGCATCACGCCCTTGGGTAGCCCTGTCGTGCCGCTCGAGAAAGGCAGTGCCGCGACCGTCTGCTCCGAGGGTTGTTGGAGATGGGGCACAGTCGCGCTCACCGGCTTCAACAGGTCGGAGAAAGGTTCGCTTCCCGTTCCCCGCTCTCGGGTGCAAAATACCCGACGCAAATTCGGCAGACCTGCCAGATTGATCCCGCAAATATTCGGTCCATCGGTGATCAGAAACGCGGCGCCCGAATTTCCCAACTGATGCCGCACCTCGCGCTCGCGGTACGCCGGATTCAGCAACGTAGCAATTCCGCCAGCCAAGGTCGCCGCATGAAACACAGCCGCGAACTCCCATGAATTTGCCAGAAAGATGGCAACCACTTCTCCTGGCTTCAACCCGGCCGCAACCAACCCACGCGCCAGGGCTTCCACCGTCTCTCCGTATTCGCCGTAGGTGAGCCGCCGCCCGCACGAAGTATCCACCAGCGCCGTTTTCTGAGGATGCAGCCTGCACGATGCCAGAATCGCATCGTGTACAAAGACGTTACTGGGATCGGAGTAGAGTTGTGTGCGCAACACGGCGGGATGATTGTAGCGGAAAGTCAATCTTCCGCACCTGCAGCGCAGCAATCGCAGCAGACTGATAGGCAACAAAGATCAAGTGAGCGATAAGGAGGAGTCGGCATGGCTGAGAAATTGCCTCTCCAGATCGACGCGCGACTTCCGATGACGAAAGCGGCAGGCACCGCTGATGGGCGCGGCACCGCCAGTAGGTCTGAGCAGCATCAAAGAACCCTATCGCTCGTGATCGAAGCAAGGAGCCGCTTCTATGTCGGGTCGCACTCTTGAGCGGTGGTGCTGACGTGCTGAGCGTCTCGTTTCTCGGTTCAATCGCGTCGCGTTCACCTGTTCACGCCTTGGGCCTCCTTTTTTGTTCCTGGTCATTGCTTGTCGCGTGCCTTTTCTGTTGCATATTTCGAAGTCCCCCGTATCAAAGGTACGTTCTCAACCAGACTGCATATTTCTATGCGAAGTCTATGCTGAGGAGCGAGCGACTTCACCTCGCTGCTCTGCGCAGCACGGGCGCGCATATCCTCTTGGAGCAGAGCGCGGACGGGTTACCTGATTGCAGATCGGAGGCAGAAATTCAAAACCAGATCTCAGCCTGGGATAAGAGGGGGGAACGGCTCTTCGAGAATGTTAATCACTCTTACCTTCGTTTCAGGATGCTAGAGATGGTCGCCTTATGGCTGTTCTTCTTCGGCCTTGTATTTCTGGTCGGACTTGCAGTTATAAACGCCTTGTCTAACCCCCATCAGATTTTTAGATAATCAGTTGGCCAACCTGCGCAGAAATTCCCTCTCATCCATGCGGTACTTGAAGGCCTTGCGCCCGTCGATAAACACCACAGGCACTTCGTCGTTGAACTGCCGCCGCAATTCGCTGTCGCTATCCACATCCACTTCGTGCCACGTGAAACCGCCGCGGCGCGAGAGCTTGGCAAGACTCTCTTTCACGACCTCGCAGAGGTGGCACCCCTTGCGAGAATAAACCACGACCTGGCGGGACTCTGGCACGCCGCGATTCTACCGTTATCCCTGCACCCTCTGGCAAGAGAAAAGATGCTGCAAGCCCGCACCAGTGTCTGTTCACCGGTTCAAACACAAAGCTCAGGAGTAAAATCCGAAAATGCTCGTTCCCGATCCCAAACCTTTACGCGGCAAGGCCTGCCTGATCACGGGCGGCGCTCTCCGTCTTGGACGCGCCTCCGCCCTCGCCCTGGCCCAGGCCGGCGCCGATGTCGCCATCACCTTCCGGAACTCCGCCCGCGAGGCGCAGCACACCGTCCTCGACCTCTCCAGTTTCGGCGTGCGCGCCTTCGCGCTGCACTGCGATGTCACCGACGAGGCCAGCGTCAAGTCCATGCTGAAACAGGCCGGACGCGAACTCGGCCACCTCGACATCCTCGTCAACAACGCCGCTAACTACGCCACGGCTGATTTCGGACGCCTCACCCTGCGCCAGTGGGACGCCATCTTCGACTCCAATACTCGTGGACCATTCCTGGTCTCGCGCGAAGCCCTGAAGTGGATGCGCCGAAAAAGAAGGGGATCGAAGCCCTCAGAACAGCTCGAAGCCAAAATTATTCACATGGGATCGGTGGGCGGGCTGCGTCCGTGGGCCACGCACGCGCACTACTGTTCCTCGAAGGCCGCCTTGCACATGCTAACCAAAGTCATGGCAAAGGCTCTGGCCCCGGAAATAGCCGTCAATGCGGTCGCCCCCGGCATGATCGATCTGGGCGAGAAATCAGCCGCCGCCTTCATGAGGCGCATGGCGAAGGAAACTCCCATGCAGCGCAACGGCCGCGCCGACGAAATCGCCGCAGCCGTTCTGTTCTTCGCCACCGCCCCCCAGTTCATTACCGGTCAGATTCTTGCAGTGGACGGTGGCCTCGGACTCTAAGAAGCTGCCGAAAACTCCCCGAGCGAGTTTGGGAAGGGCACGACTTCAGTCGTGCCGTTAGATTGCTGAAAAGAGTCAGCGCTTTAGCGCCTGAGGTCAGTATCTTGACCCCAGATACTTTCGCTGGACGGTTAAGCCTCCGCCGAAGTCGGATCGATCATCCGCTTCACTTCCGAAACCCGATTCGCCGGAAAGCCTCCCTGCTTGGCGTGCTCCCGCACCATCGCTTCATTCGGCGCGATATAAACACAGTAGATTTTGTCCTGAGTGACGAAGCTTTCCACCCACTGAATCTGTGGCCCCAGGTCCTTGAGAACACTGCAAGATTTTTGTGAGATTCCCAGAATCTGGTCCTGCGTCAAACTTCCCGCGTTCGGGATCTCGCGCTCAATAACATATTTAGGCATTTCTTCCTCCGTTGGATGACGGTCTAACTCCGCGCCGAGCGAACAGCGCCCGCAAGATTTTATTCTGCGGGCCAGGAAATATCCACTTTGATGTCATGCGATGTCAGGGTTTTTCTCCGCGTCTCCGCCGACCTTCTCTGCGTCCTCCGGGATTCAAGCCTCTATTTCGGCGGGCTCCTGGGAAGCCACCGGAACCCGCCACATCTCTTTTGCACGGTCGCCTCTCAAGGTATAGTGGGGCGAATGAAGAAATCCAGGAACGCATCGTCTTCGAAAATTCCCCCAGCCTCCGCCCCGCGCGTCGCCGTCGCCATCATGGCCGCAGGCAAAGGTACGCGCCTCAAGTCACAGCTTCCAAAGGTCCTGCACGAAGTCGGCGGCAAGCCCCTGCTGGCGCACGTCATCGCGGCTGCCACGCGTGTCGTACCGGCTAACGACGTCTTCGCGATCATCGGTCACGAAGCCGAACGCGTAAGTTCCGCTCTAGCCCATACCGGCGTGAACTTCGTGCTCCAGTCGGAGCAGCGCGGCACCGGCCATGCTCTAATGGTCGCCCGCAAGGCGCTCTCCGCCTACGATCACGTCATCGTTCTCTCCGGCGACGCTCCGCAGATCACGCCCCAGACCATCGCCCAGCTGCTCAACTCTCACCTCGACGAACAGGCCGCCATGACCTTGCTCAGCGCCGAGCTCGACAATCCCACCGGATACGGACGCGTCCTCCGCAAAGCGGCGAGCAGCGCCGAAATCCAGGCTATTGTCGAGGAGAAGTCCGCCAGTCCCGCACAGAAACAAATTCGCGAGATCAACGCCGGCTTCTACGTCTTCGCCGTGCCGCAATTGTTCTCGCACATCGAGGAGCTCTCCACCGCCAACCCCCACGGCGAGTACTACATCACCGACATGGCCGAAGTCCTCCGCCAAGCCAGGCAGCGTGTCGTCGTCTGCAAAACAGACAATCCCGGCGAAGTTCTCGGCGCCAACACCCGCGCTGAACTCTCTTTCCTCGACCAGCAGATCCGCACGCGCAAGTGCCAGCAACTCATGGCTGATGGCGTCACCATTTTTTACCCTGAAACCTGCGTGATCGACAACGACGTCCAAATCGCCCCTGACACTGTGATCGAACCTTTCGTCCAGATTCTTGGCAAGTCACGTATCGGCGCAGCCTGCCGCATTCGCTCGTATTCTGTGATTCGGGATTCCGAAATCGGCGTCGGCGTTCTCCTTCGTCCCGGCTGTATTCTGGAAGAAGCCCGCATCGGCCCCAGCGCCGTCCTAGGCCCTTATTCCCATCTTCGTCCCGGCAGCGACATCGGAGAAGGAGCGCACGTCGGCAACTTTGTCGAAACCAAGAAGATCAAACTGGGCAGGGGATCCAAAGCCAACCACCTCACGTATCTGGGCGATACCGAAATCGGGGCAGGTGTGAACATCGGCGCCGGAACTATCACCTGCAACTATGACGGCGTCAACAAGCACATGACAGTTATCGAAGAGGGAGTCTTCATCGGCAGCGACAGCACCCTGGTCGCGCCCGTGCGCGTCGGCAAAGGCGCCTACGTCGCCGCGGCGTCGTGCATCACGAGTGACGTCCCCCCAGGTGCTCTTGCTCTTGGCCGCGCCCGCCAGATAGTAAAAGAAGGTTGGGCCGATGAGAAGCGTGCCGCGCGCCAGTCAACCGTTGCAGACAAGAAACCTCATCGGAAGTTCTTGGATGAGGGGCCGTAAAAACAAAAAGGCACCAAGACCCGGTTGTTCTCCGTGTCTTAGTGCCGAGCCTGCCCTGAGCGAAGCCGAAGGGTGGTTAGATTCGTCTTTTCCTAGTGCGAAACCGCCGCAAACAACTCCGAGTGCATCAACGACTGAAACTGCTGGTCGCTGGACTTGAAGTGGAACTGCACATTGGAGCCGTCAGATTCCACATTCGTGTTCTCCATCGCGACTTTTTCTGCTCCGCTAGCGCTCATCTTCTTGTAGAGCAAACCAGCTTTCACCAGCGAAGACAACGTCGCCGCGCTGACCGTATCGGAAGTGACCACGGTAAGGTCGAAGTTCACGCCGCTGTTAAAGCTCATGGTGTAGCGCGAACCGAGCAGCCGCTTCTTGATGCTGTCATAGTCGGCAACCTTCGCCGCTTCGCCCAGAGCTGAACGCATAACGTTCTGCGTGCCCTGCTGATCAAGAATGCTCCACACCGGACCCGAATCCACGTCGGACATCATGTCAGCCATCGTCGAGTTCGTATCCATCGACATCGTGAGCCCATCGCGCGTATCCAGCGCCAGCTTCACCGCTGAAATCTCACCGAACAGCAGCGTGCTGTCATCCAGGAAGCTCATCATCATTCCGCCATCCATGGGGTAAATATTCGACGTCCGATACTTCGTCGGCTTAATCTTCCGCAGCGTCATCTTCTTCACCACAGTCTTCATGGCAAAAGGCCCCGCCGCCACTCCCACCGCCTTGGTTCCACCCTTCGCAGTGCGGAACGCGGCAAACGCCAGCGTGTCCACATCCTTGTCCGGATCGATGCCAACGCCCTTCAGCGCCGCCTCAAACTCTTTGATGTTGTCGGGCATCAGTTGCTGCTTCAACTGCATGGCGGTCGCCGAGTCCTTTAGCGCCCGGTAGTCCACCGAAATCAACTGCTGCAGTTCCGCTGGGATCACCGCCCGCGCCGACGAATTCAATGGCATGGCGTTCGCCATTGCCCCAAGAAACACAGCCAATATCACACACGTTAGACAAGCCTTAACGGTTTTCATAACAGCCTCAGTCCTCACAAAGGTTTCCTGGATACACAATGAACGGGATTCCGCCTGTATCTTGCGGATTAGATGCGCCTTCTGATCTTCCCGTTACCCGGATCGCCTTATTCTAAGCCAGCCAACCAGTTCCCCGCTCGTCCAAAGGTGCTAGCCCCGTGACCACTTTGGAACGGGCTTTACTGTTGACGAAACAATTCCACTAGCCGGAACCAGCAAAGGGTGTAAGATGCTCGCTGACCGTATAATGTACGTTACCGCACACAGACGCCTTTAGCCTTCCTGGGCGCCAGAGAAATCAGGGAAATATTGAAAATCCTCCTGTACAACCCCGACAATGGGGTCACGCGCAACTTCATGCCTCACCTCTGGATGTTCCTTCTGCAATCATTAACTCCCGCAGGCCATGAAGTCGTACTGATCGATGGCAACGCCCAACCAATGGATGAAGCTGGCATCGCCGACTACGTGCGCGAGCAAAAGATTGATCTGGTCGGCATCGGCGCCATGACCCGCATGATCGCCAAGGCCTATCGCATGGCGGATGCCGTTCGCGCCGTCGGCGTGCCCGTGGTCATGGGCGGCCCTCATGTCACGGAAATGGCGGACGAGGCGCTCGGCCGTGATGGCAGCCCACGCCACGCCGACGCCGTGGCTCTGGGCGAGGCCGACGATACCTGGCCGCGCATTGTCGAAGACGCCGCGCGCGGCGAGTTGAAAGATATTTACGCGCCCCTCGATGCCGCGGGCAAAGAACTCAAGCCATCGCTGAAGCAGTATCCCGTAATTCCCTGGGACACCATCGATCTTAAGCAATTCAATCTGGTGCCCAAGTCGGCGAAGCATTGGCTCCAAAAAATCGGCGAAGGCTGGGGAACCTTCCGCATCGTTCCCGTCGAGTCCGGACGAGGTTGCCCCTACGGCTGCGAATTCTGCACCGTCACCGGATTCTTCGGCGACTCCATCCGCTTTCGTACCAATGAAAGCGTCGTCAATGAACTCTTACTGCTGAAGGCACGGGCCCGAAAAGAGCGCGGGCAGATTGCCGTCTTTTTTATCGACGACAATTTTGCCATCAATATCAAGCGCACAAAATCCCTGCTGCGCGACATTATCGCCGCCGGCGCACAAGTGAACTGGGTCGCCCAGATCAGCGCCAATCTCCTGCGCGATCAGGAACTCGTAGACCTGATCGCCGCCTCCGGCGGCAAGTGGGTCTTCATCGGCATGGAGTCGATCGATCCCGCGAACTTAAAGGACGTCAACAAAGGCTTTAACAAGCCTGAAGAATACGCCGCGGTGCTACAGCGCCTGGCGCAGCGCAACGTCTATGCCATCACTTCGTTCATCTTCGGCATGGATAACGACACCGTGGGCGCCGCCGAGCGCACGCTCGAGCAAGTTCGCACCTGGCCACCCGGCCTGCCGATTTTCGGCTTACTCACTCCCTTGCCGGGCACTCCTCTTTATAAGCGTCTTGACGTCGCAGGCCGCTTAACCCGCCCCAAGCACTGGCAGGAATTCATCCCCTTCGCCATGGCGCACACGCCGCTGAAGATGACCATCGACGAGGCCCATGCCGAAGTCAAATACGGCTGGTCCAACGCCTACGGCCCGGAAGCCATCGCCCAAGCCGTGGACTCGCTCGCCGATCAACCGCTGGGCTATCGCATCAACATCTTCATCGCTCGTCTGTGCTTCCGCGGAATTTACTTCCCCATGCTGGGCCGCTTTGCCTGGTTGAAAGTAATCTCGGAAAACCGTCAGACCATCTTCAAACTTTCACGCCAGGGGTTCGAGGCGTGGTGGGAATCTCGAACCAGACCTGAGCCAAGCCCGGCGACCAGCGCCGGAGACTAGCTCTTCGCAGCGCCTCCGTCCCGGCGGCTGGGAGCCTGCCCTTTGGGCGGCGGGGACACAATACTATCGAAATGGCAGTTCTGCTGAACCAAAGTCCGTTGTCATGCAGATCCATGCCAAATTTCCTTTTGACGTCAATAGCAGGACGTTAGAGCACCGTCAATTCCAGCGTCTGAGGACCGTTGGAGGGAGCCTCGTTGTTGCCATCGCTTGCGGAAACAGTAATGGTATAGCTTGCGGCGGACGTATTGCTGATGGTGAGTACTGTGAGCGTGGAGGTGACCTGAGCCGTGGTGCTGATCACGACGGGATTTACGCTGAACGAGCAAATGGGAGAAGCAACTCCACCCGGCGCGCTGCTGCAAGAAAGAAATACACTGCCGGTGTAACCCTTCGCCGGACCATTCGACGGAGTTACCGTGAGGATAGAAGCCGCCGAACTGCCTGGCGTAATGGAAGCTGGAGCTAACGCCGTGGCAGTAAGTGTGTAGCTCGGAGCCGGGCGTGCGCCTGGAGCGCCGCAACCGTTCAAGCTAAGAACTAAGATCGCAATTGTCAAGGATACAACTGAGATGGATAGCCGTACCGAACGACTCATGGTGGATGTCCTCCCCGCGACGCGTCGCAGAGTCTCTGACCATTCAGGTCAGCCAGCCGCTAATACCTACTCCGCCATCCTTCCCTTGGGTTCGGCCCTACCTTTCAGCAATGTCGCACAAGTATAACCTCTCACTCAGCTGTTCACACCTTCCACCCTCTTCCGCACTCCCGCCGCGAACGCCTGATCCTTCATCGACGCCAGATTGATCTCCACATTCGCCAGCGCACCGGTAGTCGCCGCACGGGCCAAGGCCTGCGCCGTAGTCAAATCCGATTTCATGTTCGGATTGCTGATGGTAAACAGGCTCTCCGTAATTAGTTCCACTTCGCGCGCCTTCTCCGCCACACTGAGAGGAACGCCCGTCGCCAACTTGAGAGCGGCATCAATCAATCCGTCAGCCCCAGCAGGATCACTCTTCGCCAGCTTGTACGCCTTCATCACTGCATCGTAAGACTCAGCATCCCCATCCACGGCCGCCTTCAACTCTTCCCGCAATGGCCCCAACCGCCCGATCGCCGCACTCAGTTGCGATTCGTATTGCAGATACGCCTTCTTGCCTCGCGACATTGACGCCACCATCACCGCCAACCCCGCCGCCATCGCGCCGGCCGCCGCTGCCGCGCTGCCCCCACCCGGCGTGGCCGTAGGCGCGGCGAGCTGTTCGACAAATGGCTCAATTCCAGCCCGCAAGCCGCCGACCGCCATCTTCCCGCTCATCACCGCCGCCAGCCGGTTCTCCAAAATCAAGGACGAATCAAAGTTCTCAACTTGCAGAAACCACTCCGCTGCCGCCTCCAGCGCCTTCTTCGGAATCAGCCCAACGATTTCGCTCGATAGCGGAATCACGCCATACCGCGCCGCCTCGCGCTTCACCATTTCAAATACGCGATGCACCGGCGTCTGCTCAAAATCCGTCAGATTCATCGAAACCTGCGCCAGCCCCCGCACCAGGAATCCCGCGCCTTTCACGAACCGCATCCCGCCACTCGAAAATCGCACCGCCTTCGCAATCTTCTTCGCGATCTCAACATCCGGGGTATTCAGAAACACGTTGTAAGCAATCAGAAACTTCCGCGCTCCCACCACCGTCGCTCCCGCCGTGGGATGCACTCTCGCCTCGCCGAAATCCGGCTTCCGCGCCACATTCGTCGCGATCTCTGCCCGGATCCCCTCAAACTGTCCGCGCCGGATGTTCTCCAGATTCTGCCGCTCCGGCGTCGCCGCCGCTGCTTCATACAAATAAACCGGAATCTGGTACCGCTTCCAGATCTCTTCCCCCACATGCCGCGCCATCGCGACGCAGTCCTCAATAGTCACTCCATCAATCGGAATAAACGGCACCACATCCGCCGCCCCCATCCGCGGATGCGCCCCCTTGTGCACGCACAGATCAATCAACTCCGCGGCCTTCCCCACCCCGCGAATCGCCGCCTCCTGAATCGCCTCCCGCTCGCCCACCAGCGTAATCACGCACCGGTTGTGGTCCGCGTCCATCTCGCGATCCAGCAGGTACACTCCATCCACCTTCATGGCCTCAACAATGCCGTCCACCTTGGCCTTGTCGCGCCCCTCAGAAAAATTCGGCACACACTCCACCAGCGTAGACATAGGTCAGCAGAATATCCGGCGTTGCTCCATGGAAGCAAGGGACACCGAGGTAGTGGGGTCTTGGAAAGACCCACTACCGACATAAGAGCCGCAAACCTTCGGAGAGTCGGCTCTTCTTCGCGTCCTTCGCGGCCTTCCTTCGCGATCGTGGCGGTTAAAAGCTCTTAAGCCCTTCCGCACCGCAACTCTCTAGAATTTTCTCCGTGTCTCTGTGCCTCCGTGGTGAACGCTCTTTCTCACTTTCGCTTTGGCTTTCCACTGCGACTAAGATTAGAATTGCCGCATTCGGCGCACAGTTCGTTCATGGCAGATCAGATCAAGACGCCCCCTGCGGCTGCTCCTGCGGATCCAGCTGCAGATGTTCTCGCCGGCACCACTGTCGGCCGCTTCGCGATCTCCAAGCGCCTCGGCGCCGGCGGCATGGGACAGGTTTACGGCGCAGAAGACACCACGCTCAAGCGCTTTGTAGCCATCAAGCGCATGGTGCCGCGCGCCCAATCCACTGACGCCGACCGCAAACGCCTGCTCAAAGAGGCCCAGCGCGCCTCCGCGCTCAATCACCCCAACCTCGGCGCCATCTACGACGTCGTCGAGCATGCCGGCGAACTCTGGCTGGTCATGGAGTACATCGAAGGCGAGACCCTGCGCCGCCGCTTCAAACAACCAATTTCCACCGAAGAATTTTTTGCCATCGCTACCCAGTGTTGCGAAGGCCTCCAGGCCGCCCACGAAAAAGGCATCATTCACGGCGACATCAAGCCCGAAAATATCATGCTCACCCCCGGCAACCGGGTGAAGATCCTCGACTTCGGCGTCGCCCGCCGTGTCTGGAGCACCAGTCCCAACGACGCCACCAAGAGCATGGAGACCATGACTGTTTCCGGCGGAACGCCCGCCTACATGGCCCCCGAAGTCCTGCTTCAACAGCCCGACGATGGACGCTCTGACCTGTTCTCGATCGGCCTCGTCTTCTATGAAATGCTCGGCGGCGAGCAGCCCTTCCAAAGCGAGAGCCTCGCCACCACCGTCGCCCGCATCGTCCACGTCGAACCCCCTCCGCTCAAGAATGTCCCCGGCCCGCTCGCCGCCGTAGTTTCGCGCTCGATCG
This sequence comes from Candidatus Acidiferrum sp., assembly GCA_035568115.1. Taxonomy (GTDB): domain Bacteria; phylum Acidobacteriota; class Terriglobia; order Terriglobales; family Acidobacteriaceae; genus Sulfotelmatobacter. The sequence continues at coordinate 105,045 of DATMOP010000006.1, forward strand.
CCAAGAAGCCGGAGGCGCGCCACCCCACCGCCGCCGCCCTCCTGGACGACCTGCGCCGCGTTCAGCAAGGTGGGAAGCCTAAGCGAATTGCCGCCGCATCAGGCACGTTTAATCAATCCCGCGCCCTTGCCGCATTAGCGATTGTCGTCGTTATCGCCGCTGGACTTCTCTTTTACCGGCCGCTCCACAGACTGTTCTTCCCTCCGACGAACAACGCAACAAACACTGGAACTCAGCAGCTCCAGCCCGGCGCACTCCCGCAAACCAAAATCGTCGCTGTCCTTCCCTTCTCCGCTGGCCCCAACGCTGACCCCAAACTCTCAGCCCTCGGTGAAGGACTCCTCGAAAGCATCGCCGCCAAACTGAGCAAGCTCACCGAAGACCGCGCTTTCGAAGTAGTTCCGCCCCGCAACCTTCAGGATCGCAAGATCACCACCCTCGCCGACGCCGCCCATTTTTTCGGCGCAAACCTCGGCCTCACCGTAAACATGGAGCCGGCCGGCAACCTGATCAAACTGACCTACTCCATTCTCAACGCCCAAACCGGCGCCACCATCGGCGGAGACACCATGTCCGTCCCGGCCTCCGACGTGTTCGCCGTCGAGGGCAACGTCGCCGACGGCACCGTCAAAGCTCTCCGCCTCCAGCTTCGTCCCGAAGAGCAAGCCGCCCTCAACATCCACGGCACCGACCAGGCCGAAGCCTACCGCTTCTACCTACAAGCCCGCGGCTACCTGCTCGACTACGCCAAAGCTGAGAACATCGAGAATGCAATCCTCATGGCCCGCGAAGCCCTGAAGCTCGATCCCAACTTCGGCATGGCCAAAGCCGTCCTCGGCGAAACCTACTGGCTCAAGTATTCCAATACCAAGCAAAAGCAATGGACCGCTCCCGCCAAAACCGAATGCGAAAATGCAGTCAAACTCGGCAACGCCGGCGCCGCCGGCCATGTCTGCCTCGGCCTCATCGACGACGGCACCGGACACTCCCCCGAAGCCGTCTCCGAGTTCCAACTCGCCCTCGGCCTCGACCCTACCAACGAAGTCGCCGCCACCGGACTCGCCCTGGCCTACGAACACGAAGGCAAGATTACAGAAGCCGAAAAGGCCTACCAGCAAGCCATCCAGGCCCACCCCAACAGCCGCTTCAGCTACAACTCCTTCGGCACCTTCTATCAACGGCGGCAAGAGGGCGAGAAGGCGTTGCAGATGTTCGCCAAGGTCATCCAGATTGCTCCTGAGTGGTACGGAACCTACGTAAACGTTGGAGCTATTTACAGCGACCTGGGTCAGTACGAGAAGGCAATTGACCCCTTGAAGAAATCCATTGCCATCCGGCCGACTTATGCAGGCTATGTCAACCTATGCACTTCCTATTTTGGATTAAACAAATACTCCGAAGCCGCCAGCGCCTGTGAAGAGGCGACTAGACTCGGTCCGGATCAGTATGTGGCTTGGGGCAATCTGGGGGAAGCCCGCTATGACTCAGGTGCTAAGAGCCAATCCATCGCGCCCCTACGCAAGGCACGGGAGTTGGCCGGGGAAGAGTTGAAGGTCAATCCGCACGACCCAGACGTCCTCAGCAGTTTGGCGAACTATTGCGCGATGCTGGGCGATAGCAAGAGTGCCCAACTCTACATCCGACAAGCTCTGCAATACGGACACAACGACAAAGCTATTCTCATGGACGCGGCTTCGGTGTATAACCATTTGGGCGAAGGCGGGCTTGCAATAGAATGGCTGGCCAAGGCTGTACAAGCCGGCTACACGCCAGATAAGATTCGTAGCTGGCATGAATTCGATAACCTGGCCAACACGCCTGGTTACCAGCAGTTGATAAAGTCTTCGCATCAGTAAATTCCCGTCAGATATCTTCGGGAAGGGCCCCTGGCGGTACTGGGAGAAGCCCCCTTTGGGGGGCGATATTCATTAGCCCCGGACGTAAGTCCGGGGGCGGTGGTGGGACGAGGAGCGAGTCCCGAAGGGAACGCCACGATTTTTCGCTCACACTCACTAAGGAGCGCAAGCATGGCAAAAGCCAAAAAGAAGACAAAAGCGAAAGCAAAACCCAAAACAAAATCGAAGGCCAAAGCGAAGCCAAAAGCCAAACCCAAGGCCAGACCCAAAGCCAAACCAAAGGCCAAAACCAAATCCAGGGCAGGAAATGGTATACCCATCACTGTCACGCCGCTTATGTGCAGCGACTTCACCGCCAACACCGGCGACATTGTGGCTTGGCAACAAATTCCAGCGGCCGGATGCCAGGTGACGAAGGGAACAACGGCGTGGCCGTTCAACGTCCCACATCCGATCAATCTCACTCCCGTGTCCAACACCCAAATCAAGATAGCGGTGGGTCAAGGCGTCTATGAAATCGTTGTGGGATGCTGCTCCAACCAGGGTCTCAAGTCCGTGACGGTTCCGTAAATCGTCGCGGCGGCAAGGCCTTCGATGGTATAGCGTCGATGCCGTTCACAAAATCCACAGAAATATCCTCTCCCCTCCCTTGACAGCGTCCCGGGGGGATAGAATGCGGGCCATCGCTGGTGGGCGTGTCCGCTGAGGGGCGCCGGACACGCCAAGTTCGCCGGCGACTTCCTCCTTTTAACGCTGCGCCCACGGAGGCGTAGCGACTATCGTTGCCAATCCAGTGGTGTGTTCGCCGCATGCGACTCACGCCGTCGAGTTCCCGCGCAATTTTTCCCGCGTGAACGCTCGACTGTTTTTAAACCCCGAACCACGGGCCAGGACTGCACAATCTCAGCAGGTAGCACTACGTGCCCTTTTGTGCACAGCTCGCCAATCGCAGACGGCACAGGGCGGTTCGTGACTCTGCTAACCACCCCTGCATAACTGGCGGCACGGTGTATTACTATACCGTCAGCTGCTTTCCACAAGACGTGCCGAAGAACCTAACCGTGCCGTAACCCACTGCATCGGGCGCGGAATTTCCTGCCTGCCCTCAACTCCCGAGCAGCAATTACCTCCTCCAGAACTTCCCCACTCCTACCCGCACCTGCACCGTATTCAACCCCGGATTCGGCTTCGCCAGCCCCGCGTTCGAAATATGCAAATACCACAACTCCAAACTCCAGTTATATTTCTCCCCAAGAATGTGCGTCCCCAACGCAGCACTCGGACTGAAGTTCACCGTATTCGTATACGTGGGAACATTATGATTGCTGAACATCACTCCGCCTCCCAACTCGATATACGGCGACACCCTCCCGCGGCGCTCGAAATTCCACTTCAGCCCCAGCGGATTGAATCCCACTCCATAAGCCGTATTCGCCGGCTGAAAAATCAAATACGCCGGCACCGCATCCACCGTGTACTCAAACCGTCCCCGCAAAATCCCGGGCAGATGCGCCCCCGTAAGCACCCACCCATAGCGCAGCCCGGCATCAAAGATTCCCGTCCGCGAAGTCCCGCCCGGCACCGAGTGCCCGCCCCCAGCCCACACCTGCACCTCACGCCCACCCTCCTCCGGTCCAGGCTCCGCCTGCCCAAAGCTCAGACTCGCGGCCACGATGACAAAACAAAATATAAAGGGAAAGAAAAAAAGAGAAGCCAGAGAAACTCCGCCCACGTCATTCCTTCGCGTCATGGTCTACGAGGTTGCCCCACCCACGCGCTTTTTGCAAGGCCTGAGGAGACCACATAGAGACGCACACTGAGGTTTCGTCGTTTCCCGGGGATTTGCTCTGAGGAGACTCTTTGCCGGAAATTTGCCAGACGGAGGAGGTACCAGAAGTGGGAACTCCGCGCCGCGGAACTCCCACTACTCCTCTTAGCATGGGGGAGGCATTTCTAAATCCTACCCAGCCCTGGTCCCTTTCGCCTAACCCGGCCTGATCCGCGCATTCCGCCAGCTAGCCCCGCCAGCGTTTCAGAAAACGCCGTCCCCACGACCCGGCTGAGAGCCTCAACGCGCCTGTGCCCAGCAAGCCCGAACCCAGCAGGACGAGCGTCCCTGGCTCAGGAGTGGTAAACAGGGTGATCGAATCGCTCCCCTCATAACAGGTCGAGCTCCCCCAGTCGCTACAGATTTTGGCGTGGAGAACCTGGCCATTCCCCAGCGCCAGCGAAAGCGTGATCAGCTTGCTGCTCTCGGTGAACGAACCCAGCACAGGCAATCCTGCCGGCACGATGGGGACGCCATTCGTGTCGGACACAAACGCTATCGTCGCCACGCCCCCTACATTGCTGAAGGTGACAACATCGCTTAACAGGGTATGCGAGGAATCGTCGTAAATCAGCACCATACCCTGCGCTTGCGCTGTGAACGCAAGCCCGGTAAGCGTCACATTCAAAGCTACTTCCGGCGTTTGCTCGGGGATGGTGCAGGTGATCGGCTGCTTGCCTAAAGTAATGGTCGAGCACGAATCCGCCCAACCCAGGTTGGACATCAGAAGAACGGCAACCAGCGCCGCTATGAAGATGAGTGGCCGACGCAACGTGGGCGCTCTATTGGATGCGATTGGAACTGGAGTGGCTTGCATGAGGAGTGGCTCCTTGTCTCAGTGGCACAGGAAGGTAGCCCGAAGCGGCAGGCTCGTCCTAGGCACAATGGTTATTACCGTGAACCTTAACAGTCTTCCATCGGGAAGTTTCCGTACCAGCGCCACTAGTTTCCTGTACCCAGCCTAGACTCCAATCTTCCGCCGCCCGAAACGTGGGATTCCACGGTCCCATCCGGGCTTTTACTCTGGCCGGTGCCCTGAGATCACAAGAGCTCGGAGAAAGGAACGCACACGCCTCCCTCTGCAAACGGCGAATGCGTTTTCGCAGGAAGCCCTACTGATCGCCATCACCCAATGCTGGCGAGAGCCGGTAGGCAACCCCGTTTCCGTTTGGACCGCCAGAGGCAGTTACGCCATACAGATTTCCTCGGGAATCCAAAGTCACTCCGGTAGGCGATGAGCCATCTACGCCGTCGAAGGCCAGCAGGATGGTTTCGCGCCAGGAGCCGGACGCGTGGGAGAATTCGAAGACCGTGCCATTGCCGCTAGACCCACCCCCGGGAGTAGTGCCGTAGAGATTGCCCCCAGCGTCCTGCACGAGGGGGGAATTCGGTCCCGCGCCATCGTTTCCGCCGGTGAAGGAGTGAACGACGTGATAGCGCGATCCACCCGAAACCGGTGTTAACTCGTATAAGTCGCCGAAGCCGGCCGAACCGCCGGTGGTAGTAGTGCCAAAAACGGTTCCGTTCGAGGTCGCGAAAGGCGCCGACTGAGGCAGCGAACCATCTGTGCCGTTGAAACTGTGGAGTACGGTTTCGGTCCACACGCCGGAACTCTTCGTCAGCTTGAACACCACTCCGCAACCCCCGGAGCAGTTGGCGCTCGAGCCTCCAGAGGGGGTGGTCCCATAGATATTTCCAAACTGATCAAGCGCTACACCGGAGTAAACGCAGCATCCCGACTCGGCGCCATCGGGGCCGGTGAAGTCGTGGAGATCGATCACGGTAAACGTTCCCCCAGCAGCGGGAGTGGCCTCGAACACCCAGCCCTTGTTGGCGCCTCCCCCAAAGCCGCTGATGCCGTAGAGATTGCCGGAGGCATCGATCACAACGTTGCTGGGAGCGCCGGTCGTCCCAAAGGCGTAACTTGCGGTCACCGACCAAACTCCCGCAACGTTGGACAACTCGAACACACTGCCGAACAGGAACCCTGCGCCATACAGGTTGCCGGCGGAATCCCACACCATGGAACCGAGGGGTTCATAACACAGTGTGCCTACGCATTGGACGATGTCAGTGTTGGTCCAGCCTCCCGAAGTGTTTGGACTTAACTCGAAGATCGCGCCGCCCTGCTCAAAACCTCCAAGAAACGCTGCGCCGTACACATTGCCTGCTGAATCAAGGGTTACTTGCCCTTGTGGTAGCGTCCCGGTTGCCCGGACGAAGCTGAACATCACGGTTTCGCGGTCGGCGGCGTGCGCGGGAATGGTCAGACAAACGGCCGCGATCCACACCAGCAGAATTGTCGGGAGCTTCCTAGTTGTCATGGAGACCTGCCTTTTCGTGGTAATTCCGCCGATACTGGAAGGGGATACGACCGGAAAAGCGGAATCGTGAAATGAACTCTGAGCGACCCAACTATACTCGCGAGGGGACCAGGAGGCAATCAAGATTTTGAGAGGGCCCCTCCAAGGCTGACTCGAAGATTCGTCGGCTTGCGCCCACGGTCAGCAAACGGAGCCTGCACGCCCGCACTACTAGCCCTGTCATCCTGAGCGAAGGAACTGCTTCGCGAAGCGAAGCAGTTCCGAAGTCGAAGGACCCCTGCACTGCTGACGCCTCCCGTGCTGCCTCAGGGAATTCTCCCCGCGCAGTCACCATCGTGGGAATGGGGCATATGCTCCGGCATGACTACGTAAAACCTGAAGTCTGAAGCTGCGCCGCACCCGCTCCAAGGCTCACTCGAAGATTCGTCGGCCTTCGTCGGTGGTAAGAGAACGCGTCAGTCCCCATGGCAATGAAGAAAATCTAGCCTGTTCGCCGGAAGTCTGTGACATGTGAACATCCCCACTCAGCCAAAACCGGGCTTGAGTGCGCCACACGTCCCAGGTGTAGAATTTGTCGGAGACAATGCACGAAATGGTCCAGGTGCTGCGCGTGGTTGTCGCGTCGCCGGGCGACGTCGCGGCGGAGCGGGGAATAGTGGACAGCGTCGCGCTCGAATTGAACAGAACGGTCGCTGCGGACCGGAAGGTCCGCCTAGAGGTGGCAAGGTGGGAGACCGACGCCTACCCGGGGTTCCATGTTGAAGGTCCCCAGGGAATTTGCGACAGGGTCTTGCGAATCGAAGACTGCGATCTGCTGGTGGGCATCTTCTGGACGCGTTTTGGAAAGCCGACGCCGGACGGCATGACTGGAACGGAACACGAGATCCACAAGGCCATTTCGAGCTGGCAGAATAAGAGCAGCCCGCACGTGATGGTGTTTTTTAATAGCGCGGCACCGAACCTGCGGTCGGGGCCCGAGCGTCGCCAGTGGGCGCTCGTCGCGGAATATCGGGAGAGGTTCCCTGCGGACGGCTTGGTTTGGGAATACGACGGCGCCCCCCGGTTCGAGCACGAGTTTCGGAAGTGCTTGTCGAATTACTTGCGCGAGAGGTTTCCCACGTTAGGGCCGGGCGGGGAATTGCACTCGGCCACCGGAGCCTCGCCTGGCGGACCGGGCGCCGCTGCCTCGAATCACAAGTGGACGAAACTCCTTATTGACAGACGAATTCCAGGCGCACAGGTCCCGGCGATTCTGACGGCGTTCGCAGACTTTGTGCGCGCATGCGGAGGCATCGGCATAGAGGCAAAACTAACTGCCGAACCGAAGAAACGCAAAGGTGAAAAGAATGCGTGAACCGAAACGAGGCCGGGTCGATCGACGCCTCTCCATCCGGTCGCTGCCAAGGCCTGGGGTTGTCGGGGCGGTGCTGTGCAGGGTGGCAGAGGCGGTTGGTGCGTATTCGCTTGCTCAAAGCGCCCCTGCCGACGATGACATCCCGCTCGGCGAACGGGGTATCGAGGGCGATGCGGCGGCGAGCTATAGAAAGTCAATAGAGCGGTTCGCGGACGAGGAGCGCGCTAGGATTCGGTCCGAGCTAAGCCGACGGGCCGAGCAAGCGGAGCAGCCGGCGAGCGAGGCGGGAACTTTAGACGAAGCGCGCGCGCAGGTTGAGCTCGTGGGCAAACTCAAACGAGCCGGGGTAGTTATTGCGCTGGACGCTCTAGGGAATTTGACCGTGCTGCCTGCGCCCGCCGATTACGACTACGACGGACTCGCGAAGAGGCTCTTGGATCAGCCCGCCGGGGTGGAGTCCGAGGAAGCGCAGTTCGCTCCGGAGACGACGATTATCTACGGGGACATTGCGGGCCCGCGGCCGGAACCTCTATTGGGAAAGCTGCCGGCAATCTCAGACGTTGCCCGCAACCTGAACGCGCTACTCAAGATTAGCCGGATCGTGCATGCGATTCGCGATCTCGACGAGCTGCGAGGCCAGTTGCTGGACCTGATTTTTGAGGTTGTCCCCGCGGGCCGGGGCGCAATCTTATTGGCGGATCCAGAGGGCCAGCGCCTCAATTCCATGTTCGCCCGCATGCGGCATGCGTGGCAGGCACCATTGGTCAAGGTGAGCGCCGCCGTCACGCGCCAGGTCCTGGGGCAGGGGATCGCTATGCTGGATCGCGATGTTCCAAGTAACAACGAGCTGCAAGACGTCGAGCATCGTGCAGCGTCGCAGGTGCGCTCGCTGTTGTGCGTGCCACTCACCGTGTTCCAGCGGGTGATTGGGTGCATTTATCTCGACAGCGACAGTGCCACCGACGGTCTCGACAACGAGCACCTCACTCTGCTGGCGGCGATTGCCGGCATCACTGCGGTCGCGCTGGATAACGCCCGTCGGCTGCGATGGCTGGAGCAGGAGAATGAGCGTCTGACGATGGAGATCAGCCAGGAGCGGGGCCTCATAGGCGAGGGTGCCCGCATGAGGGAGGTCTATCAGTTCCTGAGGCGCATTGCGCCCACCGATGCCACGGTGTTGATTGAGGGCGAGACCGGGACTGGCAAGGAACTGGCGGCGCGGGCCCTGCACCGTAATAGTCCGCGGGCGAGCAAGCCATTCGTCGCCATCAACTGCGCGCTGTTTCCAGCGGCGTTTCTGGAAAGTGAATTGTTCGGGCGCGAAAGCGGGGGTTTCACCGGAGCTGTCCCGATAAGGGGCCGGCTCGAGGTAGCCGACGGAGGCGTGGTTTTTCTCGACGAGGTCAGTGAACTCGCTCCCACGCTCCAGGTCAAGTTGCTCCGCGTCTTGCAGGAGCGCGAGTTCCAACGCATCGGCGGGGCGCATCCGATCAGGTTGGACATCCGGGTCATTGCAGCCACCAACCGGGATCTCGCGCAGGCGGTACTCGCGAGGACCTTTCGCCAGGATTTATATTACCGCTTGGCCGTGTTGAACCTCACGATGCCAACATTGCGCGAGCGCCGCGAGGATATCCCGGCGCTCGCGCGGCATTTCGTGCAGGAACACGCGAGGCGCCTTAAGGTGAAACCTCGCCAGGTTTCCAGCGAAGCCCTGGCGTGCTTACTGAGCTATGACTGGCCGGGCAACGTGCGGGAGCTTGAAAATGCTATCGAGGTTGCGCTGGTGTCAGCGCGTTCCGAGATGATTCTACGCGGGGATCTACCGGAATCGGTGCGGGGTCGCAGGCTGTCGGAGATGACTGAGGCGGAGTATCACGCTGGGGTGAATGAACTGAAGAAGCAACTGATCCATGATGCCGTGGAACAAACCCGAGGCAGCTACGCCGATGCGGCGCGTATTTTGGGCTTGCATCCAGACTACTTAGACCGCCTGATCGGGGATCGTGGCCTGCCGGGTGACAAGCCGAACTGAGGGAGAGAGGGAGGGGCGGCCCAGTCGGCCTAGAGAAATTCTGGCACGACGGAACGTTCCCAGCAACTAGTTCGCATCGCAACCCAGAGAGAACCGAAGAGCGGCACACACCTCATTCATTCGCCCGGAACTAAGCTGGGCCACACGTTTCCCCAGGCGCTATTGCGACACCCTAACTGCATTGTGCAGGTTCACCGCACCAAGGGTACGCCCGCGGCTGCTCCACGCGTGCGGCTCCGCTTCTTCGCCTCCGTCGTCCTGATCTCGGTGCGTAGTCCCAGCAGTTCGGCGTAGAGGACGAGCGTGTCCAAACTGAACTTGGCCATCTTCCCTCGTAACAAATCGCTTACCCTCGGCTGCGACGTCCCCAGCTTATTCTGTAGCTCCTGTTGGGTGTAGCGCGCCGCGGCCTTCACGATCCTCGTGTTCAGGTCCGCTTTCAGTTTCAAGGCCGCCGCTTCCGCGGGCGAGAATCCTAGGTCTTCGAACAAGTTCTGTGACATGCTTTCTCCTGTCCCTACTTTTTCTTACTCCGTTTCCCGACCGCAAGTCTCTGCTTCAGCGCTGACAGGCGTCCTCGAGCCGTGTTGATATCCTTCTGAGGAGTCTCGTTCGTCTTCTTCCTGAAGCAGTGGAGAACGTAAACCACACCTTCGAGCTTCACGTACAGCACTCGATACCAGAAGTCCTGATCCTCGTCTCGCAACTCGAACACCCCCGGCAGGGCAGGAGCCATCGAACCAGAATCGAGCGGCCTCTCTCCCTCTTGGACGCGCCGTAGATCGGCTCCCAGTTGCGCCCGCGCGTCGTCGGGAAACTCCCGGATGATATTCAGCGAATCTCCCTCGAAAACCACGTCCGGAGGTGACGGCACAACCACAAAGTTACCAGAGACAAGCTGCTGTGTATATAACTATTTATATAGATTCCCTGGAGAGGGCAACCACAACGGCCCCCTTGACAATCCCTCCCTCCCCTCCCTATAATTAGCACTCGATAGGCGAGACTGCTAACAGCACTCCCTAACCCACAACAATTCATAGGCTTACGCATCATCAACCGACCACCAAACTTTGAAAGGAGTCACACCCATGGCAAAATTCAGCCCACTCCACGACCGCATTCTGGTCCGTAGAGTCGAAGAAGCATCCACCACCCGGGGCGGCATCATCATCCCCGACAGCGCCAAAGACAAGCCCCAGGAAGGCGAAGTCATTTCCACCGGCAAAGGCCGCACCAACGACGAAGGCAAGACTTTTCCTCTCGCCGTAAAAGAAGGCGACCGCATCCTGTTCGGCAAGTACTCCGGCACCGAGATCAAGATCGACGGCGAAGACTTCATCATCATGAAAGAAGAAGAAGTCCTCGGCGTCCTCACCGGCGCCGCCAGCACGGCCAAGAAAGAACTAGCCGGCGCCAGGAAGTAGCAAGCGCACGGAAATATCCGGGCAAAAGGTTTACCCCGTGCCCCCCGTGGTTAAAGATTTTTCAATCTCTGAAGGAGAAAAGCAATGGCAAAACAAATCGTACACGGAGAAGAGTCCCGCCAGGCAATCCTGCGCGGCGTCAACCTTCTAGCCGACGCTGTAAAAGTAACGCTAGGCCCCAAAGGCCGCAACGTAGTAATCGAAAAGAAATTCGGTTCCCCCACCATCACCAAAGACGGCGTAACCGTAGCCAAGGAAATCGAACTCAAGGACGGCCTCGAGAACATGGGCGCCCAGATGGTTCGCGAAGTAGCCAGCAAAACCTCCGACGTAGCCGGCGACGGCACCACCACAGCAACAGTCCTAGCCCAAGCAATCTACCGCGAAGGCGTAAAGACAGTAGCAGCCGGCGCCAACCCAATGGCCATGAAGCGCGGCATCGAGAAAGCCGTAGCCCTCGTCTGCGGAGCCTTCGACAAAAAAACCGGCGAGCGCGCCAAAGGCGAACTAGACAAGTTCTCCAAACCCGTCTCCGGCGAAATGATAGCCCAAGTCGGCACCATCAGTGCGAATAACGATGAAACTATTGGGCACATTATTGCTGAGGCTATGAAGAAGGTTGGGAAGGATGGCGTTATTACCGTTGAGGAATCGAAGACGCTGGAGACGCAGCTGGAAGTGGTCGAAGGCATGCAGTTTGACCGCGGATATCTGTCTCCTTACTTCGTCACCGATCCGGAGCGGATGGAAGTTGCAATTGAGAATGCTTACATCCTGATCAACGAGAAGAAGATCAGCTCGATGAAGGATCTGCTTCCGCTGCTTGAGCAGATTGCTAAGAGTGGGAAGCCGTTGCTGATCATCGCGGAAGATGTTGAGGGCGAGGCGCTCGCTACGCTCGTCGTTAACAAGCTGCGTGGAACGCTTCAGGTCGCGGCCGTCAAGGCTCCGGGCTTCGGCGATCGGCGCAAGGCTATGTTGCAGGATATCGCGATCCTCACGGGTGGCAAGGCCATCACGGAAGATCTCGGCATCAAGCTGGAGAACGTGCAGATCAGCGATCTCGGGCAGGTCAAGAAGATCACCATCGACAAGGACAACACCACCCTGGTCGAAGGCAAGGGCAAGCACTCGGAGATCGAAGGCCGCGTGCGCGAGATTCGCAGCCAGATCGACAAGACCACCAGCGACTACGACCGCGAGAAGTTGCAGGAGCGGTTGGCCAAGCTGGTCGGTGGCGTAGCCGTGATCAAAGTCGGCGCCGCAACCGAAACCGAAATGAAGGAAAAGAAAGCCCGCGTGGAAGACGCCATGCACGCCACCCGCGCAGCCGTGGAAGAAGGAATTGTCCCGGGCGGCGGAGTGGCACTGGCGCGTTGCGTCGCGGCACTCGACAAGCTGAAGCTCGAGGGCGATGAGCAGATCGGTGTCAACATCGTGAAGCGCGCCCTGCAAGAGCCGATGCGGCAGATCGTCGAGAACGCCGGCGAAGAAGGCGCGGTCGTCCTCGGCAAAGTGCTCGAATCCAAGGACACTAACTATGGCTTCAACGCCCTGACCAACGAGTATGAGGACCTGGTCAAGGCAGGCGTGCTCGATCCGACAAAGGTAGTGCGCACCGCGCTCACCAACGCCGGCTCGATTGCGTCGTTGATGCTGACCACCGAAGCCCTGGTCGCGGAGATTCCGGAAAAGAAGGAAGCTCCCATGGGCGGCGGCGGACACGGCGGCGGCGGCATGGACGGCATGTACTAAGAACAGTTGCCGGGTGCCAGTTGCCAGTTGTCAGTAAAGTCAAAGGCCCTGCTCGGAAGAGTGGGGCCTTTTTTATTGGGCTGAACACTTTTGAAGAGCGCGATGTTAAGATGAACGCGCGTTATTGTCGCTGCATGACGTTAGTAAGGTATACCCTCTCAGCGAACTGTGTGATGCCTCTCTTGGTGAGCAAATAGATGGGATTTTATATACGCAAAGGTTTCAGCTTCGGGCCACTTAGACTGAATTTATCGCGTAGCGGCCTAGGTGCTTCATTTGGGGTCAAGGGAGCAAGGATCGGAATTGGACCACGGGGACGATACATACACCTTGGCCGAGGGGGGATATATTATCGACAGAGTCTTGAACCAGCCAGCACGAATCGTCTTCCGGGAGTCCGACCGGTCGATCCCATGCCAATCAACAACGACCTCCAAGAAATAGCCAGTCGCTCGGCGGTCACTCTATCTGATGGTTCTGCGGTGGAGTTACTAGCCGAACTTAACCGAGTCGAAAGCCGGGTGGATCGCTTTCCAATCGTGCTTATATTGGGACTCCTTATGACAATTACGAGTGCCGTCGTGTGGCCGGGCTGGTGGTGGGTTATCAGTGTTTTTCCAGTTGTCGCTGGGGCGATATACGCGAGGCACGTTGACGTATTACGCGGTACGGCGATACTTCGGTACGAATGGGATTCAGACGCCAATGGACCTTTTTCGCAGCTTCAAGTCGCATTAGGGCAGCTGTGCGCCTGCCAAGGTTTATGGCACGTAAACGCGGCAGGCCATACGAGTGATTGGAAGAGAAATGCGGGTGCTGGCACCTTGAATGAGAGATCTGTCACGCGGGCCGGTTCAGCCCTTCCACCTAAGGTGCAATGCAACATCAGTGTACCTGTTCTTAATGCGCCAGCAAGAAAGCTGTTTTTCTTCCCAGACCGTTTGCTAGTTTATGATTCGACCGGGGTCGGGGCGGTGTCGTACGCGGATTTGCAGGCAGTCGCCGGACAGACAAGGTTTGTGGAGAGTGACATCGTTCCCAGGGACGCGACTCAGGTAGATACAACATGGCGTTTTGTGAATAGGAAGGGGGGACCAGATAGAAGATTCAACAATAATCGCCAACTGCCGGTAATGCTGTATGGCGAGATCCTGCTGACCAGTTCATCCGGGCTTCGGGAGCTCTTTCAAGTCTCCGTTCCTGCAGCTGCGAACGGAGTGGTGTCTGCTATAGCGGGTATGGCAACAAAGCAGCTGCCCTACAGGGTTTGATCTCAAAATAAGGTATTGGCCGACGACGCTACCGGAGGCGTTCGGGAGGCGTTCGGCCCATGCGCTCAAAGTCTTCGGGGCTGAGTCCAAACTCGGCGAGAACTTCTTCATGCGGGATGCCTTCGCCGCGGGCGAGCGATGCTTTGGCTGCCTCGACCTCGCGTGCTTCTTCCGCGCTCACCGGCTCGTCGTCATATGGCGCGCTGGCCAGGGTGCGGGCTAGCGGATCGAGCATGATCTCCAAGAGACCAACCACGGCGGCGACCTGGCCGGGAGCCATGCGGTCGATCAATTCGTGCGCGTGTTGTTTGTCGTCGGTGGAACCGTTTGCCATGATAAGAGTTTAGCGAAATCTGTTCCTGTACGCTATTAAATCCATTGTGCCAGAATAGAAGAGTATTTCTGGAGGCACGCAATGAGTTTTTCGGCATCGGCGGCAGATGAGCGTGTGCTGGACGTGCAATCCGCGGACGACGCGCTGAGCGTAAGCCTGCAGGATGGGCGCGTTATCACGGTGCCGCTGGTCTGGTATCCGCGCCTCCTGAACGCTACGCCTGCCCAGCGCCGGAACTGGAAGATTGCCGGCGGAGGATATGGAATTCATTGGCCCGACCTGGACGAAGACTTGAGTACGGAGCGCTTGCTGCGCGGCGCGCGCACCGAGACGAAGGAGCCGAAACACATAGCAACGGAAAGTAAGAGCGCATCAGTTCGGAGGCACTGGCTTGATTACATCGATGTCGCTGCAAGGGTGGCGTTGCCGCTCGTCGCGATCTGGTGGGGCGTGAAGAGTTTTCACACTCAGAATGCTCTGACCGAAAAAAATTTATCAATACAGATTAAGCAGCAAAACGATGTTCTACTGTCTCAGCGCGAAATCGGAGAGGCCCAGCTAGCCTCAAGCCTCGTGTCGTGGTTCAAGTGTGAGGATTCGCCGCAGCGCCTAATGGCTCAGCAGATGCTCGGGTCGGTTTCTCCAAAACAAGCATTCTTGGTAAACCAAGTTCTGGCAAAATGCGGAAGGAATCCTAAAGACCGAGAGACAGCTAGGAAGTACAGTTTGCAAGACTCGGTGAATGAGCTGAAACAGGGTTTTCTGCAGCAACTCAACTTGGCGAGGCAGTACAGAAGTGCAGGTCTTCACAGGCGCGCTGCCAAAGAGTACGAGGGGGCCTACAATGAATTGCCAGAATCATTTCGCGCAGAAATCGATGTGTCGACGGCAGGCAAGGCTCGTGAGGCAATGCAGCAGGGGGATGCTATGCGGGCATCAGACTTGTTTGAACAACTTTTTCGGCTGATCGAAACTCCATAAATCAAGAGGAGGGTCAAGTGATGAAAAGGATCTTGCACTTAATGCTGTTTTTCTGTTCGTTCTCTACTTTTTTGATCGGCCTGGCTCCGGCAACCGGCCAGGAGCAGGGTTGCACGGTTAAGATCGTTTCTCCGAGCAACGACGATAGAGTTGGAGAGGTGGACGACGTTAAAGGGACGGGCGCTATCCCAGCGGGTACATACCTGTGGGTCTTCGCCCATCGGAGGGGGCTTGCTTTGTGGTGGCCGGAGGGGGGCGGAGCTGCGGTGATCACGAAAGGCGCATGGCTGGTGACGGCGACGTTCGGACAGGAGAGGGACAATGGTCGGCAATTCGAGATTGCCGCCGTAGTTGTAGATCGGGCCACGAACGCCAAGCTTGAGAATTGGGTCACCAAAGCTGGTGAGACGGGTCAATATCCAGGCATGAACCTCCCGGCTCCGGTCGAAGGCTGCAATCTGCAGCAAGTGACCGTCACGAAACGTTAGTGAGCACGCGACGCCGCACAGTACCATGGCAACCTTGAATTACATGACGAAACCGACGCTCTATCCGGCGTTCTGTCTCCTTGTGTGGCTGACCGCCTGTGGTGGTGGTTCAAGTCAGCGGAATCCGACCAACGGCAACAACCCGCCTCCTCTGAGTTTCTTGGACGTTCCTCCTATAACGGTATCTCTGGGCACTAAAGTTCCGGCCGTTGACTTGTCACAGCACGTTCAGGGCGGTAGCGCGCCATACTCCTACTCTTTGTTGTCGCAATCGGCCCCAAATGTGATTACCTGTGCTTTGAACAGCGCGACCCTTTCGAGCGACTACGCGTACCAGGGCGGGGTCAACATGATTAAGGTGCAAGTGACTGACGGCAAGGGAGCCAACGCGACCACTGTGGTGACGGTCACAGTGAACGTCCCAGTCGTCGCCACGCCATTGTATGGAATCGATTTTGGCCCGTATGAGGCGGGACAAGACCCCGCCACGGGAATCGATCTTAGTACCGACCAAATCACGCAGCGTATGGGCGTCATCGCACCGTATGCAAAATGGATCCGCTCTTACGGTTCCACGCATGGTTTGGAGAACATTGGAGCGATTGGGCATAAATTCGGGCTCAAGATTTGTTTGGGAGCATCAATCACCAACGATACCTCTGCAAATGCGATAGAAATGACGAATCTTATCGCGCATGCACTCAACGGTGAAGCGGATTGTGCCGTTGTGGGGACAGAGGTGTTGTTTAATAACTTCCCGAACGTCCCGCCAACGCAACTGACGGCATACATCGACCAGTTCCGCGCGGCGGTACCAACGGTTCCGGTTACGACCGCTGATACTTATTTGTCATTACTCAACTCTCCGCAAGTAGTGAACGACTGCGACTTCGTGTTCGTGAACTACTACCCTTACTGGGAAGGGATGGATGTCTCGGTAGCCCTCGCTGATCTCAATGCCGAAGACGCGCTTCTGCGGCGCACTTATCCCAACAAGGAAGTCATTGTTTCCGAAACCGGGTGGCCGAGTGGCGGTAACGCAAAAGGGAATGCGGTTCCATCGGTTGCAAACGCCGCGGAATATTTGCTGGATTTTGAATCGTGGGCTCAGGCCGGACAGCGAAAAGCTTTCTATTTTGACGCTTTCGACGAAGCCTATAAGGCGACAGCCGACGCACCTCAGCAAGCGCTGTTTGGAATCTTTGATCAGTACGCTGTGATGAAATATGGCAACAACGTTTTTGCCGGAGCGACGCAAGCGGACAATTGGAGCTGCACAACCATTCCGGGAGGCGCTGGCACTCCTACGGTTCAGTTCACTTCTGTGCCTCCTTTGGGAAGCAGCAATTTCCTTCAGGGACAGGAGTTGCACATGGCTCCGGGTGATTTTTACGTCACGATTTATATCCACGTCGGGTCGACCGGGTGGTGGGTGAAGCCGTATCTCACTTCGCCCCTGACCATAATTTATTGCGACGGCACATGGACCGCGAATATTGTCACAGGCGGGAACGACACGTCTGCGGATCAGATAGCTGCATTTCTCATCCCGTCGAACTACAATCCCCCCTTACTAACCGGCGCACAGACGCTTCCACCAGATTTGTATAACAACGCCGTAGCAAACGTGACGGTCAGTAGGCCGTGAGGCGGCAAGCTGAACCTGGGTTGCATCAGAATTCTGCAGTTGGTAAAGCGGCGAAGGGTCGGAGCCCGGGATCTGGAACGAATCTTCGTTTTGCGGATTCAGCAGCCGCGGGTGAGTGAGTTGACGCGCGGGAAGCTCTCTACGTTGAGTGTGGCCCGGCTGCTGCTGTATGCCGATCTTTTAGGGGCTGAGGCGGAGGTTAAGCTTAAGAAGGCTCGGGCGCATGCTGCGGCTTAGTTGAGGTACCTCAGCGGCTGAAGCCGCTGGATTTTCCATCCTTTTTCGCAGCGCTGGAAGCGCTGCGCCACCCAAATCCAAAGGCCGGGAAGATTTTCCACAGGTTTATTTTCGCCAATGTTCAGATAACCTTGCTTCCCATTTTGGGAGGGGGATACTGGAAATAGGGGCGGGTTTTGCGGCGGGTCTGAGCGCAATTCGACTCTCAACGAACAGTGGCGCGGCTAGCGGCCCGATGAACCTGGGCCGCTGGACAGCCGAGGGCGGCTGTCCCCACATGGGCGGTGGTGGTGCAACGAACAGCAGGTTCCCTTCGGCTCCGCTCAGGGCAGGCTCTCACCGGGCTATCGCCCGGTTCGGAAGGACAAAGGATCGTGGTCGCTGAGATCCTTCACTTCGTTCAGGATGACAACAGAGAGGACATGGGTGACTGGTGATGAGTGTGTTGATTGGGGATTTGATGGCGGTGGCGGATGAGCCGTATGGGTCAGGTGGCGGGGGGAGGAAGTCGGAGAAGGGTCGAGCTTTTGAGAAGTCTGCGAGCGGGGGCGCAGGTGAGGGTAGGGATCCCTCAGGCCGCAAAGAACGCGGCCTTCGGGATGACAAGCCGTTTATAGAGGAGCCGCCTCGGGCGGCGTCGTTGCGGACGGAGGGGAGGCTGCCGCCGAAGTTGATGGGGGAGTTGTCGGAGTTGGATTTTTTGCGGAAGGCGATGGGGATGGGGATGATTGTGTCGAAGCCGTGGGGAGACAGCTACCGGTATGACTTTGTGTGCGACACGAATGGGAAGTTGTGGCGGGCGCAGGTGCGGTCGACGGAGTTTCGGTTTGGGGCTCGGGGATATGCGGTGCATGCGTCGTATTATGTGGGGCGGAAGATTGTGGGGCTGACGCCAAAGGATATTGATGTGCTGATTGGGTACATTGTGTCGCGGGACATCTGGTATGTGGTGCCGGTTAAGGCGTTCACTCCTAGGAAGAATTTGTGGTTTTATCCGGATGGGAGCAAGAAGGGAGCGATGTTTGAGAAGTTTCGGGAGGCTTGGGGGTTGATGACGGGGAGGAAGTAGAGGCGATAGGATCAGAGCCCCGCCCCGTTTATCTTCGTTGTTATCTTCAGTTGTTATCTTCCGGGACACTGGTTTTGGGGCAGGCGTGTAGGAAATCCCGGCTTGGATGCGGTGGTGAACTCGTTTCGATTTCGGCTAACTTGTTGCCAAAGCTAGGGTTGATAGGGCTTGGGAATCCGTGGAACTCGGCGTGCAGCGATACGAGTGTTTGTCGAGCCATTTCGCCGATAGGGCAGCGCACCCGCAACCGCTATACGGGAGGCTAATGTCATGGTTTGCGAAGACAGGTCCGACTGGCGGCAACTGTGCAAAGAGGCCGCCAATGAGACGGATTTCGCCAAGCTTCTGGAGTTGACAGCGGAAATCGTCCGACTGCTGGATGAGCAGCACGCGCAATCCATGCAGCTCGTGAACTGATTTCAATGGGGAATTAATAAACGGTGGGTTGGGAAATCTAGGGTATGATCAGGACATGCCTTATATTTTGGAACATCTAACCAGCCTTCGTCAGGAAATCACGGATTTACGGAACATGAACGCGCGCTCGGCCAATCGGAGCGCGGACAGCCAGATTGACCAGTCGGCGGTGGAAATGCGCGCTAACCGGTTGCTGGAGATCAAGAAGGAATTGTCGCAGATGCTGAACCGTCCGGATGATCCGCAGGTTTGGTGGGAAAAGGGCGGGCGGCGGAATCGGGTCGCATAAGCTTAGGTTGAGTGGGATGTTTTTGTGGCGCCTTCATTGGACTTTGGTCCAGTGGGGGCTTTTGTTTTTGGGGCTGGCGCTCCGCGCTGTGGTTGTTACGAAGTTACTGATTGAGCGGCGGCGGCCAGGGCTGCGTTGAGTCCTTCGGCAGTAGGGGCGCCGCCTTGGGCGAGGTCTTTACTGCCTCCGCCGCGACCGCCAAGCTTGGCCAGGGTTTGTTTCAGGAGCGCGCCCATGTCGTGGGGCTGGCCGGGGGATTGCGCGAAGACCAGGGCGGGCTGCGGAGAGTCGGTGGCGAGCAGGGCGATGGCTGGGGATTGGCGCGTTATTTTCTGGGCTAACAGCTTGAGGAAGTTAAGGTCGCGGTCGGAGAAAGAGCGGACAACCAGCTTGCGGCCGTGGGTCTCGGGAGTTTCGGCTAACAGGGTTGCGGCTTGGGCGACGGCTAGTTCGTCCTGCGATTGCTCACGTTGCTTGCGCAGCGAGCGGATTTCGTCCAGCGATTTGCGGGCCTGCTGCGGGACGTCGTAGAGGTGGGCGGAAAACAGCGCGGCGGTTTCGGTGAGGGTGGAGAAATCGCGGCGGGCGGTCGAGACGGCGCGGCCGCCGGCGACGAATTCGACGCGGTGTCCGTGGCGAACTTTCTCGGTCTTGCGCAGCAGGATGCTGCCGATCTGGCCGGTGGTGGAGACGTGTGTGCCGCCACAGGCTGTGAGATCGAAATCACGGATGTCGATGAGGCGGAGCTGGTCGCGCTCGGTGGGCGGAAGTTTGCGCAAGCCGAGTTTTTCGGCTTCGTCGCGCGTGACGAAGCGGACCTCGACGCCGCGATTCTCGAGGATGATTTCGTTGGCCAGGCGTTCGGCGGATTCGATTTGAGCCGCGGTGAGCGAGGACGTCTCCAAATCAATGGAGCAATAGTCGTCCGCCATATGGAAAGAGACAGTAGGCATGTTGAAGAGGCGGACGAAGGCGGCGGAAAGCACGTGCTGGGCGGAGTGCTGTTGGATGTGATCGAGCCGGCGGGCGGGATCGATTTCGCCATGCACGCGGGTGCCGGGCTTGACATCTTTGAGCGGCGCTTCCAGGTAGTGGACTACGTGGCCGTCTTCGGTGTCGGCTACTTCGGTGATGCGGTGTTTTTCAGCGCCAGAGATCAGCCAGCCGGTGTCGTGGATCTGGCCGCCGCTGGTGGGATAGAAAGCGGTGCGGTCGAGAATGACTGCTGGGCGCGGGGTTTCGACTATCGAGCTGACTTCGGCGTCGAAGTTGTGAAGGAAGGAATCGTGGTAGTAGAGTCGGTCGGTCATTCGGAAGCCGGTATTAGCATACGGGGTGCTGTGCGGGGTGATCAAGCCAGAGAGGTCTGTGAGGCTGACGGGGTTTCAGAACCTTTAACACAGGAGGCACAGGGTAAGGAGGCTGCGCATTCGGCCCGCGATGTTATCTTTAATTAGTCCTGAGAATAATTGGGCGTCTGAAGATGTTTCACGTTATGGATGTTCTGAAGAATCTTTTCGAGGAACACTTTCATACCCCTGCCACGCGGGTCCAGCCGCTGCAGGGAGAACTCGGGGGGTCCGGACGGAAAATCGTCAGGCTTTCGAGCGAGCAGTCCAGCGCGATTGGCATTTTGTATAGCGTGCGCGAAGAGAACGTTGCGTTCGTGGAGTTTTCGAAACACTTTCGGCAACATGGGTTGCCCGTGCCGAGAATTTATGCGGAGGATCTGAACCAGGGCGCTTATCTGGAAGAAGACTTCGGCGATACGACACTGTTTGAGTTTCTTTCGAAGAATCGCGTGGGCGAGGACATCGCTCCGCAAGCGGTGGAAGCATATCGCAAGGTTGTAGGCGTGTTGCCGCGGTTTCAGATCGAGGCGGGACGCGATTTGAATTATAAGGTGTGCTATCCACGCGGCAGTTTCGACCGGCAATCCATCACCTGGGACTTGAACTATTTCAAGTATTACTTTCTCAGGCTCGCGGGCATTCCCTTCAACGAGCAGGCGCTGGAAGACGATTTCGATAGCCTGACAAATTTCCTGCTGAGCGCCGACTGCGACTATTTTCTGTACCGCGATTTCCAGTCCCGCAATGTGATGCTCCAGGGCGGCGAGCCGTTTTTTCTGGACTATCAGGGCGGGCGCAAGGGAGCGCTACAGTATGACATTGCTTCCCTGCTGTACGATGCCAAGGCAGACTTGCCGCCGGAGTTGCGGCAGCAGTTGCTCGATCTGTACATCGACAAGCTCTCCGGTTTTATTCCCGTGGAGCGCGAAGCATTCCTGCAGTTTTACTACGCATACGTTTATGTGCGAATACTGCAGGCGCTGGGGGCTTACGGTTTTCGCGGATTTTACGAACGCAAGGCTCATTTCCTGCAGAGCGTGCCTTATGCGCTGAAGAACCTGCGCTGGCTTTTGCACAACGTTAAACTGCCGATCGAACTGCCGACGCTGATGGAGGCGTTCAACAGCATGCTGGCGTCGGACAAGCTGCAGGGCCTGGCTTCCGATGCGGAGAATCTTACGGTGCGGATTTTGAGTTTCTCGTTTCATCGCGGCATGCCGAAGGACGAGAGTGGACATGGCGGGGGATTCGTTTTCGATGGACGGAGCCTGCCGAATCCCGGACGCGAAGACCGCTTCAAGGCTCTAACTGGAAAAGATGCGCCAGTGATCGACTATCTTAATCAGCAGGAAAGCGTGCATCAGTTCCTGGCCAGCGTGATGTCGCTGGTAGAAGCCAGCGTGAACGAGTATCAACGACGCGGCTTCAAGAGCCTGATGGTATCGTTCGGCTGCACCGGCGGGCAGCATCGATCCGTCTTTCTGGCGGAGCAACTGGCGAAACGCTTGTGTGGGAGGAATGGAGTTGAAGTGGCAGTGCGGCATCGCGAGTTGGAGACGTCGGCGCAATGAAAGCGATGATTTTGGCCGCCGGCCTGGGCACGCGCCTGCGGCCATTGACGGACAACCGTCCCAAGGCACTGGTGGAAGTTGGCGGACGAACGCTGCTTGAGATCACGCTGGCGCGCTTGCGCGCGTTTGGGGTCCACGAGGTGATCATCAATGTCCATCACTTTGGCGACATGGTTGTTGATTATCTGAAGAAGAATCGCGACTTCGGCATGCGGGTCGAAATCTCGCGCGAAGAGGTTTTGCTGGATACGGGTGGCGGGTTAAAAAAGGCGGGTTTTTTCTTTCTTGACGGTTTGGGCGAGCCGTTCATTTTGCACAATGTAGATGTAATCAGCACGATTAACCTGGAGAAGATGGTGCAGTTTCATCGTGAACGGAAGGCTCTGGCCACGCTGGCAGTGCAGGAGCGCGAAACTTCGCGATACTTGTTGTTCGACCAGAGTGGCCGGCTTTGCGGGCGCAGGGCAGGGCGTGAGCCAGGTCCTGATCTGCCGCTGCGCGGCGGGACCCTTCGGCTTTCTTCAGGTCAGGCGGGCGAGTCGTTCGTCTCCACACGGGCGGGCGTCTCCACACAGGCAGCTCAGGCGCTGGCTTTTTCTGGCATCCACGTTATTTCTCCTCGGATGTTGTCGATGATGACTGAGGAAGGTGCTTTTTCTATCATCCCTTTTTATTTGCGACTCGCGGCGCAGGGAGAAAACGTCCTCGCATTCCGCGCCGATGAGTATTATTGGCGTGATCTTGGACGGCCGGAGCATGTGACGCAGGCTGAGTTGGATTTGAAGAACAACGCTGTTTGATGGATCAAGCTTCGAAAGATTGCAGATCCCAGACGCTAGATATTGGTGCGTAGCGCCTTGACCAGACGGCGGAGAGCTTTCTCATTGCGACGATACCAGCGCCATTGGCCCTGCTTCACGGCGTCGACTAAGCCAGCTTTCGTCAAGATGGCCATGTGATGCGAGATGGTGGGCTGGGAGAGTTGCACGCGCTCTTCAATGTCGCCGGCACACAGGCCGGATGTTCCTGTTGGGGGAGCCGTGGGGGACGCCGGGCCGCGTGGCTTGAGAACTTGGAGGATGCGGCGCCGCGTGGGATCGGCAATGGCATGAAGGGTGCGGTCGAGAGATGTGGGAGAGATAGTCATGAGGACCAGTTGTTCGACAAGCTTCGAGGTGTAAACCTACGGTGTCATCGTGGGAGGGACGGAAGAACCGTGCATCGTGGCTTCAATTGCATGGGTCCTTCGCTTCGCTCAGGATGACAAGTGTAGGTTGCGAAATTTCGACACAACAAGGAATAGCGGTTAAATTTACGCTTGTCAATATAGCGATGACCGTCAGGGACGCTGCCGAGTGGCTCGCAACCACTCGATGCGCGTGAATTCGAGGTAACGCACGTCACTATCCGGCAGAGAACAGGTTGACTGGTCGAGTTGAGGCGCCAGAGTGCCGCCGCGAATCCAGTACCCGGTTGCATCCTGCTTGAGAATGACGGAATCCAGCGGGTCCATGCCGTGCAGCTTGAAGATGACACGACGGTTCAAGAGCGGGTCAAGCTTCATAAGCCGCTTCACTTTCTTCGATCTTACTTCTTCAGGATGGGACTATATCCGTCGTTGATGAGGCGAGAGCGCATCCCTTCCGCGTCTTTGATGTCGCCGAAGGGGCCAACCTGCACGCGAAACAGCTTGTCGGTGGTAGTGTTCGCGGCGACGAAAGCGGGATACTGTTTCTTCTTGAGAGCGTCGACCAGAGCCTCGGCATCGTCTTGTTTGCTGACTGCGGCCACCTGTACGAAATAAGCGTTCGTAGGGAGTGCGGCCATGGGATCTGGCGGGTTGGCAGACTGCGTTGCCGGCGTGGCGGAGGCGGACGCTCCGGATGTCGACGCTGGTGCTTGACCCGCCGCTGGCGGAGTGGCCGGCGCTGTCTCAGTGGATGTAGCAGGAGTCAGTTGCGCGTTGGCGTCCTTCTGCTCGACGGATTTGTAAAAAGTCATCTGGGGCTGATTGGACGCCGAGCCGGTTGGTTTGGGACCGTTGGAGGCGGTTTGAAGCGGGGCCGCGGGGCTGGTCGTGGTGAGTCCGGCTTCGGACTTGCGCCCGAGAGTGTAGCCGAGCGCGAAGAAGACGGCGCAGACCATTACCAAGCCAAAGAAGAGGCCCAGCAGTTTGGCGGTGCCTAGTGTGATTTCAGTGTCTTGTGAGGAGTCCATTGCAACTATGTACCTCAGGGGCTAAAGCCCGCCCATCGCACAGCTTTTAATCGCAGCGCCGAAGCGCTGCTGCGCCACCCAAAATCCCACACTACCCACTGCAGAATCCGACTATGCGGATTTTGCTGCAGGCGCTGCGACATCGCCCTTGCCCAGCAACTTTTGCAGGCCCGAGAAAAAGTCCACCGGGACAGGGAAGATCACCGTCGTATTTTTCTCGACGCCGATTTCCGTCAGCGTCTGCAGGTAGCGGAGCTGTACGCTGACCGGTTCGGTGGCCAGCAGATGGGCGGCATCCACCAGGCGCTGCGCGGCCGAGAATTCGCCCTCCGCGTGAATGATCTTGGAGCGCTTTTCGCGCTCAGCTTCCGCCTGTTTTGCCATGGCGCGCAACATGGATTCCGGCATGTCCACCTGCTTTACCTCGACATTCGTCACCTTCACCCCCCAGGGTGAAGTGTGCTGATCGAGAATGCTTTGCAGGCGCAGGTTGATCTTTTCCCGGTGCGCGAGAAGTTCGTCGAGTTCCTGCTCGCCGAGCACGGAACGCAGCGTGGTCTGGGCGAACTGCGAAGTCTGGTAGACGTAGTTCGTAACTTCGACCACGGCTTTATTGGGATCGATGACGCGCAGGAAGATGACGGCGTTAACCTTGAGCGTGACGTTGTCGCGGGTGATGATGTCCTGCGGCGGGACTTCGAGAGCTTCCTGGCGAAGCGAGACGCGCACCATACGGTCCATAGGTGCGAGCACCAGAATGATCCCCGGGCCTTTCGCCCTGGGATAGAGGTGTCCGAAACGAAAAATCACGCCACGCTCATACTCGGCCAGGATCTTGATCGAACTCAAGGCGTAGAGCCCGAAGATAACGGCCACAATGGTGACGAATCCGATCCCGATGCCAAAGATTTCCATGAGTGCCTCCGCGCTTGGAGCGGGTTACGCCCTACCGCGGATTGTAACGCAGAGAGAAGGGATAGGCGCGTAATTCGGATACAGGTAGTTGCTTGTGGTGGTGCGTGGGAGAATCAAAGAGCAACCGGTGAGGGAGCCCTGTATGTTGCGGCCAAGGGTTCAACCTGAAGCATGAGGCCATCAACCCGGCGCACGACCACGGACTCACCGGCGGGCACATTGGCGGAGGAAACGGCATCCCACAGTTCACCGTGGACGAATATTTTTCCGCGAGGGGAAAGCATGGTCTGAGCGACACCGGTTTCTCCGACTAGGCCTTCCACCCCAGTTACCACCTTGTTTCGTCTCGCCTTGACGGCCATCGTCATCAGAAACGCCGTGATCAATCCCAGCGGAATGCTGACTGCAAGAGCCGTGAGCAGGTGGACGCGCATTTCCGGGATGGGCGAATCGACGAGCAGCAGTCCTCCGAGAGTGAGCAGGGCGATGCCGCCAACGGTGAGCACACCGTGGGTGGCGAATTTGGCTTCGGCGGCGAAGAGTGCGAATGCGGCCAGAATCAGGCTGAGCGCGGCAAAGCGCGTAGGCAGCAGGTTGAGGGCGAAGGCCGCGATCAGGATGAATACGATGCCGACCGTGCCAGGAACCACTGCGCCGGGATGGTTGAACTCGGCATAGAGCGCAAGCGCTCCGATGGCGAGAAAGATGAAGGAGACGTTGGGATCCATCAAGAAATCGAGGATCTGTTCCTTGAGCGTCATGCTAAAAGGCACGATGGGCTGGCCGGAGAGCTGGAGGGTGACTTCGTGGCTGTTGAAGCGCTTGAAGGTCTTGCCTTCCATTTGGCGGAAAAGATCCTCTTCGCTGGAAGCCACGTAGTCGATCAAGTGCTGAGAGAGTGCCTCCTGTTCGGTGAATGCTTTGGACTCGAGCACAGCGCTTACTGCGACTTCCACATTGCGGCCTCGTTTCGCGGCGACCGAGCGCATGAGAGCGGCAGTATCATTCTCAATCTTGCGCTTCATCTCGTCGTCAAGCTTGGGCGCGAACGGGCCGATCAGGACGGGATGCGCAGCACCGGCGTTGGTACCGGGAGCCATGGCGGCGACGTCGGCCGCTTCGAGGATGAAGATTCCAGCCGAACCGGCGCGGCTGCCAGTGGGGGTTACGTAGAGAATCACTGGGACCTGCGAGTTCGTGATCTTCTCGATGATGCGGCGCGTGGATTCGACAAGACCTCCTGGAGTATTGATCTCGATCAATACAGCTTGGTCATTGCGCCGCGCAGCTTCGTCGATGGCGCGGGCGATGTATTCCTCGGTGATGGGCTGGATGGTGTCGTTGATGACGATCTTGAGGACTTCAGCGGAGGCGACGGAAGTGAAGACCAGAGCGGCCACGAGCGCGAGAAGAGTTCGCGAGATGAGAGTGTTTTTCATGAGCCGGGGCGGCATACAAGAATATTCTTACTCCTATTTGTGAGTTACGGTGGACATTTCTTGTTCGGCATTGCGAGCGTCGGGATTTCCGGCCGTCACGCCACTCCAGCCGGGAAGGCTGGTGCTGCCGGTGATGAGGCGTGCGCCGCGCTCGTAGGTGAAATACGACCATGCCCACTGGATGAAGACCAACACGCGGTTGCGGAAGCCAATCAGAAAAAGAATGTGGACGAATAGCCAGGCCAGCCATGCCACGAAGCCCGAGATGTGAATCTTGCCGAACTGAGCGATCGCGGCGGAGCGGCCGATGGTGGCAAGGCTGCCTTTATCGTGGTAGTGAAATGGGGAACGGAGGTCAACACCCCCGCCCTGTTGCGAAGGACGCGAGAAGAGTGGAGCACCCGAGGCAATTTCTCTGGCTATTTGTTTGCCTACGAACCGGCCTTGCTGGATGGCGACGGGTGCGACGCCGGGAAGAATGTTGCCTGAGGCGTCTTTCAGGGCTGCGAGATCTCCGATTACGAAAACTTCGGGATGATTGGGAAGGCTCAGATCGGGATTGACGAGGACGCGTCCGGCGCGATCGACGGGCACGCCAAGCTTTTTGCCCAGCGGAGAAGCGGCCACGCCCGCGGCCCAGAGGATTACGTCTGCGTGCATTCGCGTATCGCCCATGTAAATTCCACCGGGTTCAATCTTCGTCACCATCGTCGAAGTGAGGGTTTCTACGCCCAAGCGCTGCAGTTGCTCGAGCGCGCTACGCGAGAGGTCTTCAGGGTAGGCGGGAAGAACATGGGGGCCGCCCTCGATGAGATGAATGCGAGCGCGGCGCGGATCGATGGCGCGGAAATCGTGGGCGAGAGCGTGGCGGCAGATTTCGGCGAGGGTTCCGGCAAGTTCGACTCCGGTGGGCCCGCCGCCGACGACCACGAAGTTTAACGGTGCGGAGCTTTCACCGGCGGAGGCGCGGCGTTCGGCGAGCTCGAAGGCCAGCAGAACGCGACGGCGGATTTCGAGCGCGTCCTCGATGGTCTTCAGGCCGGGCGCGAGAGTTTGCCATTCGTCATGTCCGAAGTAGGCGTGGCTGGCGCCGGCGGCGACGATGAGGGAATCGTAGGGAATTTCCTGGTCTGCCTTTTGAACAGCGGTATTTTGATTTTGGACAGCGGTACTTTCCACTGCGGTCCGCACTACACGACGTTCGAGATCGAAGCCGGTAACTTCGGCTAAGAGCACCTCGATGTTTTTGTGTCGGCGCAGAATGGACCGGATCGGTGCGGCGATCTCGCCGGGAGAAAGACCGGCGGTGGCCACCTGATAGAGCAGGGGCTGGAAGGTGTGATGATTTTTCCGGTCGATGACGGTGAGGCTCACGGGTGCGCCGGCCAATACTTGGGCAGCGTTCAGGCCGCCAAAGCCCGCTCCGACGATCACGACACGATGTGCAGCTTGATTTGCCGTTTTACCGTTCATGGTCCCTACCTATAAGATTCAGCGCAATGGCAATGGGCTCCAGAAGTTCGGTTGCGGGCGCTCAGGCGGCGTGGGTGCAGTGGCTCGTCCCGTCGATCGCCGATTTGTTCTTTGTGGCGCTGCTGGGGTCGTTGGCATTCACCGCTTTATCGGTGCGGTTGCTGGGCGATGCCGGGATCGGCTGGCACATTCGTACCGGGCAACTGATACTGGCGACGCACGGTGTCCCTCACGTCGATCCGTTCTCAACTATGAGTATGCGCCCTTGGTTTGCCTGGGAGTGGCTCT
Organism: Candidatus Acidiferrum sp.; assembly: GCA_035568115.1. Classification (GTDB taxonomy): domain Bacteria; phylum Acidobacteriota; class Terriglobia; order Terriglobales; family Acidobacteriaceae; genus Sulfotelmatobacter. The sequence goes on from DATMOP010000006.1 coordinate 133,613, forward strand.
ACGACGTGCTCGCCGGATGGTTGGAGAGCGCGGCAGGACTCAATGGCGTCGTGCTTTTCACGGCGTTGATCATCGCGCTGGTGTTCTCCTGGACGTTCCGGCTGCTGGTGCGGCGGGACACGAATATCTTGGTGGCGCTGATCCTCGTGTTGCTGGCGGCGTCGGCGTCCATGATTCATTTTTTGGCCCGGCCGCATGTAGTGAGCTGGCTATTCACGGTAGCGTGGTTCTGGATTTTGGAGTCGTCGGAGAAAAAGTGTGCTGGCTCGCATCCCGATTCCGGTCGCACTGCGGCGAGCCACACACGGCTTCTCTGGTTGCTGCCGTGGCTGATGTTGGTATGGGTAAATGTGCACGGCGGATTTCTGCTGGGGTTTGCGCTGCTGGCGATTTACTGGTTCAGCGCAGCGTGGCAGTGGCTGAAGCTGAAGGAGGGTCGGTTCGAGGATGCGCTACAAAAGATCGACGCAGGGAAGCGCGCTCGCGCTCTGACAATCATCGGCTTGCTAAGTGCGGTTGCCACGTTGGTGAATCCCTACGGCTTCACGTTGCACGTTCACATCTACCGCTATCTTTCGAACCGGTTTCTGATGGATCACATTGACGAGTTTCAATCTCCAAATTTTCACTATGTAGCGCAGAAGTGCTTTGCAGCATTGCTGTTGTTGACATTGGTGGCAGTGGCGGTGAAAAGGCGTGAGGTCGGCGGCAGCCAGGGTCTGGTGGTGTTGCTTGCGGTGTATTCCGGACTATATGCCTCGCGCAACATACCCGTGTCGTCGCTGCTGGTGATTCTGGTGATCGGGCCGTGGTTGTCGGATGCGATGCAAACGCTTGTGGAACGATGGCGCGCAGTCCGATTGCGAAGCCCTACCGCAATGCCGTTCCTCCAGAGAATGCAGGCAATCGAGTCCAACTTGCAGGGCCATCTTTGGCCCGTGGCGGCAATCGTTTTGACTTGCTGGATCACGGCCCATGGCGGCAAGCTGGACGCGACGCCCTTGATGGATGCACAGTTCAGCGCGAAGCGGTTTCCGGTCGCGGCGGTGAATTATCTCGAGAAGCAGAATGTGCCGGGGCCACTCGTGAGCACCGACTCTTGGGGCGGGTACTTAATCTACCGGCTCTATCCCCGAGTGCGGATGGTGGTCGATGACCGCCACGATTTCTATGGGGAGGAATTTCTCAAGTCGTACTTGAAGATGGTACGCGTGGAGCCGGGCTGGGAAGAGTTTCTGGATGAGCATCGGGCACAGTCTGTGCTTGCGCCCAAGAATTCAGCTCTGGCCAACATTCTCCTCGAAACGCCGGGCTGGAAGGCGATCTATACCGACGACATGGCGGTCGTTGTCGCGAGAGCCGAAGATGTGCAAAATCCTTCACATTGACAGAGCCGAAGATTCCGCGATAAGGTTCAGCGGCACGGTAACTACTGCCGCGCACCGTTGAATCCCGCGAATGTCCTGCCATTCAGGGAAGAAACCGAGTCACTCATTCTCCGTATCGAAGGACAAATCCTGATGAATCGAATTCTCTCTGCTCGCTGCAATAGAAGCTTTGTGTTCGCAGGCCTGGCACTCCTAGGCCTTTGCCTCGCGACAGTCGCCGCACTCGCGCAAGACACCGCTGCGCCCTCGCTGACGCAGATCAGTTCCGACCCTTTCACCGTTGGCCCCGGCCAGCACGCGACGGAAGTGGAGCCGCATATGCTGGCTTTTGGCGCGACCGAAGTGGCCGCATTCCAGACTGGACGCATCTTCGGCGGCGGTGGAACGGCCATTGGCTGGGCGACCTCAACCGATAGTGGCAGCACATGGTCCCATGGCTTCCTGCCCGGCTTGACCAGCGGTAACGGCGGCGGCCCATACAGTGCGGCCAGCGATCCCGCGGTGGCTTATGACGCCAAGCACGCAGTTTGGATGATCGCAACTTTGCCGATCGGGAACACCTCGACTCCGGCCGTGGTGGTGAGCCGGTCGACCGATGGAGGTTTCACCTGGAACAATCCGGTGAGCGTCGGCGGCAACGTTTCGAGTTCCGACAAGAGTTGGATTGTGTGTGACAACACGTCTACAAGCCCGTTCTACGGGAACTGCTATGTGGAGTGGGACAATCCCTTCAGTGGCGACGAAATTCTGATGAGCACGTCCACCGATGGCGGACTGACTTGGGGAGCGGCGTTGGCGACTGCGAACCGGTCGTTTGGCATCGGCGGTCAACCGCTGGTGCAGCCCAACGGCACGGTCGTGGTGCCCATTGAAATTACGGGAATTTCGGCCTTCACCTCGACCAACGGAGGCGCGAGCTGGTCGGCGCCGGTAACGGTGTCGAACATTCAGAGCCACGGCGACGCGGGCGGAATCCGGAGTGGGCCGCTACCCTCGGCAGCAGTGGATGGCGCGGGCACGGTGTGGGTGGTCTGGGAAGATTGCCGTTTCCGCAGCAAGTGCTCGACCAACGATCTGGTCTACAGCACATCGACGGACGGCGTGCACTGGTCGGCGGTTGCGCGCATTCCGATTGATGCGACCACCAGCACTGTGGATCACTTCATTCCGGGAATCGGCATCGATCCGGCGACCTCGGGCGCTGGCGCACACGTTGCGATTCACTACTACTTTTATACGCAGAGCAGTTGTACGAAGTCGACTTGCAGGCTCTTCGTGGGTTACATTTCGTCGCACAACGGCGGCTCGACCTGGAACCCTTCTGTGAGACTAGCGGGACCAATGCAACTCGGATGGCTGCCCAATTCGCAAAACGGCTTGATGGTTGGGGACTACATTGCCACTGCCTTCAGCAACGGCGTGCCGCATGGTGTGTTCGCCGTGGCGGCCGCGAAGTCGGGGACAACCTTCAACGAGGCGATGAACACCGCACAGGGGCTGAAGGTGGCCGAGGATGGTCCGCAACTGTCGTCCGCTGGCGACAAGCCGCTGCACAAACTCTCTGACGTGATTGAGAAGGAGCGTCCGGAGAAAGGCGTAGCGCCGCCGTCGAAGCGCGCAGCCAGGCGTAGCGCGAAGTAGGCATCTCAAATCTGTGAATATTGAGCCGCCGGTTGCGGAACCGGCGGCTTTTTTCTACTCAGATGCCGGCCAAAATGCCTCAGGTCCAACCCTCTGTGTAACCCTGTGTCCTCTGTGTTGAAAGATTTGTTTCGCCCGTCAACCCCCACCTCTGCAATTCGCGACGAACCTTTTACAAATCACTGACACCGGCGTGACATGGGCACCTGTGCGCCGACATATGGTGCAGGCATCCTGATCCGAAGTCCCTGCCTCGATCGGGCAAACGAAATTCAAAAATCCTTGGAGGCAGAATCATGAGCAACGAAGAACTATCCCCCGCAGTTCCGAGGCCGGAAACAACTCAATCCTCCGCAGTGGACGAAGCAAATCCTCAGCAGTCGCGCAAGATCCGTCGGCGCTCTTTCCTGAAGGGCATTGGCGTTACTGGCGCTGCCGTCACACTGGGCACGGGAGTCGTGGCCAAGGGCATTCCGCTTTTCGCGGAAGAAGCCAGCGGCTCGCTGACCAAAGGCGATGCATCGATCCTGCGGTTCCTGGCTGCTGCGGAAATCATTGAGAGCGATATCTGGCTGCAATATCAGGAGCTGGGCGGTGTTCAAGACAGTGAAGTGTCTACGCTGGCCAGCAAGCTGATTCCCGGCTATCCGGCGGCGCCCACCGGCGGAAATCCCGTTTATATGCAGGACTTGCTGCCGCTCGATGGCGACATGTCACAGTACATTCACGACAACACCGAAGACGAACTGAGTCACGAAGTTTTCATCAACGCATACCTGGCTTCGAAGGGCGCGGACACGGTCAACCTGGACCGCTTTCGCACTCTGCCCAGCAGCAAGGCGACCGGCGCCAATCAGTTTGGGCGCCTTACAAACTTGATGCAGCTCACCGTCGACACTACCTGGTGGACTCGCTATCGCAGCCGCGCCAAGAATCCTGACTTCGGAAACACGTTCGCCCCGGCGATTCCCTCGCTGGCGGTTGGACAACATCCGGCGATTCCTCGAACGGACGCGGACACGAACGATGCGAACTTCATCCAGGCAATAGCCAATACTGCTGGATTTCACTTTGCCTGGATCGAGCAGGGCGGGACGAGCCTTTACCCTAAACTGGCGCAGAGGGTGACCAACGTGGAAGTTCTGCGGATCTTGCTCAGCATCGGCGGAACTGAGATCTGCCACTTTCAGACTTGGCACGACAAGGCGGGGAATGCGCCGCACTTGACCAATGTGATCGATCCCGTCACGGGAGTATCGGTTACTTTCCCCGATCTGAATTCTGCTCCGTTTGGCGGAGAGAATTTTCAGACCAACCTCATCATGCCCGAGCCCACGGTGTTTCTGAGCCGGCAATTTCCACCCTGTTCGATCATTCGACCCACAGAGACCAAGGGCGGGGCCATGGGTGCGGTGCAGGGACTTACAGGCGATGGGCTTTTCATCGGCCAGTCGAAGGACTTCTTCCAATACCTGCGCGATCTGGCGGAAGACGCGGATGAGGCGCGGCGCGGCGATCGCTGATTGGCGAAGCGATGATTGCGGAGGTGATGCCTTGTCGTGTTGGCGCGCTGTGGCCGGAAATTTGGGCCACAGCGCGCGAAAGGCGATCGCGCGCCGCAGTTTTGACCTGTTGTTCTGTCCGCCCCAGGAGGGCTAATGCTTGAAGGACTGTTTCAACCCACGCACTTGATCCTGATTTTCGGAATCGCACTGCTTGTCTTAGGCCCGAAGAAGCTGCCGGAACTGGGCAAGGGGATTGGAGAAAGTATTCGCGGTTTCAAGTCCGCTATGGCTGCAAAGGAAGAAGATCCGGCTGCCACAAAAAGCGAAACCGGCGCCGATCCAGCCGAGCGTGGGAGTAAGCGGGGATGAAACTCCTGAGGGCAGATGCCATGATTTGGAGACAAACCGGATGGCGATGCTAGACTTTCTCCGTGTCGCGACTCACTCATCTCGAATGCACCCGCTGCGGCGAGCATTATCCCGCCGACCGTCCGCAAACCATTTGCCCGAACGATGGCGGCATTCTCTACGCGCGCTACGATCTCGCCAGCATTAAGAAAACTTTCTCGCCGGCATCTCTGCTGCCGCTCGCGGCCACTATGTGGCGCTACAATGCGGTGCTGCCCGAAGCCCGGCCCGTCTCGCTCGGCGAGGGTTTCACTCCCATGCTGCGCAGCCGCGAGTATCCAAACGTCTTCATCAAAGATGAAGGCCTGAATCCGACCGGCTCTTTCAAAGCTCGCGGACTCTCCGCCGCAGTCACCATGGCGCGCCATTTCGGCCTGAAGAAACTTGCGATCCCCTCCGCCGGAAACGCCGCGGGAGCCCTCGCTGCCTACGCCGCTGCCGCCAACATTGAGGCACACATCTTCATGCCCAAAGATGTGCCCATGGCGAACCGCATTGAATGCGACTACTACGGCGCACACGTCACTCTGGTCGACGGCCTGATCTCCGACTGCGCCCGTAAAATCGCGGAGCTCAAAGAAAAGCCTGCGTGGTCGAAGGAAGGATGGTTCGACGTCTCCACCACCAAAGAGCCGTACCGGGTTGAGGGTAAGAAGACCATGGGCTACGAAGTAGCCGAGCAACTTGGCTGGAACCTTCCGCAGGGCATCGTCTATCCCACGGGCGGCGGCGTTGGACTGTTGGGCATGTGGAAAGCCTTCGATGAGATGGAGCAACTGGGCTTCATCGGCTCCGGACGCCCTAAAATGATCAGCGTACAATCTTCAGGATGTGCCCCCATTGTTAAAGCATGGGATGAAGGCCTGGCCTCTTCGGAAATGTGGCTTCACGCCTCGACTTTGGCTGCGGGCCTCCGCGTCCCCAAACCGTACGGCGACTATCTGATCCTTGACATCCTGAAGAAAAGTGGGGGTCTCGCCCTTGCCGCCACCGACGCAGAAATTCTCGATGCCACTCGTCACTGGGCCAAGGCTGAAGGAATCTTCGCCGCGCCGGAAGGCGCAGCCTCGCTCGTTGCTTACCAGAAACTTCTCGCCAGCGGCTTCTTCACAACAGAGGATACGGTTGTGCTTTTTAATACCGGCTCGGGCCTGAAATATCTTGACGTGCTGGACACGGAAGCTGCTCCAGCAGCGCTCTCGCCCGCTTCCCGCGCCATCGCCGGCATCATCGGTCCTTATTAGGGAATCCTCCAAACATGGCTCCCAGCAAGGCATTGACAGGAATCCGTCGCGCACGTTAGACTCCTCTCAATCTGTACTGCGTGCGCGCCAGGTTCGTCTGTATTCCCGTCTGTAAGCCGTCCCCAGTTCCTTAGTTTGCACAAATTACTGTCCGAGGAAACGTGTGAAAAAACGCGCCGCCGCCAACTCGCTTCCCGTGTGTCTGCTCATGCTCATTGCGACGGTGTGGCCTTGCGCGTTATGGGGACAGGCGGTCATCAACGAGAGTTTGGAAACTGCCCTGGTGTATGTGGACGTGGTCCACGGCAGCGACACCAACGGCAATGGCACGATCAACAGCCCCTGGCAGACCATCAACAAGGCCGTCACTGCCGCAGTTAGCAACAACCAGGCCGGCATCGGCACCCAGGTGAATATTCAGCCCGGTACCTATCGGGAAGCCGTCAACATGGTGTCGTCCAAACGAGATACATCGCTGCCCATCACCTTTCAGGCCGTAACCAACGGTACGGTGATCATTAACGGGGCTACCGTAATGACGGGATGGACGGTGTATTCCGGGAACTCCAAAATTTACACCAACAACTGGACCTACACCTTCGCCACCTGCAGTCAGGTATCGGGCTGCCCTACCGCCCAGAGCATCGCGTTGCAGACGGAAATGATGGCGGTCAATGGCAAGGTGATGACGCAGGTTCTGAGTGTCGCGGAAATGCAACCGGGAAGCTTCTACGTGGATCAGACCCACGGCCTGGTTTATCTCTATCCGCCTGGCGGCACAAAAATGTCGACAGCAACGGTGGAAACGGCTACGTTGCCCGCACTCTGGACGCTCGCTGGCAAATCCAATATCGTGCTCCGCGGCCTCACCTTCCAGTACGCCAACTCCTGCCTTAACAACGCCGCAGTGCAGGTCGGGGGCGCCGCCAGCAACGTGCTTCTCGATACGCTGACGATTCAGTGGAACAACGGCCAGGGCTTGTCCATTTCGAATCCGTTCACGAACTTCACCGTCCAAAGTACAATCGCGAATCACAACGGAAGCGGCGGCTTCCAGGAATTCCAGACCCTCAACGGTCTGTGGACGAACGATACGGCGAACTTCAACAACTGGCGCGGCGCGCAGGGTGGTTACTACGCCTGCAATACCGGCGGCAGCCATCCTTACCAAGCCCACGTTGACACCATCAATGGCATGACGCTCGCCTACAACCAAACCTATGGCATCCACTGGGACACCGACAATGCCGACATCACGGCGAGCAACATAGTTTCCACCAACAATTTGATCGGAGGGATTTTCAGCGAGAAGAACGAAGGCCCCATCGCCATCTCGTCGAGTCATCTATGCAACGGAAACCCGCTGAACGGCGCCGGCGGTCTGGCCATCCGAAACTCCACCGCCATTTCCTTCACCAACGGCACTATCGTTAACAATCCGCCCTCTCAAATCGTGGTGTTTGGCAACGCCGGAGGTATTCAGATCACCAACTGGCAAACCTTGCAGCAGATCAATCTGATTACCAGTAGCTTCACCAACACCGGCAACGTCATCCAGGGCGGTGGCACAAGCCAGGGCGTTTTCCAGGACACTCTTGGCGGCAGCGACTGGACCACTTTCGAAACCAGTTTCGTTTCCAACAACAACACCTGGTGGGACGCCAGTAACTCCACCACGCCGTTTGCCGTGCCAGATCCGAACCTCAACACGCTACTGGATTTTCTGGGATGGCAAGGCACGACCCTTCAGGATCTCCTCTCGACATTTTCGGCACCCAAGTCCGATCCTGCTGCGGCTTGCGACGCTATCCTGCCTGACATGCCGGACTACTGGCTCACCAGCGATAACACTGCCTTGACTCTCAATCCCGCTGGCCAAGCCACGTTCAACCTGACGGCAACTCCACTCAATCTCAGCGGAACGCTGAGTCTGTTGCTTGACGGAACCTCGAACGTCCCTGGGCTGACATACGCTTTCATTCCTACAACGATTCTCTTATCGGGCGGCAATGCTGGCACGTCGGCATTGACCATCACTGCACAGAGCACAACTCCGGCCGGAACCTACCCCATCAGCGTAGTTGCCAACACCGGCAACCTGACAAAAATGGTGACGGCGCAAGTCACGGTGCCCGCTCCCGGCATTGGCCTGTCGACCATGTTGTTGGCATTCGGCAACCAGCAGATGAACACCACCAGCGCCTCCCAAACCATCACGGTGACCAACCACGCAGCCGCGGGCATGAAAATTAACAGCATCGTATCCAACCTGTCGCAATTCACCGAGACCAACAACTGCGGTACAGGACTCGCCGCAGGTGCCACTTGCACCGTGACCGTCACCTTCAATCCCAACGCGGTTAGAAGTTTCAGTGGCACGCTCACCTTCACCGATAAGGACCACAGCAGCCCTCAAGTGGTGACTCTCACCGGCACCGGTACGGCGGCACCCACCGCCACCCTTGAGCCCGAATCGCTGAATTTCGGCTTGGTTGAGGTCGGGACCACGAGTTCCGCTCAAACTTCTACCCTCACCGACACCAGTTCCACAGCCGCGTTGAATGTCACGAGCATCACCCTCACCGGCGCGAACGCCGGCGATTTCAAGATCACCTCCACCAGCACCTGCCCCAATTCCGGAACCATCAATCCCTTGGGAACGTGCCTCATCACGATAACCTTCACTCCTACTGCGACTGGATCGCGGTCTGCAACCGTGACGGTCAATGACAACATCAGCGGCGGGACACAAACCATCAGCCTGATGGGCACGGGCAATTAGCCGCCCGAGCGGGTTGCCACAGGGGTTTATGGGCTGGTTGGCGGAGGGGATCGGTCTTGCAGTCGTACACGTGGGGACTTGGCGCTCTGGCGAAAACTGTGGGAGACAATCTTGATGACGGTGAAAGACTCAAGCGGTCAATGAGCGTCAAGGCGATCTTGCACCAACTGAATTCTCCGACGCCAAGCGTCGGCGCTTAAGCTCAGGGCCGGGACTACCGATAAGCCCGAAACTGAAGGTGGCGACTGGTGGTGCACCAATAGATTGTCTTTTTGTCCTCTGCTATTTTCTGTCCCTGCCAAATGTCGAAAGCAATTCCAATAATCACATTCTCCTTGATCTTCTTGCCGTCAACTCTCTTGGTTCTCGCATTGAAAAAGGCCGTCATTGCTGTTCCCTTCGGGATGTTCGTGGGCATCATGAGCGGGCCGCCCTGCTTAGCAGTGGGAACGGAACAGCCAGTCTCAAATAGTCCTGTAAAGGTTTCCGTACTGCTGCCCTTCGTGAAAGTCAAAATAATCTGATCATCTCTGGCTTCGGTCACCACCCCTTGGAAGATGGAGCCGTTGTAGCTGTCCGGATAGTAGTTATTTGGAGCAGTGCCATATTGAGCGGACGCACTGACCGACAGGAAACAGATAGTTGCTAGTAGTGTCACGCTTCTTTTCACGTTACTCTCCGTCAATCAACGATGCATGATATCCCCTCTATGCTTTGGGGAAAATCGAAAACAAAAGAACACCCCCGAGGTTCCGTGATATAAGATGGTCGCGCACGGAGCGTGCCCCCTTTCATTGACCGAAAAGATGATCGGCAAGACCATCTCGCACTATCGCATCGTCGAGAAACTAGGCGGCGGCGGCATGGGAGTTGTTTACCGGGCCGAAGACATCAAGCTCGGCCGCTTCGTCGCTCTCAAATTCCTGCCTGAAGACCTCGCCAGGGACCGCCAGGCCCTTGATCGCTTTCAGCGCGAAGCCCGCGCTGCATCGGCGCTGAACCATCCCAACATCTGCACCATCCACGAAGTTGACGAGGAAAACGGCCAGGCCTTCATCGTCATGGAGTTCCTCGAGGGCCAGACCTTGAAACACCGCATCGACGGCCGTCCCATGGACACCGAAACGCTGCTGAATCTGGCCATTGAAATTGCCGACGCGCTCGATGCCGCGCATGGCAAAGGCATCATTCACCGCGACATCAAGCCGGCAAACATCTTCGTGACCAAGCGCGGGCAGGCCAAGTTGCTGGACTTTGGCCTCGCTAAGCTGTCTCCTGCAAACCATAACGGCTCTTCGGAATCCGCGCTGCGAACCGCTACCGAAGGCGCGATGATGACCACTCCCGGCTCTACGGTCGGAACCGTGGCCTACATGTCGCCAGAGCAGGTCCGCGCCGAAGAACTCGACCCGCGCACCGATCTATTCGCCTTCGGCTCGGTGCTCTACGAAATGTCCACGGGAGGACTCGCGTTTCCCGGCAGCAGCAGCGGTGTAATTTCCGAGGCTATTCTGAATCGCACGCCGCCATCGCCCTCGATCGAGAATCCAGCGATTCCTCCGAAGCTCGAAGAGGTGATTTTTAAGGCGATCGAGAAAGAGCGGGAGTTTCGCTACCAAACCGCCGCCGAGTTGCGGGGAGACCTGAAGCGCATCAAGCGCTCTCTCGACACGTCACGCGTACGGGCGGCGAGCGCACTCTCTTCCGCATCTGGAGCGTCACTGGTACCGGTCGTCGCACCTGCAGACTCGCGAAAACTTCTGCTGGTCACGGGATTGGCAGCCGCTGCCATTGCGCTCATCGCCGGCCTTGGCGCAGGAAAATTCTTGCTCCAGCGTGCGACGGTGCAAGCCTCACTACCCGCATACCACCCCCTCACCTTCCGCCGCGGCATGGTTCACGCAGCCCGTTTCGCTCCTGATGGCAAAACCATCATTTACAGCGCGGCGTGGGAGGGCAAGTCCTTACAACTTTTCACAACGCGTCCCGAAAGCCCAGAGTCGCATGAGTTGGAACCAGCCGGGGCCGACGTCCTGGCCGTCTCCGCGTCGGGCGAAATGGCGCTTTCGCTGCGCAGCCACCCCATAGCCCAATTCCTCTACTCCGGCACATTGGCGCGCGTGCCGCTGGTCGGCGGTGCTCCGCGCGAGGTCATGGACAACGTCGAGTGGGCGGATTGGGCTCCGGACGGAAGCACTCTGGCGATCGTGCGGCAAGAACAAGGCCGGCATCGCCTCGAGTTTCCTCCGGGCAAGCTGCTGTATCAGGCCGATGGCTGGATTGGTCATCTGCGCATTTCACCCAGAGCCGATACCATCGCTTTTATCGATCATCCCCAACTCGGCGACGATGGTGGAGAAGTTGCAATGGTCGACCTGGCCGGGAAGAAAACAATTCTCTCCACCGGCTGGGACAGCATTCAGGGAATCGCATGGTCGCCCGCAGGCGATGAAGTCTGGTTCACTGCCACGCGCACCGGTGGTGACCGCTCTCTTTATGCGGTCACTCCCTCGGCTAACGTCAGGCTGCTGGCACGAGTTCCGGGAGAATTAACTTTGCTCGACGTCGCCCGTGACGGCCATGTGCTTCTGACCCGAGGCAACGACCGCGCCGGAATGATCGGCCTCGCTCCGGGCGAGTCCAAAGAGCGCGATTTGTCCTGGCTCGACTGGTCCGTGCCCGGCGATTTATCAGCCGACGGTCGCACCGTCCTTTTCTTCGAGACCGGGGAAGGTGGGGGACCAAAGTATGCGGTCTACCTGCGCAAGACAGACGCTTCGCCCGCCATTCGTCTGAGTGAAGGAAGTGGCGTGGCGCTGTCTCGTGACGGGAAATGGGCGCTCGCGCGACCCAACGTCACCCCGTCACCGCTGGTTTTGCTGCCGACCGGAGTTGGCGAAGCCAAGGTCCTTACCCACGATTCCATCAACCACCTCTGGGGCCGCTGGCTTCCTGACGGAAAACAACTGGTGTTCCTCGGCAACGAGGGCGGACACGGTTTCCGTCTTTATGTGGAGTCTCCTGACGAAGGCAAACCGCGCCCCATCAGCCCCGAAGGAGTAAACCCGCCAGTTGTGCTTTCTCCGAAGGGCGACTTCGTTGCCGGCGTCGGTCCGGACCACAAGATTTATCTTTATCCTGTCGCCGGCGGCGAACCCGCGACCGTCTCAGGCACAGCGCCGGAGGAAGCGCCCACGGGCTGGTCCGCGGATGGCCGCTCCCTTTACGTTTTTCGCTTTGGAGAAATTCCATCCAGAGTGGTTGAGCTCGAGTTGTCCTCCGGAAAGAGAAGCCTATGGAAAGAACTCGTGCCCGCTGACGCCGCGGGCATCGACACCATCCGAGGAATCACTATCACCCCCGACGCCAGGGCTTACGTCTACGGCTACATCCGCACCCTCTCCGATCTCTACGTCGTCGAAGGCCTGAAGTAGTGGGAGTTTATAGTTTTCTACGTGATTGAGAAAAGCTCCGCTGCAAGTCTTTTAGCTCGCCGACGCAGCCGCGGCGTGCGCCTTTTGCAGCAAGCGCCGGGCCTGCAAAATCAGCTCCGCCACTTCGAAAGGTTTCACCAGGTAGGGTACGTTGTGCTCTTGCAGAAAGGCGCGCTCATCGCCCTGCTCCACGCCATTGGAGAATGTAAACAGCACGTGGTTCTCCATATTGGAGCAATGCTGTTTGAGCCAGAGGTAAGCTTCCTTCGCATTCCAGTCCGACGGCATTTTCCCGCTCATGATCACCGCATCGAAGGGCTCGGAGAGCAAACGCGTCTTAACGTCTTCGCTGCGCATTGCCGTGACCACGTTAGCCCCGGCTCCCGTAAGCACGTCGCGCTCGAATTCCAGCACGGCCTCTTCCTCTTCCACCAGCAACACCCGGCCCTGGATCGCGCCTTCCCTCTTAGGGGAAGCAACCGGCGCGGCTTCAACCACCGCCCCAAAGGCAATCGCCAACGGCAATCGCACCTCGATTACCGCTCCGCCCTCGGACGCATTGTGCGCCGTGATGTCGCCGCCGTGTTCCTTCACAATCCCATAGCAGATGCTCAAACCCAGCCCCGTTCCCTTCCCCACACTCTTCGTGGTGTAGAACGGATCGAAAATTCTTTTGGGGTCCTTGATCCCCGGGCCGTCGTCGGCAAACTGCGCGCATGCATCGCCCTTCTCGCAATACACACGAATCTTCAACTTCCCTGACCTTCCCGTCTCGAGCACCGCATCGACCGCGTTATTGATGATGTTCAGGAATACTTGCTCGATTTGATGCGGATCGGCCACCACCAGCGCCGCCTCCGGGCCCAGATCCTTTTCCACGACGATATTGTTTACTTTAAGATCGTAGTCGCGCAAGGTCAGCGTCTCTTCCAGTACCTTCCGGATGTCCACTTCCGAGCGTTCCGGTTTCCTCTGCCGCGCGAACGACAGCAGATTCTGCACCACGCGGTGCGTCCGCTGCGCCTGTTTGAACATTTTGCCAACGTAATCTTGCGCGCGTTCGTTCAACCCTTCACTCTCCAGCAACTGCGCATATCCCAGAATCGCGGTCAGCGGATTGTTCAACTCGTGCGCCACACCAGCAATCAACTGCCCCACTGCCGACATCTTTTCGCTCTGCAACAGTTGTTCCTGCGTGCGCCGCAAATCCTCGTAAGCCTTGCAAGTCTCTTCGTAAAGACGAACTTTTTCAATCGTGGTGGCCAACTGCCGGCTGATCGCCACCATCAGGTTCTCTTCTCCGCTGGAGTATTCATATTCCGCGTGGCTGCGCAGTCCCATCATGCCGATCGGACTGTCCTTGCCCCAGAAAAGCACCCAGATCCACGCGCCGTCCGTGTCGGAACGGATGAACTCCGCCACCGCCCCCTTGAGATGCGGGAGATATTCCGCTGTGATTACTTCGGCGCGCGACCGCATCACCAGATCTCCAAAGCCCTCGGCAAAGCTGATTTCCGCCGGGCGCGATTTGTCCCGGCTCCGCGGTCCCCACGCGGCTCGACGCCGGTAGGTGGGCGCATCAGAATCCGAAAGATACACCGCTCCACTTTCTGCCCCGAACAACGAAACCACTTGCCGCAGCGTCAGGTTCAAAATCTCGTCCAGATCGAAGGACTGGGTCGCCACCACCGCCATTGCGTTCAGCGCGTTCAGTTCACGGTTGCGCCGCCGCATCTCGTCTTCGGCGCGCCGCTTCTCGGTCACGTCCAGAACAAAGCCCTGAAACCGTTCGATTTTTCCCGCCGTATCCCTTGTGGCAAAACTACTCTCCGCGGCCAGCAGCAGCGTTCCATTCTTGCGGCGCATCGTCACTTCAAAATTGCGCACGAAATCCTGCGCCTCAATATCGCGGCGGAAGGCCTCCCGCTGGCCCGCATCCACGCGAATGTCTTCATCCAGATTCAACGTCAGCAACTCTTCCCTTTTTTCATAACCCAGCAGGTGCACGAACGCATCGTTGCAGTCGAGCAAACGCCCGCGGGGCGTGGCTACGTACACGCCTTCCTGCACCTGCTCAAAGAGCAGACGGTATTTCTCTTCTGCCGAGCGCCGTTCCGTGATGTCGCGGACGATATGGATCGTGCCCTTCTGCGAGCTTCCCTGCTCCGCATACGAAGAAGTGGAAACCATCGAGAATCCGCCGAAGCACGGGTCGACTCCTTCGCTGATCTCCTCGCCTCCGCGCGCGCAGTATGGACATCCTGTCCACTCGCCCAGCCCATGCGGCAGTACCGATTCGCAACTGCTGCCGATCACGTCGGCCGACGCCTTCTCCACTTGCTCCAGCAGAATCTGGTTGGCCTTAATGATTCGGAACTCTGCGTCGTGCGCCAGGATGATGTCATGCACCGAGTCAAACGTGTTTCTCCACTGTCGTTGGGAACGCAACGCCTGCTCCAGCAGACGGAAATTTTCGATTGCGATCCCCAACTGCCGCCCGCATGTTTCCAGAAACTCCAGCTCCTCGGCCGTCAGTTTTCTGGCGCCACTGCTGCCCAGAATCAGCAGTCCGATCGGCGACTTTTTTCCCAGCACTGGTACCATCACCACATGCTGCACCTTCTCCGCTCTCAGAAGATCGGCATCTTCGGAACTCGCTCCCGCCCGGTGCGCTGTTACTGGCTTGGCTCGCCCCAGCATCTGCGACACACTCTCCGTCAACTCCGCCAGGCCAGCTTCCCGCAAAAACTCCGGCGACACCCCCACTGCATGCGTCGCCACCAGGTTTCCACCCTCAATCAAGCGGAACCACGCCGCCTTGCTTCGAGTTAAGCGCTGCAACTCTCCCAGCGCGTCTTCCATCATGCCGCCTTGCTGTTGCGCCAGCACAATGCTCTCGGTCAGAGCCCGCAGCACTTGCAGGCGCCGGCCTCGCGCCCGCGCTTCTCCGAACACAATCAGCAGCATGCTCAATCCCAGCAGGACGTCTGCCGTCACCAGAACTCCCGCCGGAACCTGGTTCGTAAAAGGTGGCCAACTCAGGTGCTGCACCAGCAAGCAGACCGCCAGCAGCCATGCTCCAAGTTCCCAGCGGCCCTGTCGCGCGCGCAGCAAGGCAATTGCGGCGGTCAGCTGAATGATCAGATAGGAAACTTCCAAAGCCACGCGCAAGGGCAGCAAATCCGGCCACAGCAGCACCCGGGCTACGGCAAAGCCCGCCACGCTCACTGTGATAGCGGCCAGTGGTCCCAGCAGATTCCGTCCCCGAATGAAAACGCAGACGCCGCCCGCAAACAGTCCCATCGCAACCACAAACGCAGCCTGCTCGACCGCCGGTACGTAGCGCTCCGGAATCCCCATCACGGTCCCATGTAAGCCTGCCAGGCGCGAAGTCAGTAGCAGCGACCACCCCGCAGTCCAGATCAGAAGATACCGCTCCCGCAGTGCGGACAGCACCACCAGCGACGCGCCCAACACGAGCAGGAGCGCCCACTCCCCAACCTTCAACGCGGCGAGCGCCGGCTGTGCTGTGTTCCAAATTGACCAAAGGGAAGCGTTCATCAGTTTAAGGCGTATACCCGGACGTAACTATGCCCTGCTTCTGAATACCATGCTCCGGCCCGTTATCCATGCCTTTTCCGGACCATTGTGGTTACTTTCGGCACCTATCAGAGAGGGCTAAGTTTGCCGAGAGTATACTTACTGAGCGCCATGTCTGACCGCATTCTTGTCGTCGACGACGAAGAAGCTATCCGCGAGATTGTCTGCGCCATCCTGGCCGCCGCCGGCTATACCTGGCAACAGGCCAGTTCCGGCATGGAGGCCCTCGCCCTGCTTAATTCCGGCGAGCAATTCGAGCTGATGTTGTCCGACCTGATGATGGCCGACCTCGATGGCATTGGCCTGCTAGAACGCACCAAGGAAAAGTTTCCCGACATGCCGGTCGTGATGGTTACCGCTGTCCACGACATTTCCGTCGCCCTCGCCGCCATCCGCAACGGCGCTTACGATTACCTGCTCAAGCCCTTCGAGCGCGAACAATTACTGAACGCCGTGGGCCGCGCCCTGGAGAATCGCCGCCTCAAGGTGGAAAACCGCACCTATCAAACCAATCTGGAGTCGCTAGTCGCAGCCCGGACCGACCAGCTTCAGGCCGCCATGGCCGACCTGGAACGGTCCTACGACATCACGCTGCAGGCTTTGGGCGATGCGCTCGACCTCAAAGACGCGGAAACCGAAGGCCACTCCCGCCGCGTCACCGCTTTCACCATCGCCATTGCCCGCGCCATGGGTGTGCCCCGCGAACAGATTCTGATCATCGCTCGCGGCGCCTTCCTCCACGACATCGGCAAAATGGCCATCCCCGACAACATCCTTCGCAAGCCCGGAAAGCTCGACGACGAAGAACGCGCTATCATGCGCGAACACTGTTACCACGGCTACCAGATGCTCAAGAAAATCCCGTTCCTCACGGAAGCGTGCGACATCGTTTACTCCCACCAGGAGCACTTCGACGGCACCGGCTACCCGCGCGGTCTGAAGGGCACGGAAATTCCTCTCGGGGCGCGTATCTTCTCCGTCGCCGACACTCTCGATG
>DATMOP010000007.1:0-15340 GCA_035568115.1 Candidatus Acidiferrum sp.
CGCCACCGCTGCCAGGCCGCAGGACTCGGCCATGCGGGCCAGTTCTACGCAGACAATTTCCTCATCGTTCCATCCCGCGCGGAATTTTACGGTGAAGGGAATCTTCACCGCGCCGCGCACCGCCTCGAAAATCCTTCCGATCGCCGGCAGATCGCGCAGCAGGCCCGAGCCTCCGTTGCACTTCACGACTTTTTTCGCAGGGCAACCCAGGTTGAGGTCGACCAGGTCGAAGCCCAGTCCCTCGACCAAGCGTGCGGCCTCGGCCATTACCCGCGGATCGCTGCCAAAAAGTTGCGCCGAAATCGGATGCTCGTCTTCGTAGAAGTGGAGATAGCGCTTGGCCTTCTGATCTTTCTTGCGGAGCACGCCGTCGGCCGAGGTGAACTCGGTCATGATCAGGCCGCAACCGCCCAGGTTGCGGATGAAGCGGCGGAAAACCGTATCGGTGACGCCAGCCATGGGTGCCAAAACTGTGGCTGGGGCAATTTGAACTCCGCCGATGGAGAGCGTCACGGGGACTGGCTTCAGTGGCCCTGCCTGGCGAGCAAGAGTGCCCGCCCCACACGAGCCGTTCCCAACCGAATTGTCCCAGGACTTGCGCACAGATCTATTCTACTTGGCCTTTCAAGCGAAAGCCCCCGCCTTACGGCGAGGGCTCGATTTTAGGTGCGTCAATCCGCGAAAACCGACAAATACTCTTAGTTCTTTGCCGCCTCGGGCTTAGTCGGCGCGGGAACGTTCTTGGCGTACTTGCGGCGGAAGCGCTCGACACGTCCGGCGGTATCCATCAGCTTCTGCTTGCCGGTAAAGAACGGATGGCAGGCCGAGCAGATTTCAACGCTGATGTCCCCTTTATGTGTAGACCGCGTCACAAACGCATTGCCGCACGCACAATGCACGCGCACTTCGTTATAAGCGGGATGAATGGCTGCTTTCATATGGATTCAGACCTCGATACGAATCCTTAGATTCTACCGGAATGCCCCAGGATTCAGCAATCCCGAGCGAGCCTTCGCCGACCAAAGCTGCCGTCAGAAGCGGAATTGGTATGACACCTTAACAAAAAACTGCCGGCTGTCATTGATATAGCCCTTGGAAGTATACAGACCTGCCAGACCCGCTGAGTCGTGCATTAGCCCGTGGTCCAGATTCTGCAGGTCGCTATTGTAGCCAACATAGACCGCCGTTCCAGGATGCACGAGATAGGTAAGCAGGAAATCGGCGTTAAACTGCTTCTGCGTAGGCAAGTAGGTGTAGGGGTAGACCGTGTTGCCTGGTGTGTTGGCCAGCAGCGCGTTGTATTGCAGGATCACGCGCAATGACAGCTGCGGGGTGAATTGCCAGTTCCACTTGCTGCGGATAATGTGGTCGTTGAAAATGCCTTTCCCGATCGTGCCGGGGGCCTGCGAAATCTGTGAGAGGGCAAACCGATACTCGTTCTCCGTCGCCCGCAAGCGCTCGAACAGGTAAGTATTCTCGATTTTCAACGGCTTCACGGGGCGCAGCGTCAGGGTCGCAGATCCCGTATCCAACCGCGCCAGCAGAGATTGCGGTTGCGCGCCGGATGCAGGCACGAAGTTCACTCCGTCTCCCCAGTAATAGCTGGCTCCGACCGTAACCTTCTTGAAGTATCCGGTCTGAACAGAAGCCCCGCTGCGGTGTTCATGGTAATCGTGGTTCTGCCCGACGGATAGGCCGAAAAAGATGAAATCTTGCGGACGCAGGCGCTCCCTCAGCTCTTCATAAGGAAACAGGAAGATCAATGTCTGACCGCGGCCCTGGATCGCCAGATATGGCTGGTAATCCGTGTCCAACCGGTTGCCTTCGTGATCAAATACGTAACGCTGATTCAGCGAAGGCCCCCAGTCGACAATCCATCCCTTCTTCGGACGGAAGCGGTAGTCGATGATCTGGTAGAGTCCGCGAATGTCCACGCGGTTCACGAACCCCGGCACAGTCGTGAACCCCGGGCTGATGTCGTCGTAAATCCCTTCGTAGGAGAAGTGCAGCCCATCGCGTTTCAAGTCCAGTTTGTCCGCGGGGCCGGCGCGATAAAAGCCTCCGAAATTGCTGGAGCTCACCACGGCCTGGCCATCCAGTGTCCAGTTGGCATTGAACTTGAGGCGTGTGTCGATCCCTCCGATGCGGTTGAAGTCGTTCGTCGCGGGATATTCCCAGTCTGTGTAAATGGCTCCGACGCTCGACTGCTTGAAAATGTCGCGGCTCGCACGTGCAATAGTGAAGTAGGAACGGGTTCCCGATAGACGGTTGTTGTCCGGCACCAACAGCCCCGGACTGCGGTCGTCGGTCGCCATCAAGCCCACCGAGTATGGACCTTCCTTCCCAGTTATGCGGATTCCCGCGGAGGGGTCTGCAATGTTGCGGGTGAAAAACAAATCCAGCGGCGTGCGGAAGTAGTCTTCGTTTTCCAGAAAGAACGGCCGCTTTTCCGGAAAATACACTGCGAAGCGCTGGTTTACCGTGATCTGCGGGTCCTCCGACTCCACCTGGCTGAAGTCCGGATTCGCCGTCATATCCACGACGAAGTGATCGTGGATCACGAACTTGGCATCGATGCCCGGCTGCCCCTGTGCTTCTGCATGTTGAAAAAATGGGTTGGATGGGTCGCGCGTATCCAGTGCGCGAAAGCCGCGCATCACACCGTAGGGAATCAGCTCAATGCTTCGTCCCGGCGAGATTCCTTCCAGTCCATACAATGTCGCCGCCTGCCCCAGCCTGCCCGCCACTTTGTACGAAACCTGCGGCCAGAACGCGTCCTCGTTCTTGCGAAAGATTCCGCGATAGAGAATGATTCCCCACTCCTGCTGTTTCGTCGCCGGGAAGCGCAGGCTCTTGAACGGAATCGCCATTTCAACGACAAAGCCACTGCTGGTGACCTTGCCCCGCGAATCCCACACCGTGTCGAACGACGTATCGAAATTCCCATTGATCTCTTCCCGTGTAGCCTCGCTCCAGATTGCGTCCCACTGCACACCCAGCGGCGTGGTCTGAAAAGCATAAGCGCGCCGCCGGTCGTGAAACGTATCCAGCATCACCTCGACCTGGTCATCGTCGTAAATGTCTTCGCGGCGTGACATCCGCGCCCGCACTTTTTTCGGATCGTCGAAGCACACAAACACGATGTACAGATTTTTCTGGTCGTAGCCTAAGTACGCTGCAGTGTCCTCCGAGACTTTTTCGCCATCATGCGGGTTCCGTTGCACGAAACCAGTGACCTTCGCCATCTGCAACCCGATCTCGCCCTCGGGCTTCATGCTCAGGAAGTCATCCAGGGCGGGCGCCCGGGACAAACGCGGGATAGTCAGCGCCGGGGGCGCCAATGCAGGCCTCGGCGCCGGCCGCACTTCAGGATTCTTGATTGGGGGTTCCGGCAACTGAGCCCAAGGGGGAGGGTTTTGCTGCGAAGGCTCAGGTTTCTGTCCCGCCGGTGCGGGATTCGCCTCGGGGGGCGGAGGAGGATTCTGCGGAGTGGCCGGTTGAGTGGTCTGCGGATTTTGACCGGCTGCATCCTGCTGCGCCGTGTCCTGCTCTGCCGGCGCGGCCTGCGCTCGCAATGCCTGCGTGGCGGGCGTGCCCCATCCATGCTCCACCGTTCCGGAAAGCGTCACCGCCCCCGCCAGCAGGAGCTTCAGCAGTCTTTTTGAAAGAAGAAGTGGATTACGCCCGGACTGCAAAACCGCCTCTCGTTTCCTCGCCTACTCTATCCGGAGAGAACTCAGCAAGATACACCATGAGGACGCTTCACGAAACAAGAAACGATTGTTTTGAGGTTTCCAGAACACGATTATGCTCGAAAAGCGACTCCGGTAACTCTGACTGCCAAATGATGGACATCAACGTCGCGCCCCTGAACTCGTCTTCCTCTGGCTCTGGCGCAGGTTCATGCGGAAACTTAGGGAAACCTGGTGGGCGACCAACCCGATAGGTAGTGGCTGAATCTGAGCACTAGAATTTTCGCGAATGGAATGCAACTTGCCTTCTTGCTTTCCTATTCATCATCAGCATATAAGCGGGTAACGGGCCACGTCCGTGCTTGAGACACGAACGCAGCCCTAACCAACCGCACCACGCTAGGAGGCGCAATTGGCTGATAGTAAAGTTACCCGCTCCCGCCGAAGAAAGAAAGTTCCCTATCGGCGCGTTCTCAACTTCCCGCAAACCAAAGGCAAGATCGTTGCCGACGTGGAATTGTCCCTTTCCTCGGATTATCGCGCCGTAGACATCCGTTTCGAGGACAAGACCGCGCTCACCCTCTCCATCGAGCCGTGCTTCCGGATCGCGCCTGTACTGGCGAACTGGAAAACCGGGAATTACAGACTACTGAAACGTTGGCAGCCTGTTCTCAGTTGACAGCCCGTGGTCTAATGGGAAAAATAGAAAAGCCCGGATGCCAGTCCGGGCTTTTCTTTAACTCGAATCTTGTTGAGTGATCTCTAGAGCGCATATTAGCGCAATGGAGTATCGTGTGCAATCTCAGGATTCAGGTTCCTCGAATATTAGCCACTCGTCAGCGTTACGAGCCACAACTACCCTACGCTCCTCGACGGAAAACTCTGCCTCACCTACGTCTAAGTTTGCCCACGAATGCATCTGTTTACCCGCGAGTCCGACAAGCGACGCGTCTTCGTCTACGCCGCCGATTCGGACAAATAGATGTTCCGCCGCCTTTCCTCGTTCAACGACGGTCACATTGAGCCAAGTTTTATCTTTCTTCCATTGCGAGAACTTCTCGAATGCTTCAGAAGAAGAGGCCACGTTCTTTCTCCACCTTTTTTTCCGTCTTTCTGCCAGTGCGAAAATCCTTGCACGCGAGGCAGATGGGAAATGTGATCGCGCCTATCACGCGTTAATCAACTCTTGTATCGTCCACGGATGCGAAGTCAATCCCGCTTCCATCGCGGGAGTTACCCGAAGCGATGAATGAATTCGGACGAAATTATAGTGCGCGAAGTGCAAAGCGCAAGCCGCTTTCAGGTTCGCTAGTTTCTTCGAGAAAGCGTTCGTCAATCGCGTAAATCTCCGCATCGCCATTCGCATAGTTAGGTTCTGCCGCTCCACGAAAGATGTACTGATATGCTCGGGGTCGGGATCGCCTTGTCGGACCTTGGATATAACCCCCGAGATACGCGGTGGGGAGTACCTCGCATCGGGTCCGTCGAATTGCCCAAAATCGCCAAACATCTTCGTAAGCTGCGCGAAGTCCACTTCGGTTCCAAAGCACTCAGGCACCGTGACCGTGTAATGGTTCAATCCATCTGTCGTGAGCTGAACGCGATTCGCCATGCGCTTGTGCAAGTCCCAGAGGAAAGCCCAGGTATCGGGCCGGACGCGCTTGCCAATACGGAACGCGGGAATCAGTTTGCTTTCCGCGTCAATGGCGACGTACACCCATTGATCGCCCACCTCGGGCGGATCGCCAGCGCGAACGTTGCGCCGTTTCTTCTGTACATACGTCCAAATCTCATCTACCTGTAGGTAGCGGCATTCGAGGTTACACATTCTCTCGTTCATGATCTGCTGGCAGCGTTCGCCAGTTCGCAGCAAGAGAGTGTTGATTGTGTTTCGATCTACGCCAGTCATGCGGCTGATAGACCGGATGGAATTGCCTTCGACTAGCGCGGCGATTACGGCTAGCTTCTTCTCTAACGGGAGTGTGTTCATTTTAGGCCTTGACCTTTCGGTTAAGGCAAGCCAAAATGAACCTTGTGAGATCGGCATTTCGGCTTGCCGGATTGTCGGTTTTAAGGGCCTTTAGAGATTCGCGTCTCTAGAGGCTCTTGCTATTTGCGCTTATTATTGGTGGAGGGGGCATCGTTCTCCTTTCCTGTTATCGCTTCAGCGAAACAAACTTTTCGCGATTCCGCACCTTGGTTTCAAATGTTTCCTTATGTGAAGCGAGTGCGGATTCGATTGCTTGGCGCGAAGCTTTTACCTTGAAGTATTCAAGAGCGTCTTGTAGATCGACAACCTGAAGCTCCGTGGCCTGTTCGACAATAGCTCTCATCGCCAACCAGAGAGGTAACTTTTCCTCCACAAACACCGTGACTTCCTTGGAAACGTCCTCTCCCTTGAGTAACTCCCGGCGCGTATCAAGGAATTTCTCATCTCCTAGTAGCTTCAGGACTCGCGCCATTCTTTCCTCGCGTGCTTTGGCTTCCCGCTCTAGATCGTGGAACCGCACAACATGGGGGCGCAGCTTATTTTGCTCGGAGTAGTTTTTTCGCAACTGCTTCTCATCCTCCGCATATTGCTGGTTAAGTCGTTTCTCGATGTCCACGAACCGCATGATAGGAATAGTACACTCCGAGGCAACCTGCGTCAAGCAATTTGTTGAGTCGATATTGCGTATTTGGGGGTTCATCTACTTTTCTCCTTTTTAGGTTGATCTGGATTTACTGCTGTGGAAAACTTCTAGATTTCAAATTAAGCCACTACCACCCGATAAAGAATCTTGACGGACAGTCCGGCGTTTTCGTAGACTCTGTGTGCATTCCCTTCGACCCAGGCCCCATCCAGGTATGAAAGTGTTTTTGCAGGAGGATCCACATGGGGAGCCCTTCGACGATCTCTACTCCTTTCCCCGGCACAGTCCTGGTGGCTGGTTCGCGCGGGCTGGCGGTTTTGGCAGTCCAGCAACGTCTCAACCAGGTAGGTTGCGGGCCGATTCAGGAAGATGGTGTCTTCGGCGTCGAAACCCTGGATGCCATCGAACTGTTCCAAGCGCGGTCTGCAGACACGTCGGGCGCTCCTCTTAAGGCCGACGGCGCGGTTGGACCAATGACCTGGGGGGCTCTGTTTGGCGCGGACTCCACTCCAGTAAATGCGACGGCTCCCAGCCCACTGTTGACCAGGACTCTGCAGGTTGCCTCTGGTGAAGTTGGAGTCTTGGAGAGCCCGTTGGGTTCGAACCGCGGGCCCCGGGTCGACCAGTATCTCACTGCGGTTGGGCTTGACCCTGCGAGCGGAAGCTACGCGTGGTGTGCCGCCTTTGTCTATTTCTGCTTCCAGCAGGCAGCCAACGCACTGAGTGTGTCGAATCCGGCGATTAAGGATGCTGGAGTACTCGATCTGTGGAACCGCGCGGGGTCACAGGGCGTTCGACGGATTGCCGCCGCGGAAGCCAGTGCGATGCCTTCGCTCGTGCAGCCGGGATGCCTTTTTGTTATTGGGACCGGCAGCGGACACGGTCATACTGGCATCGTGGAGCAAGTCGCCGGAGTGCGCCTCACCACGATTGAGGGCAATACAAACCTGAATGGATCCCGGGAAGGTATCGGCGTTTTTCGTCGGACCGGCCGGACAATCGCAACCATCAACCTTGGGTTCATTCAGTACTGAGGTATTTAAAGCGACCGTCCACACACGCTTTGATCTCAAAACAACGAACTCTGCCTTCGGCTGGGCGTGATCTTAAAGTAGTCATACGCCAGTTGCGTGGCCACGCGCCCGCGCGGAGTGCGGTTCAAGAAACCAATCTGCATCAGGAACGGCTCGTAGATTTCTTCAATCGCGTCTGGCTCCTCGGCCAGCACCGCCGCCAGCGTATTCACGCCCACGGGCCCGCCCTGGTATTTCTCGATGATGGTCAGCAGAAGCCGCCGGTCCACTTCGTCGAAGCCGTACTTGTCGACCTCCAGCATTTGGAGCGCGGCCTGTGCCGTGGGCAAATCGATCTTGCCGGCGCCGCGCACCTGGGCATAGTCACGCACCCGTCGCAACAGCCGGTTTGCGATGCGCGGCGTCCCGCGCGACCGGCTGGCAATCTCGATCGCTCCCGCCCCGTCAATTTCAACTCCAAGAATCTCCGCCGAGCGTTCCACGATCACCCGCAAATCCTCCGGAGTATAGAACTCCAGCCGCAGCACGATCCCAAAGCGCGAGCGCAGCGGCGCCGAAACTAACCCCGCCCGCGTAGTCGCGCCCACAAACGTGAACGGCTTCACTTCCAACGTGTGCGTGCGCGCAGACGGCCCCTGCCCAATAATAATGTCAAGCTTGTAATCTTCCAGCGCCGAATACAGCAGTTCCTCCAGCACCGGTTGCAATCTGTGAATCTCATCAATGAACAGGACTTGCTTGTCTTGCATGTTGGTGATGATCGCGGTCAGGTCGCCTTTGATCTGCAACAGCGGCGCCGCGGTGGGCTGGAAGTGTACACCAAGTTCGTTGGCGATAATGTTGGCGAGCGTCGTCTTGCCCAGCCCTGGGGGCCCATACAGCAACACATGATCCATGGCCTCGCCGCGCGACCGCGCCGCCTCGATAGCGACCGCCAGATTTTCTTTGACCTTGTCCTGTCCGATGAACTCACCCAGCCGCTGCGGCCGCAGCTTCAGCTCAAACGAGGAATCATCCTCGACCGGTGCTGCGGAGACCAGGCGGTCGTTCGGTTTGGAATCATTGTTGGGGGATTTCACGATATCGCGATGGTAAAGGGAAAGGCCTTGAGGTGCAATTGCGGGCTCAAGGCTGTCTATTGGCCGGTTCATCGTAGCGGGTTTTCGCCTTAGCTGTTAATAAGAATCAACAGTCCCACCATGTTCAGTCCCGCATCGGCCATTACGGCCAGCATCAGGGCTAGAACGAACCGACCGTCGCCCCGCAGTTGGTCGGGCGCCAGGCTGGAGCGTTTGCACACCACTGTGTCCGCCCACTGGTCTCCGTAGCGCTGTTCCTTGAAGTTTTTTTGCATGGCAGAGTATGCGATAAGCCCAAAGAAGAGCGCGTCGATAAAGTAAGCGAGTTCACGAATGATCGCTGACTTTACCCCGCAAGGCGTGCCGTCTTCCTGAACCACCACTATCGAGAGGAGTCGCTTGCCCAATGTGCTGCCGTGCACGCTCACGCAAACCACGTGGTAAACGAAAAAACTCAGCGTGCCCACTACGAACGAGGTGAAACCGAGATACCTGAATTTCACCAGCACCCACAGCGGTATGTGGCCGCCGGAGGCCGCGATTAGCATAATGCGAAACATGTATCCTCCGGCAAAGCTGACGCAGTAATGGACAACAAAGTCGATCAGCCGCGCCCCCGCCCGGGGCCAAAAGCCAACGCCTGCCAGACCGGCAGGCTCCGCAGCGTAACCGCCGAAAGAAAAAATAGTGGGGTTTGCCGCAGGTTCCGGGAATTCTGGCACCGGCGTAGACATCCCATCCCCCTGGGGCTCGTCGCGGCCGTCTTTTTGCCACTCACGACCAACGGGTCCGAACCTCTCGCGACAAACTATACACCTCCTGTCAATCGGAGCTGCCTTCGTTCGAACGCCCTTCATGACAAGAAATTTGCACGGGATTATTCTTCGCGGTACCCACTGGCGGATAGTACCGTCCGGCTTCCGCGCCATCGCTTCAAGATGCAGTTGCTTTGCTAATTCCTAACAAATAACGGCCGCCCTTTCGAGCGGCCGTTCGCTTGGTTCAAACACGGTTGACGACTCTATCGCTCATCATCCCGGTGCGGCGTAGTGCGCCGCGGACGGTCAGAGTGAGCATTGGGAACAGGCTTGTCGTTGGCCGAGCTGAACTGCGGCTCGTCCGCTGCATCGTCGCTCAGGCCACGCCCATTGGTGAACATCTCTTCGTTCAGCGTCGAGCCCACCGGCGCCTTCGCGTCGGCAAACACGCCGTGCACCTTCTGTCCAACGAACGACGCCGTCATAAAATCTCCCACCATTTGTCCCGACGTCGTTGATGGCAGCCAGGCCGGATTCATACCGCTGGCCAATGGTTTCGCCGCGCTCCAGGTGGCGCCGCCGTTGGCGGACGCGATATATCCCACACCCAGGTTGCAACTGGTGCAGCTCGCCTTGGGAAAGAAGTTATATGTGATTCCGATGTGCGCTGTGCTTCCGGAAGTTCCCGGTTTGATGGCCAGGCCCGGAGTGAAGTGATCCAGCGTGCTGGTGGTCGCATCAATCGGAATCCGCGCCACCGCGCTCCAGGTCGTCCCGTCACTCGAAGTGCTCATTACGAGGTCATTCGAGGAGCAGTTCGTGCGGAAGCGGCAGTCCGCCCAGACTACGTAGACGGTGCCTGCGGCATCCATCTGCGCCGCGACCAGCGGTAGAGCCCGCATTCCACCAGCAACCCCGTGCTCCGTGATGGAAGCCACGGTCACGGGCGCTGTCCACGTTGTCCCGCCATCGGTGGACTTGAACGCCAGCACGCTCGACAGGAAGGGATCGTCGATCGGCACGATCACTGTCCCATTAGGCTGAACCAGCGGTAGGCCACCATTCCCCGACCCACTGCCACTCGTTGTTTTCTTGGCGCTCCAGGTCTTCCCACCGTCCGTGGAGGTGCTCATCTCAATCAGATCAAACTGACTGAAGTCGTCCCATTCCACATAGCAGTTGCCGTAGTGTGGGCTGGTCGAGGTGTTGTCGCAGCCAATCCACGGCTTGTCATAGAATCCGTTTTGCTCGACGATTGACACGGTCGCCGGATTATTCCACGTGATGCCGTCGGTCGAGCTGCTGACGAGAACAGCAGCACCGTGTGCTCCTCCTGTCTCGGATAAGGCCAGCGTCTCCGCCAGCCAGAGTTTGAACTTTGCGTTATAGGTCACCGAGGGATCGCTGGCGCGGTCATAGCTGCCCGTGCCTTCCAGCTTAGTGATCCCGGGAAGGTTGCCGTGCGTCCAGGTGGTACCGGCATTTGTGGAGGTAGAAAAACCGATGTCAGATGCGCCCCCATCTGTGAACCGGCCGATTTGGAAAACAGAAACGATGGTGGAACCCAGCGAATAGCTGGCGGGCTCGACCTCGGTCTGATGCTGGCTGGTTGTATTCGTGAAAGTGTCGGTGCTGATCTGGGTCAGCGGCGTCTGGGCATTAACCGTGCCCACGGCAAAAAGCAGCGTCAACAGCGCAAGTTTAGTGGCACAGCTCGATAGGAACCGATTGTCTAGGATCGTGAATCTGGGCAAGGGAAGCCTCCTGGGTTTAACTTGAAAAGCGGTTAGAACATCCAAAACTTGAAAAGTCCCGGTCGTTGGAATGCTGAATGTTAAACGCGAATGCCCCGACTGGCTTGGCATACAGGGGCAAGAACGCACATCCGCCATCGGTCGAGAACTATAGCGCCGTAGTAGTGGGGAGTCAACGTGCAAGAAGTTGCACACTCGCAGCCCGGCTTGTAATTTCAGCCTTGGCGCCACGGAGCCCTGCTGGCGCCGATCTCCTCATAGGCGAGAATGCTATTGACGGCTACTTCGGATACCAGTCCAGCAACCGCACCTCAATCCCAGTCCCTTCTAATCCCTTTTGAAACACGGCGAGATCAGATCCGTGATAGTGGTAAGGGATGACAATCTTAGGATGAAAGGCTTTGACTGCGTCGGCCGCCTCATCGGGGGGCATGGTGTAGGGCAGATTCATGCACACGAACGCCACATCGATGTTCTTCAGCGCGCGCATCTCCGGCACACCTTCGGTATCGCCCGAGAAATAAAAGCGCTTGCCGCCGTAGGTGAGGACGTAACCATTGCCGCGCCCCTTGTCGTGAAACAATTTTCCCGGCGCAGGGCCGCGCTTCAGGTTGTATGCGGGAACAGCCTCAATCGTCCAGCCTTGCCAGCTTTTCGTCTCGCCATTGGCGATGAGCTTGGCGCTGGTGACGGTTTGCACCACTGCCGGCGCTGCCAGAATTTCCGTTTCCGCCTTGCTGACCGCCTTGATCGAATCGGGATCCATGTGGTCACCGTGAATGTCGGTAATCAGAATGAGGTCCGCTTTGGGCAGCCCAGATAATTTCGCGGGTTTTGCGGGATCGATGTAAATCGTCTTTCCTCCCGCCTCGATCAGAGTGCTGGCGTGATACAGCGGCGTCATTTTGACCGAGCCGGCCGAGGTGGGAAACACTTGCGTGTCAGCGGCCCTTGCCAGCGCCATCATCGCAAGAACGGAGCAGAGACAAATCTGCGGCAGTCTCATTCGTAACCTCGCGTCCCACTCGCCGGATGTTACCACGAACCATGTGGAGACAGCCGCCTTGGCTGTCCGGCGAGCGCAAGGCGGTATTCCGTTTCTTAGAATCGGCTCAGCTTCGCTTAGTGGAGGCCAGAATGCAGCCGATATGTCATAACAGTGCGCGACCTTACTATGCCACAATCTGCGAAAATGCCGTCGATCACTTTGAGTCAATTGCGAGATACGAAGCGCCTCCTGGCCTGGCTTCGCGCAGGGAAAACTGTTGAGCTGCGTGAGCGCAACCGAGTGATCGCGCACATCGTTCCTGTGGAGGGGAGGAAGGCCCTAAGGCGCAAGATTTAGGTGGTGGAAACCCGAGCCGCAAGCTGAAGCGAAAGCTCGGGAGAATTCTCGGGCGCATGGGAGAACAAATGCTAGGACGAACGCGTAGAATAACTGCCGGACAGCTCGGTCTTTCACCCGGTGCTATTCTTCCTCTTCCTTCACCTCGCCCCGCGCCGCCTTGGCCTTCTCAATAATCTTTTCCTGCAGTTGTCCCGGCACGGTGTCGTAGTGGTGCATTTCCATGTTGAAGCTGCCCCGGCCCTGCGTCATCGAAGTTAGATCCACGCCGTAAGTCAGCATCTCGGCCATGGGCACTTCGGCTTTCACCACGGTGTTGCCACCCTTGTTGTCCATGCCCTGGATGCGTCCCCGCCGGCTGTTCAGATCGCCCATGATCGAGCCCGCGAAGTCGTCTGGGATCGTGATCTCAACCGACATTACCGGCTCCAGGATCGTAGGCTTGGCCTGCTCCATGGCTTTCCGGAACGCGATGCGGCCCGCCATCTGAAACGACATGTCGTTCGAATCCACATCGTGGTAGGAACCGTCATACAGGATCACGCGGAAGTCCACGACCGGATATCCCGCCAGATACCCGCGCGCCGCCGCGTCCTTGATCCCCTTTTCGATGGCGGGAATATAGTTTTTCGGAATCGCGCCGCCGAAAATGTCGTTCACAAACTCAAACTGCCCTCCGCGCGGCATGGGCTCCATCTTGATCTTGCAATCGCCATACTGCCCGTGTCCGCCCGTCTGCTTCTTGTGCCGCCCCTGGACGTCAGCTTTGCCGCGAATCGTCTCCCGGTAAGGCACCTTCGGCGCTTTCAAAACTACTTCCGTGTGATATCGCTTCTTCAGCTTCGCCACCACGACTTCGATGTGCTGCTGCCCCGTGCCCGCGATCAGGAACTCCTGCGTCTGCGCATCGCGGAAGAATCGCAGCATGGCATCCTCTTCCATCAGTTTATGGATGCCCGGCCCCAGCTTGTCTTCATCGGCACGGCTCTTCGGCTCAATCGCAAACGTAATCGCCGGCTCCGGCAGCTTCACTCGCGGATACAGAATCG
The DNA here is from genome assembly GCA_035568115.1 of Candidatus Acidiferrum sp. GTDB lineage: Bacteria > Acidobacteriota > Terriglobia > Terriglobales > Acidobacteriaceae > Sulfotelmatobacter. The sequence goes on from DATMOP010000007.1 coordinate 13,345, forward strand.
GCGCCGCCTTGTCTCCCAGCGTGTCGCCGGTGAGCGTGTCCTTCAATTTCGCCACCGCGCCAATGTCTCCCGCATGCAGTTCCGTCACCGGCACTGCCGTCTTCCCCTGCATGATGGAAATATGCGACAACTTCTCCGTGGACCCACGCGAGAAATTCTGTACAGTGGACTCGTTCTTCAGCACACCCGAGAACACTTTGAAGTACGAAATCCGCCCCGCAAACGCGTCTGAGATGGTTTTGAAAACATACAACGACACCGGCTCCGAGTCAGTCTCATGCCGCTTCGGTGCGTCCCCATTACCCGAGGAAGCCGGTTCGCCCTGCACCCACTCATGCTCGGAAGGCGCCGGAGTGTAGTCCACGATAAAATCCATCACCCGGTCGGCGCCCACGTTCCCCAGCCCCGAACTGAAGATGACGGGAAAGAGTCTGTCCTCACGAATCGCGTTGTGCAGCGCTGGAATCAGATCTTCTTCCGCGAGTGTCCCCGCTTCGAAAAACTTCTCCATCAGCTTGTCATCGCCCTCGGCCACCAGTTCCACCAATTGCTCGTGCGATTCCTGCACCTGCGCCCGCATGTTGGCTGGGATTTCGGTCTCTTTGCCTTTCCCATTCCCTCCCAGCTCGTAGGTGTATGCCTTCATGCGCACCAGGTCGACCACACCCGCCAGATTCTTCTCGCTCCCGATGGGCAGCTCGATCGGAATCACATTCCGTCCGAACGCGCTGATCAGCGACTCCAGCACGCGCTCGGCATTCGCCCGGTCGCGGTCCATGCGGTTCACCACAATCAGCCGTGGCGTTTTGTACTCTTCGCAGTCGTTCCATACGCGCTGGGTCACCACTTCCACGCCCGCCACTCCATCGACTACGACGATGGCCGCATCCACCACCGGCAGCACCATTTTGGCCTCGTGGACAAACATGTTGAACCCTGGGGTATCGATCACATTGATTTTCGTCTTACCCCACTCCACATACGCCGCCGCCGCCGCAATCGACATCTTGCGCGCGATCTCTTCGTCGTCGTAATCCGTCGTGGCCGAACCGTCGTCCACGCGCCCCAGCCGCGGGGTTGCCCCCGCGGTGTAAAGCATGGCCGAGACCAGCGTGGTCTTGCCCGCATGCCCATGCCCCACCATCGCTACATTACGAATGTTTTCTCCGGTATAAACTTTCACGAGTAGGCTCCTTCGCAGGCGTGGAAAGAGAGAAGGCCCAGAAACAGAATACAGAATACAAATGAAGAACAGTGCAGTACACAGGCCAGCCCGGTATTACCTGCCAAAACTAAGGATGCTACCACGCGGGAAGCCGGTGTCTCAACCGCCCCTCTCATAGGGTATTGTCTCAGTTTGAATTTTGGCTACCAGAAGGGAGGCGCATGGCGAGGTCGGAGACGTTCAACTTCACCCGTATGTGACGAAAGAAATGACGTTACCATCGGGATCTCGCACCTGGAAATCAGTTCCACCCCAAGCCTGCTTTTTGAGTGTTTGCGCGAACTCCACGTCTCGCGCCTCGAACTCCTTGAATAAACCCTGCACGTTTGAGACTTGAATGGAAGCGAAGATCAGCGATTTCTCCTGAGCGGCGGTTTGTGCGAAGAAAGGTTGCTGTACGTAGCGCATGTGCAGGCAGACGCCGTCTCGCGATACCGCGCCGTAAAACGGAGGAAGACCGTGGAGGAAGTCGATCTTGAAGCCCAGTTTCTGCTGGAAGAAAGCGGCGCATACCTTAACATCCCGTACGCACAGGATCGGGGTTACATCCTTCAGGAACGGCGGGCCAGACGAAGCGCGCGGCGTCTTGGGTGCTCCGGCCGTTGCCCCTTTCAGCTCCGCCCAACTCTTATATCCGGCTTCCACCGCGACGATCTCCTGCGCCACGGTAAGAGTGAACTTGAGCGCCAACACCTCGCAGTCCGTCAAAGACTGATAGCGTTCGAGGGTGCGTACCCTCCCGCCAATGGAATAGTCTCCTTCGCGATGCCA
>DATMOP010000008.1:0-2798 GCA_035568115.1 Candidatus Acidiferrum sp.
CCATGATTCGGAAGGGATCGCTGGTCCTGGCGCTGCTTGGCGCCTGCGTCATTGCTGGAGTTTTCTTTCTCGGCCGGCTGCCCGCCAGCTTCCTCCCAGATGAAGACCAAGGCTATGTGTACATCAACATGCAGCTTCCCAATGCGGCCTCGCAGGAACGCACCGGCGCTGCGGCGAAACAGGTGGAGCAGATTCTCGCAAATACACCAGGCGTCGAGTACACCACCAGCGTCATTGGCTTCAGTCTACTTAGTAATGTCCGGACCAGTTACAACGCTTTCTTCTGGGTCAGCCTGAAGGCGTGGGATGAGCGCACCAGCCGAGCCGAACAATTTCAAGCCATCAAGTCGCGTTTGAATCAGGAACTCGGACGACTTCCCGTGGGGACTGTGTTCAGTTTCTCCCCGCCGGCAATACCGGGCGTCGGCACTTCGGGCGGCTTTCAGTTTGTGCTCGAGGATCGCGCGGGCAAGGACGTCCAGTTTCTTGCGAATAATCTGAATAAATTCCTGGCGGCCGCCCGGAAGCGTCCGGAGATTGGCACGATCAGCACGACATTTTTACCGAGTGTGCCGCAAGAGTTCCTCAATGTGGACCGGGACAAGGCGCTGAAGCAGGGCGTGGCTTTGACCGATCTCTACAACACCATCCAGGCGTATATGGGCGGCTTGTTCATTAACTACTACAACAGTTTTGGCCGCACGTGGCAGGTGTACGTAGAGGCCGAAACGCCGTTCCGGGCGAATACGGAACACCTTGGGCAGTTTTACGTGCGCAACAACCAAGGCGAGGCTTTGCCGCTTTCTTCGCTCGCCAAATTCGAGAACCGCTCAGGCCCGGAATTCACGATGCGCTACAACGAGTACCGGTCCGCGCAGATCAACGGCAGCGCCGCCCCCGGCTACAGCGCAGATCAGGCTACCTCGGCCTTGGAAGATGTGTTTAAACAAACGATGCCCCACGAAATGGGCTTTGACTATATGGGCATGTCGTATCAGGAGCAGCAAGCGCGGAAAGGCGTTCCAGCCTCGGTCATTTTCGGTTTCTCTCTGCTCTTCGTTTTTCTGGTGCTCGCGGCGCTCTACGAGAGCTGGTCGTTACCGTTCAGCGTGCTGCTCAGCACTCCCGTAGCGGTCTTCGGCGCCATCTCGGCGCTCTGGCTCCGCCGCCTCGTGCTCGCCGCCTTCCTCCCCGCGTACATGGTGCAGATTGAAAACGACGTTTACAACCAAATCGGGTTAGTGATGCTGATTGGTCTGGGTGCAAAGAACTCGATTCTGATCGTCGCGTTTGCGAAAGAAGAGTATGTACGGGGCCGGTCCCTGGCCGATGCCGCACTGGAGGCGGCACGGATTCGGCTGCGGCCGTTGTTGATGACCTCGTTCGCTTTCATTCTCGGTTGTGTGCCACTGTGGACTGCATCCGGCGCAGGCGCCATTGCGCGTCAGATCATCGGCACTACGGTGATTGGAGGCATGGTGGCCGAGACGTTCATCGGCAGGTTTTTCGTTCCCGCCATCTTTGTTGTGGTCGAGAAATTGGCCGGCGTGAAGGCCCGCCTTACCCGTGCGGAGCCTTTGCCTTCGCCAGCTCAAGGAGACTGACATGAGAGCTTTCCGCCATATTGCGATTTCCGCTGCGGCGCTACTGCTCGCTGCCTGCACCGTCGGACCGAACTACCGCCGGCCGGTTGTGCCGGCGCCCACGGCTTTCCACGGCGCCAATGAATCTCAACGGACGCTGTCGCAAACCGAATCGTTCGCCGATCTGCCGTGGTGGCAAGTGTTCCACGATACCCAACTGCAAGATCTGATCGGTACGGCGCTGAAGCAGAACTACGACCTTCAACTTGCCGTCGAGCACGTCAATGCCGCAAGAGCCCAGGTTGGTATCGTTCGCTCTAACGAGTTTCCTATGGTTTCGCTCAACCCCGAGTTCAGCGGGGGAAAGGCCGAAGAAAATATCAAGTCCAACGTTTTTTCACTCGCCGCCGATGTGATCTTTCAACTAGATCTATTCGGGCGGTATCGACGCGCAACTGAAGCGGCACGGGCTGAACTGCTGGGCACCCAATATGCGCAGCAGACCGTGATTCTGACTCTGGTGAGCGATGTGGCGAGCGATTACTTTCTCCTTCGAGATCTAGATCTGCAGCTTCAGATCACACAGGAGACAGTGAAAACCCAGGAGAATTCTGTCAAACTGACCGAGCTACGACTCACTCACGGTGTGGGCACGCGGCTGGACGTGCTTCAGGCGCGGCAAGTGCTCGATACGGCAAATGCACAGATACCGGAACTGGAACGGCAAATCGGCCAGACTGAGGACGCGATCAACATTCTTATGGGGAATTATCCGCAAGGCGTACCCCGCGGAATGGTGCTTGGCACAACGACTCCGAATGGGTTGCAATGGAGTGAGACGCTTCCGCCACAATTGCCGTCCGGGCTGACTTCGGATCTTCTCGAGCGCAGGCCCGACATCCGCGTCGCAGAGCAGAACCTCGTTGCTGCGAACGCGAACATCGGTGTGGCGAAGGCGATGTTCTTTCCGCAAATATCCCTGAGCGGCACTGGAGGCGCAGCATGGGGACATAGCGCATTTGTTGGGTCGAGTATTCCGGCTCCGCTCGGAATCGGAAGCTATGCGGCAAGCGCGGCGCAGCCGATTTTTCAAGGCGGCGCATTGCGCAATAACTTGCGATATGCAAAGTCGCAGGAGCGGCAAGCTCTGATCAGCTACCAACAAACCATCCAGCACGCGTTTGGCGATGTTTCTGATACCCTCATTGGCTACGG
>DATMOP010000009.1:0-3663 GCA_035568115.1 Candidatus Acidiferrum sp.
GAACCAGTTCCATAATGGGAAATCGCACGACCTGGTAACTGCGACTTAAAGCCCGGCGTAATTTGTTGCCCTCTCGCCGCGCACGTATAACCACGACAGTACAGCCGCGTTCTTGGCCGCTGTCCCGCGGCTGCGATCCGACGAGAGGAACCTTGCGAATCTTGATTGGGGGATGCATGCGAAAAGGATGGGTAACCCTTGTAGCGATAGCAGGCAGTGTGGCGACCCTGAGCGCGCAGATTTCTAAAGAGGCAATCCACATGGCACCGAACGGCAAAGGATGGGGCGTAGAAACCGAGGCGCCCAGGGAAGGAGGAACATTCGGCAACAAGCCCGCCACGACCAACGGCATTGGTTATCACGGTGGTCCGGTGATGCATGCGAACCCGGTTAATGTGTATTTCATTTGGTACGGCAACTGGACGAACGGTCCCAAACCTTCAGACAGCCAAACGACTGTGAACCTGATGGATGCTCTGTTCGGGCCAACGCGCGGGATTGGCGGCTCGAGCTACTTCAAGATCAACACGACTTACAGCGATACCCATGGTTATGCCACCGGGAATATCGCGCTGCTCGCCTCCTCTAGCAATAACTACAGCCGAGGGAAGCAGCTCGTGGATAGCGACATTCAGAATATCGTCAGCAGTGCTATCAGCAGCCGGGCCCTACCCAAGGATGCGAACGGTCTCTACTATGTGCTCACCGCTTCGGATATGGCTGAGACATCCGGGTTCTGCACCAAGTACTGCGGCTGGCACACCAGTAGCACTATCGGGGGAACTGACATCAAGTTCGCGTTTGTGGGCAATCCCGACCGTTGCCCGTCTGCCTGCGAAATGCAGACGGCGAGTCCGAATGGCGACAGCGGTGCCGATGGTATGGCCTCAATCATGGAGCACGAGGCCTCCGAAGCGGTTACTGATCCAGACCTGAATGCATGGTATGACTCCCTGGGCAACGAGAGCGCGGACAAATGCGCCTGGAAGTTCGGGCCGGTTACGGGCACGCTCGGACACGGCGCCTACAACCAAACCTTCGGCACCTACAATTGGCTGATCCAGATGCAATGGGAGAACAGCCGAGGCGGCGGTTGCGACAAAGCTCTGGGCGGCAAGTTCTATAACCAGTAACCAAGTCGTTAGACGAAATGATGGTTGCGCTACCGGAACGCGAGCCCAGCTGGTTGAGTAAGCATCCTCGCAATGTTCGCTTGACCTATGAAGAGGGGCGCCGTTGATTGAACCTTGACCGGCCGAGGAACAAGATCAGAAGGCCAGCGCCGATCAGCAGCAGCATGATGCGATGGTACAGATCGTTGCTCGCGGTGCGAGGACCAGCACCGGACGCCAAAGCGGCGATGCCCAATAACACGCCGCCCAAGGCAACGACGTTCATCATCAGCGCCGTGCGCCAGCCTGTTTTTGAATTCCGAAAAAGCGCGGCCGCACCCCACAGCAAGCAAAGCCCGCACAACGTCTCTACAATCGCAGCCGGAATGATGAACGGTTCGTGAAACGATCCGACAGCGATGCCTGCGTGTTGAACGGCTCCGAAGAAAAAGAGCGCCGCGTTCGCCACCATCAACCATCCAGCCACGGTTTTCATGCCGGCACCTCCGATGTCCGCAGCGGGCGAGTAGCAACTCTCGGCAGCAGGAATCCTGTCGCAATCAGCCAGACGAAACTTGGGAATCGAACCAGCGGAATCAGGAACAAGGCCTTCGGCGCAATCAGGTTCAGCCAACTCAGTTCGCCGCATACTGCCAGCACCAGGCCGAGTCCCACAACCCACTTGGGTAGCAGCTTCAGGAATGCAGCCGGGACACACACCCCAGCCAGCAGCAGACCCATGGGCACGGAGAAGCCTGGACCGCCGAAGGCGTAGGAAAGGTAGTACATCGCGCGCAGCAGCGTGGGATCCTGAGCGATGCCAGGATGAACCATGACCCAGAGAAGAAAGGAGGCAGCCATACCGTTCAATACGACGGCGAAGCCGCCGAAGAGCGCGATGTACGGACCGGCGGCTCGCACGCCGAGAAAATGCAGGCGACTGACCACCGACGCCGTGAAGATGCCGAGAGGGACGAGCGCTCCGAACTGAAGGAACAAACAGATCAGGACGGGCAACGGGTGGGTCTGAAAGTAAGACACGATGACATCGCCCTTCTCCCAGGGACCCGGGAAGTGTATTTTGTCGGCAAAGATCGTGACCGGATAGAAGCCGGCATTGAACAGGACGGTATAGACGATGGCCAGGGCGCCGAGATGAGGGCCGCGATGGCGCGCGGCGCTGACCGGGTTGGGCGTATGACTAGATGTGTCCATAACTCCTCCACGAATATCGATTCTATATAAGAATCATTTTTATAATGAATGATTATAAAATGATACTATATTTTAAGTGAGCGAAAATAAGGGAGTTTCCCCAGATCGACGCCCGACCGGTGCCGCCTTTCTCCTCGCCCAACTGGGAGCCCACGGGGCGCGCCGCTTCGCTGAACGGGTTGCCGAGATTGGGTTGATGGCTCCGGATGCGGGGCTACTTCGCAAGATTGCGTCGGATCCCGGGGTCAGCCAGCAAGCCTTGGCAGAGCATCTCGGGGTGATGCCGAGCCGCATGGTCGCGCTGGTGGATGGACTCGGAACCAAGGGAATCATCGAGCGGCGGCGCAGCACGGAAGACCGTCGCAACTACGCGCTCCACCTGACGGAGCGAGGACGCCGGGTGCTCGGCGAGTTGTCCCGGATTGCGGCCGAGCACGAAGAGAGTTTTTGCGCTGCCCTCAGTAAGGGAGAGCGGATGCAATTAAGAGATTTGTGCCGGCGCATCGCTGACGAGCAGCGGCTGACGCCGGGTGTGCATCCCGGATATCGTGAATTGGGAAGAAAGAAATAGCGGGCGCAACCACGCTGATCAGGCCTGCATCTGGACGCACCGAAGTGCATCTCGCATCTGGACATTGCGGCGTATGTTTCTGATGACCGCTTTTACTTCTTGGATCACGCTGCGAAATCGTTTTAATAGTTGACAGTTTCGCCGCGACATAATCCAATACCCGCACATGGCAACCGCTTCCACTGGCACTCCTGCGGCCGCGCGTCTGCGGCGAACTCTGACGCTTTGGGACCTCATCCTTTACGGCGTCATCGTGATTCAGCCGGTCGCGCCCATGTCCGTATTCGGCGTGCTCAGCGAGCGCGGCCACGGACACGTGGTCACGACAATCCTGATCGCGATGGTGGCTATGCTGTTTACCGCGATCAGTTATGGCCGGATGGCGCGGGCTTACCCCAGCGCCGGTTCTGCCTTCACCTACGTTGGACAGGAGATTAACCCGGCGCTCGGTTACGTCACCGGATGGAGCATGGTGATGGATTACCTGCTGAATCCGATGATCTGCATTATCTGGATCAGCCAGCAGGCGCACGTGTTTGCTCCCGGCGTGCCGTATGGGGCCTGGGCTGTGTTCTTTGCTCTGGTCTTTACCGCTTTGAATGTTCAGGGAGTGAAGACGTCGGCTCGCGTGAACACGGCGCTCGCGGCAGGGATGGGCGTGGTGATCGCGATATTCTTCGTGGCGGCGGCGCGCTACATTTTCGGGAGTCCGCATGATGGGGCTGCGTTCTTTACGCGTCCTTTCTACGATCCGCAGATGTGGAA
>DATMOP010000010.1:0-163024 GCA_035568115.1 Candidatus Acidiferrum sp.
CCGAGAGATCGACGGGATTGTCCTTGGTTTGCTGAAGGCGCTCGATCATGGCTTCGATGGAGACCAGGGGCTTGCCATCCAAGGCGACAATTCTGTCGTCTTCTTTCAGGCCGGCGTTGGCAGCAGGTTTGTTAGGCTCCACCTGGCCGATAATGACGGGGTCCTCTGGAAACCATCCAGCAGAACCTACCTCAGACGTAGTCACTGCCTGAGGCACGATGGTCTTGTCAAAGGTCTGATCTCCGCGCTGTATGGTGACGGCCAGGGGTTGATTGGGACTGAGCCACTCGCGGGGTTGCAGTTGTTCCCAGGTTGGGTTCTGAATGCCGTCGACCTTCACGATCCGGTCGCCCGGCTGCAGTCCGGCTTGAGCTGCGGGCGAGTCACGTTTCACTCCCTGGATTACGGCTGGCTTGTCGAGATAAACCGCGTACTCGTAATGCACCATGTAAACCGCTGTGAGCAGGAAGATGGCCAGCAGGATATTCATCGACGGGCCGGCAATGGCGATCAGAAAGCGGTGCCAGCGGGAGTGAGACATGAACTCGGCCGGGTCGCCGGTGCGCTCGTCCATGGGATTCTCGCCGCTCATTTTCACGTAGCCGCCGAGAGGAATGGCGCTGATGCGGTAGTCGGTGTCTCCCTTGCGAAAGCCCAGAAGGCGCTTGCCAAATCCGATCGAGAAAACTTCCACCCGGACCCCGAGCAACTTGGCAACGGCATAGTGGCCGAACTCGTGGATCAGGATCATGAAGCCCAGGACCACAGCGACGGCAGCGACGGCGATGAGAAAATCAGACATAATGCGTGAACAGCTCTCCCGTTAGATTCAGCTACTACACCACAGATGTTGCCCGCAGTTGCGCGGTCTTCTTGTTGATTCCCAAAATCCGCTCTTGAGCATATCGGCGGGCTTCAGCATCGGCTTCAAGCACCTTACGTATAGATTCCAGTTTCCCCGAATTAGATGCCGAAACCGCGCCTTCTACAATCCTGGGAATGTCGTTAAAGCTAATGTTGCCTTCGAGAAACGCGGCGACCGCCACTTCGTCAGCTGCATTCAGCGCAACGGTCTTCGCCCCGCCCGCCTCCGCCGCTTCGTACGCCAAGCGCAAACAGGGAAATTTTTTCATGTCTGGAGGGCTAAAGTCCAGATGACGCAAGTTACCCACCGGAAAGCGCATATCCGACTGAATCCGCTCGGGATATGTTAGAGCGTACAGAATCGGCAGGCGCATGTCGGTCACCGAAAACTGAGCAAGTATGCTGCCATCGATAAACTCAACCATGGAATGAATTGTGGATTGCGGATGGACAATCACTTCCACTTTCGACGGCGCGATGTGAAACAATCTGCACGCTTCAATGACCTCGAAGCCCTTGTTCATTAACGTCGCTGAATCGATAGTGATGCGCCTGCCCATCTTCCAGGTGGGATGATTCAGCGCCTGCGCCACCGTAATGGAACTGAAATCCGACCGCGGCGTGTTGAGGAACGGCCCGCCCGAGGCCGTCAGCCAGATGCGGTCCACTTCCTCCATCCGCCCGCCCCGCAGGCACTGGTGCACGGCGTTGTGCTCGCTATCGATGGGCAGCAGGGGCTTGCCCTGGCGGCGTGCCTCGGCGGTGATCAACTCTCCGGCGGCGACCAGGCATTCCTTATTAGCCACGCCGACGGTCTTGCCCGCCTTCACCCCCTCGTAGGTCGCTTCAAGCCCAGCTACACCTACGATGGCGCTCACCACGAAGTCGGCCTCAGCATGGGTGGCGACCTTTAGAGGTCCGTCCGGGCCATAAACAACTTCAATTTCGCTCATTCCCGCTTGCTTCAGACGTGCGCGCAGGAGATCGGCGTCGGGTTCTGCGGCGATCGAGATCACGCGCGGCCGCCAACGGCGTGCCTGCTCGAATGCGGCTTCCAGATTCGTGCCCGCAGCCAGCGCGACGATCTGAAAGCGCTCGGGATAGGACTCAGCCACGCTCAGCGTGCTGCGGCCGATCGAACCCGTGGAACCGAGAATGGCGATGCGTTTCATGCGAAGTGAATTCGTCGAATCGAACCTCTATTTTACGCGTTACCAGGGACGGGTGGGGGGAAAGAGCGCTGCCGCGTAGAACCACAGCACGGGAGCCGCAAAGAGCAAGGCATCAATACGGTCGAGCATGCCGCCGTGGCCAGGAAGAATGTTTCCCGAATCCTTCACGCCCGCACCGCGCTTAATCAGAGACTCCACCAGATCGCCCAGCTGCGCCGCGACGTTCAGCACGACGGTCAGCAGGATGATGGGCCACAGTTCTTGCTTCTCGAACAAGCCGTCGCGGCGCTGGATCAATCCTATGCGCAGCAGGAAAGAACTGATTTGCAGGGCGTAGGTGAAGAGGAGAGTTCCGACCACCAGGCTCGCGGCCAGCGAGGCCGCTGCGCCCTCCCAAGTTTTTTTCGGACTGATGCGCGGCGCCATCAGGTGCCGACCCACGGAGCGGCCGACGAAATAGGCAAAAATGTCTCCCGCCCAAACTACCAGAAGCAAGTAGAGCAGCCAGAACGCTCCGGCCCATTGCTGACGAAGTTGCACAAGCATCGCCATGGGTAGAGCGATATAGACAAAAGCGAAAGCGGAAGCGGCCGCTGCCGGATACGCGCCCGCCATCTGTGACCGTCGCATGGTGATCGTGAGAAAGAGAAATGGAGCGATGGCCGAGGCAAATCCCGCCCCGAGGACGAACTTCAGAGCTGAGACTTGCGGAGTTTCGGCCGTGGTCACGGCCAGCAGTAGAAATAACAGTCCCACGAAAATGTAGGTGGGAAGGCGCAGCGGCTGCACGCCATAAGACTCCGTCAGCTTCAGAAACTCCTGCACAGTGACCAGCGCCACGGCCGCAGCGAAAACGGCCAGCACTGGCACGGGCGCGCGCAGCACCAGCAACATCACAATCGGAATCAGGACCACCGCGGTCGCGATGCGCTTCAGCATGCTGGGAGCTTACTTGTGCATCTTCGCCGGTTCAGTGTGAGCCTGCGAATCTCCGTGGTTCAGCCCACCGTAGCGCCGCTCCCGCTTCTGGTACTCGGCGATGGCTTCCAGCAGGTGCACACCACGGAAATCGGGCCACAGGGTTGGCGTTACATAAATCTCGGCATAGGCCAACTGCCAAAGCAAAAAGTTGCTCAGCCGCATCTCGCCTGAGGTGCGCACCACGAGATCGGGATCGGGCAGGTGCCGCGTGTAAAGATGCTCGCCGACCGTGTCTTCGTCGATATGCAGATGCTCGATGCCGCCGTTCTGCGACGCCGCATTGACCATGGAGCGAAAGGCGTCGACCAGTTCGCTGCGCGCGCTGTAGTTCAGCGCCAGCGTGAGTACCGTGCCGGAATTGCGCGAGGTGCTCTCGCGCGCCCACTCCATGCGCTCCTGCACATCTTCCGGCAGTTGCTGCTGCCGGCCAATGTATTCCAGGCGGATGTTGTTCTCGTTCAGCGTGGGGACTTCCGCCTTCAGGTAGCGGCTGAGCAGGCCCATCAGAAAATCGACTTCGCTCTTGGGCCGCTTCTTCCAGTTTTCCTCCGAGAAGGCATAAAGTGTGAGCGCGTGAACGCCGACGCGCGCCGCCGTCTCCACCGTCGAGCGCACCGCTGCCACCCCAGCGCGATGCCCCGCTACGCGCGGCATATGGCGCCGCTTGGCCCAGCGTCCGTTGCCGTCCATGATTATTGCGATGTGTTTTGGGAGCCGCTCTGGATCGAGATGCCGGTAGACTTCCGCTTCCTTGCGATCCAGTCCGGCGGGAACTTTGTGCTGCAAAGTGATCCCCTTCGGATTGAGGCTAACACGCCGGGGAGAAGGGTTGCAATGTGTGGCCGAGAACATGTGGCGGGGGCACTCTGCCCGCGGAACGCTAGGGGCGGCGGACCTTGCGGCGTCGTCGAGCGCGAACTTTGCGGGCTAATTCATGGAACTGGCGGTCCGCCTCACGGAATTCTTCTTCGGACATTCGCTCCTTTGCCTCGGCTCGGAGTTTGAGAAAGGAGTCAACTAGCTTGTCCATCGCGGGGGTCGCTTTCGCTACGGGCCTTGGCACAAAACTAAGTATAGATCATCGACCCGCCTGTGCCTTAGCCTCAGCCAGCCTCTGCTAAGGCTTTTCCAACGTTGCGTCGATGGTAATGCTTCCTCCAGCGCTCACAGTCATAGTTCGCTGCCAAGGTCTCAGCCCCTCTTTCTCCACTAAGACCTCGTGCTCCCCGGCAGTCAACTGGATAGTGGAAGGAGTGTTACCCATAAATTTCCCATCAACATTTATGTCAGCCCCCGGAGGCGTGGATTTCACCGTAACGTTCGCGGGCTGCGCCGCGGAACCGGATTCGGCAGGGGCTTCTGCCTGTGAACTGCCGGCGGCCGGAACTTCAGGCCGCGCCGATGGCGGCGTCAAGGGCTCCGAGACGTCAACCTGCTTGTCATCCAGTGGTTTCAATTTCAGCAGGGCGTTCTTCGCGTCCTCTGGCACCACAGGGACCAGCCGCCCTCCGCCGCGCCAGGTACCCGGAAGAAGGACCATTTCTAGGTACACAGTTTCGTTCGACTTGACTTCGACATCCAGAGCTGGTTCCTTCTTCATGCTGGACTCGAAGCTGTGCTTTCCTGGAGCAAGCCGGAAGGACATGTAGCGCCCGTTCTTCAAGCGTCCGACCTCGCTCCCGTCAACGTAGACGGACGGCTTCAAGGCCGAGCCAACGTATTTGCCGGGACGATAGACCACGACTGTGCCGTCCTGCGCCAAGCTCGGCGCGCAGGCGGCGACGAGGGCGAGGATCGCCAGAATTGGTCTCACATTCTCCTCCTTCCAGTTTCCGCCCGCAGCCCGTCCGCCGCACCTTGGGGAATAAGCTACTTCCTACCCGTTCGCTTAACAGCCTTACGACGTTTCGGGCGAAGGTGTTTCCGCCCGCTACTTTTCCCCGAGCGCTGACGCCCTGGCTTGACCGCCGCCCCCAGTTTTGGTTTTCCGGTTCGGCGCCCTTGCCTTTTAAAAAGCAAGTGGATGTTCTCTAGAAACAGGTGGATCTTTTCGAGAACAATATCCCGCAGTCGGTTGCCCCAGCTCAGTGAGCAAAGGCGACAGCAAATGAAATACGACAGCGGTTTCGGTCCCCTCCGGCTTGTAAGGATTTCTCTTTCGGAAGTGGTAGCCGGTCACCGGCCATTCAGGTTGCAGGTCTCTCACAAGCTGCGGCATGAACTCTGAGACCGCAAGCGAATCCGAAGCATTCAATACACCGAGGGGCACCGGCAGTTCGTTCGGGTCCCGTTCGGTGACCGGCCCAACTGTGGGCGGCATAAATGGTCCCTTTCAAGCGGCAAGCGTAATGGCGGGCGGATGCATTGTCAATCAGTGTGCGCCGGCGTTACCGGGACGGGAGCGCCTCTCAAATGTCTACTTTCGTAGACTTGACGTAAGTCCGCCTCCGAGCCAACGCTATAAGTTTCAGCACCGTTCTTTGACATCAAATGCACCCACTTAACTCCTTACGGCTCAAGATTTTGCCCGTAAGCTGTTGAGCCCCATAGATTAAATTCGATTTTGGCGCTAAGCCGATGACTCCAATATAGCGGGGGAGGGGGTACCCCTCCAGTTATGAAATGGTAAATACCCCTCTTCCCAAGAAGGGACGGTTATTTTCCGATTCGCTTGAATGGGGAAACAGCTAGGAATATGGACCGCTTCTCAGTTCGCCGCTTCTTCCGGGACGATCTTCAGCTCGATCTTCTCCGTATGCCGCAGCACGGTGAGCGAGCAAGGCACGCCGGCGCGAATGTCAGCCAGCAGGCGGTGCAGATCGTCCACGCCGGCCACGGGATGGCCTTCCAGTGCAATAATGATGTCGCCATCGCGCAGCCCCGCCCGCTTCGCCGGACTATTCTCCTCAACCGACAATACGAGCGCGCCTGACTCTTTCGCCAAGTCGTAGAAGCGCACCACGCGGCGATGCACCGGGACGGTTTGCGCCGAGACGCCGATGAAGCTGCGGCGGATGCGTCCATCGCGCAGCAGGCGGCTGGCCACGAACTTCGCCGTGTTGATACCGATGGCGAAACAGATTCCCTGCGCCGGCAGAATGGTCGCCGTGTTCACGCCGACCACGCGCCCTGCAGAATCCACCAGCGGCCCGCCGGAGTTGCCCGGGTTGAGCGCGGCGTCGGTCTGGATGACGTCGTCGATTAGACGCCCGGAATACGACCGCAGCGAGCGCCCCAACGCACTGACCACGCCAGCCGTCACCGTGGACTGAAATCCATATGGGCTGCCGAGCGCTACCACGAGCTGTCCCACGCGAAGCTGTTGCGAGTCGCCGAGGGCTGCGGCCGTCAGACCAGGCTCGTCGACGCGGGCTTGGTCAATGCGAATCACTGCGAGATCGCTTGCCGGATCGTCTCCGATTGCTGTCGCAGGCATCCGCCGACCGTCGGCCAAAGTGACTTCGATGCGGCGCGCGTCATGCACGACATGGCTGTTAGTGAGAATCAGGCCATCGGGAGTGAAGACGAATCCGGAGCCTCCGCCGCGGCGCTCTCGCGCATCGCCCGAGCGCGTGCGGCCCGTGGATTGATGCACTTCAATGTTGACAACAGACGGGCTCACGCGTCCTACCGCACTGGTAACTGCGCGGGAGTACGCATCGAGCAGCGAATCGTCAGCGGTGGTACTCGCGGCCGGCGACCGCTGCGGCTCTTCTTCCCACGCAGCTGATTCAGACTGATTCACAGCCATCGGGCGGAAAGACAAAGCAGAAAACACGTTCCCAACTTCTTCCGGACTCATGCTGGATAGATGTCAATCGATGAATTCCGGATTCACAGGTCCGGCAAGGCAAGAAAAAACCGGGACCAATCTTTCGGTCCCGGCATTGAGTTGGCTGGTCGCCCGGATTAAATTCTGTGGTGAGAGCAGCCGGGCTTCGCCCGGCGGACAGCCGAGGGCGGCTGTCCCCACATAAACCCTTTCTCTTACGCAGTCCGTCTTGGCCGCACCGTCAAGTCCCGCAGCTGGGTCAGGACGCTCGACATCTGCATCCCGTTCAGTTGCGAAACGAAGGGCATAATTTCCGCGATGAACTGGTCTTTCATCAGCTCGCTGATTTCGTCCTGACGGTTCTTTTCGCCGCCACTGAGCAGTTCGGGCACGGTCACCTCCAAGGCGCGCGCCAGCCGCTCCAGCGACGATAACGTCGGCGTGGCTTTTTCGTTTTCGATCTTGGAGACATAAGTCCGCGGCACGGACATGCGTCCCGCCAGTTGCCGCTGGCTCAGCCCGCTGCGCAAGCGCAGCGAACGGATCGACGTTGCCAGGTTTAGGTGCCCACGCCCCATTCCAGGCATAGGCATCATCACCGGCGGCGCCAGCACCACGGGCTCAGGCTCGGGTTCCTCGTCCAGGGACGAGTGGCAGCGCCGGCAATTGTTATTGACCGTACGGAATTGAACCAGCAGGCAATGATCGCAACGGACGACTTCCCTAGAATCTACTGGGGCAAGAGTCGTGGCCATCGGGTTGTGGGAGTGCCAGAGCCGGCTACTCCTTACTACTCGCAGCGGAACCTGATATTGGGGGAGAGGTTTTCGCCGCAGGGACAATCTGCGGTACAAGGCCTGTGGATGTCAAGGTTAAAATGCTTAGAGCCGCGAATCTGTGCGGCGAAAATCGAAGTGAATCGGTAAGTGTAGCGGTGAAATCCCGCAAAGGACAGGGCAAGAGCATGTTTGATCGTGAGGCCGCGTGGTGTTTACTAACTGAGTTCACCCAGTCGGAAAGTTTGCGCAAGCACGCGCTGGCGGTTGAGGCGTGCATGCGGGCCTGTGGGAGCAAGTTTGCTGGTTCCGGAAACTCCGGGGCATTGGAACTTGGGTTGTCGGAAGAAGACTTGTGGGGCATTGTCGGACTTATCCACGACTTCGATTATGAGAAGTATCCCAGCCTCGAAGACCATCCCTACAAAGGCAACGCAATTCTGAAACAGCGTGGATGGCCTGAAGTGATTACGCGTGCCGTCATGTCGCACGCCGAGTACAGCGGGGTCACGCGCGATACGCCCCTGGAAAAGGCGCTGTTCGCCTGCGACGAGCTTGCCGGATTCATCACGGCCGTGGCCCTGATCAAGCCGGGGAAGTCGTTGGCCGAGGTGGACGCGAAGTCGGTGCGAAAAAGAATGAAGGACAAAGCCTTTGCCCGCAAAGTGAATCGGGAGGACATCATCAACGGCGCCGCGGATTTGGGTGTGGATTTGGACGAGCACATTGGTTTCTGCATTGAGGCGATGAAGGGGATCGCGGTGGAGTTGGGGCTGGATGGGAGTGCGGCGAAGACGGCGTAGGCCCCATGCAACTGGTGGCCATCTCCGGTTATGGCCTTCGGAAAATCAAAGTGCCGAGCGTTCTTACCTGATCGCGCATCGACCCGCGAAGGAAAATGAAATCCAGCGACTGGTCGGGCTTAAGCTCCGGTTGAACAGACATGCTCATGCCCTTTGCGATTTCATCCTGCCGATTGCGGGCAACGTCTTCACTCAGGTTGATTCCGATGACAGTATGGCTCGAACCAGCCTGAGTCGCCATCTGAAATACGTAAAGCTCAGCGATTACTGGGAACGAGCGGGCCTTTTCTTTCAACAACTCCTCGATTGCCCCGCTCGGAGGAAGGGCCGGTCGCCCGATAAAGACCTTCTCATTCGCGCTAAGTTGAAACTCCGCGGTTTTCGGTCCCGTGAAGCTAGGAACAGCCCCATTGGCCAGCACTTCTATCTCGGCGCGTGTCACTAGGCCACCTGGACGAATCATTTTTCGGATTGGATCGAATGGATTAATCACGAGGCCTTGAAACTCCGTCCCCAGCACCATCTGAAAGAGCGCCTGAGCTTTGAGTCCAAGCGACGGCGTATTAGGATCCCACGTTCTAAGGGCATCCATGTCTGTGAACGCGGGGGTGACCTTTCGGCCCTGTTTATCGTGGAAACCGACCATGTCGATGCGAATATTGCTCGCGGCTGTCCTCTCCCCGGGCGCGCGAAATCCTTCTGGTAACTCCGGAGTAGGAATTATCAGCGTTGATGCGAGAAGTGCATCGTAAAGTCTCTTTCGGTTTTCGCGGTTGTCTTCGCGCGCCATCACATCCATGGCCTGCACTAGCGGCGCATTGGCGCCCTCGCATGGGTAGGTTTTCTTGCCACCAAACACGCTTCTGAGGAATGACACCAGGTTTTTCATTGTAGGGCCTCTGCGACCGTGACACGCCCGATCAAGTTTTCCTACGTCATGCCCAGCTTCCACAGCAAATAGCTGCTGGCCTCCCGCATTACCGCATACGCGCGCTGAACCGCGCCATGCGGACGCGAGTCGGGGCGAGGCGCGACGTACACTGGGCCGACGCCCTCGTGCTCCAGCAATCGCTTGATGCGGAACACGTGATAGGCATCGCTGACGGCCACGCAACTGTGGAGTCCGTTGGCGCGCATGATTACGGCTACGCGCACCGCCGATTGTGCCGTGTCGGAACCCTGCGTCTCCGCGATCAGGTTGCGTTCGGGAATTCCGCGGCGCTTCAGATAGGCGGTGCCCACGCCGCCCTCGCTGAAGCGGGGATCGGCCGCGGCGCCCCCGGTTGTGATGACGACGGGAGCGACGCCTTGGCGAAAAAGATCGAATGCGTGGTCGAGCCGCGCCCGCAAGACAGGCGAGGGACGGCCGGAATACTCTGCCGCTCCGAAAACAACGATGGCATCGGCCGGATGCAACTCCTGCAGCGCGCCCTCATGCGCGATACGGACTCCGGTCAAAACAAAAAACGACACCAACGCCAGCAGTGCCGCCGCCTCGACCCATAGCAGCCAGCGGCGTGGCAGATGCCGGCTTACGGAGTCGGCGTTCATCCTTTGGCAAAGAAGGTGGAAATCTCGTCGGCAGGGATCGCGCCTTCACGGATGATGCGCCAGCGCACTGTTTCATCGCTCAGGTCGATGATGGTGGAAGCGACGTCGCGAGGTGAAATCCCGCCGTCTACGATGATGCTGATGCGGCCCTCAAGCTGGTCGCGCACCTGATTGGCGCTGGTACATTCCGACGCCCCGCTCAGATTGGCCGACGTGGCAGTAATCGGAATGGCCGCAGCCACTACTACCGCCAGTGGAATCTTTGCGTTCGGCACACGTAGCGCCACGTTGCCGGTATTGGCAGTCACTTTTAGCGGGAGACGCGATCCGGCTTTCACGATAAGCGTCAGCGGCCCCGGCCAGTACTTCCGCGCCAGCGCATAAAATTCCTCGGGCAGCGCTTTGGCCAGTTCTTCGGCTTGATCGACGCTTTCGATAAGCAGCGACAAGGGCTTATGACGCGAGCGAGTCTTGATGTCATACACACGGTCGACGGCGCGCAGGTTGAATGGATCCGCCGCCAGCCCGTAGAACGTGTCCGTCGGCATACCCAGCACTTCGCCCGCACGAATCTGGTCGGCGGCGTACTTTACCAGTGAGATCTCCGGAGTCTCGCTACTGATTTTTAGGATTTCCGCGCGCACAGCGATCCCTTCCCGCTTGATACCGCTTGGAATATTTTGTCCGTGGAACCTACCATAATACGGCAAAGAGCTTCAAGGCGGGTGAGCGGCGTATCATTCGGTGACGGTCCCGATGAAAAAAACATCAGAAACGGCTCTCAGTGCACAGCATCGGCTCCGCCGCATTGAGGGACGCCACAACCCACTGGTCAAACAACTGCGTCAGGCGTTCTCCCGCGCGGAACTTACCGACGGCGGAGACTGCGCCATCGACGGCCTGCGCATCCTTGAAGAGGCCATCCGCAGCGGTCTGCGTTTCAGCGCGGTGTTCTTTCGCGAGTCGGCGCAGGACCGGGCCGAGCGTTTGCTGCCGCAGATTGGCGCCCAGGTCGAAACCCTGTTGCTGCCTGACAAGTTATTCGACAACCTCGTGCCCAGCGAATCTCCGCAAGGAGTAGCCGCGCTGGTGCGGCTCAAGGAATTCTCGCTCGACTCTGTCATCGAACGGCTGCACGTAGGCCCGATCGTTGTTCTCGCGGGACTTCAGGATCCCGGCAACCTGGGCACGATTCTGCGTTCGTCCGAGGCGTTTGGCAGCGCGGGGGTGGTGTTGGGTGAAGGCACGGTCAGCCCGTACAACTCGAAAGTCGTGCGAGCCTCGGCAGGATCGGTATTCCGCCTGCCTGTAATTCACGGGCAGGGAAAATCAGCGATCACAAAGCTGACGGAAGTCTCAGAGAAGCTGAGCGCACAAGGCGTGCGCCTGATCGCAACTTCCTCGCACAAAGGGACGCCGCTGGATCAAGCGGATTTAAAGGGGGCGGCCGCTATTTTCTTCGGCAACGAGGGCTCCGGCCTGCCCCGCGAAATGATGGCTCGCATGGACGAGTCCATCGTCATTCCGCACACCGCGCAGGTGGAATCTCTCAACGCGGGTGTGGCCGCAAGCATCGTATTGTACGAAGCCGCAAGGCAAAGACAATGAAAGATCTACTCTGGCGTCAAGGAGAAAACAAACACAATAAAGGTCTTCTCTGTGTCTCTGTAACTCCGTGGTGAAAAGGTCTCTATGGGACTGTTTCAGCCCATCCCGAACGTCGATAGCGCAACCGACCGCACGCGGCCGCTCGCGGACCGCATGCGTCCGCGCACGCTTGAGGAGTTTGCCGGGCAGGAACAATTGATCGGCCCGGGCAAGCCCTTGCGCACGCAGATCGAGCGCGATGACACCGGTTCGCTCATCTTCTGGGGACCGCCGGGAACCGGTAAGACAACTCTCGCGAAGATCATCGCCCGCATGACCAAGGCGGAGTTCATCGAATTTTCCGCCGTTCTGGCAGGCATCAAAGAGATCAAGCAGGTAATGGCCGATGCCGAACGCGCCCGCCAGTACGGCACACGCACCATCGTCTTCATTGATGAGATTCACCGCTTCAACAAAGCCCAGCAGGACGCTTTTTTGCCCCACGTAGAAAAGGGCAATATCCGCCTGATCGGCGCCACCACTGAGAACCCGTCATTCGAAATCAATGGAGCATTGCTGTCCCGGTGCCGCGTCTATGTATTGCAGCCCCTGACCGAAGACCAGATCGTGCAACTCCTCAAACGCGCCTTGACGGACGAAGAGCGCGGCCTGGGCACAATGAAGTTGCGCGCATCCGACGATGTCCTAAAGAGAATCGCCAGCTACACCAGCGGCGACGCTCGCAGCGCTTACAACGTGCTGGAGGTCGCATCCGGACTGGCGCAGCAAGCGGGATCGCAGCCTGCGGAAATCACGGAAGACATCGTTCGCGATGCGCTACAGAAGCGAACCCTGCTCTACGACAAGGCTGGCGAAGAACACTACAACCTGATCTCGGCGCTGCACAAGTCGGTGCGCAACAGCGATCCCGATGCGGCTCTCTACTGGCTTGGCCGCATGATTGAAGCCGGCGAAGATCCGCTCTACGTTGCGCGCCGCGTGGTGCGCATGGCGGTGGAAGACATCGGCCTCGCGGACCCTAATGCGCTTTCTCTATGCATGGCTGCCCGCGATGCGGTGGATTTCATCGGCATGCCCGAGGGCAATCTCGCTCTTGCGCAAGCGGTCGTCTATCTTTCGGTCGCGCCCAAATCGAACGCCCTCTACACGGCGTACGGCGCGGTGCAGCACGACATCGAGCAAACCGCGGCGGAGCCCGTCCCACTGCACCTGCGCAATGCGCCGACCGGACTGATGAAGGGTCTGGGCTACGGCAGAGACTATCAATACGCCCATGACCTCGAAGGCAAGGTCGCCAACATGCAATGCCTGCCCGATAACTTGCGCGACCGGGTCTACTACCAGCCGACCAGCGAGGGGATCGAGAAGCGCATCCGCGAGCGGATGGAAGAGATCAGAAAGCTGCGCGTACCGGCTGCAGGGAACAAGACCCCACGTCCCAAGAAAGAATCCTAGAGGCGCTCCGCGACATCCTATAAGACATCGTACGTGTATGGTTTGTGCCCGCCTGCAAGCCACGGAGGGCGGAATCCCATGGCCACGAATCCCAGCGCCGTTACCGTCGAAGTCCCGCCCATTGGGCGGTTACACGCCGGCCAGATTGAAGACCTGCAAAGGCTTCAGAAGGCTGCCCAGAAGATCAGCTCGATCCTCGACCTCGATCAACTCATCGACAACATCGTGAATGACGTCGCCCGTTCCTTTGGATGCGTGGAAGCCAGCATCTATCTGCACGACGAGGAACGCGGGGAGATGGTGATGGCCGGCGTGCATGGATGCAGCGTCAACCACAAAGGCCATCGTTTGAAAATCGGCAAGGAAGGTATGGTCGGCTACGTCGCCTCCACCGGCCAGATGCGCTATGCACCCGATGTACGCAAGGACGAGTACTACATCGGTTGCGAACATGACACGCTTTCGGAAGTGGCGATCCCGCTGCACGTTGGAGAACGGCTCGTGGGCGTCTTCACCGCTTCCCACCCGGACCTGGACGCGTTTCCTCGTCAGCAACTGAGAATTCTTCAGGCGCTGTGCGATCACGTGGCCGGGGCCGTGCACAACGCTCGCCGCTTCCAATCGGAGCGGGCGGAGCGGGAGACGATGAGCCGCGAGGCGCATGAGGCCCGGGTCATGCAGCAGGCGTTATTGCCAAAGAGTTCGCCCTACATTCCAGGCTTTGTGATCTCCGGTCTCAGCGTCCCCGCCGGCGCCGTTGGTGGTGACTGGTACGACTTTATTCCCTTTCCTGACGGCCGCTTGGGATTGGTGTTGGCGGACGTCTCCGGAAAAGGCACTGCCGCCGCCTTGCTGATGTCTGCGACGCGCGGAATGCTGCGGTCTCTGGCGGAGGCCAGCTGCACTCCGGGCGAGGTATTGACCAAGCTGAATGGCCTGCTGGTGGACGATTTTCCGGTTGGCAAGTTCGTCACCCTGGTCTACGGCGTGCTGGATCCGGCAACACGCATGCTGACGTTTGCGAATGCAGGACATTTGCATCCACTCTTTATCGATGAAAAAGGAGCGCGGTTTCTGGATACCGAACGCGGGATTCCGCTTGGCTTAAATTGCGGGGACTACTCAGAAACCACCTTGACTTTGTCTCCAGGCTCGCGGCTTGTGTTCTATAGCGACGGCATCACCGAAGCCGTCAACGAAGCCGAGGAGGAATACGGTTTGGACCGCCTCGCCCGGCACGTTGCGTGCCGCAACGCGTCGGCGGTCAGCGTTGTCGATGACGTCCGCGCCTTCGCGAACGGAGTGGGCCTCCGCGATGACGCAAGTCTGGTATTTGTCGGGGTTGGATGCTAGGATCTGCACTCACCGGAACCGCGCGCGGTGCTCCTTCAGAATGCAGCGGTTCATCACAACAAAGATTCCAGCCATGCGCGCCTTCTCGGCAGCTTTCTCGTGGATTACATCTTCCTGCATCCAGATTGCCGGGACTTTCAATTGAATGGCCTGATCCACAATCTCTTCCACGAATTCCGGGCGCCGGAAGATATTCACAATGTCGATCTTCTCCGGCACCTCGAGCAACGAAGGGTAGGCCTTCTCCCCCAGGCAGGATTCGATCTGGGGATTCACTGGAATGATACGGTATCCCTGACTTTGCACGTAGGCGGAGACGCCATGACTTGGACGCAGCGGATTGCAGGAAAGTCCGACCACCGCGATTGTTCTTGCGCGTGTGAGTAGTTCTGCAATTGGATCTGCCTGTGGGAAAGAAGCCATAGTTCTTTTTCTATTTCTTGTTCGCCATATCCAGCTTCTGCTTGTACATCTTCAGGGCCAGCTTGCGAACGGTCTCGGATATCTCCTTGTTGGCGGAGATGTTCTTTAAGTCCTGCGTCATCAGATGCTTCATCAGTCCCAATCCAAGATCGAGCGGCGTGCGGGGGTTCGCGACCAGATTTCGCACCACAATGTAGTTCTTCATGAAGCGGCGCTTCAGCGGAATCTGCCGCAGAACTGCTTCCAACACGTTTTTTTGCAGGGCGAACTTTTCGACTTCCCCATCGGAAAGTTTGGGAGCATCGAGCACCGCCAACGCCACCACTTTTGTACCGTCGCGAATCAGGATCGACCGCTCTTCCTTATTGCCCTTCATCGCCAGTTGGATGCGGCCTTTCACATCAAGCCGGTTGATCTTCTGCACCGTGTTATCACGCTGTCCGGGGGGAGGACCAGCGGCAGGTTTAGGACGTGCCGCCGCGGCCGAAGCCACGCTGGCAGAAACAGCAGTTTTCTCCTCATTGCCGGCTAACTCTGTCATCTCTTTGTTTTGCGATACGGGAAAATAGTCTGTCCCCAACAAGTCCATGATGCCCCCCACCGGTTGGAAGGGCTTATCGTGATCCGCAGCAATCTCGGCCGCGTGCTCGGCCAGATAAGCAGAAACCGCTTCGTCAGGAACTTCTCCCGCGTCGTCACTGGTAGCGGGAGCCATCTCGTGAGCAAGTTCGGCTGCCGTTGCAACGACTGATACATCAACTTGGGGCTCCGTGTCTTCAGCAGGGACAGTAGGCGGCTCCGTGTGGCTCGGATTCCCCAGACCGGCAATCGCAGATGACTGGGCGGCCTTCAAATATGGGTTCGACCTGAGAACATTCAAAACTCCGGCGGAGGCCCGTACTCGCCGGCTTTGCAGCATCGCATCGACAGACTCCTGCGACGCTGAGATGGCCAACTTGGCTAACTCGCTATCCGCGACAGACGGATTTTCGAGCAACGCCGGCAGCAGTTTCGGACGAAGATTCTCCGGTGCAACCAGGTAGTCGAGAACCTCGCGCGGAGTATTCGGATTGGAAGCCGCGGCCAGCGAGGCTTTCTCATCCCAACCGGCCAATGTGATGCGGGCGAGGTCGCCAAAAATCTTATTGTGTTTGGCTAGGTAGACCAGGATCTCAATGTTTTCGTCCGGCGGAACGGACAGCGCCCCCTTTGCCGCAAACTGCATCATGTTCGACGGCAGCTTGTTTGCACGAATTTGATCAATCGTCCGCGACATGGGTTCACCTCCTGGGTTTCCGAGGAAAGGAACTGTGAGCGGCACGAGCGGCGGTCGCTTCAAGCTCCCCGATCGCAAGTTCTAATTCTCGAATCAGGTGGTTCGGTTTCCGAAGAAATTCCTCCAGCAAAGCCTGATAGTACCAAAGCGTTCCCTTGCGCACGCCCTTGAACCGCTCCCAGACGGCTTCGCCGAATTCGCGATGATCGGAAAGAATGGAACGCACATTGTTCAGCTTGTCCGCGGCGGAAACCAGCCTTGTATTCTCGTCGGCATTCTTCAAATGCCGGATATAGCTTTCTTTGCGCTCACGCCACGGGGGCTTGGGATACGTGTCAGAGTCCGTGCAGCCATCGACGATCTTCGCCACCCGAGGCCCAAACCGCCGTCGGACTTCTTTCAGCATGGGCGCGCCACCGCAGTCTTCGACAACATCGTGCAGCAGCGCTGCGATCGCCAGATCCTCGTCGCCGCCGAACTCCAGCACTAGTGAAGCAACACCCATCAAATGCGCGATATAGGGAATCGACGACGCTTTCCGTGTCTGCCCGGCATGTTTCTCCGCCGCGAAATCAAATGCGCGCAAGAATCGCGGACCCAGCTTGACCGCCTTCTGTTTCGTCGCCGCCCTTGCCGGTTTCACGCTCACTGCTGTTTCTCCCCACGCCGCGCCGATAAATACGCGCGAATAAAGGGCTGCAAGTCGCCGTCAAGCACGCGGTCAACATCTCCAACCTCAGTCTTGGTGCGGTGATCCTTGATCATGCGGTAAGGCTGTAAGACGTAGGAACGAATCTGCGAACCGAAGTCGTTGTCGAGTTTTGAGTCCTCTATTTTCTTCGTGGCCGCGCGCTTTTTCTCCATCTCGAATTCGTAGAGCTTGGAGCGCAGCATACTCATGGCGCGCTCGCGATTCTTGTGTTGCGACCGTTCATTCTGGCAACTGGCCACCAGCCCGGTGGCAATGTGAGTGATGCGCACCGCCGAATCCGTCGTGTTGACGTGCTGCCCACCTTTGCCGCTCGAACGGTAGGTATCCGTTCGAATATCTTCCGGCTTGATGATCACTTCAATGCTGTCGTCGATTTCCGGAGACACAAAAACGCTGGCAAACGATGTATGCCGCCGCTTGGCTTGATCGAAGGGCGAAATCCGTACCAGGCGATGGACGCCGATTTCGCTGCTCAACAGTCCAAAAGCATACTCGCCATTCACCGCAAAGGTGGCCGACTTCAGGCCTGCCTCTTCGCCCGGCTGGTAGTCGTAGAGAACGGTCTCGAATCCCTGCCGCTCCGCCCAACGAAGATACATCCGCAGCAGCATGTCGGCCCAGTCTTGCGATTCCGTGCCGCCGGCGCCGGGATGAATCGTCACAATCGCGTTGAGCGCATCATTTGGGCCGGATAGCAGCGTCTCGGTCTCAAGTTTGTCGACCAGTTCGCGCAGGGAATCGATCTCACGACGCAACTCCGCGTCGACAGTCTCACCCTCTTTGGCAAGTTCAAAGTAGGCGGCAATGTCTTCGCTGCGGCGTGCCAGGTCGGCATCCGTGGTAAGCAAGTGCTCGAGGCGCTTCTTCTCGCGCATCACCTGCTTGGAACGTTGCGGATCGGACCACAGATTCGGGTCTGCGGACTGCTTCTCGATTTCGGCTAGTTGCGGACGGAGCTTGTCCGCGTCAAAGATACTCCCGGAGTTCGCGCACCTTCTTGCTCAGTAATCCGTATTCCTGTTCGAACTCTTGATTCATTGGGAGCCTTTTACTTTCTTCGAAAATGCGAAGCGCGTGAGCAGCGCCCCTGCTGAAATTATCGCACACAGCCAGGCGAACCAGTCGCCGTGCCGCGTGTAGAACGTGGTTACGGAGGTGAGGGCATAAGAGGCAAACAGCGCCCCGCGTTCTTTGCGCGGCAAACGCGCCACAGTTCGGCCGTAAGGATCGATCGAAGCCGTCACCCCGGTGTCGGTCGCACTCAAAATCCAGCGGTCGTTCTCGACAGCACGCATTCGAGTCTGATTCAGGTGCTGCGCATAAGCGCCGCTATCGCCGTACCAGCCGTCATTCGATAGATTCACCAAAACCTGCGCTCCTTGATTCGCGAACTCGCGCACTTCACCGGGAAATACTGACTCGTAGCAGATGAAAACTCCCAGCCGCGTATCTCCGGCGACCAGCGGCGCTCGCGACTTTCCCGCCTCAAACTCTCCCACCTCTTTAGTCAGTCCGCCAGCGAATGCCAACAGCTTGGGAAAAGGCAGATATTCTCCGAATGGCACCAGATGGACCTTGTCGTAGCGCGCAGGCCACTCGCCAGTAGGGCTGATCAGAGCGGCCGAATTGAATACCACAGAACTCGACGTGCCGTTCTGCATCGCCGGCGTTGTTCCGATGGCGCCCGTCACCACCCAAGTGTGGGAAGTGCGGGCCATCTGGCTTACGGGATCGCGAAATAGCGGATCGCTAGTGAAGAATGGCGCGGGAGACTCCGGCCACACGATCAAAACCGGCTTGCCCGCTATTGGGTCCGGCGCAGAGCTTGAGGCTGCTTTCACGCTGAGATCCGCAAGTTCGTGCAGCGTGCGCTGGAACGTACCGCGGGTCCAGGTTTCATCCACCGGAATGTTTTCCTGAACCAGCAGCGCGGCGTGATCCGCCGGCAGCGCGGAGGCCTCGACCAGCCTGCCAGCCTGAAGTACAGCAGCCGCCGCCAACGAAGCAATCAGCAACATGTTGCGCTTTTTTCTTGGCACTAGGAACGCCGACGCCACCGCAACGTTCACCAGCAGGATCTCGAATGACACTCCATAAACCCCGGTCCAGGTGGTGATGCGGCTCAGCGAGATGTTGTCCACTTGCGCCGTACCCAGCAAGTTCCACGGGAAGCCGGTGACGCGTGTTCGCGCCAACTCGACTGCGACCCACAGAAATGGTGCGGCCAACAAAGCTCGGCGATTGTCGCGGCCCGGTCCCACTGCCAAGCTCAACAGCAAGCCGAAGAAGCCGTGATAAAGCCCGAGATAAAGACAGAAAAGAAAGAGAGCAAGCAGAGCCAGCGGCTTGTTCAAGCCGCCGTATTGATGCATGGTGTCATAGATCCAGTAGCACGTGCCCGCATACCAGAGGATTCCGGAAACGTATGCCAGCAGAAACGCCTGCCCCGGTTTCGCGGCCTGAAGATTGACTGAGCCGTCGATTTCCAGCGTTCCCGCGGGCCGCGCGCGCAGCAGTGCCACGATCAGCGGAGCGAATGCCACCCATGAGAGGATGTACAGCCCGGGAAGAGGAAAAATGAGAATCTGCAACAGGGAGGAGAGACCTACTAACAACCAGGCGCTGGAATGAATTTGCCGCACTCGGAAGGATAACAAAACGCGCTTGTCATTCGGAGCGGGCTTCCGGCGAGGAATCTGCTGTCCGCGCGCTCGACACGAAATTCCGGACGAACTCGACAATCTCCGGCGTCACGTACCGGGGCGGCGTGATCAGGAATACCGGCCGCTCGGCCACTGGCTTCAAAGAAACTCCCTGCCAGGCCGATCCCGCTCTCAAGCCATCATGCAGAATCACCGCACCCGCGCGATCTAGAAACTCCCGTGCTGAAGTCTTGAAATCTTCCGTGCCTGGGTCGAGCACCGTCAGATACAAGTCCGGACGCAGGAACTTCAACACGCTGTTCGATTCCACAATTACATGAGGTGCATGCTCGAGACGCTTGCGCAGAGCCGGCATTGCCTCGGCCAACCTTCCCTGCTCCGTCCTCACCCACAACGCCTTCAATGCCCCCGCCACCAGAAAGCGCGACGTATCCGACTCTCCTCCGCGATCTTTCTCCTCCGAAATCGCCCATGAATGATCGTCGGTCGCGCAGTCGCACGGCGCTCCCTTTGCCGAACAAACTCCATGGCCGTATTGCGTAATTTTCACGGCGGTCCAATCGAACTCGCGCAGAGCGGAAATCAGCCCGACCACCACGCTGGTCTTCCCAACGCTTCGCGAATGCCCGCCAATCACCACGATGGCCACATCTACCTCTTTTTCACCAACCGCGCCAGCGCCGCCAACTGCTTCAGATACTCGCGCACCGGCTGTGCCGGAGTTCCCCAGAACGCAATGCCCTTGCCGCGCAAAACTTTGTTAGGCAGCACGCCTCCCTGCCCGCCCAGCATCACTCCTTCTTCGATGCGAGCATGTTCGCCAATGCCGACTTGTCCCCCGAGCACCACGTCGTTCTCAATGACAATGCTGCCGGAAAGCCCGGTCTGCGCCGCAATCACAACATTCTCTCCGAGGCGGCAGTTGTGCCCGATGTGCACCAGGTTGTCGATCTTCGTTCCTCGCCCGATGCGAGTTTCGTCGAGCGCCCCACGGTCGATGCTTGTGTTCGCGCCAATCTCGACGTCGTCTTCGATCACCAGCCTGCCAACCTGCGGAAATTTCTCGTAGTGTCCGCTCTTCGGATCCCGCACATATCCGAAGCCATCGCTCCCTAGAACCGCACCCGCGTGCACGATCACACGATCGCCCAAGGTAGTCCCGGCATAAATCGTGACCTGCGGATAAATCCGGCACTCGATCCCGATCTTCACTCCCCGCCCAATCGCGCAACCGGCGCCGATCCGCGTGCCCTCGCCGATTTCCGCATGCTCTCCAATCACAGCATGCTCCTCGACCACGACTCCTGTAGCGAGCCGGGCTGAAGGATGCACGACAGCAACGGCGTTTACCGCCGAGTTGCCGCCGCCGTGATTTCCGTCCTGCAAAAAGCGCGCCGCCCGCGCGAAGGTCAACTTGGGATGACCGCTGATGAGCAACGGTTTGCCCGCTGAGGAGGTGGCAAACTCCCCCGCAATCACCGCACCGGCACCAGACTGCAACGCCCGCGACAGATATTTTTCATCTTCCACAAACACCAGGTCGCGCGGGGAAGCCGATCCAATGCTCGCCACGTTGTCAATTTCGACACTCCCATCCCCGTGCAGGCGGGCTCCAACCGCCTCGGCAATCTGTTGCAGCGAGCGCTTCATGGCTCCCACTCTATAGCAGACTCCCACGGTGACGAAAGTGCTGGCCCGAAAGCCCTGCTGCTCTCCGGCACGCGCGAACCTACAATCATTCTATGGAGCGTAAGATTTTCTGGATGACCTTCACGGTCCTCGGCCTGCTGGCTGACTTTCTGCTGCCCCTCTGGTGGGGCCTGGCCTCGACCGTCCCCATCCTCTTTCTCTCGTGGTGGGTCGCCTACCGCAGCGATTGGTTCTGACACTCAGCAACTTCAGTGCTGAGTCATGGTGAAACTCCCGCCCGTCGCATCGCTACATCCCGTGCCACCCGACAGCGTCCATGAGCCGGTAACCGAACCGCCAGAAAGTGTGGTTCCAGTCTCCGTTCCGGTCACAGTTCCAGTGAGGGTGAGGGTGTTGCCGCCCGACTGCTCAGTGAACGAAAACGTACCGGTCACGGTGGAGTTCGAGGTGTTCGTCGTCAGGACCATTGACCCGGCCTGGGTTCCTCCAGCGACGGGGAAACATTGCGTCGAGTTCGAGTTAAGGAATTGAAAATATGAAATGCTCAGCGTTCCACCGCTGCCCACCGTGAACTGCGTGGTAAAGCTAAACCCGGAGTCCGGACCGATTCCCCCGCTCAATACCGCTCCCCATGTTCCGCCGGCCGCGGTCTGCGCAGTTGTCGAGCTGCTGCTGCTGCCACAACCGTTGAGTGTAAGGGTGATCAGCAGCAGGATTGCAACTTCCTTCATGAATTTTCCTTGCCTGGAATCTGAAATGAAGATTTTCTGTTGCAAGATTACAGAGATGCGGGCAGACCGGTCAATGGATGTAAGCAGGGTGCCGATTCCCATGGTAGGCTGGAAGTCGCCCGGAGAGAGACTTTATGTACTTGCAGCCTGTCGTACGATGCAAGAACCCAGATTGCCCCATGCCTTCTGCGGCTCGCATTCGCCTGCCTTATCCCAACCCCCCGAAAACGGGAGCGACTCCCCCCGATTGGCCGCAGGATGCATGGCAATTGCGGCTCATCTGCCGCGAGTGCGACCACTGGTACGTCTACGAGAAAGAAGATGTTATGTGGGCTCCGTATTCTTCCGCGCTGGCGGACCATAGCGGTCTGGATTTTCAGTGCATCGAACTGGAATGCGCTGAGCCTAGCTGCGGATCTCGCACCCGCTGGCACGTGCTCGATAACAGCCAGTTGTCAGAAAGCGAATTGTTCGAGTTCGTGCTGCGGGCCGACCCAGTCGTAGTTTGCGAGAACGGCCATTCACTGTCTATTTCGGGAGTCGCTTCCAGCTCCGTGGAAAAAGTGGCGTCGGTCTAGCAGTTATTCAGCACACATCGTGACCCTAAGCGGAGCAGTCCATTTCGCGAAACGAAATGGTGGCGGAGTCGAAGGATCCGTATTGCTTTAACCGCAGACTCCGGCGCATTGAGATTCTCGCGATGCACCCAGCCGCCGCCAGCTCAGTGCGAAAGCCGCCTCCACAGCACAGCCAACATTAGAAGCACGATACCAATCACCATCCCGATGGTCCGCGCTTTATTCGCCTTTTCCATCATTGATCTGCCTGGCCATCACCGCGCCATATTCCTTGACTGCCGCACCACTCCAACGATCATCAAACCGATCGATACACCCATCAACAACCCGTTGGCGAAATCCCAATGGTTACCGTGCAGGTAGCGTCGCACAATGCTGCTTGCAGCCAAAGCGAGCATTCCCACCGGAACAAAAGGACTGATCTTGCGCCGAATCATCCTGCCTCCAAAGAATTATGCTTTTGTCAACAATGTCGGAAGGGGTCCTTTCCCTACGCTCTCCGCCTCGTCTTCAAATCCGCCAGCAACTGCTCAATCCGATCCTCTTTCTCGAGCGCGGCCAGGCGGTCCTCCATATTGTCTCCGGCAATCTCCGCCTTGGCCTGACCCACCGCCTCGGAATGCGCCACCTTCCGCTTCATGCGATCAAAGGCCGCGGCTTTCGAACCGTCGCCTATCGCCAGGCGCGCGTCGCTGGCCTTACCCACAGCGCGGGCGCGGCGATGTTGCGCAATCAGCAGATCGGCCTTGGCCTGCGCTTCGGTCAACTTCTGCTCCAGTTGGCGCAGCGCCGACTTCAAATTCTCCACCTGCGCCTTCTGGTCAGTGACCTGCTGCGTGAAGCTCTCGCTCATCTCGCGATAGCTTTCTACCCGCTGAAGCGATGCGCGCGCCAGGTCGTCCTGTTTCTTATCGACCGACAACTCGGCCTTGCGCATCCACTCTGCAACTTTGTCTTCATTCTCTTTTTGTTTTTTCTCGAGCAGGTGCTGATCGGCAATGGCGATCGCCACCTGCGTCTTTACTTGCAGAAGCTGGTTCTGCATGTCGAGAATTACCTGCTTGATCATCTTTTCCGGCTCCTCGGCCTTGTCGATCAGGTCGTTGAGGTTGGCCCGGACTAATGTGGAAACACGCTCTAGTAATGCCATGGTGGACTCCTTTGTGAGCTTCTAACTCCTAGCTTTGTTGCCGTAGGTTTCTGGTTTCATGTTGGCGATGAAGGGCAGCGCACTCCGAACACTCGATTTCCTTGCGTCGGAAGCTGTCACCGATCGCCACGCCAATCGCCACTCCGATCGCCAGCCAGATCGCGAGATGTCCGGCAGCGACTCCAAGCGCGGCGCCCAACGCCGCTCCCAGCGCGATTCCCAATCCCACTCCTCTTGGTCTGCTTGTCATAACGTCTGCTCCAATTGCCTCCGCTCCGCTGCTCTCGGAAGGGACAGCCGGGGCCGGCCGTCCCTACACAAGCAATCGAGACCCTACTTCGTCGCGTCAACCACCGGCGGCTTCGGCGTCTTGTCCCCAATCTGCCGCACCTTCCCGAGCAATTCCGCCAGTGGCATTCCCGAGAGCGTTTCGAACAAGGCCGGCACCTGCGCCGCCATTTTGGCGATGTCGCCGGTGATTTTGTTCATCCCCGACGCATCGCCGTTTCCAGTCGAGACGATGGTGATTTTGTCGACGTTCGCCAGCGGACTGGCCAGCGCCCTCACGATCTCTGGCATCGTGGCGAACAAGCGGTCAATCACGGCCGCCTGGTTGTACTCCTGGTAAGCCTCGGCTTTCACGTTCATGGCTTTGGCTTCGGCTTCACCCTTCTTGAAAATAATTTCCGACTCAGCCTCGCCTTGCGCCCGTATCGACGAAGCCTGACCTTCCGCTTCCGCGATCAGGCGCTGCTTCTCAGCCGCGGCCAGGGTTTCAATGCGCTGACGTTCGATTTCCGCCGGCTTCAGCACAGTCGCGATCAGTTCTTTCTCGCGACGATTAATTTCTGCTTCCTGCACCTTGACCTGTTGCTCCTTCTCGATCTGCTGTACCTTCACCTGCTCGGCGATGACCTGCTGTTGCATGATGTTGGTCTGGATGTCATAAGCCTTGTCGGCCTGTGCCTGCTGGCGTTTGGTAACTTCGACATACTGCGCCTTCTTCACCTCGAGGTCGCGCTGCGACTCCGCCTGCTTGGCTAGAGACAGCGTCTCTGCCAGCACGCGCTCCTGGTCAGCCTGCGCCTTGGCCACGGCCGATTCCCGCTGCGCCAGTGCCCGCTTGATCGCCGTGTCGCGGTCGGCTTCCGCCGTCGCAACATCCGCATCGCGCTTGATGCGGGCCACGTCCGGCTTGCCCATGTTGGTGATGTACTCGTTCTTGTCGCGCACTTCCTTGATCGTGAACGAGATCACCTCCAGTCCCATCTTGTTCATGTCCTCGGCACAAGTGCCACGCATGCGGTCGGAGACCATTTCCGGCTGCTTGACGATTTCTTCCACCGTGAGTTGCCCTATAATTCCGCGCAGATGGCCTTCCATCACCAACCGGATCAGCCCCTCGCGCTCCTGATCGCTCTTGGTCAGGAACTGTTCGGCAGCCGTCAGCACAGACTCGCGGTCGGACTTCACCTTGATCTGCGCGACAGCTTCCACCGTCACCGCGACGCCTTGCTTTGTATACAGATCCTGCTGCGGTGCAACGTCGAACGACATCAGTTCCAGCGACAGATCCTTGCAAACCTGCACCATCGGGAGCACCAGCGTGCCGTGTCCCTGCACCACGCGTGTTCCGCCCAGGCCATACACGATGAGCGCCTCGTGCGGCCCCGCTTTGCGATATAGCCTGGCCATTCCGCTCATCAGGAACAGAAGGACCATCACCCCGAGCCCCGCGAAAATCCAAATCTCGACCATCCGTGACATCTCCGGCATAGCGCCTCCTCTTACGAATGCAGTTCCACAACTCAAAATCAAGCCAGCGGCGGAAATTGCCGCCCGTCACTCGCCCCCGGACATCTCGCTCCACAATCGGACGTAAGCGATTCCCTTCTCATAGCGCGTGACCACCACTTCCGTTCCTTTGGCAATGGCGGTGCTGTCATCGCTGCGGGCGCCGCACACCCGGCGCGTACCCATCTGCGTATATATGATTTCGCCCGTCCCGCCCTCGCGGATGGGACTGGCTACGCGGCCCAGCACTCCCACCATTTCGTAGTCTGCGGGATCCATATTTTCTTCGTCCGAGATCAGCACCTTGGTCAGAAACAGGAACACGATGCCTCCACCCAAGAGGCCGCTAATGATTGAGGCCAGCAACCCAAAGCCAACCCAAACTCCGGAGTAGCGCGTGAGCAAATATCCCGTCCCGCCAAACCATGCCAAGAAGGCGGTTACGGTCACGAAATTGAACGGAGAAACTCCGCCATCCTGATGCGCGTGCGAGCCAGCAGCCGCGGCTTGGCCGTCCCCTCCAACCGGTGCATGACTGGTTGCGGCCGGCGCGTGCGGCGCGGGAACGCCAGCCGATGGAAGATGGGCGGCACCGGGGTGCCCGTGGAAATGCGGCAGATGCAGCCGGCCCGTGCGCGCACCTCCAAACACGAACGAAAAGAAACTGAAGCAAAAACCCACCGCAAAACAGATCAAGTAGAAGTCCGCCCAAGTCACGGAATGAGTCATCGGATTCTTCTCCCTTCTGCGCTCGCGGCGCGGCCACGGTTTTCGCGGGGAAGATGTTCGCGATGGTGATTTCCACGTGCCACCAAGTCCGGCCTCAGAGCCTCCAGCAAACGCTCGGCCAGCCCTGGGGTATCGAGAATCGCGCCCAACAGCAGCAGACAGCGCCTGGTATCTTTCTCGCGCGCGGCTTTGATCAGCACATCGCTCACTTCCGCGTCGCTCACGAAGCGCTCCGAGCCCTGTAACAGCCACACGTCAAGCTGTCCTTCGGTGGTCCGCAAATCCGAAGTCAGTTCCGTGTGGTAGCCCTCAGGGTCATCCACCAGAAAGCCGGGATGCACCTTGAAGAACTTCGCCAGCAACGCGCGCGAGGACTGCGTCATATGCGGCCGCGCCCCGTTTTCGATCTGCGATAGGTACGACTGGCTGATGCTCTTGCGCAATTCCTGGCGGATGGCCTTCACCATCTCTTGCTGCGTCATGGGACGGTCCAGGCCGCGCAACGAGCCTTCCACCTCGCGCAGGTAGCGAATTTTCTCTCCCAGTCTCATATTTCAGATCGCTATATATATATTGCAATATGCGATTTGTGTCAAGGACTGAATGTGGCGTGTTTTGAAAGGGTTGCGACGAGCTAGAGGCCGGCTTCGATGCGCGAGCGCGGGTCGAGATAATCGCGCAGCGCGTCGCCGATGAAGTTGAACGACAGCACGGCGAGCATCACTGCGAGCGCTGGGAAGAGCACAAGATGCGGTGCGTCGAACAGGTGGGCTCGACCGTCGTTGAGCATCGCTCCCCAGCTCGCCGTTGGCGGCGGCACGCCGAGTCCGAGAAAGCTCATCGTGGCTTCGGCGAGGATGGCTCCTGCCATGCCGATCGCAGCCTGCACAATCACGGGCTGAATGATGTTTGGCAAAATGTGGCGGACGATAATGCGCAGGTCGCTGGCGCCGAGAGCGCGGGCAGCTTCGACAAATTCGCGTTCGCGCGCGGCCAGGACTTGTCCGCGGACAAGCCGGGCGTAGCCGACCCAGCCTCCGAGGGAGAGCGCGAGAACAAGGTTAAAGATCCCGGGGCCGCGGAAGGCGACGAAGGCAATGGCGAGAAGAATTCCAGGAAACGAAAGAAACGCGTTCATCAGAATGACGTTGACGAAGCGGTCGATGCCTCCGCCGTAGTAGCCGGCAACAGAGCCAATGATCAGCCCCAGCGCGAGCGAGGCAAGCACCACGCAACTTCCGACCAGCATCGAGATGCGCGCGCCAAACACGATGCGCGAGAAGATGTCGCGTCCGAGTTCATCGGTGCCGAAGAAGTGGCTGTGAGATGGAGGTTCGAGCCGCGTGGGCAAGTTGATGGCAGCGGGATCTTGCGGTGCGATCCAGGGAGCGAATAGAGCGAAGATCAGGAACAACATCACCAACACTGCGCCCGCGGCGGCGAGTGGGTTGTGGCGTGCAGCGCGACGGAGCGAGATGGCGGGCATAGACATGGTTCAAGAGTCTTACACTGTGAATTTCTGACCATGATGGGCTAATTGCGAATGGATGGCAAGATTAGCTGTCAGGGAGAGCGTTGGCAATCGTTGTGTCAACTCAACATGGTAAAGGCCGGGAAAGACGAGCCCTTTCATTTTGGCGGCGGTGACGACGCGAACTAGCGGGACGCCCCTAGGGATTCGGGGAGGGGAGTTGGCTCTGCGGCAGCGCCCGAAGGGACGTGGCGCTGAAAACGTAGGTCTTTACTTCTCCATCGTTGCCTTGCGCGGGGAATTCTTTGCCATTCAGCAGGAAGCTGACCCCGGCGGCGTTTCCTGCCCTTACGACTATCTCGCGGCTGGCACGGACAGAGGTGTGCGCCGGTGCGATAAGGGTTTCTTCGGCCACGGTCTTGCCGTCGGCCACGATCGAGATCCAGGTGGTCTTCTCAGCGCGGATGAGCAGGGTGAAAGTGCTTGGCGGCTTCGCCGCAGCGCCGGGAGTCTTGGTCTTCGCAGGCGGCGGAGTAGCGGTTTCGGCAGGCATGGTTGCGGCAGGCTTGCTGGCGGCGGAACCTACCGTGGATGCGGGGGAAGATCCTGCTACTTTCGAAGATGGGGACGCGACTGGCACAGTTGGGGCGGGTCTTGGTGATGCGGTTTCGGTAGAGATTGTTCCTGGCGACAGCTCTCCGGTTGAAAGTGTTCCCGCCGGGGATGGTTTCCCCGCCGTTACCGAAGCAGAACCGGACGGCTGGGTTGGTGCTGGCGCCGGCGGCGGCGTTTGGTCCTTAGATGGATTCGAAGTGACTACTAGGTTGGACGTGGCCGTGGTATCGCGACTACGGCGATTCCATAAGGCGAGGAGCAAAGTCATGAGCACCAGCGCCGCCGCCAGCATGCCCCACGGAAACCGGGCGGAAGGAGCGCCCAAGGGCTCGCCCGGGCTTCCCGCAGGATAGCGGTTGGAGGAACGCCTCGCGGCACTATTGGCCGTGGGAGGGGTCGTGGAATCTGGCAACGACGAACGACCTTCCTGACGATTGCGCCGATCTTCTTTTTTCTTGCGACGGTCTTCTCTGGACGGCTGGTTGTCGTGATCGCTCCCCTCATTGCCGGCAAGATCGTCGGTCTGAAGGTCGATGTGGTGAGGGTTCTCGCGGGAAGGCTCAATGCTGTGAAGATCAGGCGAGCCAGCTGCGCTCGGTTTGCCGGCCGGGGTCCGGAAATCGGGGAGAATGGATTGCTGCTGAATCTGACTCTCGCGCAGGGCGGCGAGGTAATCGGTTACGGCTTCTTCCTCGTCGAGTCCAACCTGACGCGCGTAGGCGCGGACGAAACCTTTGTTGAATACGCCGCCGGGAAGCTGATCGAAGTGTTCGTCCTCGAGGGCGCGCAGCATGCGCGGGCTGATCTTGGTGGTGTTGGAGATGGCGTCGAGCGCGATGCCGCGCTGCTCACGCTGCTTGCGAAGTTTTTCTCCGAACGCTCCCAAGGCTGACTCCAGCGGGGGTTAAGTTTCCCTCCGCGTCGAGATGAGGACAATCATAGGCGAAGGCAGCGGCGGACGCCAGAACTCGCGGGGGATCGACGTTACCGAGGGGTGCGGAGAT
Organism: Candidatus Acidiferrum sp.; assembly: GCA_035568115.1. Taxonomy (GTDB): domain Bacteria; phylum Acidobacteriota; class Terriglobia; order Terriglobales; family Acidobacteriaceae; genus Sulfotelmatobacter. The sequence goes on from DATMOP010000010.1 coordinate 29,132, forward strand.
ATCCAGGAGCGAACCGCAGAGGCTCAGGGTTAGGCAGGGGGACCGGAGGACAGCGCGCTGAGTTCGAAGGCTCATCCATTTCACAAAGCTGTTTATTGAGACTTTTTCTCCAGAGTGATGGTGAGTTCTGCCTTGCAGGTTTTGGCGGGATCGACGAAGACTGAGGCTTCGCGTCTGCCTTCAGACGCCTGGAAAAACAGCCCCTGCTTGGTGCGGTCCGGCAGTCCGGTGAAGCGGGCTTGGCCAGCGGCGTTGGTTCCGACTTCAAGATCCAACTTGTGGAGGCTCATGAAGCGGTAGGCGATGTGGACGCGAATCTTGGCGTTGTAGACGGGCGCGCCGTTTGCATCGTTGACAGTGAAGTCGGCGGAGCAGGGGCCGATTCCGCCGTCGACGACGGGAATTGTCTTTGGATCGACGGGTGCTACGTTTTGAGATTTCAGAACTGGCACGAGAAGCATTGCAAACATGAACGCAGTCGATAGCGCAACTGTCTGGCGCGGGGTAATTCGCATATCCATCAAGAATACGCCTACCATCAAGAAATGCCTGGCCAAGGATTTGCTTGATAAGGATTTGCTTGATTGAGACCGGGATTGGGCATGCCCAAGTATGGTGGTTGAAACACCACGTTGCACTCAGCAAGACAGCGGGGCCACTATCTCCGAGCGCTCGGCTAAGGTCAGCATGGCATTGGCTTTAGGGGTTCAGGTTACCAACGGTCATTGCTGCGGTGGCGGGGCGGCCATATAATTTTTGGAACCGTCACTCCGTCCAGCTCGATCAAGGAACCAGTATGTCCGAGGCCACCGGCACACAATTGACGCGCCAGAGCCAGGAACTGACCATCTTCCACGATGTGGCGAAGGCGCTCACGTCGTCGCTGGATCTCGATTCCATTCTCCAAACCATCATGGAAAAGATGGCGGAATACTTCCGTCCGGACACGTGGTCGTTGCTGATGGTGGACGAAGAGCACAATGAGCTTTACTTCGCCATTGCCGTAGGCGAGGCCGCTGAGGCGCTGAAGAATGTTCGCCTGAAAGTGGGCGAGGGCATTGCGGGATGGGTGGCCAAGACCGGCGAGCAGGTGATATCGGCGGATGTGGAACGCGATCCTCGATTCGCCAAGCGCATTGATGAAGCTACGCAGTGGGAGACGCACTCGGTGATCTGCGTGCCGCTTAGGTCACGCCTGCGCGTGCTGGGCGTGATCCAACTCGTGAATGTGGACCTGTCGCAATTCAACGAACCCGAAGTTTTCTTTTTGCAGGCGCTTTGCGATTACGCCGCCATCGCCATCGAGAACGCGCGCTGGGTGGAAAAGATCCAGGAACTGACCATCACCGACGACTGCACGGGGCTCTACAACGCACGGCACTTGTACAAGACGCTGGAGACAGAGGTTTACCGGTCTTCGCGGTTTGGCTATGAGTTCAGCGTGCTGTTTATCGATCTCGATCACTTCAAGACGGTTAACGATACTCACGGACACCTGATCGGGAGCAAGTTGCTGGCGGAAATTGGATACCTGGTGAAAGCGCAACTGCGTTTGATTGACTTTGCGTTTCGCTATGGGGGAGATGAATTCGTGATACTGCTGCCGCAGACCGGGAAGGATCAGGCGCTGGTAGTGGCCAAGCGGTTGCGCGATGCCATGCGCGCCAGCTGTTTCTGCCGCGACGAAGGGCTGAATCTGAATGTGAGGGCTTCGATCGGGTTGGCGACTTATCCGCACGATGCGCGCGACGCGCACGACATCATCCGGCAGGCCGACGAGATGATGTATCTGGTCAAGAACACGACCCGCGACAATATTGGAATTGCGCAGCGGGGAGTGATGAAGTAGGAATTGAGCGATTGGCGATCGGGTCATTGAGAGATTGAAAACCCAATTGCCCGACTACTGAAACACTCCTGTTTTTTGCTCACTTTTGGTTGGATTATTGTATTTGCAACCCGATTGCGACTTCCCCGATAAGCCACTCCGTAGGGCCGCCGAAGTTCTTGGCATTCACTCCAGCCTGGCTTATGCAACGGCGGTGCCGCCCTCCTCAACTGCGCAAATGAAATTCATCTTCTCGCGGAATGCTGCGCGCTGCGCAGAAGACTCTGGCTTTCTCAGGACATCGGTATACTCGTTAATGACCTTTTCGAGTTGGGCATGAAAGGCCTTGGCGTTAACGATCACGCCCTTATTGTTTTTGGTGGTGGAGAGCAGCGGGTCAGTGTCGTTGCGCTTTATAAGCGAACCCTCGGCTTCCGACTGGTGAAGAAGACCGCAACGAATTTGCATGTAAAACAATCTTGCCTGGTGTTCGGTGACAAATGCAGAAAATGAGGTGCCAGTCAGAAATGACACGAAATACGCCCCAGTTTTTCTGGGAGGCGTCCTTCGGGTCCCCTGTCGAAACTGTTCCAAGGTTTCGATAACGGTGCAATCGAGTGCCAAGGCAGCAAAGCCGCTAGTTGTGTGCTTAAGTATCCGCCTGACGTGCAAGAGGTAGCGGGTCTCCATGCGGTCCAGAAAGATGTCGATCCCCTTTTTCCAGTCCTCCTCGCTCTCGAACTTAAGGGCCTTCCAGTGTTTGTCCTTGTAGCTTCTCGATATTCTCACGCTCATGGCTCTATATTTCTTAACAATGCGACGCCAGCCGACAGGCATACAACAATCACTAGGCGCGGAGTTCCATTGGCGCATGATGGCGGCGGATTTTGATTTTGTGCTCGTCTTTTCGGGCCTGCGCGAGATCGTAAGCAAGCTGCATCCGCAACCACGTTTCCGGCGTGCTGCCAAATGCTTTCGAGAGCCGGATGGCCATCTGGGGGCTGATTCCAGACTTACCATGGATGACGTTGTTGAGCGTTTGCCGCGTGACGCCAAGGACCTCCGCTCCCTCCGTGACGGAGAGGCCCAAGGGTTCGAGACACGCGGTCCTTACAATACGTCCAGGGTGGGCGGGATTTTTCATTGGCATGGTGTTTTCCTCATTATCTAGTGATAGTCGATCAGTTCGACATCAAATGCATCGGGGCCCTCGAAACGGAATATGATTCGCCAATTCGCGCGCACGGTAACGGACCAAAACCCTTTGAGGTCGCCCTTGAGCGGATGCAGGCGGTAGCCGGGCAGGTCAAGTTCTTGCGGCACCTCCGCGTCATCGAGGACGGTCAATATTTCCTGAATTGTATCCGCGAAATCAGCCCGTATTCCGCTACGGTCGTCGCGCTCGTAAAACCGTTTGAGGCCGCGATGTTTAAAGCTCCTGATCATTAGTGTAAAGTGTACATTGTCACTTGTCAACTGAGACCGTAAAATTACAAATTGTCTTTCAGTTTCTGCGGCTCGGCTGGCTTTACATCCGGCTTCCACGGATTCGCGTTCGCGGGGGCGTTTGGGTTTACGCCAAAGTCCCAGACGTAGAGGTTCATGCCTTCACTTCCTTTCATCTCAACTAGCGCGTACTCGCCGGGGGCCATGTTTTCTGTGGGGGTTAGCTTTAGCCAGCCGCCGCTCACGCGAGTGATGGTGGTCTTGACGAAATCCTGATTCTGGCTGACCTTGCCGGCAACGTTGCGCTTCAGATCGCCCACGACGCGTTTGCCGCCTTTTACTTTGGCACGGACGATGCGGAAGCGGTCAAAGGGAATGAGGGCTTGCTCGGGCTGCTGCGGTTGTTGCGGCTGTTGAGGGCGTTGCCGCTGGTCGCGGGGAGCGTCGAGGCTGGGTTCGGATGGCTTGGCGGAGGCGGTTTCGCCCTCCGGCGGTTCGGGATTTGATCGGTCTTCCTCATCGACATTGATGTAGATGGAAGGCACAGCGACATGGGCGTGTACCGTGGCGTGTTCGCCCTCGAGTTCGACGGACTGCTTAGCTCCGCCGATGGGGTTGATGGCTCCGCGAAAGATGTTGCCGCGAGTGTTGCGGTTGACGTCGCCCTCGAGCTGCTGCATTTCGACGAGCTGGGCCTGGCCCTGAAAATTATCGAGCAGGAAGACGCCAGAATCTTCCGGCAGGCGCAGTCCGGGCGCGACTTGGGGAAGGTGGGACTCTTCGGCGGCGCGTTCGGCGTCGGTTTCTTTATCGAGGGCTTTAGCTTCTGGGATGGCGGAAGTGGCGCGGTCTTTCTCGTACTTTTCGGTGGCCGGCCAATCTACCAGCGCGGAGGGAAGCTCTTCCCATTCGTCGCGCTCGGCGCTCTTGTAGCGAACCCGGTCGCCTTTGAGTTCATATTTCGTGATGAGTTGGTAAGAGCCGTCTTTGAGGATGAGACGGCGAGCGAGATCCTGGGCGGGAGCCTGGACAGCGAGACCGAGCACGGCCAGGGTGATCGCGGCAAACAGCAGCGTGAAGCGCGAGCTCGGCGATGTAGTTGAGCGGGGCATACTTCTACTTGGATGCGTTTGTTTTGGTTTCTTTAGGTATTATCTGCCCAGATGGGATTGATTCGCCAACACCGCGAAATGAGTACCGAAGACAAATTCAAATCATCGCTTGCGAAGGCTGCACACTCCACGTTCCGACTCTTCACTGTGTCTTGCCAGCCTCGAGCTCTTTCAAGCGCGCAACTGCATGCTGATTCTGATCGTTCAGCGACACCGATTTGCGATAGTTGCCGATCGCGCCTTGCTTGTCCCCCGCAGCTTCCTGCGCCTCGGCCAGGCTGTCGTAGGTGTTCGAACTTTCTGGGTACATGGCAACATTCAGTTGGAAGATGGCGACCGCTTTGGTCACCTTGCCTGACCCTAGCAGGTCGTAGCCCCAGCGGTTGACTTCGCGTTCCGGGAGTTTGAAGCCGGGATCGTTCTTCCTGGACTTCTGATAGATCTCTGTCCCCTTGTCGAAGCCCTGAGCTGCCAGTTCGCGCGCAAAGTCGGGGATGTTGGCGGCTGGGTGCAGCGCCTCCCTGAGATCCATCTTGAACAGGTGGAGCGGAACCGAATTCTTCTCCGGTTCATTTTTCAGGAACTGGCGGGCGGCTTCATCGTGGTTGAGGTACAACCGAAGGAATTGCAGCACATACCGCGCCATCCAACTGTAATTCTCGCTGAACTCCGCCGGAGAGTAGTCGGTGAAGTACTGGTCCTCGCGAAAGCGGATGAACAGTGAGGAAAAGCCAGGGTGGATCATCTGCGAGGTTTGCACCATGTAGGTATCGTTGTACTTCAACTCGTTGAGAAAGTTGTAGGCATTGTCGATCTTAAGATTGCTGTTCAGCTGGTTCAGCTCTTCCAACGTATACGGCTGGGAGGAGATATAGAGCAGGGGCACGGTAAGTTTGTTGGGATCGATCAGGCCCACGCTTTCGCCTTCCTTGATCCGCGCTGGCTGATAACGCAAGGCTCCGTCCAGGCTTACTAGAGCCTGAATGCGCGAATCTTGCAACGCAGCGAACACATTGGTCATGCCGCCCCAGCTCCAGCCCGCTACCGCGATGCGCGCAGGGTCCGCTTGCGGGATGGTTCGCAGATAGCCAATCAGGAACTCGATATCGCCTACCTGAGCTTCGATACCCTCGAGATCCAAGGTCATGCCGCGCGAATGCATGCCCAGGCTGGGGCTGGAAAGCACGATGAAGCCGTGGCTGGTGAGGTACTCGCAGAGGTCCGAGTTCTCGAAGGCTGAGGCGCTCAGGCTGGGTGCATAGATGACTACTGGAAAAGGCCCGGGCTGCGGGCGCGCATCTTCGAGGACCTTGGTCACCTGAACGCGCTCGCGCTCGTAGTTCTTGCTAATGTAGTTCGCCTGAAGCAGAGCCTTCAGCTCGATGGCGCGCTGTGCTGCGCTCAGGGGAGTGAAGTTGTCCTCGCTAGGCATGAGGTCGAGATAGCGGCCCAAGAGCATCGCCATGGTGCCGGGAGCCGGCTGTGCGGGATACCAGATCAGCGTCTGGATGGGACGGGCCCGCTCTCCCGTGATCAGATTGCCTTCTGCGTCGACTCGTTTGTAGGAGCGCGTGTAGTCGTACTGCTGCACCACCCGAAAGCCCACTGGATGCGAGCCGAAGGTCACGGAGAATGTTAGGTTCGACTTCTCAGCCGCGGAAGCCAACGGGGAGCACAGTAGCACCATGGCAAAAATTTTGACGCTCATCATCATGTTCTATCCCACCGACCAGATTAGGACCACGCTGGTTAGAGATCGCCGCGCGAGATTGTCTCATATCGATCAGCCTTTTGCCTGCATCGGAGCCTGCGGTCATTGCGTAATTCTCGATAATCGCCATAACGCTGATTGACCGGTCTGGTGTGTGTGTGGCGATCTCGAAGAACCAGCGGGAAAAAACGGGGCGGCTTGTAGTATTCTCGACTTGTCGATATTCTGTTGCGCGGAACGCCACCGGCTCCACACACGATGAATCCAAAACTTATCCTATATTCATTCGGGCTGTTTTTGCCGCTGGGGTCTGCGGCAGCCTTCGCGCAGGCCGCGGCTCCTGCCGGCACTCAGTATTCGACCCAGGGCAGCGTTGCTTCGGCGGCATCGCCGCAAGCGGCGGTTTCTTATGCGTCGGTGTCGCAATTGAACGGGTTGCTGGCGCAACTCGAGGCCGCTGCCAAAGCTACGCAGGCCGACCTTGCGAAGCTGCGCATTGAACGCTGGAAAACCGATGGCGGCTCGAAGAAACGCTCTCTCAACGATGTGGATTCTGTGCAGCGCAACCTGCAGAATGCCCTTCCGGAGTTGATTTCGCAATTGCGCAATTCGCCTGAAGACTTGCCTGCGACCTTCAAGCTGTACCGGAATCTGGATGCGCTCTACGATGTGCTGGGAAGCGTGGTGGAGTCGACGGGAGCGTTCGGATCGAAAGACGATCTGCAGGCGCTGTCGAACGATCTGAACACCTTCGAGGCCACACGAAAGCAGATGGCAGAGCGCGTGCAGAACCTGGCGGCGTCGAAGGAGCAGGAGATTGCGCGCTTGCGTACCGACTTGAAGACGGCGCAGGCGGCGATTCCGGCCGCGCCTCCGAAGAAAATTGTCGTGGACGATAACGAGCCGGCGAAGAAGCCGGCAGCGAAGAAAAAGCCTGTGGCGAAGAAGCCGGCAATCACGCCAGCGCAGACGCCGCCGGAACAACCCAAGCAGTAGAGGCGTAGCTTGCTACGTCTTGCCGCGTCGGGAACACACGTCCAACGTCCAGTAGCGCGCTTGCGGCAGATTCCGGGCGCCAGAATCTGTTACCCTTCCTTCCGCATCAAGATTGCACTTGAGAATCCGGCGTGAGTTTTCACACTAGCATTCCCGCGGCTGTTTTCGGCATCGTCATCATTGGCGTGGTGCTGTTGGATGCGTTTGAGACAGTGGTGCTGCCGCGGCGCGTGACGCGGCAATTCAAGCTGACAGCCTGGTTCTATCGGCGCACCTGGATTCCATGGAGGAATATTGCCGGCCGCATCCGGACACCTGCTCGGCAGCAGAGTTTTCTGGGGTACTTTGGACCACTATCGCTGATTATGCTGCTGGCCTTTTGGGCGGCGAGCCTGATCTTCGGTTTTGCTCTGCTGCAATATGGCCTAGGGGGGCACGAACAACTCGGCAACGAGCCGATCACATTTGGCAGAATCCTCTATCACAGTGGGGAGACGTTCTTCACTTTGGGTTACGGCGACATTGTGCCGACGTCGAGCATGGCTCGCGCACTGTCGGTGCTCGAAGCGTTCATGGGGTTTGCGTTTCTGGGCGTGGTGATCGGCTACCTGCCAGTGGTGTACGCGTCGTTTTCGCGGCGGGAGATTCAAATCTCGATGCTTGACGCACGCGCCGGATCGCCGCCCACTGCGGCCGAGTTGCTGGTGCGGCTGGCGGGCAGGTCAGAGGATCCGGCCATCGATCAAATGGTGCTCGATGAAGTGCTGCGCGACTGGGAGCGCTGGGCGGGGGAGTTGCTGGAGAGCGGCATTTCTTATCCGGTGCTGGGTTTTTTCCGTTCTCAGCACAGCAACCAGTCGTGGCTGGGAGCGCTGATGACCATGCTGGATGTGACTTCGCTGGTGATCACCGGCATTGAGGGCATTCATCCCGGACAGGCGCGGCTGACCTTCGCGATGGCGCGCCATGCGGCCGTAGATCTGGCCCAGGTGGTAAACGCGCGCTACGATCCACAGGCGCCGGAGCGGATGACAGATGCCGATTTCAACACATTAGTGGAGACGTTGGCGGCCGCGGGACTGAAATTGCGCGCCAGCGACGAAGCGCAGCAGAAGCTGAACAAGTTGCGGTCCATGTATGAACCTTACTTACACTCGACAGCGAAAAACCTGATGGTGGCTCTGCCACCGTGGCGGCATCAGGCGAAGATGCGGGACAACTGGCAGGCGGGGCCGTGGGACCGGATGATCCAGGCCAAGGGGCTGGCGGTGCTGGGGCAGAAGCCGGCGCAGCCGCGGGCGAGTGAAGATCACTTCTAGGGGATTTGGTAATTGAGTAATTGGGGAATTGGGGAATTTGAAAACCACCGCATCCGTGGAATTTGGTTTTCGAATTACCCTATTACTCAATTACCAAATTACTCCATCGACTCGTCTGTTAGGATCGCGTTTCCATGAAGAATATTGGCGAGAACGTGGTGCGCATTGAAGCGGAAGCGCTGCGCGCTCTGGCAGACCGCATTGCCGGGCCGATGGCGGCGGCGTTTCAGCGGGCCGTGGATTTGTTATTTTGCTGCGCCGGTCGCGTGGTGGTCACGGGGATGGGGAAGAGTGGGCTGATCGCGCGCAAGATTGCAGCTACGCTGAGTTCGACGGGAACTCCGGCGCTGTATCTGCATCCGGTGGAAGCGTTGCACGGGGATTTAGGAATGGTCGTACGCGGGGATGTGGTGCTGGCGCTTTCGGCCTCCGGGGAGACGGAGGAGATTCTGGCGCTGCTGGCGACGATCAAGCGGCTACAGGTGCCACTGATTGCGATGACGGGGGATGAGGCCCGCTCGACGCGAATCTCAACGCTCGCTTCTGCCGCCGATGTGGCTCTGGATTGTTCCATCGCGGAGGAAGCTTGCTCGCTGGGACTGGCGCCTACGGCATCGACTACGACGATGCTGGCTCTAGGCGATGCGCTGGCGGTTACGCTCAGCGAGAAGCGTGGGTTCAAGGAAGAAGATTTTGCCAACTTGCATCCGGGCGGGAAACTGGGGAAGAGGCTGGCGCGGGTGGAGTCGCTGATGCATTCGGGCGACGCGCTGCCGCGCGTTGCTCCCCAGACAAAGATGCCGGATGTGATTTATGAGATGTCGCGCAAGAAGCTGGGCGTGACGGCGGTGGTGGAGGGCGAGAAGCTGGTGGGAATCATCAGCGATGGAGATTTGCGGCGTCTGCTGGAGAAGCGCGGGAAAGACGTGCTGGATCTTACGGCGAGCGAGGCGATGACGAAGAATCCGCGGACGATTGCGGCTGGAGAATTTGCGGCGACGGCACTGGCCCTGATGGAGGAGAAGAAGATTACTTCGCTGATGGTGGTGAGCGGGAACGGCAAACTGGAGGGGATCGTGCATCTGCACGATCTGTGGAGCACCGAGCTAGTGTAACGACAGCGCTGAGCGCCGGTAGTGCTGGAGGAAGGTCATCGCCAAAACCATCGATCCCTGGCAGACGAGTGGGGAGCCGACATTCTGGGCGGCGGTCCGCGGCCGTTCGCGGGTGTTGATTCTGGCCGCGGTTTTCTGCCTTTTTGCCTCGGTCGGATTGATGGCCCTGCAGAGCACCCAACACGTTTCGGCGGGGAAGCTCTTCGTTCGTGTTTTGCTGTCGGGAGGCTTTGCGATGGGCTATGCCGGCCTGGCGATGGGACGGCGGTTCAGGTATTTGCCGGTGCTGGTGGCGGTGCAAGTCGCCGTGGAGTGGTTGGTGGTAAAAACCTCGCGTCCGGCGGAGAATCTGGCCGGGCCTCCGCTACAGCGCCAGCTTACGATCCTCGCATTCTGCGCCATGATGGGGATCATTGCGGCTTACAGCCTGATGATTCATTTTCTGAAGGTAGAGGGAAGGCGCTATGTTCAGGCGCGCACGGAAATCGCGCTGGCGGCGGAAATTCACACCGCTCTGGTGCCCGCCTGCAACATAACCATCAGAGGATTCGAGATCTACGGGGCATCGGTGCCGAGCGGAGGAGTGGGCGGCGATCTGGTGGATATTGTCGAGCAGCCCGAGGGATGGACCGCCTACGTTGCGGATGTATCCGGGCACGGTGTGCCATCGGGCGTGCTGATGGCCATGTTCAAGACCGCGCTGCGGGGGCAATTGTTGCGCGGCGGCTCCCCGGCGCAACTTTTGGATGAAGTGCATCGCACTTTGTTTCCGCTCAAGTTGGGCAACATGTTTGTCACCGTGGGGATATTGCAGAGTGGAAATGGCGGAAGGGTTTCGTTCGCTTTGGCGGGACATCCACCGATTCTCCACTATCATAAGAGAAGCGGAACTGCCAGCGAGTACGCTGCGCTGGATATGCCGCTGGGGATCATGGAGCGCCAGGAGTTCTCAGAATCCACGATTCAGTGCGAAGTGGGCGACGTACTGCTGATTCTGACGGATGGCTTAACCGAAGTCTTCAACGCCCGCGGCAACGAAATGGGTCTGGAAGCGCTGAAGGCAGGCTTGCTCGAGCACATAGGGTCGCCTCTGCACGAGCTGTTCGACCGGCTGCGCACGGTGGCGACCACCTTTGGTCCTCAGCTGGATGATCAGACCTTGCTCCTGGCCCGGTATCAAGGATAAAAAAGTCTCTGCGGGGCTTGATGCCTCGGACGCAGCCGCGTACGTCATCGAATGAAGAGAGCAGGTGCAGCCTATGTATCACTACGATCCTAATACTGCGCTGGAAGAATTGACCGAAGACGCGACCCTGCCGAACCCGGTGCATGTGCGCGACATGATGCTGCGCAAGCATCTCTCGGCCGATAAGTCGCTGGAACTGAATCGGCTGTTCCTCGAATATCAGAAGTTTTTCGGGGAGACGCAGAAGCTGGGGAAAGAGATTCTGCGGCAACTGACGGGGTAGGCGGTAATGTCCATGTGGGACAGCCGCCCTCGGCTGTCCGGCGGGCGAAGCCCGCTCGACTTCTTGCCGATATTATCCTTGAGGGAATCCATGAGCACGCGACAATCGATCTGGTTAGGGGAAAGCCAAGGCAAGTCCGTCCACATTTACTGGGAGCTCGCCGAGCGCGAGGTTGAAGACCGGAGGGGGATGAGAGCACCGATCTATCTTGCCGTGGAAGGCGGGAATGCAGACGAGGAAGTAGCGGTCCGATTGCCGAAAGAGATTGCCATGCGACTTCTGATGGGTATCATCCCCAACTGGGCCGACGAAGTTGGGCGAGTCCTCTAGAACCCTGGTCAACCCGTTCCTTGCTGTTTCATCATTCGTGCGTAGTCTTGATGGGTCATCTTCTTCGCTCGAAACGGTCGCATGCCAGGAGTGAACCTCATCGCAACCTCTTCCTCCACCTTGTAACCCTCAACAAGGATTATCTCGTAGGTGCTCAAATTCAACATCTGTAAGGCTCCAATCACTCCTCGCTCGCTGTTCTCGATCCGGAGATTGTAGCTATCGTCGTCAAGACGCCAATTCGGTCGTTCCTGTCCCCAGAAGGGCCGGTTCGTCATGCGGGCTTTCAGCGGTTCCGAATTGAACCTAATGTAGTTTCTGGCCTTGTCCCATGCTGGTTTCAAGACTTCATCCACGCCTAGATACTTGCACGCAAAATTGAACAGGATCTTGCATATTGCGCGCTTAACTACGTGATCGATTGTCCCGCTTACTTCGATGGAGAGTGTTCCGTCGCTGGATACGCCGGAACGTGGGATGGGTATGTCCGATTTGTGCACATACTTGATGCCCACTGCATCCAGAAGTCTTATTGCCTCCTCGTACTCATCGCGACTATTTGAAAATATCTTGATGCTTTTGTCTGAGTATCCCCTTTTCTTCCAATCCAACCCATGCAGCTCGTTCTTGAACACGGGAACGTATTCATTGGTATCAACGCTTCGAAAGTGAACCTGAAGAGGGGGTGGCATCAGATTCCCCGTTTGCCCATCAACCCAGGTGACAACACCACCTGCGGCAGCCATTTCGTCGGTTTTTGGAATAGTTATGGTTAGCCGCGTTTGTCGCCGAGACTCGCGCGAATACAAGCCTTTTTTGTATCTCGTAATGCCTTCGACAGTGTCCCGCGCAAAGACCTGATCCAGCTCCTTCATGAAGAAGGCGTTGCAGCTGTCGCAGACGCACAGCAGTGTGGGTGTCTGGTTGGCAAACTTTCCAAAGCTCTGCGGGATCACGTGCTCGACGCCTTTGAACTTCTTTGCTTGCGTTTCTTTACAGTAGATGCACGTGTTCTCTTTGGCCATTATCGAATTCCTCGACATGGTGCTGTCTTCAATTATCGCGCGGCGATTGCTGTCAAGCCAGCATCCCCGCACGATCATTTACAATAGCCAATTCCGCATCCACAGGAACCATTCACTATGCATCGATGGTCAGAACTCTTCATCCCTACCCTGCGCGAAGCTCCCGCCGACGCGGAAGTGGCCAGCCACAAGTTTCTGGTGCGGGCGGGCTACATTCGGCAACTGGCGGCGGGGATTTACTCGTATCTTTTTCTGGGTAACCGGTCGTTTAACAAGATCATGGGCATCGTGCGCGAGGAGATGGACAAGATCGGGCAGGAATTTTATTTGCCGCTGCTCCATCCCCGCGAGACTTGGGAGGCCAGCGGGCGCTGGGCTTTGATGGGCGACAACCTGTTCAAGCTGAAGGACCGCAAGGGCGCTGACCTCGCGCTCGGCTTTACGGCTGAAGAAGTGATGACTTCGATCGCGCTGAAGGAGTTGCGCAGCTACAAGCAGTTGCCCCAGATCTGGTACCAGATCGCGCCCAAGTTTCGCGACGAGCCGCGGCCGAAGTCCGGGCTGCTGCGGGTGCGGCAGTTCATGATGAAAGACGCGTACTCGTTCGACATCGATGCCGCGGGCCTGGATGTTTCCTACAAGAAGCATTACGACACCTACTGCCGCATCTTCGATCGCTGCGGATTGAAGTACATGGTGGTGGAGGCGGATTCAGGTGCGATGGGCGGGAAGGAATCGCACGAGTTCATGGTGAGGACTCCGGCGGGGGAAGATCAGATTGTGAGCTGCGACGGATGCAATTACGCGGCGAACATGGAGAAGGCTGCTTCCAAGTTGGAATCGGTCGAAGATTTGAAGCCGGAAGGCGACGGCATGCCGCTCGAGGTTCACACCCCGGGGCAGAAGACGATTGAAGATGTGGCGCGGTTCCTGGGCGTGTCGCCGAAGAACAAAATCAAGACGCTGGCTTTGATGGCGGAAGAGAAGGATGAAAAGACCGGTAAAGTGAAGCTGCGCGGGATTGTTGTGCTGATGCGCGGCGATCACCAGTTGAACGAAGCGAAGCTCAACTCCACGGTTGCCGTCACGACTAGGCCTATGGAGGAGAGCGAGATCAGAGCATTGTTCAAGTCTCCGGCGGGATATTTGGGGCCGGTCGGAATTGAATGGGCAAAGGACTTGAAGAAAGACGCGGCGCTTCCAGTTCTACTCGTCGACAAGGCCCTCGAGGGGCGCGCGAACCTAATAGCTGGCGCAAACAAAGAGGACTATCACCTGAAGAATCTCACTCCAGGGAAGGATTTCCATCCTACCTCTTACGCCGATCTACGCGCCGTAACGGCGGGCGAAGGCTGTCCGAATTGCGGCAACGCGCTGCGCATCGACACTGCGGTTGAGATCGGCCACATCTTCAAGCTCGGCTACCGCTATTCGGAGTCGATGGGCGCCCGCGTACTGGACAAGAACGGCAAAGAAGTTACGCCGATCATGGGGAGCTATGGTATTGGCATTGAACGCATCCTGACGGCGGCGGTGGAGCAGAGCAACGACGAAAATGGTTTCTGGCTGCCGCCGGCGATTGCGCCGTTTCAGATTGTGGTCACTCCCACGAACGTAAAGGACGAAAGCCTGCTGACTGCTTCGGTTGACATTGCAAAGCGGTTGGAAGCTGTTGGATTTGATGTGATCCTTGACGATCGTAACGAGCGACCGGGGGTGAAATTCAAGGACGCAGACTTGGTCGGTATCCCCTTTAGAATCACGGTCGGAAACAAGGTTACCGAAGGTACTGTGGAAGTGGTTCTGCGCTCGACTCGGGAAGTACGCGATGTTAGGATCGCGGCGGTAGTGGAATATTTTCAAGGAGTGCTGCCAGCCAAGGCCTGAAACTCGCGCCGCGGCCGGACGGCGTACTTTCAAGACCTATGGGAACAATTAAGGCACTGCTTGGATTTCTTGCGATCATTCTGGTAATCGTCGCCTGCTTTGAAGTCGTTCCGCCGCTAATGGCGAACTACAGTTTTCAGGACGATCTTCGCAACGTGGCTCTAGTCGACGGTGCGAACTTCCAGAAAACGGAGGAAGACGTCCGCAACGATGTGGTTCGCAAAGCCAAAGATCAGAATCTGCCGATCACCCCAAAGCAAATAACCGTGCAGCGCATCAATACGCCGGGCATGTCGGCTCTCTATGTCGCGGCGGATTATTCTGTGACGGTCAGCCTGCCGGGATATTCCTTCGATATGCACTTTAATCCCAATAGTGGAAATAAGTAGAAAACCAGTGGTCAGTGGTCAGTAGCCAGTGATTAGTGGCCAGTAAAAACCACTGATAATCAGGGCATCGCCAAAACGATTCGATCATCTGGAAGTTGAGAGCATCCGAGAATCCGTCACACTGCTCACAGTTCACTGACCACTGGACACTGCCCACACTGATGTTCCTGCCAGTGACATTCGTAACCTTGCCGTGGAGTTACCTTCCCCCTAATATCGCCGATAGGTGAGAGTTTTCTCAGGGCGCCCAGAGCGCGAGCTCTTCCAAGTTCCAGAAGTTCAACCAAATCCGGATTTGCGGCGTTTCCGAAAACGACACGGGAAGCTCAGGTGGAGGAAGTTCATGACGATGCGAATGCGAACAGGTTTGATGCTGATCGTAGCGCTGGCGATGATGGGCCTGGCCAGTTGCGGTCATTACGTTTGTGGTGCTAATTTTGGCAATTCTACCTGCGCGCAGGGGACGGTGAGCCTGACGGGCAGCGGCGGTGGCAGCACCGCCGCTGCATTTGCCTTTGTGGCGAACGGAAGCGGAGTCGGTTCGATGGTGGGCTACACCCTGAATACAAGTGCGACCCCACCAACCTTGACCGGCACCTCCAACTACGTCGCGCCTGTGACTCCGTCCCATGACGCCGGCATCGGCATGACAGTGGCTCAGAAACAGTTTCTGTACGCAGCGTTCGGTTCGACTCAACAGATCTTTGGCTGGACGATCAGCTCGACGGGAAGCTTGACGCCGGTTGCAAATAGCCCTTATCTGGTGCCCACGCTCACGATATTCTCGGCGACAGAATTCGACACGGCGAGGGTCATCACCAATCCGGCGGGTACTCTCCTATTCGTCGGGGACGAGTTCTCCAGTCAAGTCTACGTTTTCCAGATCGGAAGCGGTGGAGCCCTGACTGCGGTTGCCGGCTCTCCGTTCGCAGTATCCTTCCCCGCCGGAAATATGACCACGGACGGCCAGGGAAAATATCTGTACTTCACCGATTCGTTCAGTGGTAGCCACACTGGTTCCCAGATCGCGGCCTACAGTATCGGAACAGGAACCGGGAGCGCTTTGGGAGCACTTACACTGGTGCCGGGCAGCCCTTTCTCTGCTGCCAACTTTAACATGTGGCAAGTGCAGGGCGAACCCACTGGCCAATTTTTAATCGGCACCACTGGTCTGAGCTCAGACCTCTACGTCTTCAGCATTTCGCAATCGACGGGGGCACTTTCAACGCCGGTGCTGTATCCCACCACGAACCCGTCCGAGAACATCGCGGCGCAACAAAACTCCGGTGGGAATCTGGTTTACTCGTTTGGCTTGGACTCCGCGGGGACTGGCTTCAATGCGGTCGAAGGTTACCAGTTGAGCTCCGGAGTCCTCACGAAGCTGAACGGTTCTCCCTTCCTGAACGCGGCTGTAGGTGACTCCGGGAAATTCGATCAGAGTGGCGGCCTCCTTTTCGTTTACGGTGGCCTCTTTGACGGCAAAACCGTTGTGTATACGTTGACCTCCTTCGACGTCTCCTCCGGCAATCTCACTACACCGACCGCGACCGGAACCTACGGCGGCTACTGGGTAGTGACGGACGCGCCGTAACGAATTCGGCTATTAACAGCCGGCTATTAACAGCTTAGAGACCCGCATGAACTGCGGGTCTCTTTTTGTTTACCACGGCAGCGGTACAATGGGACTCATAGCATCCTGACATTGCGCCGTAGAGCTGTAAGGATAGCCAGCCCTAAAGGGAATTCGCAGTCGGATCAAACCTTTGGGCGCGTCCCATCGTCTGACCAGCAAGCAGTTTTTTCGGCGAGTGTCGAGTCCAAACGTGGCCATTAAGATCAAGATCCCGAAAAGCGGAGGCAACGGCGGCCAGAGATGGCGCGGCCTGCCCCGTGATCCAGTAATCCGCGCTGCCCTCATTGTCTTCCTGGTGGTGGCCATTGGACTGGGCGGATTCTTCTGCTATTTCTACATCAAGTACGACCGCATCATCGCGCAGCGCTTCCGCTCGCCCGTGTTCAGCAATTCGGCCAAGATCTACGCCTTGCCGCGAACCGTGCGCGACGGCGACAAGGCCGACGCCAAACAAATCGCCGCTCTCCTGCGCCGCGCCGGCTATTCCGACAAGGAAGGCGAATCTCCGCTCGGCAGCTTTCGTCTGGTAAAAGACGGCATCGAAATCACGCCCGGACCCGAGAGCTACCACAGCCCCGAAGAAGCGCACATCTCAATTCACGGCGGACAAGTCGACGGGATCAGCAGCAAGGGCAATGAGCTTTCCGCCTACGAACTGGAGCCGCAACTAGTCACCGCGTTGTTCGACTACGAACAGCGATCCAAGCGCCAGGTGGTGAAGTACTCCGACATCCCTAAAGTGATGGTGGACGCGGTGCTCGCCATCGAAGACCGGCGCTTCTTTGAGCACAGTGGCGTGAACTTCATCCGCATGTTCGAGGCAGTCTGGATCGACGTGACGCGCCAACGCCACGAGCAGGGCGGTTCGACGATCACGATGCAGTTGTCGCGCGGCTTCTTTCTCACGCCGGAAAAAACCATTCGCCGCAAGCTGACCGAGATGCTGATTGCCGAGGAGCTGGAACAGAAGTTCAGCAAGCAGCAGATTTTCGAGTTCTACGGCAACTGGGTAAACCTGGGACAGAGGGGATCGTTTGCGATCAGCGGCTTTGGCGAGGCCTGCCGCACTTACTTTAATAAGGACCTTAAAGACATCACGCTGCCCGAGGCGGCGTTGCTGGCAGGTATTATCCAGGGGCCGAGCCGGTTGTCACCCTACCGCCATCCCGAACGCGCTCTCGAGCGCCGCAACCTGGTGCTCGATTCGATGGTGGAAACCCACGCCATCACCCGCGAGCAGGCGGACAAAGCGAAAGCCACGCCACTGAAGCTCGCGCCGCCAAATGTCGAAGCCAGCGACGCCCCCTATTTCGTCGACATGGTGCGGGATACGCTCATCAATAAGTTCGCCGAGCACGATGTGAACGACCAGTCCTATCGGATTTACACCACGCTCGATCCCGATCTCCAGAAGGCCGCGGCGCAGGCGGTCGAGACCGGCATCAAGCTGGTGGATGACCAAGTCACGAAGCTGCGCACTAAAAAGAAGAAGGTGGGCAAGAAAATCGAAACGCAGGTTGCGCCGGGCCCGCAGGCGCAGGTCGCCTTGGTCGCGCTCGATCCGCATACGGGCGCGGTGCTGGCATTGGTGGGCGGACGCGACTACGGCTTCAGCCAGTTGAATCACGCAGTGTCGAAGCGGCCGACCGGGTCGATTTTCAAGCCGTTCGTTTACGCCGCTGCGATGAATACAGCTCTCGACGGCTCACCCACCGTGATTACTCCCGCTTCCACAGTGACCGATGCGCCGACGAGCTTTACCTATGGAGATCAGATCTACGAGCCGCGCAACTATAAAGAGGAATACAAAGGCGACGTGACGCTACGCTACGCGCTGGCCATGTCGCTGAACAACGCGACCGTAAAGGTCGCCGAAGAAGTCGGCTACGACAAAGTTGCGGACCTGGCGAAGTCGGCGGGAATCGTTTCGGTGAAGGCCACGCCGGCCATGGCGCTCGGCTCCTACGACGCGCCTCCACTCGACATGGCCGGCGCCTACACGGTGTTCGCCAACAACGGCACGCGTCTTTCGCCGATCCTGGTAAACTCGGTGCGCAACGCCAAAGGCGACGTGGTGGCGAACTTCAAGACGGACCAACGGCAAGTGATGGACCCGCGCATCGCCTACATCATGACCAACATGATGGAAGGCGTGATCAACAACGGCCTGGGATACACGGCGGTGCGCCTGCGCGGATTCACTCCGCCGGCGGCCGGGAAGACGGGCAGTTCGCACGATGGCTGGTTCGCGGGATACACCTCAAACTTGCTGTGCATCGTGTGGGTAGGCTACGACGACTACAGCGATCTTCGTCTCAGCGGAGCCATGACCGCAGCGCCCATCTGGACCGAGTTCATGAAGAGGGCTTCAACGCTGCCCCAGTATTCCGACATGAGGGGATTCGCGCAGCCCACGGGCGTGGTGGACGTGCAACTCGACAAAGCCACGAACCGCCTGGCAACCCCATCCTGTCCCGACGATTACACGGCGGCGTTTGTAGCGGGAACGGAACCGCGTGAGACCTGTGATCAGGGCGGCGGCGTGGCAGGATTCTTCTCCCGCATGTTCGGCGGAAGCCCTAAAGTGTTGCCCCCTCCGAACTCTGCGAACGCTCAAGACCCGCAAAACCCCGACCCGCAAAAGAAGAAAGGCTTCTTCGGAAAAATCGCAGGCATTTTCAAGGACGACAAATCGTCCACGCCCCCGCCCAAGCCCCCAGACACCACCCAGACCGCGCCACCACACTGAACTTATCCAAGCGGGTGCCCCGCCCGTCCCTGCGTCCTTTGCAGGGACAGAGCGGGGATTTTGATCCTGATCAGCTTGCAGTGGGAGGGGATTCGTAGCACAATAGCCAACACTCTTCTCTGAGGCCCGGCCGTTCCCCTACCTAGGTCTCAGCGAGGCGCCGAAGGTTGCTTAGGGTTTCAGTTCAGCTGTTAGTGTCACCAGGCTCTCTGGGCCCACTCCACTAGACTGGCTGTTTATGGCTGTTGCTCTACCCAAAAAGATCGGGAAGTACGACGTCATCGACGTCATCGGTAAAGGTGGGATGGGAATCGTCTACCGGGCGAAGGACCCATTCCTCGACCGCCTCGTCGCCATCAAGATCATGACCATCAACTCTGCGGAATATCCCGATCTGCTGGATCGGTTTTTCCGGGAGGCAAAGGCGACGGCTAGTTTCCAGCATCCCAATATCGTAACCGTCTACGAACTCGGCGAACACGAAGGAAGTCCCTATCTGGCGATGCAGTACTTGGAAGGCCCCAGCCTGGAAGCCCTCATCCGCTCGCGTCAAGACATCCCTCTCGTGCAAAAGCTCGACATCGTCATCCAGGTCTGCCACGGTCTCGCGTATGCCCATCAACTGAAAGTATTTCACCGCGACATCAAGCCGGGCAACATCATGGTCTTGAAAGATGGCAACGTCAAGATCGTGGATTTTGGCATTGCCCGCGTCGGCGACACAAACTTCACCCGCACCGGCCAGTTCATGGGAAGCTTGAATTACATGTCTCTGGAGCAGTTGAACGGGAAGCTTCAGATCGATGGGCGCACCGATGTGTATTCCACGGGCGTGGTCCTGTACAAGCTTCTTACCGGAGTGCTGCCGTTTGAGGCGGAGAGCACCGGCGCCACCCTCATGAAGATTATTAACGAGGCGGCCCCACCGTTTTCGAAGCACCTGTCGTCGTTCCCGCCCGAACTCGAACCCATCACGCTGAAGGCGCTGGCCAAGGACCGCGACGAGCGCTATTCGTCAGCCGACGAGTTTGCCGTCGAACTCACACAGTTGCTGGACCAACTCAGGCAAGAGGCCATCGGCGATTACATCCATCAAGCGGAACTTCTGCTGGAAAAGGGCGATCTGTTGCCCGCCCACGAGCAACTGCTCGAAGTTCTGAAGATCGACAAGCAAAACACGCGGGCCGCGAACCTTCTGCGGTCAATTCGGACAAAAGTTGAGGACGAACGGCCTAAGACTTTGGCACCGGATGAGAACGGAGCGAGCCATACGCCGGACACCGCACAATTAACTCAGATTGGGCCCGCAGTGCCCGCAAGGGTTCTTGCTTCTGATGCAGAAGCGAGTAAAGCGAGCGCTGAGGCGTCGGCCGGCGAGTTTACCAGTCTCTTCCGGGCCGGTTCTACTGGTTCGTTTACCACAGTGTTCGGGGCCGCCTCTGCTGGCCAAGGGAGTCCTCGAGGTGCGCCAAGCGTAAAACTCACCTTCACCGTCAGCAGTGATCCTCTACTCGTTGGGAGGACTGTTCCACTATCGCCGATGCCCTTCCGCCTCGGGCGAGTTAACTCGGATCTCTCAATCTCGTCCGACCTGAGCCTCTCGCGCGAGCACGCGGTCATTGATTGGGATCACGCGAGTTTTACGATCGCGGATTTGAACAGCGTAAACGGGACCTACGTAAACGGTAAACGTCTGTACCCTGGAACGGCCGAGTCTTTGCCATTCGGGGCGCTGATCAGGCTAGGCAATTCCACGGTACTGACGTTCACATCGGATGAAATCAGCGAATTGCCAGATCTCACGGGAGACCTGATCGGGGGCAGATACAGACTAACGCGAGCAATACGCAACGGCTTCAAGAGTGCCCTGTACGAGGCGACAGATCTGCGATTACCCCAGAGAGTGGCCGTCAAGGTCTTGTCACCTAGTCTGGCAAGCTACCCGGGATATCTGGAGCAGTTTGATCGCGAGGCCCAAACTGCTGTCCAACTTAGTCACCCACACATCGTCAAGGTGATTGATTACGGAGAAGCATCGATTTCTCTTTCGAGGGGCCTAGCCGCAACCAGCAAGTATCTAACGATGGAGCTTATGGAGGGGAGTAGCTTGTATGACCAGATCTCAGCCGACAAGCTTCCAACACTTGGACAAGTTGTTGTTTGGCTGGACGACGTGACCGACGCCCTGGAGTACGCCCACGGGGAAGGTGTCATTCATAGCGGCCTCAAACTATCGTCCTTGGTGTTTGACCTCCGAGGCAAGGCCTATGTAACGGATTTTGGCATGGCTTATGGTCGGGCGGGCCATGAGAAGCGTGTGTTACTTGGTTCTCCGGAGTTTCTAGCTCCGGAACAGTGGGAAGGCAGCGAACCCTCACCGAGGGTGGATCAGTATTCGCTCGCCGCCCTCGCCTATTTGCTGGTCACCGGTAGTCGCCCGTTTGAGGGCCAACTCGATCCAAGTGTTCGAGAACAGAACTTCGTGCGGGGCCCCATACCAGCACACGAGGAGGCGCTGAGAAAGAGTGGCCGCACGTTGAATATCGACGTTTCTCGAGTCCTGAATCGGGCCTTAGCTGTCAAGCCAGACGAACGTTATGCGTCAATGCGCGAGTTCTTTTTTGCATTCCGGTCCGCAGTAGCCGGTGCGACAATCCAGGGGATCGGTAAGCCGCGTGTTTTCATTAGTTACCGACGTAATCAAAGTGGGGGCTGGGCAGAACTTCTTGCTCGTGAACTTAGACAGAAACACGAGATTAGTGTTTACATTGACAGCCAGAGGGTAGATAGCGCTGTCCGGTTCCCAGCCCGTCTCGACAGAGAGATTCTAAACTGCGATGTTTTTATCTGCCTACTTTCGACCGAAACCCTGCAATCTAACTGGGTACAGGAAGAGATCAGGCTGGCATCGAAACACGGTAAGTCGATGGTGCCCGTATTTCAGGAGGGCTTCTCGCCCCCCGACTTCTCGAAACCACTTCAACGTCATGTTAAGAGGCTGCTGAGTTACGATGCAATTCGTCTTCTAGATTCCCAAAACATCTATGTGGATACCGCGATTGCGCATCTGGCAGAAGTCGTTAAGAACTCAACCAAGAAGTCCCGAGAGCAGTGACTCGCATGCGCTTGAAAGAGGACGCTGATCGAGCAGCTGCCCCTCATTGCGGTCTTGTCGCTGGCACCTATGACTAGTGAACGCAAACTGAAACACCTTGAATTCACTCAGGCCATTATCAGCCGGATGTCCGGGAACTCCTTTCTCCTTAAGGGCTGGAGTGTGACGCTTGTCGCTGCGCTTTTTGCCCTTGCAGCGAAAGACGCCAACAAGAATTACGTTGTCGTGGCGTATTTTCCCGTTTTGGTCTTCTGGATCATCGATGCCTATTTTTTGTCGCAAGAGAGATTGTTTCGTGATCTCTACAACAATGTCAGAAAGCAGAAGGACGACGAAATAGATTTCTCGATGGACACAAGACCCTTTTTGAAGCTGGGAAACAGCTGGGGCGCAGCGTTGTTTTCTCGGACGCTCGCGTTGTTCTATCTGTCGTTGGTCGCTATTATGCTAGGGATAATGCACTTCATCAGATAGCGGAGGCATGAGAGTGCGGTTTTGAGGGCTGGCACATCTTGGAAGACAATTCGGGACAGACGGGACGTTCACCACTTAACTGGTTCTCATGAAAGTTTCGTGGTCCCGCCCACTTTTCCACAGCCCCATGTGACATCTTTCCTTGTGCCGCATATCGAGCCTGCGCGATCATAGTCGAGGCCGTGACGGTCGGGTGAACCCGCATCGTCGCGCCACTAAGTCTTGTGTTTCAAAGATTTTAGTATTTAAGTTCTTTGACATCTAGATTTTATGGGCCAAAACATGCCTAACTCCGTGATTCTAAAGAATTGGGGGGGAGGGGGGTACCCTGTAACCAAATAGTAAACTCCCGGTGCCGGCGCCTGTCCCACTCCAACCTGGGCAAACTTTATTTTCGACGAGAAATTCACCGCCCCTGTTTTCCGATGACAAAAGCGGCGGCTCCGGTGTCTAAGCCAGAAGGGAGTGGCCGGCATCGAAGAAGAAGAATTGAAAGGTTTTCTCCGTGCCTCAGTGCCTCCGTGGTGAAAGGATTTAGGCTCTCAAATTTCTTCGCCGCCCGGCCAAAACTGTGGCAGAATGGCGTCATTGGAACCGGTCGTCTGGGGGTGTGTATGTCCTGCCGGAAAGCCTGCCTGATTCTTCTTCTCTTTTGTTCCACAGCCGCATTGGCGCAAGTTTCTCATCCCGAGCAGGTGCAGATTGCGCCGCCCCTGCTGCGAACGGTGGATCCTCCCGCGCAGGATGCGACCGCCACCGACCTGGAGATTCGCGGCGACGAACTCCACGCCAACAAGTTCTATTTTGATGCCATCGACTACTATCATGCGGCGTTGGCTAAGTCACCAAAAAATGCGAAGCTCTTGAACAAGGTTTGCAGGACTCAATTGGTGATGATGCACTGGCGAGAGGCGCGTAAGAGTTGCCAACAGGCAATCAAGGCCGATCATATGTTTGCCGACCCTTATAACAATCTGGGGGTTGCGTTGTATGAGGCAAGGAGCTACGGCGCGGCCATCAAGCAGTATCACAAGGCGATCTCGTTAGACGAGAATTCGGCGTCGTTTTTCAGCAATCTAGGCGCTGCTTATTTCTCCAAGAGAGAGTTTGATTCTGCGGCGGCAGCTTACCAGCATGCTCTGGAATTGGATCCTGACGTGTTTGTAAGGACTTCGCGCGCGGGCGTGCAGGCGCAACTGCCAAGTCCCGAAGATCGCGCCCGCTACGACTATACGGTCGCAAAGTTGTACGCAAAAATGGGCCTGTCAGACCGATCACTCGAGTATTTGAGGAAGGCGATCGAGGCTGGCTACAAGGATCTTAAAAATGTGTACAAGGACGTGGAGTTTGCGGAGCTGCGGAAAAATCCGCGCTTCACCGAACTCATGGCAGCGAAGACGCCCGCGATCTTCGATTAATGATTAATCGCGCAATTGTCTCTTCGCGTTTACAAGAATTACAAAGTTTTACAAATCTAGACGGAACTTCATCCCGTTCTGGGGTTTAATCATTGCAAATACTCCTGAAAACAACAGGGTGAGTAAGGAGAAACGGTAGCCCATCGGATGCTGACCCGAGCACGCCCCAAGCAAGCGTCCGGTGGGTTTTTTGTTGCAGCTTGCAAAAGGCTGACGACTAACAGGTTCTTTCTGGACTTCCTCCGCCGATGTATTTCTCCACCACACGCTTCCACTTGCCCTGAGCTTTAAGGATGAACTCGACCGCATCGCGCACAGCGCCTTCACCGCCAGCGTGAGCGGTGACGTAGTGAGCTTCTTTCTTCACCTCGGCGCGCGCGTTCTTGACGGCGATCGCGAGTCCACCAGCGCGCATCGCTGGAAGATCGATCACATCGTCGCCGACGAAGGCCGCTTCTTCCGGCATCAGCCCAGCCTTCTTGGCGACCTCTTCGAAGCAGGCACGCTTATCGTCCACACCTTGATAGACGTATTCGAGTTTCAGGTCGCGGGCTCGGAGCGCGACCGTTTCCGAGCTGCGCTTGGTGATGAGTCCAGTCTTGATGCCGCCAAGACGAGCGAGCGCAATCGAGGCTCCGTCGTGGGAGTGGAAACCTTTTATCTCGATCTGGTTCTGAGCAGTCTGTTGCGTGAGTTGCATGGCGTCTGCCTGCTGCGATTTCTCGGGCAGGAAGAACAGCTTGCCGTCGGTGAGGACGCCATCTACGTCAAAGAGAAGCAGCTTGATTTTGCGGGCGCGGGCTTGGGCGGAGAGTTTGGGCATCGCGGGAATTCTAGCATTTCGTATGCAATAAATGATATCAGAAATGATAGGCAAATGTGATACAATTATGATAGTCGAAATGGATGGATCAGATATGTCTTTTGCTGCCCGGAAGCAATATCAAAACACGACAGTGCGGCTGCCGCGGCAGGTGTATGAGCGTGCGAAGACCGTTGTGGTCCAATCGCAGGCTTCGAGTTTCAACGAATTTGTCGTCCAGGCAATCGAAGAGAAGGTACGAAGGCTGAGCGAAGCAGAGATTGATGCGGCCTTCGCGCAGATGGCACAGGATACACACTATCAGCGCACCTCAATTGCGCTGGCCAACGAGTTCGCGAAGAGCGACTGGGAAGTTATCGAGTCCGGCGCCACGCATGAGCAACCCACGCATGACCGGCCAAAGACCCGCACTGCCAAAACCCGTACGCGGTGATGTGTTCAGCGCCCGGCTCGACCCCGCCGAGGGCAGCGAGCAGGCGGGGACGCGGCCGGTCGTGGTCATTAGTCGCGATTCCATAAATGCCAACAGCCCAGTGGTGGTGGTTGTGCCTATCACCGATGCAGCTAACGTCAAGCGTCTTTACCCCAGCCACGCCCAACTTCCCAAGGGTTCGGGCGGATTGAAGATGGATAGCGTTGCTAAGGCCGAGCAGATCCGGGCTATTCAGGTTTCGCGGTTTGTCGGTTACTACGGCCGGCTGGATCGAGACGTCTTCGGACGGATTGAAGAGGCGATCAAGATCGCACTCGCTTTGAAATAGGATTTCCGCCGCCGAAGAGCACTAAGGCGAACAATTTACGAAACTACGGCTTCCGGCTTACAATATCCAAATGTCGTCCCTTCCTGACACCCTGGCTTGGGCCCATCCTCTGGTTGCGGAGTGGTTCGTGCAGCGTTTTGCCACGCCTACCGAGCCGCAGGAGCAAGGGTGGCCGCATATTCTTGCGGGACGAACCACGCTGATTTCGGCACCCACCGGCTCCGGCAAGACTCTGGCGGCGTTTCTCGCCTGTATTGACCGGCTGGTGCGCAAGGCGCTGGCGGGCGACCTTGCCGATCGAACTGAAGTGCTGTACGTATCCCCGCTGAAGGCGTTGGGCAACGACATCCAGAAAAATCTGGAGATTCCCCTGGGCGAGATTTTGGCCATGGCGGGCGAGCGCGGGCTCCTGATGCCCGAGATTCGCACTGCGGTTCGGACTGGCGACACGCTTATGCCCGAGCGGCGCGCCATGCTGAAACGGCCGCCTCACATTCTGGTGACTACGCCGGAGTCGCTCTACATTTTGCTCACCGCCGACAAGAGCCGTGCGATTTTGCGCGACGTCGAGACGGTGATTGTCGATGAAATCCATGCGGTGGCCGATGACAAGCGCGGGGCCCATCTGACCCTTTCGCTGGAACGGCTCGATGCGCTGACTTATAAACGCCCTGTGCGCATCGGGCTTTCCGCCACGCAAAAGCCGATTGAAGAAGTCGCGCATTTTCTAACTGGCAGCCGCCCGGATCCCATCATCGTTAACATCGGGCACAAGCGGAAGCTCGATATGGCGGTGGAAGTTCCTTCCATGCCGCTGGGTCCGGTGGCCTCGAATGAAATGTGGGACGAGGTCTACAACCGGCTGGTGGCGCTGGCGGAGCAGCATCGGTCGACGCTGGTGTTTGTGAACACTCGGCGCATGGCCGAGCGTGTGGCCCATCAATTAGGCGAGCGCATTGGGGAAGAGAATGTGGCGGCGCACCACGGCAGTCTCTCGCGCAAGCTGCGGCTGGCGGCGGAGAAGAAACTGAAAGAGGGCCAGGTGCGGGTGTTGGTTGCGACCGCGTCGCTAGAGCTGGGAATCGACGTGGGCACAGTGGATCTGGTGGTGCAGATCAATTCTCCGCGCGCGATTGCGGTGACGTTGCAGCGCGTGGGGAGGTCGGGACACTGGCGGGGTGCGGTTCCCAAGGGACGATTGTTCGCAACAACTCGCGACGATTTAATCGAATGCGCGGCCCTGGTGCGCGCCATCCGGCAGGGTGATCTGGACCGGCTGATGATTCCGGAGTCGCCGCTGGATGTGCTGGCGCAGCAGATTGTGGCGGCGTGCGCTGCGGAAGAGTGGAGCGAAGATGGAATGTTTACGCTCGTACGGCGCGCCTATCCTTATCGCAATCTGACGCGGGCAACGTTCGATGCAATTCTCGAAATGCTCTCCGAGGGCATCGCCGCAAAACGCGGCCGTTATGGCGCTTACATTCACCGTGACCGGGTGAATGGAAAATTGCGAGCAAGGCGAGGAGCGCGGCTGGCGGCCATCACCAGTGGGGGCGCGATTCCCGACAACTCCCTTTACGCGGTGGTTGCGGAGCCCGACGGCATTGTGGTGGGTACGGTGGATGAAGACTTTGCGGTGGAGAGCAACCGCGGCGACATCATGCTGCTGGGAAATACGTCGTGGATGATTCGCCGGATCGAAACCAACGCCGGCCGCGTGCTGGTGCAGGATGCGCACGGTGCGCCGCCGAGTGTTCCGTTCTGGCGCGGCGAAGCGCCGGCGCGGACCCAGGAGCTTTCCGAGCATATTGGAACGCTCCGGCAAACAATCAGCGAGATGCTGCCGCATACTTCGCCGATTGGGTTTTCCGCGACGCAACCGGAAGTGGCAGCCACGGTCTCGTGGCTGAAGGATGAATGCGGGGTCGATGATTCTGGAGCGGAGCAGGCGGTTGAATACATCCTGCAAGGGCGAGCGGTTTTGGGCGCCGTGCCGACGCAGACGACAGTCATAGCAGAGCGCTTTTTCGACGAAGGCGGTGGCATGCAACTGATCATCCACGCGCCGTTTGGCGGACGCATCAACAAGGCCTGGGGTCTGGCACTACGCAAGCGATTTTGTGTCGGATTCAATTTTGAGTTGCAGGCCGCGGCGACTGACAATGGGTTGAACATCGCGCTGGCCGAGCAGCATAGTTTTCCGCTGGGCGACGTCTTCAACTTCCTCAAGGCGGCGACCGTGCAGCCAATTCTCGAACAGGCGGCGCTGGATTCTCCCATCTTCGCCACGCGCTGGCGCTGGGATGCGAATCGGGCGCTAGCACTGTTGCGCTTTCAAAACGGAAAGAAGGTTCCAGCGCAGATTCAGCGCATGCGCTCCGATGATCTGCTGGCTTCGGTTTTTCCCGACGCAGCTGCCTGCTTCGAAAATATTCAAGGCGAGCGTCAGATTCCGGATCATCCGCTGGTGGGCGAAGTCATGAAAGACGTACTCACCGAGGCGATGGATATCGATGGGCTGAAGTTTGTATTGAGCGGACTGGCCGATGGACGCATTCGCTGTATCGCGGTTGACACGCCCGTCCCTTCACAGTTTTCGCACGAGATTCTTAACGCGAATCCCTACGCGTTTCTCGACGACGCTCCTCTGGAAGAGCGGCGGGCGCGAGCGGTGCAGATGCGGCGGATGCTGCCGGAATCGGTGCTCGAAGAAGTAGGTGGGCTGGATCCGGCGGCGATTACGCAAGTGCGGGAAGAGGCTTGGCCGGATGTGCGCGATGCCGACGAGTTGCACGATGTGCTGCACACGCTGGTGGCGCTGCCGGAAGCTGGCCTCGATTTCGACAGCGGGCAGTGGAAGTCTTATTTCGAGCGCCTGGTTAGCGAAGGGCGCGCCACATCGGCGGAGTCCGGCGGACGGATCTATTGGGTGGCGGCTGAGCGGGTCAAGACTTTTTCCGCGTTACTTCCAGATGCGCGCTTCGAGGCCGCATTGGTTGAAGTTGAAGCTACGGCCAGTTCTCGCGACGATGCTTTGCTTACGCTGGTTACGGGATGGATGTCGCATATTGGGCCAACGACCGCGACACAGTTGGGGGAAAACCTGGGAATCCCGTCGTCTGAGATTACGAATGCTTTGCTTCGCATGGAAACTAGCGGGACCGTCCTGCGAGGAAACTTCAGTGGCGCTGCCTCGCGGGCAGACCCTGCCCTGAGCTTGTCGAAGGGAGTGCCCGCCCCACGCGGGCCTAACACTGAGCCTGAAACCGAGTGGTGCGAACGGAGGCTGCTGGCGCGTATTCACCGGCTGACGGTCGCAACGCTGCGTAAACAGATCGAGCCTGTTACCGCTGCGCAGTTCATGCAATGGCTGCTGCGCTGGCAGCATTTGGCTGCGGGCACGCAGGTTTCTGGGGAGCGGGGAACGCTTGAGGTGTTGCGGCAACTACAGGGATTTGAAATCCCGGCGAACGCCTGGGAGCGGCAGGTGCTGGCACGCCGCATTGTGGACTACGATCCGAAATGGCTTGACCAGCTTTGCCTGACTGGCGCGGTGGGTTGGGGAAGGTTGTCGCCACATCCAGCGACGCTGGATTACTCAACTGCGAGCCGCGGAGCCGAGGCCCAGCCGGGTGTAGCGCCGCGCCAGCGGCGCGTGATTCCTACCAGCGTAGCTCCTATCACGTTCTTCGTCCGCGAAGATGCGGATTGGATGACGCCGCGGCATCCCGGAGCGGAACTGTCAGATAACAACGGTCTGAGCCATGGTGCGCAGAGAGTGCTGGATTTTCTCCGGCAGCGCGGCGCGTCGTTCTTCGCCGATATTGTGCGCGGCACGGAGAAGCTAAAGGCCGAGATCGAGACAGCACTGTGGGAACTGGTGGCCGCCGGCCTGGTCACTGCCGACGGCTTCGACAATTTGCGGTCCTTGATCGATCCCAAGCGGCGGGCGGGACAAGGCAGTGGGCGCACGACGCGTCCGCGGCACAACGCCGGACGCTGGGCTTTGCTGCACGCCGACGAAGTTGTCGAAAAGCCTCGTGCGGTGGAAGCGGCCTGCTGGATGCTGTTGCGCCGTTACGGCATTGTTGTCCGGGATGTGCTGGCGCGGGAGGCCAACTTGCCGCCCTGGCGCGAGTTGTTGGGAGGCTTCCGCCGGCTTGAGGACCGGGGCGAAATTCGCGGCGGCCGTTTCGTAGATGGATTCCTGGGCGAGCAGTTCGCTCTACCAGTAGCAGTGGAGTCGGTGCGAGCGATGCGCAAGCTTGACTCCGCGCAAGGCGCGATCACTCTTTCGGCCGCCGATCCGTTGAACCTGGTGGGGATTTTGGTTCCGGGTGAGCGCGTGCCAGCGATCTCCGGAAACAGCGTCACTTATCGGGATGGGGCAGCGATTTCTGGGCTCGGTGCCGAGCTTTCCGTCCGAGACGGCGCCGTAGCCAGCTAGGACTTAGGTTCCGCCAGAATGTGAACGAGACCTAATCGTGGTCGCAACTTCATTTGACGATCAGCTTGTAGGCACCGGCCGTATTACTGCGTGGCCAAACTTGCAGGTAGTATGTGGAGCCCGCCTCGGCGGAAAACGGGCATTCGAGACGCATCAGGGCCTCGTCCGAAGTACATCCCCAGGAAGTCAACTGGTGCCGGTTTCCGTCGAAGACTGTCATGGCGGGGTGCAAGGTGGTCGAGCCGTTCTCGATGGTTGCCGTCAACTTCCCGGCGATGGTTCCGGTTTTGAGGAAGTAGAAGTCCTTGTCCGCGGGGTCCATGATGTTGGCTTCGACGGTGTTGCCAAGAGAGATCTGCCTCGCTTGCGAGAAATCATCATTGGGTTCATAGGTGTCGTAACGCTTGAGCGGAGTGACAAGCAAGCTGTAGGCGCCCGCCGTGCCGTTGCGTTGCCAGACTTGCACGTAGTATGTGGAACCCGCATCGGCGGAAAATTGGCAGTCGAGATGTGCCACGGCTTCGTCCGAAGTACATTCCCAGGAAGTCAACTGGTGCCGGTTTCCGTCGAATACCGTTATGCCCGGATGAAGCGTAGTTGAGCCATTCTCGAGGGATGCTTGATAGATGTCCCTTGGGCCGGGAGGTGTCTTGAACTGAAAGAAGTCCGTATCCGACGGGTCCGAGATGCTGCCGGCAATCTTCGCGCCAATCGGGATCAGGTTTGTGTGATTGATATCGTTGTTGGGCTCCGCTTCCTGTCCTTTCACTTCCCTGATGCTGGGTTGCTCCAGCCGTGCCAGTGCTTGCAGATTCTGCAGGGCGGGCTTGTAGGTAGGATCCTTCTCCAGAGCGTGTTGGTAGGCCTGACGGGAACCTTGGAGGTCGCCTTTTTCCGCCGCCAGGGAGCCGATATTGCTGTACACAGCCGGCACTGGGACGCTGTTTGCCAGCTGCTCGAATAGCCTGCGGCTCGCCTCGTTCTGGCCTGCCTTGGCAAGGTTGACGGCACTTTGAATCAAGCGCTTGATGTTTTCATCTTGCAAAGGCTGGCCGGTGCTTTGCTGGTATTGATTCTCGATCACGGTTACATCCGTGATGAGAGTGAAGTTATTCGCCGTCTGTTTCTCGCCGCTCCCGCCGGAAAACTTTAGAATTCCGATGACCGCCACCGTCAGAGGAACAACAATGGTTGCGAGGATCTTGATCCGACGATCGCTCCACCAATTGCTCCTGCTTCGACTGGGTTTTTCGGCGACTGGAACCTGCGCCATATGGCCTCCGCTTGCGCCGGAGAAGAGCCGTCCTAACGTTCACCGAAACACAAACTTCTGGAGCAGTTCAGTTACGGCTGGCGGAAAAAACCAGGGACCCGATGAGGGGGCCCCTCGAGTCCCTGATTTGCGCAAACTCGGCAAGAACTGATTCCAAAAGCGCTTCCCCCATCGCTTTTTGCCGAGAGGTGCCGCATCCTCCATAGTGCATTCGGAGTGCCAGTCGGCAATGGTTTGGCAAGAACTGTGGGCGTCCCCAACTCACTGTTGGTAAAGCGGTTATCGCCTAGCTCGCATCGCGGTCCGAGGCGGCGGGGGACCTCTGGCTGCCGGTCGCTATCCGAATGGATAGTGACTGCTATCCGTTCGGATATTGGAACAAGTCCAGTTCGGGCATGAATTTCGGGCCCAAGTGTGATAAAAGGGCGCGAGGTAAGAACCTTGCGTCCCAGACTTCTGGTGCTCTCCGGGCCCCTGAAAGACTCGACGATTCCTCTGTCTGAGGACGAAATTACGATTGGGCGAGAACCCTCGAATGGGATCGCAATCGTCGATCCGTCGGTCTCACGAAAACATTGTCTGCTAAGCGCGCAAAATGGTAGATTCCGCGTGCGCGATCTCGACAGCCGCAACGGAACGCTGGTGAATGGCGCTGGGGTCGAAGAGCGGTGGTTGCAACACGGAGACGAGATCGCCGCTGGCGATTCTTCTTTCTTGTTTCTGCTGGAGGACGATCTTCCGCCGGCTGCCAGCCGGGTGGAATTCGAAGACGTGCAAGCCACGGCGGAGACCACCATCATTCATCCCCGGGACGTGGTCTATTTGCAGCCGGACCGCCTGTTGCGCGAATTGCCCGCAACTTCACGCGTAGCCCGAAACCTGAACGCGCTGCTCAAGATCAGCCGGATCGTGCATGCGATTCGCGATCTCAACGACCTGCAGGGCCAGTTGCTTGATTTGATTTTTGAAGTTGTTCCCGCGGGCCGGGGAGCCATCTTGCTAGCGGACCGGGAAGGGCAGCAATTCAATTCCATGTTCGCGCGCATGCGGCAGGCCGGCCAGACCCAGTTGGTTAAGGTAAGCCGCACCGTCGCGCGCCAGGTGCTGGAGCAGGGCATTGCAATATTGGGCAGTGATGTGCCCGGCAGCAACGAGTTGCGCGAGGTGGAAAGCCTGGCGGCATCACAGGTACGCTCGTTGTTGTGCGTGCCCTTGACCGTTTTTCAGCGAGTGATAGGGTGCATTTATCTCGACAGCAACAGCCTCAGCAACCGCCTTCGTGAAGAGCATCTGCAACTGGTAACGGCGATTGCCGGTATCTCCGCGGTTGCGCTGGAGAATGCCCGCCGCCTGGAATGGCTGGAGCAGGAGAATGAGCGCCTGACGGTGGAGATCAGCCAGGAGCGGAGCCTGGTGGGAGAAGGCGCCCGCATGAAGGAGGTTTACCAATTCCTCAAGAAGGTGTCACCTACCGATTCGACGGTGCTGATCGAGGGTGAGAGCGGAACCGGAAAAGAACTTGCGGCCCGGGCCTTGCACCGCAACAGTCCGCGGGCCAGTAAGCCGTTTGTCGCGATCAACTGCTCTGCCATTCCGGAGACGCTTTTGGAAAGCGATCTGTTCGGCCACGAGCGCGGAGCGTTCACCGGCGCCGCGTCGCAGAAAAAAGGCCGGCTCGAGGTGGCCGACGGCGGCGTGGTTTTTCTCGATGAGATCGGCGAACTGGCGCCCACGCTGCAGGTCAAACTGCTGCGCGTGCTACAGGAACGTGAGTTCGAGCACGTGGGCGGGACGCATCCCATTAAGGTGGATATCCGCCTCATTGCCGCGACCAACTTGAACCTGGAGCAGGCCGTGCGCGACGGCAAGTTTCGCCAGGACTTGTATTATCGATTGGCGGTGCTGAAGATCACGATGCCTACGCTGCGCGACCGCCGCGAAGATCTTCCCATGCTGGTGCGCCATTTTGTGCAGAAACATGCGAAACACTGCAAGGTAAAACCCCGGCCGGTTTCGCGCGAGGCGTTGTCCTGCCTGGTGAACTATGATTGGCCGGGAAACGTGCGCGAACTGGAGAATGCAATCGAGCGGGCGCTGGTTCTAGGGACCTCGGATATGATCCTGCCCGAAGATTTGCCGGAATCGTTACTGGAACGGACTCCTTCGCCGGAAATGAGCGAGGCGAAATATCACGCAGCGGTCAAGGAATTGAAGAAGCAACTTATTCTGGATGCCGTGGAGCAGACTCACAGTTATGCCGATGCGGCCCGCATTCTTGGAGTGCATCCGAACTATCTGCACCGCCTGATCCGCAACCTCGAGTT
The DNA here is from genome assembly GCA_035568115.1 of Candidatus Acidiferrum sp. Taxonomy (GTDB): domain Bacteria; phylum Acidobacteriota; class Terriglobia; order Terriglobales; family Acidobacteriaceae; genus Sulfotelmatobacter. Next base: position 62,776 of record DATMOP010000010.1, read on the forward strand.
GAAAGAGAGTCTGAAGGACGCTCTGCGGGATATTCCGACGCGCGGTTTGAGTGGGCTTTCCGGCGGGAATGCTTGAGGTAATCGGCCATTCGCAGGCCGAGGAAAAGTGCATCGGACAATGCTGAAATGACTTACCTCGGGGGCGTTTGAATTCTCCTCCGATGCGAGACTGCACCGAGGACAATCCAAATGCCGAGGGCCAGCCATTCGTACACCGTGAAGTGACCGGGAATCGCCGCGACAACTTTCATCAGCAGCATCGCCAAGGCCACGAGCAACCCGAAGCCGGCAACGAACCACTCGACTGCCGAAAACTTTGAAATTCCCGGCACTGTCCCCGTGCGACCCATGTGCAGATAGGCGGCACACGTCGCGGCCCATCCCATGGCGCACGCGACAGAACCGACTTCGGTGATCGGCACCAGGATTGCATCGCCCAGAAGCATACATGCGGCGGTGGCCAGTCCGATGCGGAGAACTGCCGCTGAGGGTGTCTGGTGGCGGGGGTGGATCTGGCCGACGCGTGGCTCGATCATGCCCCGGCGCCCGAGGGCAAACAGCAGGCGGCTGGCGGCTACGAAATTTCCATTGAAGCATTTGAAGAGCGAGAGCAGGGCCGCCGCCAGGATTACGTTGACGATCCAGCGCGATCCGACTGCGCGCTGGAAAGCAACGGCGGTCATGAACTTTTCGCCGGTCAATTCGTGCCAGGGCGCGACGAATGCGACCGCGGCGATGACGATTGTGTAGAAGAGAATGCCGACCACGATGGCCATCCATATGGCTTTAAGAAATGCGTGCGGGCGGAACTCGGGGGTGGATTCTTCCGCGGCCTTGCTTACGGACTCGAATCCGGTCATAAAATACGGAACGATCTGAATCACGAGCAGGAATGAAACCCAAGGCGCATGAGTGAAGAGCGGCGGAAAGTTTCGCGGCGATCCTTTGCTTACGCCGAGTGCGACGAAAACGACGAACAGGGCAAGCGTGCCGAAGGATGTCCAATTCTGGAAGGTGGCACTCAGCCGGACGCCGCGGTAGTTCAGCGTGGTGAGCAGTGCGGTGAGGCTGAGACCGATGATGAGGTGTGGAAGATAGACTGGGCGTCCGGCGATGCGGTAGAGCACCAGCGAATCGAGGAATGGAAAAATGTAGCCAGCGATGCGGCCCACAGCCACGGCCTCCCACGGGCAGACGATGAAGTAGGCCAGCATCATCATCCATCCGGCGGAGAAGCTGATGGGCCGGGAGAAAGCGGCCGCAGTGTAGGCGATCTCGCCCGCGGCGTCTGGCATGGCGGCGACCAGCCTGCCATAGACCCATCCGATCGGGAATAGGAGCGCGCCGCCAATGGCGAAGCCGAGCAGCCCGCCCAACGCGCCGCCACGCAGCAGCCAGTCGTCCATGACCACCAGCCAGCCGACGCCAACCATGGTGCCCCAGGCCAGCGTGAAGTAGTCGGTGAGGCGGAGTTTGCGGGCCAGGTTTGGCATCCGGGTGAGTTCGATTGGTGGAGCGCGAATTATAAAGCATGGAACGAGAAGCTTCGGAAGCGGCGGGCCTTGGTTGAGATCGAGACGCAGCGGGCGAGGACGCCCACTGGACAGCCCCCGGGAGGGCGGCCCTACTGTTTCACTCCACGACCCGCATGGTAGTATCGTCAATACCCTCGCATGATGCTGCAACCTGAGAATTTTGGGGCGATCTCTTCCCATTGTGCCCTGTCACGAACATTGAACGGATGACAACTTCGACCAAATTGCGTAAGCGCGTGCTCAGCGGCATGCGTTCGACCGGCAAACTGCATCTGGGGAACTACGTGGGTGCGCTCGACAACTGGGTGCGGATGCAGGATGAGTATCAATGCTTCTTTGAGATAGCGGACTGGCACGCGCTCACGACGGATTATGCCGACACTTCGCGGGTGAAAGAGAATTCGCTGGAGGTGGCGCTCGACTGGCTAGCGGCGGGGCTCGATCCGGAGAAGTCCGTGATCTTCATCCAGTCGCACGTTCCGGCGCATGCCGAGTTGCATTTGTTGTTTTCCATGATCACGCCCCTCGGCTGGCTGGAGCGGGTTCCAACCTATAAGGAGCAGCGGGAGAATATCAAGGACAAGGATTTGGGAACGTATGGGTTTCTAGGCTATCCCGTGCTCCAGTCGGCGGACATTTTGATTTACAAGGCTGACGTGGTTCCGGTTGGCGAGGACCAGGTGGCGCACGTGGAACTCACACGCGAGGTTGCACGACGTTTCAACAGCCTCTACGGACAGCGCGGAAATGTTTTTCCTGAGCCGAAGTCCCTGCTCACTCCTGCGCCCAAGCTGCCGGGAACGGATGGCCGGAAGATGTCGAAGTCGTATGGCAACACCATCCTGCTGACAGATCCGGAGCCGGTGGTTCGGCAGAAGCTGAAGACGATGGTGACAGACCCGGCGCGAGTACGGCGCTCCGACCCCGGGAATCCGGATGTGTGTCCGGTGGGCGATCTGCACAAGATTTTCAGCGATCGGGCGACCATGGACAAGGTGAACACTGGTTGCCGGTCGGCGGGGATTGGGTGCATCGAGTGCAAGAGCTGGGCGGCAGATGCGCTTGTGCAACTGTTGAGTCCTATGCAGGAGCGGCGCAAGAAATTCGAGGAGAATCCGCGGCTGGCTTGGGATATTCTTGAGGCAGGCACGGAACGGGCGCGGAAGGCGGCGGCCGAGACCATGAGCGATGTGCGCAATGCAATGGGAATGTCGATTGCCTATGAATCACCGGGTGAAAAATGAGAAGTAGCATGCAAAACCGAATCGTCGCGTCAGAAGACAGCGCGCCGGAGCTTCTTGCGCCTGTGCTCGTTGCGAGTCCTCGTACCGCTACTTCCCCGGAAAAAACACCAGATCAACGATCCGCAAAAACCGAAGAGAGCGACTCTCCGTTTGCGGTTTCAGTAACCGATATCTACGAAGGCCCCCTGGACTTGCTGCTCGACCTGATTCGCAAACAAGACATCGACATCTACGACATTCCAATTGCGAGAATCACGGAGCAGTATCTGGCTTACGTGGAGAAGATTCGCGAGCTGGATGTGAATGTGGCCGCCGACTTCATTTATATGGCTGCCGTGTTGATTCATATCAAGTCGAAGATGCTGCTTCCGCGCGATCCTTCTGCCAAGGCAGAAGAACTGGAAGATCCGCGAATGGAGCTGGTGGACCGGCTGCTGGAGCACGAAAAGTTTAAGTCAGCCGCGCAGATGCTGCTACAGAAGCAGCAGATTGAAGACGCGGTGCTGACGAACCCGGCGCTGAAAGAGTTCATGGATGCCGAAGGCACCGAGCCGGAGATCGCCGCGGATGTGATTGATCTGGTCAAGACCTTCCAGCAAATTCTGGAACGGGTTCGGACACGGCCTGTGATCAATGTGAACGAAGAAACCGTCACGGTCGGCCAGATGATTGATTATCTGAGGCGGCGGCTGGCGCTGGAAGCACGGCCCATGCGGCTGAAACAGCTTCTGATGCGCGTGCCCTCGCGACAGGCGCTGGTATGCATGTTTCTCGCATTGCTGGAAATGGTGCGGCTGCAGGCCATCCAGGTCCGGCAGGACCAGATGTTCGGCGAGATTGCTGTTCGCAAGCACGTCGGGTTCGACGCAGTTATGGCAGAGCAGGCCGCCGTGAGAGACGATTGGAGATAGAGCGGTGGTCAGTGTCCAGTGATCAGTGGCCAGTCAACGCCACTGATTTGCTGACCACTAGCCACTGACCACTGGCCACTTTTTACTATGAGTTTAAAAGCTCAACTCGAAGCCATCATTTATGCGGCGGAGACACCGATCACGCTGGAGCAGATGGTCCAGCTAGTGAAGGAGTCCGCCACTGCCGAAGGCGCGGCGGACGAGGTTGACGTCAAGTCGCGAGTGCGCTCGAGCCTGGAAGAACTGGCTGCCGACTATGGCAGCCCCGATCATGGCATCGAGATTCGCCAGGTGGCGGGTGGATATCGCATGTCCACCAAGCCCGAACAACACGAGATGGTGCGGAGCTTTGCCAAGAGCCTGAAGCCGCCGATCCGGCTCTCGCTGCCCGCTCTGGAAACGCTGGCGGTGATCGCTTATAAGCAGCCCGCCACGGCGCCGGAGATCAACGAGATTCGCGGCGTGGATTCTGGCGGCGTCATCGGAACCCTGCTCGACCGCAAGCTCATCACCACGGCGGGCCGCAAGGAGGTAATCGGACGGCCGATTCTTTACCGGACCACCAAAGAATTCCTCATGCGCTTTGGCCTGAAGGACGTGAATGAACTGCCCAGCATGGAGGAGTTCGAGAAGTTGGTGGCGGAATCCTTTCAGGGAGAGTTGATTCCCGCCGAGGGCGCGGCACAAGAGAACGAAGCAACCCAGGCCGAAGAGATTGCGGAATCCGCCGCACAGAAAGAATAGCTTCCTCAACATGCCTGCCGAACGTCTGCAGAAAATTATTGCCGCCGCCGGGGTTGCTTCCCGGCGCAAGGCCGAGGAACTGATCAGCGCCGGTCACGTGAAAGTGAACGGAACCGTGGTGACGGAACTCGGGACCAAGGCGGACCCCGATATCGATCACATCCGCGTCGATGGCAAGCTTCTTCAAGGTGCGCAAAATCACGTCTACATCGTGCTGAACAAGCCCAAAGGCTATGTCACTACGGTGAGCGATCCGGAAAATCGGCCTACGGTGATGCAATTGATCCGCGGCGTGAAGAAGCGCATCTATCCGGTGGGACGACTGGACTACGCCAGCGAAGGCCTGCTGCTCTTGACCAATGATGGCGCACTGGCGAATAAGTTGATGAAAGCGGCGTCGCAGGTACCCAAGACTTATGTGGTGAAGATTGCGGGGACTCCAAGCACCCAAGCGCTGGAAAAATTGCGCGGTGGTGTTTCCATCCAGACCGAAGATGGCCGCCGGGTGCGGACTGCGCCGGCAGGCATTCGCATGATTAAAGAAGGCAACAATCCCTGGTATGAAGTCACGTTGATAGAAGGACGCAACCGCGAGATCCGGCGCATGTTTGAGAAGGTTGGACACCACGTGGAGAAGATCAAGCGTGTCCGCTACGGGCCGCTCACGCTCGATGTTCCGCCGGGGCAATTTCGCGCGCTGACCTTGCAGGAAGTCGACCGCCTGCGGACCGCCTGCAACAAACCGATAGCGAAAACAAAGCCTTCCGTGGCATGATGGGCGGCACGCATGAGCCGGTTCTTTGATCTGGTTTCAAAGCCCGCCCGCGATTTGGGCGCAGCGAGTGCTCCGAGCAAAACGCCGGCGGCGCTGGAGTTGCGCTCGCGGCTGATCAAACTCGATTCCAACGAAAACCCTTTTGGACCTTCGCCGCACGTCATCGATGCGATAAGGGGAGCGCTAGGCGCGGCGAACCTGTATCCCGACGATGATTGCAGCCAACTGCGGCGCAAACTGGCCACGCATCACGACCTACAACTGGAGCAAGTGCTGGTTACGGCGGGCTCAACCGCGCTATTGAGCCTGCTCTGCCAGACGCTGCTTGGGCCAGGACTGAATGCAGTGACCAGCGAGCGGTCTTTCATCGTGTACTCGATGGCCGTGCAGGCGGCGGGTGCGCATCTGGTCGAAACGCCTATGCGCGATGACAGCTTCGATCCGGAGGCGATTCTCGCCGCGATCGACTCGAAGACGCGCATCGTGTTTCTCGCGAACCCCAACAATCCTACGGGGACCATGCTGGAGGCGGGCGTGGTGGAGCGCTTTCTGGCAAAGGCTCCGGGACATGTAGTTGTGGTTCTGGATGAGGCTTACTACGAATTCGCTCTGCATTTCGGGGCGCTGCGAAGAGTCACCTACTCGAACTCGCTGGAGTATGTTCGGCAAGGCGCGAGTGTAGTTGTGCTGCGAACATTTTCCAAAGCGCACGGACTCGCCGGTCTGCGCGTTGGTTACGGACTGGGCCCCGCGGAATTGCTGGGCTATTGCGCGCGCATGCGCAACACGTTTTCTGTGTCGTCGGTTGCACAAGCGGCGGCAATGGCGGCCATCGACGACCGCGACCACATTCAGCGCGTGGTGGAGAACAACGTTATACAGTCGCGAGTTCTGGGCCAGGGGTTATCGGGACTGGGATACAGAGTCGTCCCCACGTCGGCGAATTTTCTGTACTGCGATCTGGGGGAAGATGCCGCGGCGGTTGCCAATCGCTTGCAGGATGAGGGCGTGGCGGTGCGTCCGCTGGGACATTGGGGAGCACCACACTGCATTCGCGTGACCATCGGAACGCCGGAGCAGAACCAGGCTCTCTTGCAAGCTACACGGCGGTTGGGAGCGCGGGGTTCTACGGCTGGGCCGCCGGTTTCGAGTTTGGCGCGAGGAAGCTAACCGGTTAAGACGCTTACTTCTTGCGCTGGTTCTTACGCAACGCATCCATCATCGCGGCAATGCGTTTTTCCCGCGTCTCCGGCCTTTTCGCGCTATCGATCTCCCGCACGTATTCTTTTTGATGAGTAAAAGAAAGCTTGGGCCAAAACGCTTTGGCTTTGACATCGCTATCGATGATCTTCTTCAGGTATGCCGGAACCTCGACCGTCCGCTCGTCCTCATCGAGTTCCAGCACCACATCGACGGTATCGCCGCCCTTGCAGTGAGCGCTGGCGCGCAACTGCGCGTTGACCGCCATCATGTGACCATCACCCATGTTCATCAGTGAACTGCGAAAGGGGAAGCCATTGATCGTTCCCTTGACCGGCACTCGGCTTTTGCGCTGAAAGACTTCGACCACGTCAAACGGCGGCTTTAAGGCTGCAACGGAAGTACCTTCGTGACCGATTAGCTTGACCTTGAATTTATGCTGCGCCATGGCGCGGCCTCCTTCCGCGATGGAACTAGCCTGTGAGCACAGGCACGCGGGCCGCTCCGTACAGTCCGGCATCACTTCCCAACAAGGCGCGGGTGATGATGGTTTTTCTTTCGGTGAGGCTTTCGGTTTGGGCTGACGCGCCTTCTTCTTTTCCTGAAAAATCGCTCATCAGAGGATCGCTGGGAGCCGTTGCCGCATAGACCAGCGAGCGCTCGCGTAGCTCTTCGAACATGTTGGGCGCGTATGCATCCCAGGCGCTCGACACGCCTCCGCCGATGACGAACATATCGAGATTCAAAACATTGATCAGGCCCGCGAGCAGTATGCCAAGGTAGCGGCCAAAACTGCGGAAGATGCGGCGGGCGTGCTCGTCACCCTGGATCGCCAAGTTGTAGATGGACTTCGCGCCAAACTCAGCGTCGGACGATGCGGCCTTGGCCAGAGATGGTGCTTCGCCGCTGGCGATGGCTTCACGGGCCATGCGCACGATCGCGCTGGCGGAGGCATACTGCTCGGCGCAGCCGCGGTTGCCGCAGCCGCAGGGATGGCCTTCCGGTTCGAGGGTGACGTGTCCGAACTCGCCCGCCATGCCATTCATCCCGTGCCAGATTTTTCCGCCGAGCACGATGCCGCCGCCAATGCCGGTGCCCAGCGTGACCACCGCCATGTTGGGGACGCCGCGGGCTGCGCCCAGCCACTGCTCACCGAGTGCGGCAACGTTAGCGTCGTTTTCGAGGACGACGCGGGCTCCCAACCGGCGCTCGATCTCAGCGCGCACCGGATAGTCGGACCAGCCCGGAAGATTCGCGGACTTCCTCAGCATTCCGGTCTGCATGTCGATGATGCCGGGGATGCCGATCCCAGCTCCCAGCAACTTTCCCTCCTCTTTGTATTTGAAGGATAGGTGCTGAATCGCTTCGCACATTTCGTTGATGACGTGGTCCCGGCCGAGGATGACTTTGGTCCCGAGTGTAACTTTCTCGAGAAGCTGGCCTTGAGCGCTCACGGCAGCGATGCGAAGGTTAGTACCGCCAAGGTCAACTCCGATGGAGAAATCAGGCATGGAGGAAAAGGTTATCAGAACTGCGAGTCGAGCGTCCTCACTAGTTGTGCCCTCACTTCTGGCACCGCGGGCAGTAGTGGCTGCTGCGCCCCGCGATCACGATGCGTTTGACGAGAGTCTTGCACACGAGGCAGGGTTCGCCTTCGCGGCCATAGACGCGGTGCTGCAATTGGAAAAAGCCTTCTTCGCCGTCGGCGTCGACATAATCTGAGATGGACGAGCCGCCGAGGGCGATCGCTTCGCGGAGAACCTCTTTCACCGACGCGAGCAGCTTGGCCATTTTGTCTCGGGTAATAGCGGAAGCGCGGCGGCGTGGACGAATCCCAGCACGAAACAAAGATTCATCGGCATAAATGTTCCCCACACCGCGCAGCAGCTTCTGATTCAGCAACGCGCTCTTGATGGGAGTCTTGCGGCCACGGAACAACGCCAGGAAGCGGTCGAGATCAGCTTCCAGCGGCTCAATGCCGCCGGCGTCGAAGTTACCGGCGCTGGCCACACTCAACCGCCCGAAGCGACGGGGGTCCACAAAGCGCAGTTCCCTGCCCGACGCCAGCTTCAGAATCGCGTGCGTGTGCTTGAGAATTTCTGCCTGCGGCTCGCAGACTTGCAGGCGTCCAGTCATGCCCAGGTGGACGATCCACTGGGCTGTTTGGGTAGGGCGGACGCCCACGTCGGCCACTGCTTGCGGCATCGAGGAAGGTCGTAGTGTCCGCTCCACACGGTTCTGTTCCAGCTCGAAGACGATGTGCTTGCCGATGCGCCGCACCGTAGCGATGCGGCTGTGCTCAAGCGCAGCGGTTATCTCCCTCGCCGAAGACTTTAGCGGCTCCGGCTTCTGACCCAGCCAGACCGATTCAATCACATCACCCGAGATGCGTGTGGCAAGCCCGCGGGCGATGGTTTCAACTTCCGGGAGTTCCGGCATACCTTCAGTTTACAAGGGAGTCCAATAGACGTGCTCAACTCGGAACGATGTGGAATTTCGTCGAGGCAGGACGGCGGGTTAGTCTTTCAGTGGCACGACAGTCTTGCCGTCGCGGCAGAAGGTGGCGACCTTTTGTAGATCTCCGTTGGCTTGGGGCAAGGTCATCACTGGTCCGTAGCAGTAAACTGCGTGACCGCTGGCGGCGAAGTACCAGCGGCCGCCTTTGGAGTGTTGCTCTACCTGCCCGGATGGACGGCGTACCGGCTGCGCGGGTTTCGCGGCGGTCAGACTGAACAACAAGGCTAGGGTCAGAACCTTCATTGTCGGAAAATCTTCCGAACGCGTCCGTGGGACGCTTACTGCTCACCGGCACTAAATCGTACTCAAAGCGCGACGGCGATCTACTAAATCCGAAGCAGGCACGGGAGGAAGCTGCGTGTCTGGCTTCACGATCTTGCCAGCGTGGCTCTGCGAACGGTGCTGCGGTACAGCCTGGGTTGACGGGGACTGGGTTGACGGAGTTTGAGTTGACGGAGTCTGGGACGACGGAGCTTGCGCCTGGGTCGAAGGAGCGTGCGCCTGGGTCTTAGCTTCAGCTTGTGCCTGTGCCATCTGTTGATCGCCGATGGCCTTGCCCTTCGCGGCCCACAGTTCGGTGCTGTCGCGCATTAGAATCTTAATCAGATTGCGCTGGGCCTGGATGGCCGAGCCTTGTTCAACAATGAGCACAGTCATCAGTCCATAAGAAAACAGGAACAGGACTGTGAGCAACGGGAGAAGGCTCCGCTTCTTCTTTGGAGCCGCAATCGGCATCACCGCTGTGTAACTGAAAAAAGTATTCAAGTGGCACCCCGGCCTAGCGTCAACGGATGCAGGCAAAGGGGAGATTGCAGCTTGTCAGCCAATGACCCAGGCTCTCGTAAGCTATTGAATTTATTTGATTTATGTTGTTTTATCTGAAGTGTTTCGGAGGCTCCAAGTGCAATTCAATGCACATATTGAGCAGGGGAACGTTGCCCAATGGCTGCTCTGCCGCCTCAGAACGCCTGTCGAACAAGGCCCTCCGGACGACAAAGGCTCGTGCCCGGCGCAAGCGCGCCCTACTTCCCACCCAGTAAGAGTTTGGCAATGGTCGCTAACTGCATGTTGGAGGTGCCTTCGTAGATCTTGCCGATCTTGGCATCGCGCCAGTACTTCTCCACGGGATAGTCTTTGGTGAAGCCGTAGCCGCCGTAGATCTCGATGGCCAGCGAAGTCACGCGCTCGGCCACCTGCGAGGTGAAGAGCTTGGTCATGGCGGCTTCCTTCACGAAGTTCACGCCCGCGTCCTTCATGCGGGCGGCGTTGTAGACCATCAGGCGGGCCGCTTCGATCTCGGTTGCCATCTGCGCGATCTGGAACTGGATTCCCTGGAATTCCGCGATGGCCTTGCCGAATTGCTTGCGTTCCTGGGCGTACTTTGAGGCAAATTCCCAGGCACCGCGAGCAACACCAAGCATCTGCGCGCCAATACCGATGCGGCCTTCGTTCAGGGTCTCGATCGCGATCTTGTAACCCTTGCCGGGCTCGCCCAGGACATTCTCTTTGGGCACACGGCAGTCTTCAAGAAGCAATTCGCAGGTGGAAGATGCGCGAATGCCCAGCTTGTCTTCCTTCTTGCCCACGCTGAATCCCGGGAAATCTTTTTCTACCAGGAATGCGGTGATGCCTTTGTATCCTGCTGCGGGGTCGAGCGTGGCGAACAGCACGAATAGCCCAGCCTCTTTACCGTTGGTGATCCACAGCTTGCGGCCGTTGAGTACGTAGTCGCTGCCTTTAAGTTCGGCACGCGTTTGCAGGCCAAAGGCGTCGGAGCCGGAACTGGCTTCGCTCAGCGCATAGGCGCCGCAAGTGTCGGCCGCCATCTTCGGCAGATAGCGCTTTTTCTGTTCAGCATTGCCCCAGCGCAACAGGGCATTGTTGACTAGCGTATTTTGCACATCCACGATCACGCCAGCGGACGCGTCGACGCGCGACAGTTCCTCTACCGCCAGGATTGCTTCAAAGAATTTGGCGCCGCCTCCGCCGTATTGTTCAGGGATTTCGATCCCCATCAGCCCGAGCTGGAAAAATTCGTGGATGAGATCTTTGTCGAAGATGCCTTTCTCGTCCATCTCCTTCACCAGCGGGCGGAGACGCTCGTCGGCGAAGTGACGAATGTTGTCGCGGAAGAGAATTTCGTCTTCAGTGAGAGTGGTCAGGGGTGTGGGTACGGCGGATTGCAAGGTGATCTCGGACATATGAATACCTTCACATGGAGGAATGGCAAACCTTGGATTTTAGCACTCTCGGGGACAGTTGGAAGCGGCGTGACTAGCTGCGGCGGGAATGCACCAGCTTCAGCCCATCCGCCTGTAGAATGCGCTGAATCTGATTGCGCGCGTGCACTGACCACGGGCCTGTGGTATCGAGTTTCACATAGGCCTGCCAGTGTTTCAGCGCCTTGCGCGGTTCGCGGGTTTTCTCGAAGGCGAGCGCGAGATTGTAGTGCGCGTCGGCGTATGTGGGAGCGAGTTGGATCGCCATCTTATAAGTCTGGATGGCCTCCTGCACGCGGCCCGTCTCGTCCAGAACATTGCCCAAATCGAAATAGGCCAGCGCGTAGCGGGGATCGGACTGCAGGGCGGCGCGGTAGTGTTTCTCCGCCAGATTGAAATCCTGGCGGTTGTAGTAAAGCGTGCCCAGGTTAATGTGCGCGGCGGCGTGGCTGGACTCAAACTCGAGCACTTTCTGGTAGGCAGCCAGGGCTGCGGTCTGCGTGGCCGGATCCTCTTCCAGAGCGATGCCGCGGGCAAACCAGACCGCAGCTTCGTTTTCCTGCGCACCGGGTTCGGGAGTGGGAATGGGCGTGCTGGTCACAACTTTTTCTCTGGCCGCGAAGTCCATCACGAACTGCCCCGCGATGGGCTCCAGCAGCCTGCCCTCATGACGGAAAGCCACGCGATGCTTGTTGGTGGATGAGGCACCGGCCTCCAGCAAGGGATTTCCCATGCCCGAGGCCTGTTGCTGCATGGCTTCGAGCGATTGCCGGATCACGGCCGGCCGCACCCGCATGGCGCACAGATCGCGGACTTTCTTGACTTTCAGCAGGTCGGAAAAAGAGTATGCGGGAGAGGCCGCAATCAGCCCGGCGCGCTCCCAGTTGGCCAACTGGCGCGCTGTGAGATGAAGAATCCTAAGTAAATCAGCTCGACTGTACACGACTACACGACTCCTGCGCGCGCAGACCGCGCAAGTACGTCCCCGCCGCCATTATCTGCAACTTGCTGTTCGAAACGCAAGAGCAACCCTTGTGGAAATCTGTGGAGAACCTAGTTGATTTACATGCAGCGAAAATGGTGCAACTCAAAATCACCGTTATCTGAGCGGGGAAACCTCGTCTTCGCCTACACCACTACAGCCGCCTGATACTCCTCGTACGTTCCCTTGAAGTCGGTGATCCTGTGGTCGCTCTCGAAGTGCCAGATGCGCGTGGCCACTTCGTCGATCAAGTCATGATCGTGGGATACCAGGAACACCGTCCCCTGATATCGCTGGAGTGAGATGTTCAAAGCGTTGATCGCCTCAAGGTCCAAGTGGTTCGTGGGTTCGTCGAGTACCAGCACATTCGGCTTCTGAAGCATTAGCTTGCAAAATAGCAGCCGAGCGGCCTCGCCGCCGGAAAGAACGCTGGTGGATTTCGTGGCTTCGTCGCGCTGGAAAAGCATCTGCCCCAGCAGTCCGCGGATTTCTTCGCCGACCGCCGCCGGATTCCACTGATGCAGCCAGTCCAGAGCAGTCATGCCGCCTTCGATCAGGCTGCGGTGATCCTGTGCAAAATATCCGATCGACGCCTCGTGGCCCCAGATTACTTTGCCGGAGTCGACGAACGGACCATCATAGCCGCTGGTCTTGCGCAACTCCGCCTCCGGAGTGGTCGGCGAATTTGCCAACAACGCATTCACTAGTGTGGTCTTCCCGGCCCCGTTCCGCCCCATCAGGGCGATTCTTTCCCCGCGCGTGATGCTGGCGGTGAAATCGCGAATCACCTGCTTAACACCGTAGGACTTGCCGAGATGTTCGACTTCCAGAATGTGCTTGCCCGAGGGCCGCTTCTGCTCGAACTTGATGTAGGGCCGTTGGATGTTCGACTTGGCCAGTTCCGTTACCTGCAACCGTTCCACTTCCTTACGCCGCGACTGCACCTGGCTCGACCGCGTACCGGCCGAGAACCGGGCGATGAATTCGTTCAACTGCGAGATCTTTTTTTCGCGCTGTGCGTTCTGCGATTCAATCTGCGACCGCACTTGCGTCTTAGCCAGTACCATCTCATCATACGATCCGGTGTAAGTGATGATGGTCTCGTAATCGATATCGGCGATGTGGGTGCAAATGCTGTTGAGGAAGTGGCGGTCGTGCGAGATCGCAATCACCACGCCATCGTAGGCAGTCAGAAATCCCTGGAGCCAGTGGATCGAATCCAAGTCCAGATTGTTGGTAGGTTCATCCAGTAACAATGCCTGGGGATGGCCGAACAAGGCCTGCGCCAGGAGTACGCGGACTTTCTGTCCGCCCTGGAGTTCGCTCATCTTGCGGGAATGCACTTCGTCGGGAATGTCCAGACCTTGAAGCAAGATCGCCGCGTCGCTTTCGGCGGTGTAGCCATCTTCCTCGCCAACGATGCCCTCAAGCTCGCCTAGCTTCATACCGTCTTCGTCGGTCATCTCGTGCTTGGCATAAATCGCGTCGCGCTCCTGCATGGCCGCCCACAGGCGCTTGTTACCCATGATGACGGTGTCGATCGCGGTGAAAGCATCGAAGGCGAACTGGTCCTGGCTCAAAACGCCGAGCTTTCGCGGACGTACCACTGTCCCCTTTTGCGGATCGAGTTCGCCGCTCAGCAGCTTCATGAACGTAGATTTGCCCGAGCCGTTCGGGCCGGTCAGGCCATAACGCTTCCCGGGCGTAAATGCCGTGGAGACTTCGTCGAACAGTATTTTGGCGCCGTAGCGCATGGAAACATTGCTGACTGAAAGCATGATTTGTGTTTCTCTTCTTCTGGCTTCTACAGGGAAGCTTCTTCAGGGCCTGCGGGGAATTTCCGCCAAGACGGTACGCAGCTGGAGCTAATAGAATATCATGCTGGCCGCCTCTGACAGGGGCATCAGGCAGCCCACGGATCAACGAGGGTCGCCGGAATATCGTCGAAGTCCCGGATGTTTCGCGTGGCCAAGGTCGCGCGGCGCGAGAGGACGATTCCAGCGATCATAGTATCGCGCATGTCGCGAGGACGGCCTTGCACTTTCCTAGAAGCCATCAAGCTGCTAGCGTGCTGTGCGGCTTCGCTGTCGAAGGGAGCGACGCGGTGGTCAATGCTGCTCAAGAATTTTTCGAAGTCACTAATAAGAGCGGCTCGACGTTTTCCGTTTGGCATGATTTCCAAACCAAAACGAACTTCAAAAACAGTGATGGAAGTCGTCCAAACGGACGTCCGAGGCTGCCGGTCAAGCCATGCCGTTACCGTCCTGTCCGGGACGCGCAACATAAGCGCGGAGAGTACGTTGGTATCGAGTACGATCATTCCTCGAAGGACGGAGGCTTGATGTTATAGCCGCGCAATTCTGGAATCGGTGAGTCTAGCCCGTGCTTGGCAAAGATCTTCGCAATCTCCGTGCCCAGACCACCGACAGGGGTATTTTCCTCCCTATCCACCGCGGCACGCAGAATGTCCCGAACTTCCTCTTCCATGCTTCGACCGTTGCGCCGGGCCCGGCGTTGCAGGCGTACTTTTACGCTATTTTCGACGTTCCGAACCACCAATTGGGCCACAGAAAGCTCCCTCTCAAGACTGATATCATGATATCACTGGGAAAGAGTTGAGTCAATCGGTCGGACGACAGCTTTATCGGTGTAGTTGAGTAAGCGCGACTACTGCTGGTCGAGTAGGCCGCGCACCTTGTGCGCCAGCATGTCGAGAGAAAATGGTTTTTGCAGGACAGTCGTCTGGGCCCCGATATCCGCTTCGGCCAACGCAGGGTGGTCCGGATAGCCGGACATGAACAGCACCTTGATCTGCGGACGTACCTGCCGCAGGCGCTGCGACAATTCCTTGCCCCCGACGTTGGGCATGACGATATCGGTCACAAGTAGGTGGATCAGATCTTCATGTCCTTCGGCAATTCGCAGAGCCTCATTGCCGTCCATTGCAGTGAGCACCTTGTAGCCCCGGCCCTGGAGAAAATCGGTCGCCAGCTCGCGAATACCCACCTCGTCTTCGACCAGAAGAATGGTCTCGGTACCCCTGGGCACAGTGGCAAGATCCAGTATTCTGGAAACTGTCGGGGCTTTCGCCTCCTCGGCTCGCGGAAGGTAGATTTCAAACGTCGTTCCCTGCCCGGGTTTGCTATCGACGTGGGTCCATCCGCCGATCTGCTTGACTACTGCATAGACAATAGCCAGCCCCAGCCCCGTGCCTTTCCCAGGGTCTTTGGTGGTGAAGAAAGGCTCAAACATGTGAGCCTGGGTTTCACTATCCATTCCGACACCGTTATCGCTGACCACAAGAATCACGTATTGGCCCGGCCGTACTCCATCACGCAGCCGGGGATGCGCGCCGCCAATCTCCGCGTTCCTGGTTTCAATGAGAAGCTTCCCTCCCTGCGGCATCGCATCCCGGGCGTTGACCGCAAGGTTCATAATCAGTTGCTCCACTTGTCCCGGATCAGCCTTGACCGGCCAAAGCTGGAGCGCCGGGGTAACTTGCAAAGCAATGTTTTTCTCGATCAGGCGGTCCAGCATTTTCGCCACTTCAGTGAGAACGTCGTTCAGGTCCATGACTTTGGGCTGGAGTACCTGCTTGCGGCTGAAAGCCAGCAAGCGGCCCGTGAGGCTCGCCGCCCGCGTCACGGCATGTTCGATCCCGAGGGACTCCTTTTGTGCAGGTGCGTCCGGAGCTAGCCCGGCGCGCAGCCGCTCATTGTGAGCCTGAATCAGCATGAGCAGGTTGTTGAAGTCGTGGGCAACGCCTCCAGCCAGCAATCCCACCGCTTCCATTTTCTGTGAATGCCGGAGTTGATCTTCCAGGCGCTTGCGCTCTGTGATGTCGTACATGACGCCTTGCATGAGGCAAGCCTGGTCTTCTGCCGTGGATAACATGACGGCCTCGTCGCGGAACCACAGGATCCGGCCGTCGCGAGCGAGCAGGCGGTATTCCGCCTGGAACAGATCGCGGTTTTTCTGGAAGTGCTCTTCGACCGCCAATACACTTTCGCGGTCTTCAGCATGGACTCGGTTAATCCAGATCGCGGGATCGGAGAGCCATTCCGCAGGTGAGAAACCGAGCATCGATTCGATCTGCGGGCTCACGTAGCGCCAGGGACCACAAGCGCCGAGTTCGGCGACGTAGGTGACCGCGGGCAGGCGCTCGACCAGCGTGCGATAGCGGTTCTCCGCCGCATTCAGCTCCGCCTTGTCCCGATCCCATTCCATGGCGATCGCGGCGAGATGAGTGGCGTGAGCAATGAGTTGCAGATGCTCCGCATCGGGAGTGCGCGGCTCGCGATAGTACACGGCAAAGGTTCCCAGAATTCCATTGTTCCGCGACGCGATCGGCGTGGACCAACAGGCCCGCAGGCCATGGGGCAGAGCCAGATGGCGGAACTCAGCCCACAGCGGGTCGCCGGCAATATCAGACACGATGACCTGTTGTCGCCTATAGGCAGCAGTGCCGCAGGATCCTACGCAGGGACCGATCTGCGCGCCATCAATGGCTTGGTTGTATTCTTTTGGCAGCGTTGGCGCGGCACCGTGCCGCAGGGTTTTACCGTCGGCCTCAAGCAGAAGAACGGAGCACAACAGCCCGCTGTAATACTTCTCGATGTTCCAGCACAGAGTGTCCAAAATCTCAGGGAGGGCAGCATGGGCCATTACCATGGCCAGAACTTGTTCATCGAGCTGGGCCAAAGCCTGGGGTAACTTTGTCGCCGTATTCTCTGCCTTCTGAGCTCCGGTAGACATACTGCTTTCGCTATCGCTCCCTTGGGAATTAAAGAGACTGGTCATACTCTGTCGTTGGCCACCGACACTGCCCCCGCCTGAATATCCCCCGCCTGAATATCCAATGTCTATTATTGATTAGGAACCACTTAGGACCACCCGGATAACTCGTATCCCGGGGTTACATCAGTAACGCGAGCCAGTTGTCTCGAACTGGGCGAGGCGAAATGTGAACCTGTTTAGTGACCGCCGCTGAGTTCCCGCACGATCGCGCCCACAAACTGTTTCGCATCGCCAAAAAGCATCAGGGTGTTGTCGAGGTAATACAGCGGATTGTCGATGCCGGCAAAGCCCGGACTCATGCTGCGTTTGATCACCATGACTGTGTGGGCTCTATCGACATCGAGGATGGGCATGCCATAGATAGGGCTGGAAGCATCAGAGCGCGCGGCTGGATTGGTCACGTCGTTGGCTCCAATCACCAGGGCCACGTCAGTCTGCGGGAAGTCACCGTTGATCTCATCCATCTCGATGAGCCGGTCGTAGGGAATGTCGGCTTCGGCAAGCAGCACGTTCATGTGACCGGGCATGCGTCCGGCGACGGGATGGATGGCAAAGCGAACTTCGACTCCCTTCTTGCTGAGGATGTCATAGAGTTCGCGCACTTTGTGCTGCGCCTGCGCCACCGCCATTCCGTAACCGGGGACGATCACCACTTTGTTGGCGGCGGAGAGAATCGCCGCCGACTCCTCGGCTGTTGCGCTATGCACCGGCCTGGCTTCCTGCCCACCGGCAGCCGCGGCCTGCACTTGGCCGAAGGCTCCAAACAGAACGTTAGTAAACGACCGGTTCATCGCCTTGGACATAATCACGGAAAGAATCAGTCCGGAGGATCCGTCGAGCGCGCCGGCGATGATCAGCAGCTTGTTCTGGAGCACGAATCCCATGGCTGCGGCGGACAGTCCGGCATATCCGTTTAACAGAGAGATGACGGTCGGCATGTCGGCGCCGCCGATGGGGATCACGAGCAGCACGCCGAAGATGAGCGAGAGCCCAACCACTAACGGGAAGAATTGTTTCGCCTCCGGATGCAGCACCAGGTAGACCGCGCTCCCGACGGCCACGCTAAACAATAGGAAGTTGACGAGATTCTGTCCCTTATAAGTGATGGGACGCTGCGGCAGAATTTCCTGCAACTTCCCCGCCGCCATCAAACTGCCGGTAAACGTCAGCCCTCCGAGGATCACTTCCATCGAGAGCACCGACATCATGAACTTGGGCACACTCGGAGTGCGCAGGTAGAACTCTGCGGTGCCGACGAGCGTGACGCACAAAGCGCCGAAGGCGTGGCTCAGCGCGGTCCGCTGCGGGACAGCCGTCATTTGCACCATGCCGAGCGGAATACCGATGCCGCTACCCAGCACGAGCCCGACGGCAATCCACCGATAGTCCATGCCGTGGTGAAGCAGAGTGCCCGCGATCGCCAGCACCATGCCGATTTCACCGGCCAAAATTCCGTGGCGGGCCGTGGTGGGGGAACTCATCCACTTCAGCGACAGAATAAACAGGGCGCTGGCAATCAGGTAGATAGCTTCAATGACGTACTGGCTTCCGGC
This sequence comes from Candidatus Acidiferrum sp., assembly GCA_035568115.1. Classification (GTDB taxonomy): domain Bacteria; phylum Acidobacteriota; class Terriglobia; order Terriglobales; family Acidobacteriaceae; genus Sulfotelmatobacter. The sequence continues at coordinate 81,253 of DATMOP010000010.1, forward strand.
GAACTCGTTCATGTGCACTCAGTAAGGCCTACTCAGTATGGTTTCGCCCAACTACTTGTTTGCCGGACGGCTGCTCTTGAACATTTTGAGCATGCGGTCGGTAATAAAGAATCCACCCACTACGTTGCTGGTGGCGGCGACGATGGCGATCACGCCCAGCACCGTCGCGAATTTACTCTTGTGCTCGCCCACCAGCACAATCGCGCCCACGACGGCGATAGCGTCAAGAGCATTGGTCAGCGACATCAGTGGAGTGTGCAGCAAGGGCGAAACGTGGCGGATGACTTCGAAGCCAATGAAGCAGGCCAGCATGAAGATGAACAGCGAATCGATCAGACTGTCGCCCATGTGTTTCTCCAATTCTCGGTTCTCAACTCACAGTTCTCAGTTCTCAGAAAAGGTGCTCCACATCCCGGAAGACCTCAGTGCTCGTGTTCTGAGAGTTATCCTGAAGCCAGTGTCAGTGCTGGCAGTTTGAAAAATTCTCGGACTCTGGTGTTCACGATTTCACCGCCGCTCGTGACCATCGTCTCGCGAATAATTTCGTCTTGCATGTTGAGCTGCACCTTGCCCTCTTTCACTATGTACGCCAGAAATGCAGCCACGTTGCGGGCATACATCTGGCTGGCATGATACGGGACGCTGCTGGCCAGATTGATGGCGCCGATAATCGAGACGCCATGCTCTTTCACCGTTTCTCCAGTGCGGGTGAGCTCGCAGTTGCCGCCGCGCTCGGAGGCGAGATCGACGATCACGGAACCGGGGGCCATCCCTTTGACCATGTCGGCGGTGATCAGCACCGGCGACTTCTTGCCCGGAATTACCGCGGCGGTAATAACCACATCGCTCTCTGCGACCACTCGGGTCAGGAGTTCGCGCTGCCGGGCATAGAAAGTTTCGTCTTGAGCGGTGCCGTAGCCGCGAGCGTCCTGTGCATCCTTCGCTTCAATCGGCAACTCGACGAAGCGGCCACCCAGGCTCTGCACCTGCTCTTTGGAGGCGGCGCGCATGTCGTATGCGGACGCCACGGCCCCCAGCCGGCGCGCGGTCGAAATGGCTTGCAGTCCTGCCACGCCCGCGCCGATCACGAATACCCGCGCCGGCGCGATGGTGCCGGCAGCTGTCGTCATCATGGGGAAGATTCGGATTGAGGTTTCCGCCGCCAGCAGCACCGCTTTGTACCCACAGATTGTTCCCATGGAGGAAAGCGCATCCATGTTTTGCGCGCGTGTAGTGCGAGGCACCATCTCGACCGAGAATGAGGTCACACCCGCAGCCGCGATCTGCTGGACTACTTCCGCGGAACCGAGAGGCCGCAGAAATCCAATCAGCAACTGGTCGCGGCGCAGTAAAGGAAGATCGGCCTTGCCCGTCACGTCATTGGATCCATAGCAAAGTACCTGCACGATGATGTCAGCGGCGCTGAACACCCCGGCACGATCGGGAAGAATCTTTCCACCCTTCTCGACATAAGCTGAATCGGGATAACCGGACCCTTCGCCCGCGGCAGACTCCACAATCACCTCGAGTCCGGCCTTGGCAAGCGTCGGGATAACCGCAGGAACGAGCGCAACCCTGCGTTCTCCGGGATAACTTTCCTTCGGAACTCCCACAATCACGCGGTCAGCCTTTCCCCCGAGGTGCGTCTCGATGTCCGTCTGGCGGACTCAAAACACTAACAGAAAGGAGTGGTAGTGAAAAGCGACTGGCAGGGAACGCGGAAACCATGGAAGCAACTCGCTCCGACGCGCCGCTCCAGGTGGCTTCCTCCGGGAAAGAAATTGACTTCGGATTGTCGCACGATATTCCCAAACCGCGCATCCAATTCGAACAGGTTGCCGAGAAACGCTGGAACCTTCTTTAGTCGCGTCAATACCTATGCACGATTCGGTCATTCTCTACCTCTACGCTTGTCCATGAACGGAAGTCTAACCCTCAGCTGATGGCTTTGTGACCTGAGCGATTACTCACTTTCAGATGAATGGAAATTAATGTGTTCTAACTTCTCGCTCGTGAGTTAAGCTCTCTGGCGCAATGAAGGGGGCACCATGGTTTGTGCTTCGAATGTGGAAACTCTCCGTAGAGGTCTTCTGAGTTTGCTGCTGTTCTGTGGTGTTGCTGCGAACGTTCATTCTCAGGTCGCGGGTGGGACAATCTCCGGAACCGTCTCCGACAGCAGCGGCCGGGTCATTAACAACGTCCAGATTACGATTACCAATGTGGCTACCGGCGTTACGCGCGACGTAACCACCAATGACGAAGGTTTCTATTCCGCCCCGAACCTGCTTCCCGGGACCTACGAAGTGAGGTTTTCCGCAAAGGGTTTCAATATCGAGGCGCGCAAGGGCATTGAGTTGACCGTCGGAGCGTCGGTTGGGTTGGATCAGACAATGCGTGTCGGTTCGGTAGGCGAAACGGTTGTGGTACAGAGTGAAGTTCCTGCCGTGCAACTCTCCACCTCCGACATTAGTGCCGTGGTGAATGCAACCACGGTCCGTGAACTACCGCTCAACGGTCGCAGTTGGACCGACCTGGCACAGCTCCAGGCCGGCGTAAGTGCGATTCACACTCAGCCGGACTTTTCGGCAGGCACGGACCGAGGGAATCGCGGCTTCGGGCAACAACTGACCATCTCGGGCGCGCGGCCGCAGCAGAACAACTATCGCTTGGACGGCGTGAGTCTCAACGATTACGCCAACGGCGCGCCCGGTAGCGTGCTGGGAGGAAGCCTGGGTGTCGACGCGATCGAGGAATTTTCGGTCATTACCAGCAACTATGAGGCGGACTACGGCAAGACCTCCGGAGGCGTCGTGAATGCAATCACGCGGTCCGGGACAAACCAGATTCACGGTAGCGGTTACGAGTTTCTTCGCAACAGTAAACTCGACTCCAAGAATTACTTCGACGTGGGCAATATTCCGCCCTTCAAGCGGAACCAGTTCGGCGGAACCATCGGCGGACCGATCGTGAAGGACCATACATTCTTCTTCGCCGACTTCGAAGGCATCCGGCAGTCGAAGGGCATCACAACGGTTGCGACCGTGCCGTCAGAAGTGGCACGAACCGGCAAAGTATTTACGTTCTCAACATGCGCAGGAACGATTACATCAGACGGTGCATGTCAAGAGGTGGTCGATACCTCTGCCGCGAAATACTTCACGTTTTTCCCCCACGCCCCGGCCAGTGCGCAGGTTCCTGGCAGCGACACCGCCCAATTTACCTTCGCGGGCCAGCAGATCGTCAACGAGAACTTCCTTACCACGCGTGTAGACCACAAGTTCTCTCAGAACGACAGCCTGTTCGGTACCTACATGTATGACAAAACCCCTTACTCGGCTCCCGACGGGTTGGACAACGTCGAGTTCACGACGAAGACCGCCAGGCAGTTCCTGGCCATTGAAGAGACTCACATCTTCACGCCCAGGTTCGCGAATTCAATCCGCATTGGCGGCAATCACGAGGCTGTGAACAATAACCAGAGCCTGAAGGCGATCAATACGGATGCGGCCAACGTTAATCTGGGCGTTGGGGGCGCGGCCTTTGCCGGGCGAGATGCCGCCCAGGTTCTGATTAACAGCCTCGGAATCTCCCCTTTCAGCGGCGGAATCGGGGGCAGCCCAACCTATTTTTTCCATTGGAATTCGGCGCAGCTGTATGACGATGCTTTCTTCACGAAAGGCACGCATTCGATCCGCTTTGGCGGCGCCGTCGAACGTATGTTTCTTAACGTTGTCGCGGATACCGATCCAAACGGAATTTGGATCTTCAATGACTTGCCAAGCTTTCTGACTAACGTTCCCAAGAAGTTTCAAGGTGGTATCGCCAACACGCTTTCGCCGCGGAATCTCCGGCAGAACATTTTCGGTCTTTATCTGCAGGATGACTGGCGATGGAAGCCCAACCTCACGCTAAATCTGGGCCTGCGTTACGAAATGTCGTCGGTCCCGACGGAAACCGCCGGCAAGATTGCCAATCTCCGAAACATCATGGACCCGCTACCGGTGTGTGGCACGCTTAAGTACGGGAATTGCTCGGGTACCGGGTCATTCTTCGCCAATCCAACCCTGCATAACTTCGAGCCACGCTTCGGTTTTGCATGGGATCCATTCCGCAACGGCAAGACGGCTGTCCGCGGAGGCATGGGACTGTTCGATGTCCTGCCGCTGCCCTATCAGTTCATCCTCATGACGACCCAGTCGGCTCCTTTCTTTTCTTATACCGCGATCAACGCCAGCGATCCAACTCTTCCGGTACCCCTTAAATTCTTTACCGTGGATCCGAGTGACATATCACCGAACTCATTGCGCTCAACCTACGTCGATTCCCATTCCAAGCGCAATTACATCATGCAGTGGAACTTCAACGTGCAGCAGCAGATCACCCCGACCTTAGCGGGAATGGTCGCTTACGTAGGCTCGCGCGGCATACATCAGCCCTTCAAGGTCGACGAAGCCGATCTGGTAATTCCAACCAAGACCCCGTACGGATATCTCTGGCCGCAGGTGGACGGCAACGGCAATCTTATCTCGGGTCCTAATGCGGGAAATCCCCCAGATCCCATCAACAAGAATTTCGGGTCGATTCGCGGAATCTTTTACGAGGGACACTCTTACTACAACGCTCTGGAAGCACAACTGGCAAAGCGCATGAGCCACGGTTTTCAGGTACAAGGCACCTATACCTGGGGCAAGAGCATGGACACCAGTTCGGCTTCCGTGGCTGGCGACACCTTCGGCAACTCGATCTCCAGCCTGCACTGGTTCGACATGAGGCTGAGCCGAGGTCTTTCGGATTTCAACGTCGGGCGCACGCTGGTGGTGAACGGTACCTGGGAGCTTCCCACGCCCAAGTCTTTCTCTGCGCCGGCGCAGTGGGCCCTCGGTGGATGGGAACTTGGCCTCATCTTCACCGTCAGCGACGGGGTGCCGTTCTCGGCGACGTTCGGGACGGGATCGGATCCGCAAAACACCTTGAGCAGCGACGATTGGGCTTTTCCAAACCGGCTTGGAGGTTCTGGGTGCAACACGCTTACGAATCCCGGAAACCCGAACCAATACGTCAAGGTGAGTCCGCCTTGCTTCCAGGTTCCCACGGCACCGAACCTGGCCTGGTGGAATGCGAACTGCGATCCGGCTCCGCCGAGTTTGGGATACGGCTTCGACCCGCTTAACCCGGCTAACCCGGTGGCCGCCAACAACGGGAACCCTCCTCCCGCATGGCTTCCGCCCCTGGCCTGTTTCAACCTGCGCGGCAATGCGGGCCGCAATATTCTGACCGGTCCGGGTGTCACTTCCCTAGACTTTTCTTTGTTCAAAAACAACTACATCAAAAGCATCTCGGAGCGCTTCAACATCCAGTTCCGCGCCGAGATTTTCAACATTCTCAACCACCCGAACTTTGCTCCACCCGCAACCCCCACGAACACTGACGTCTTCAATGGGGACGGTTCCCAGAACACTGGTGCTGGCATGCTGACCAAGACCACGACAACGGCGCGGGAGATTCAGTTTGCGGTCAAAGTAATTTTTTAGTGCGATGGTAGAGATTCTGATTGTTTTCACGCGGCCGGTTGATCATTCTCAGCCGGCTGCCCGCATCAACGTAAGGTGCCCGTGGAGATAGCTTTGCTAATCCACCACGGACCTTCTTGACCACGATCTCATGACCACGATCACTGATGCCGGGAAAAACGTCGTGACATCCAGTCCCGAGCCCGACGTTGCCCAACGTGCCCGCCATCGCATCGCGCGCCGGCTCCTCCCCTTCCTGTTCCTGCTGTACGTGATCGCATTTCTCGATCGCATGAATGTCGGCGCGGCGGCGCTGCAGATGCCCCATGATCTCGGCTTCAGCGAGGGTGTGATCGGGTTCGGGGCGGGGATTTTCTTTCTCGGCTACTTCCTGCTGGAAATCCCCGGAGCGTTGATCGTGGAGCGTTGGGGGGCGCGCCGCTGGATCGCGCGCATCATGATTACCTGGGGCATGATGACGGTGTTGATGGCATTCATCCACACCTCCCGGCAATTTTATATCGTGCGCTTCCTGGTGGGCGCCGCGGAGGCGGGGTTCCTGCCTGGGGTCATCGTTTACCTGACCTACTGGTTCCGGTATCAGGATCGGGCGAAGGCCGTCGCGTTTTTCTATGCCGCTAACCCTCTTTCCTATGTGATCGGTTCGCCGCTGGCCGGGCTGCTCCTGGGACTGTCGTGGCTCGGGATGCGGGGTTGGCGATGGTTGTTCATTATCGAAGGAATTCCGGCAGTGGTTGTGGGTGTAATCACTCTCTGGTATTTGACGGATTGGCCGCGTCAGGCCGACTGGCTCCCCGCCGACGAAAAATTGTGGATTACAACCGAATTGCAGCGGGAGAAGGAAGCCAAGAAGCTTCGCAATTCCTACAGCGTGTGGCAGGCGATGCGCCATCGGGACGTGATCCTGCTGACCGCGTGCTACTTCTGCGCCATGACTGGCAGCTACGGGATTGCGTTCTGGCTCCCCACGATTCTGAAGCGGCTCTCGGGAAAGAGCGATCTCAAGGTAACGCTGTTAGCAGCGCTCCCCTACATAGCTGCGTTCGTCGCCCAACAGGTGAATGGCTGGCACTCTGACCGTACTCGGGAACGCCGCTGGCACGCCGCGATACCTGTTTTCCTGTGCGGGGTGGCGCTGGCATTGGCGGTTGTTTACCGGACCAACCTGCCGGTCTCGATCGGACTCTTTGTTGTCGCGGGCGGTTCGTTTTACGGTTTTCAACCTGTCTTTTGGGCGGTGCCCACCCTGTTTCTGAGCGAGTCGGCTGCCGCCGCCTCTATTGGGCTGATCAACGCGGTGGGCAACTTAGGCGGATTTGTGGGGCCGATGGTGATGGGCTATCTTGCCCACCGCACGCATTCTTTTTCCGCAGGTCTGCTGTATCTGGTGGCGAGTCTGTTTGTCTCGGGCGGGCTGATGCTCGCTGTGGGAAGGCAGGTTCCGGTGGGGAGGGTCAATCCGAACTGAAAGAGGGGGGAAGCTTCATGTTGCGATTCAAATCCTGGTTAGTCGCGGGAATGTTCCTTGGTTGCATCCTGGGTGTGGGCGCCGACAATTCGGCAGCCCAGAGCTTCAGACTCTACGTCGGAAATAGCCGGGGGGACGACATCAGTGTCATCGATCTAGCTTCTCTGAAGGTGACTGGAGAAATCAAGGCGGGCGAGCGGGTGCACGGAGTATGCGTTCAGGCCGACGGTAAGCGGCTATTCGCAACCGTCGAGACGGACCACACCCTAAGGATCATCGACACCGCGAGTCGGCAAACCATCGCAACCGTAAGAGTGTCGGGACGTCCTAACCAGTGCGCCGCGACTCCGGACGGAAAATATGTAGTGGTTCCCATCCGCGATGGAGACAGCGTGGACATTATCGATGTGAAACAGGAAAAAATTGTGAAGAACCTGCCGATCAAGGAGCCGCACAACGCCCTGAACACTGGCAGCAACCGTTACATCTACGTGAGTTCAATGGGCGGGCACGAGATCGACCTGATCGATCTGGAGAAGATGGATTACGCCGCGCACATTCCGGTTGGGGGTAGGCCTCGGCCCTATGTGGTTTCTCCTGATGGGAAAACGATGTATGTCGCGTTGGCCGATCTGCATGGATTTGTCATTGTCGACATCCCGGGGGAAAAAGTTCTCGAGCGGGTGGAAATACCCCGCGAACACGCAACGCTGCGAAAACTAGAATACGAAAGCCAGGACACTCTCACCCACGGATTGGCGCTTACTCCGGATGGGAGCGAACTCTGGGTCTCGAGCCTGCTGGATGATGCCATGTACATCTACGACGTCAAGGCAAAGAAAGTCACAGGGCGAGTAAGCACCGGCATGGGGCCGAACTGGATCGTGTTCACTCCCGACGGCAAGTACGCTTGCATCAGCAATACGGACACTGACGATGTTTCCGTGATTGATGCAAAGGCCCGGCGTGAGGTCACACGGGTGAAGGTGGGAAAAGTGCCAAAACGGCTGGCGGTAGCGACTGCTCCCCCCGCCGTCATCAGATTGCGGTGAACTGTTTTTAATGTGCTTTTAATGACGGATTCAGGTTCGTCTGAGATCGTAGCAACTGGAGGATCCACTTGAATTTATCGAAAGCAAAGCTGTTGTCGACCGTACTTCTGACATTTGCCATCGGCGTCTCAGCGCAGGATAAGGCTCCTTTAAAACTCTTGCACTCGACGCCGCTACCGGAGCTTCACGACGGTGATTTTGACCACTTGACTGCGGACGTTGCGGGCAACCGGCTGTTCGTCACCGCGGAGGAAAACTCGAAGGTTCTGATCTTTGATCTGAAAACGGATAAGCTCATCCACACCTTCGCCGACCTCAAGGCACCGCACTCGATGCTCTATCGGGCAGACCTGAAGAAGCTTTTCGTAGTCGATAGCGATCTGGGCGAGGTGAAAATCTACGACACCGATTCCTACAAGCCGGCCGGAAGCATCAAGGTTCGTGAAGGCGCCGACGCGAGCGGCTACGATCCTTCGACGAAATACTTTTATGTTGTGAACGGCGGCAAAGATGCCAAGCTGCCCAATGCCTACATCAGCGTGATTGACGTGGCCGCCGGTAAAACCGAGGCTGAGATCAAGATCGACTCCAACGATGTGGAGGGCGTGGTCTTTGAGAAATCAGGGCCACGGATGTTCGTCAATGTCCGCGGGAAGAATGCCGTGGAAGTCTATGACCGGAAGAGCCGGGAGCTAAAGGCGACCTGGTCCATCGCAGAAACGGGAAAGAATCCCACGGCCATTGCCTTCGACGAGGCTGCGCATCGGCTGTTTCTGGGGACTCGGGTTACCGCAAAACTGGTGGTGCTGGATTCTGATTCTGGTAAGGTTATCTCTACTTACGCGGCCGCGGCGATGGTCGATGACATGGCATATGACAGCCAGAGCAAGCGCATCTACTTTGCCGGAACTGAGTTCCTCGACGTGTTCCATGAGAGCGATCCCGACCACTACGACCGGATCGGACACATCACGACCGCGTTCCGCGCCAAGACGGGCGTGCTGGTTCCCGAATTAAAACGCTACTACCTTGCGGTCCCGCATCATGACAAACAGGTGGCGGAGTTACGCGTGTACGAGGTTCTGCCCTAGAAGGAAGCAGCTTCCACGGTTTTGCCACAACGGGTCAGCGGAGAGTCGTCAGCGAACTACGGCAACCGTCGAAAGCTCGGCAGCGATGACCTCTCCCATTTCTTTCGTTGTCGCATTACCGCCGATGTCGCGGGTGCGAACGTCGGAATGCGCCAGCACTTTGAAGATGGCTTGCTCGATAGCGTGAGCTGCTTCTTTATCGCCCAGATGTTCCAGCATCATTGCGCCCGACCAGATCTGGGCCACCGGGTTTGCGATCCCTTTTCCGGCGATGTCAGGAGCGGAGCCATGCACCGGCTCAAAGGTCGAGGGATATTCCTTTTCTGGATTCAGATTTACTGAAGGCGCGAGCCCCATCGATCCCACAACCGCCGCTCCGAGATCGGAAAGTATGTCGCCGAAAAGATTCGATGCAACCACCACATCGAACCAGTCGGGGTGCGCAACGAAGTGCGCGGTCAGAATGTCGATGTGGTACTGGTCGGTCTTCACGTCAGGATACTTTTTCGAAATCGCGGCGAAGCGTTCGTCCCAGAAGGGCATGGAGTAGACAATTCCATTGGACTTGGTGGCCGAGGTGACGTGCTTCTTGCGCGTGCGAGCCAGTTCGAAGGCGTAGGTGATGATGCGGTCGCAGCCGCGGCGGGTAAAGATACTCTGCTGTATCGCCATGTCGAACTCGGTATCCCGATTCATCCGTCCGCCAACTTCCGAGTATTCCCCTTCATTGTTTTCCCGGACGATAATGAAGTCGATATCACCGGCCTTGCGTCCGCTGAGCGGACTTGTGATGCCTTCCAGCAAACGTGCCGGCCGAAGACAGACGTACTGCTGGAACTTCCGGCGAATGGGAATCAGCAAGCCCCAGAGGGAGATGTGGTCAGGCACTCCGGGATAGCCGACCGCGCCCAGGTAGATGGCGTCAAAGGGACGCAGTCGATCGAGACCATCTTCCGGCATCATGCGGCCGGTCTTGAGATATCGCTCGCAACTCCAATCGAAATGCTGCCAAGAGAACGACAAATCAAAACGGCGGCCCGCCGCCTCGAGCACACGAATCCCCTCGGAAACTACTTCTCGCCCAATGCCGTCTCCCTCGATCACCGCTATTTTGTAGTTCTTCAAGATTCCTCGCAGTTCCAGAGCTTTTATTAGGACACAATTACATACTGAGGAGTGCTGTCAGAGTGCGGACGTCCGATACGTCTTCGAGCTTGCGCACCATGTCGATCACCTGGTTCGCCTTTGAGCTGGGCCACTCCGCGAACGTGGCGCAGCCGCGGAACTTTTCGGCGACCTCGTCGTAACTCATGGGGTCGCTCGGGCTTCCTTTGCCAAAATCCGCGCGGCCGGAGATGGTGCGACCATCCTTCAACGTGATCTTGAGGATGGTCGTCATCTTATCGTAGCCCGCCTTTTCCGCCTCGGGATCGACATAAAAGCGAACTCGCTCGATCATTCTCTTCACATCGTCGCGGTTGACGACTGCATCCGTGTATTTTGTCTGATCCGCCTTGCCGTCGAGCAAAAGAATCGCCATGCAAAATTCCATGCTGAATTTTCCCTGTAGCCCGGTCGTTGGCTGGTGGTGAATCAGCGCATTGGGCATGTTGTGATTGGTGCCGACTTCAACGCGCTCAACATCGGCGGCTTTGATGGAGTTAGCATGAATCAGGCGCAGGAGTTCGGTCATGCCGGGATGAGTCAGCGAACCGGAGGGGAAGGGCTTGATGGAGACACCCGGGTTCTGCAATGTCCACGGATTACCCAATTTATCCACGATCGCAGAGGGATCATAGGTGCCCCCATAGGCGTGGAAGAAACCGCGTCCCGCTTCCAAGATCTGTTCCGCAGCGGTCCATCCGATGGCGGCGAAGTCGGCTGCGACCACGGCGGATTCGGTGGCATGGCCCGCCTGAAATGGCTTCATCATCGTGCCGAAGTTTTCGCGCAGGCCGGCAGCATGGCTGGCGGCCACTCCAAATGCTCGTGAGGTGCGGACCACGTCCAACCGCTTCAGCTTGGCGCAGGCGGCGGTCCCGCCGAAAACTCCGCAAGTACCGGTCGAGTGAAATCCATCTTCATAGTGGCGCGGAGAGATAGCCTCTGCGATCTTGCACTCCACTTCGACCCCGCTGTGATAGGCGACGAGCAAGTCCTTTCCACTCTTGCCTTCGACCTCGGCTGTCGCCAAGGCGGCGGGAAGCACGCAGACCGTAGGATGAGTCAGCAAACCATATACCCGATCCTTACCCGTGGCAAGCTGAGTGTCGTCGTAGTCGTCGACGTGGATGGCCACTCCGTTGGCAAAAGCGGCGAAGCGGGCTGGAAGTCGCACTCCGGATCCCAGCACCGCCGCGCCGCCGCGTGGGGGAAAGCCAAAAGGCTTCAGATACTCCTGAATCAGTTTCCAGGTCTCGGCTTTGGAGCCGCTGAGAGCGAGTCCAAGTCCATCCAGGATCGACTTCTTGCCGAGTTCGAGCGCTTCCGCTGGAATGTCTGCGAACTTCAGGTTCACGACAAACTCAGCCGTATGCGTCGTCAACTTTTGAACTTGCGGAAAGCTCGTTTCACACGACGCCGGAGCCGTGGACGCCGGCGCGGTCTGGGCGCCTGCAAACCTCGACTTGGAAGTTCCCAGGAGTCCTAACGAGACTCCAGCTCCGGCCGCATTTCTCAAAAACGCGCGCCTCTTCATTTCGCAGCTCCCAATCTTGTCACCATTCACTTCAGTTCGTTCTTGAATATGTGGCCGTCTTTCATGACGAACTGCACGCGCTCAAGCTCGGTAATGTCGGCGATAGGATCGCCCGCGACCGCGACCAGATCCGCGAACTTGCCCGCCTGCACGGAGCCTATGCGGTCCTGCCATCCCATAAGCAGGGCAGCTTCCGAAGTTGCTGCTCGAATCGCCTGCGTTGGGGTCATGCCAAACTTCACCATGTATTCGAATTCCTTGGTCTGCGTACCGTGCGGGAAAGGTCCGACGCCGGATCCGAATGCCACTTTGACGCCCGCCGCCAGGGCTTTGCGAAAGCTGCGTTCCGAGACCTCCGCGACACTGTGCCCTCCATACTTCTTCATGTCGTGTTCGCGATCCAGCTGGTAGTGGTAGAGCGTCGGCACCAGGTAGATTCCTTTTTGCACCATCAGCTTGATGTCACCATCATCGAGATCAGCGCCGTGTTCGAGCGACTCGACGCCTGCGTTCAAGCAGTTGCGCACGCCTTCTCCGGCGAAGGCGTGGCAGGACACTTTGCGCCCCTTCTTGTGAGCCTCATCAACGATGGCGTTCACTTCCTCCGCAGTAAAGGTCGGCGGACTTTCGATCTTGCCGTCGTTGGTGAAATGAAAGTCGTAGGCCGCGTACACCTTAATCAAGTCGGCATCGTGCGCGACTTGGTCGCGCACAGCTTCACGGGCCGCCCAAGGCGAGTCCACCACCTGCAAGGCGCTGGGCAGCGGAACCTCGGGAGAATATCCGCGCATGATAAAGCCGCCTGTGGCTTGAATGCCCCTGGTCGCTACCTGCATACGAGGCCCGGTGACGATGCCGCGGTCAATGGCATTGCGCAGGTCCACGTCGCTGTACATCGCGCCCAGCGTCTTCAGGTCGCGCAGCGTAGTGAAGCCGGCCATCAGGTCTTTCTGCGCATTGGCCAGCGCAGTCAGAGTGCGATACTGATAGGACTCGCGCAGGATCTGATTATCGAAATCGGGCCCGTTGCCGAAGACGTGAGTGTGGGCGTCAATCAGTCCGGGAAGGACAGTAGCGTGACTCAGGTCCACAACTTCAGCGTCTGCAGGCACTTGCACTTGCACCGCCGAACCGACCTTGGCAATGCGATTCCCTTTGATCAGTATCACCTGATTAACGGCAAGCTTCCCGGTTCCGTCGAACAGCCGGCCGGCGCGGACTGCGATCCAGTGATCTGCGGGCGTGGTCGATTGGGCGGGAGCGAGTGCGCAGACTAATAGCAGGAACCCGGCACCATATTTGTTTAGCATGGCGGGACCTCAATCGTGGCGGGTCCACATTAACACTCAATGAAGGCTGGATGAAACGTTATTCATGATCGCGTGACAACGAAATCGGAGGCAACCGCGATCATTTCTGAATAAATTTTCATCTGACTTCTCTAACGATTACGGTACAAACCGCAATATACTTGCTGGGCGAGAAATCGGATGCGTATTCTGCTGGTCGAAGACGAGGCCAAGGTATCGACCTTTGTCGCGCGCGGATTGACGGAGGAGAGGTTTGCGGTGGATGTGGCCGCGGACGGCAAGTCGGGCCTTGATCTGGCGACAACCTATCACTACGACCTCGTCATTCTCGATCTCATGCTGCCCACGCTGGATGGCAGCCAGGTGCTTCGCCGGCTGCGCGCGGAGAACGTTCAGGTTCCTGTCCTCATCCTGACCGCGCGCGACGCTGTGGCGGACAAAGTAGGGAATTTCGAAGCGGGCGCCGACGACTACCTGACCAAGCCCTTCGCCTTTGCCGAACTGCTGGTGCGGGTGAAAGCGTTGCTGCGGCGCGGACCGGTCAGCCGCAGCAGTGTGGTGCGCGTGGCTGATCTCGAACTCGATCGGCTGGCCCAGCAGGTCAGGCGTGCGGGGAAGCGGATCGACCTCACGGCCAAGGAATTTTCCCTGCTGGAATATCTTATGTCGAATGCCGGCAGGGTTCTGTCGCGAACCATGATTATCGAGCACGTATGGGATCATAGCTTCGACGGAATCACCAACATCGTTGACGTGTACGTCCGGCATCTGCGCAGCAAGGTCGATGACGCTTTCGATCCGAAGCTAATTCGCACGGTGCGCGGAGTGGGCTACACCCTCGGTCATGGTGCGCAGCCATGATGAATACCCGGTCTTTGCGCTTTCGCATCACGGCATGGTACGCCGGCCTGCTGGCGGGAACGTTGATGGTGTTCGGCGCTTCGGTGTATCTGGGCCTGGAACGATACCTGGATTGGACTTTACAGAGAACGCTGGTGGCGGAGTGCCGCACCATCGCCACCCAATTGCTTTCGCAATTACCGGCCAAGGACACGGCATGGCTGGAGACTGAAATTAACGAGGCCTACGCTCCGGAGGTCAATGGCCTCTTTATTCGCGTTGTCCACCAGCCCTTGGGCGTGGTTTATCTTTCGGGCGTTCCCAAGGACGGCACGTTCGACCCATCGCAAATTCCGTTTCCCAACGACAAGGAAATGGATGGTTCTCGGAAACTTCAATTCGAGTCCGGGCATCGCCTGCTGATCAATGCGATGACCGTGGTTACGCCCGACGGAAACCGGTTCCTCGTCGAAAGCGGCGCCCCGTACCATCAAATCGAGGTGGTTCTGCATGGGCTTCTGTTGACTCTCGCAATCTACATGCCCTTCGTAGTCTCTCTCGCGGTGGCTGGCGGATACTGGCTGATGAGGCGGTCCCTGCAACCGGTGGACGAGATCACGAAAAGAGCCGAGGGGATTACCTCCACGAACTTGAGCGAGCGTCTGCCGGTGATACGGTCCGGTGACGAGTTAGAGCGGCTCTCCATGTCCCTGAACCGTATGATCGAGAGGCTCGATAATGCCTTCGAGCACATTAACCGCTTTTCCGCCGACGCTTCTCACGAGTTGCGCACACCCTTAACGATTCTGCAATTGGAACTTGAGGGCATTGCGCAGAACCATCGCAGGGATGTATCTCTGGGAGACCAGATCGGCAGCGCACTGGAAGAAACTCACAGGATGTCCCGGATCGTCGAAAGCTTGCTGACTATCTCACGTCTTGACGCCGGCGAAGTGAAGATGGATAAATCGCGGTTGGATCTGGGAGAACTGGCGGCATCGACTGCGGGAGAAATGAAGCTGTTGGCGGAGGAGAAATCAATCGGGCTGCGCATCCGTGCTGGAACTGGAGTTCACGTAATGGGCGACCGGGTTCGCCTGCAGCAGGTAATCGTGAACCTCATCGATAACGCCATCAAATACACACAGGTCGGTGGCATGATCGAGGCCCGCGTTAGCCGGGAGGGAAACAGCGCAGTCCTCGAGGTCTCCGACGACGGCCTCGGCATCCCGGCTCACGCTCTGCCGCACGTATTCGAACGTTTCTATCGCGCCGACAAGGCCCGCTCGCGCGCCAACGGCGGAGCCGGACTCGGACTCTCCATCGTCAAAGCGATCTGCGCCGCCCATAACGGCGAAATCAAAGTCTCGAGCCAGGAGGGCCGGGGCAGCAGCTTCCGGGTAGAGCTCCCGCTATTCCCGGTTTTTGCGAGCGATGAGGCCAGCACTGCACTTCGGGAAATCTAAGTCGAAGCACATACTTGCGTTCTATTACATGCCTTTCGCAAGCTGCATTTTAAACAGAAGAAAAAAAGCAATATGGGAATACCATCCGGCAGGGCCGACACGGTGACCCAACCTGCACAGGGTTTTCCGACGCCGCAGGATCGAAAATCAAAGATCTGGTCAGTGATACGCGTCTCCAGTGGCAATTTTCTGGAGATGTACGACTTCATGGTCTTTGGTTACTACGCCGCCGCGATCGGCTACGCATTCTTCCCCAGCGGAAACCCATTCGTATCGTTGATGTTGTCGCTCATGACCTTTGGGGCGGGCTTTCTGATGCGGCCCCTTGGTGCCATCGTCCTCGGAGCCTACACCGATCTCCATGGACGCCGTGCCGGCCTCATTCTGACGCTAGGCTTAATGTCGGTGGGGATCATTTCCATAGCGTGCATGCCGGGATACGCCACAATCGGCCTGATCGCTCCGCTTCTTGTGCTGGTTGGACGTCTGCTTCAGGGTTTTTCCGCGGGTATGGAATTGGGCGGCGTGTCGGTTTACTTGTCGGAGATCGCCACCCCAGGGCACAAGGGCTTCTATGTCAGTTGGCAATCGGCAAGTCAGCAAGTGGCCGTTATGTTCGCAGCACTGCTCGGAGTCGTATTAAGTTCCATCCTGCCGCCGCAGAAAATGATGCTGTGGGGGTGGCGTGTCCCACTGCTTCTTGGTTGTGTGATCATTCCATTCCTGTTCAGGCTCAGACGTTCTCTCCAGGAGACGGACGAGTTCGTTGCCCGCAAGCACAAGCCAAACATCTCGGAAATTCTGCACTCGCTGACTGCCAGCTGGCGGATCGTGATCATCGGAACCATGTTGGCGACAATGACCACAGTGTCTTTCTACATGATCACGGCTTATACGCCGACGTTCGGCAGCTCCGTGCTTCACCTTGCCAGCGTTGATAGTCTGATCGTCACCCTGTGCGTTGGCGCCTCCAATCTCTTTTGGCTCCCTGTAATGGGAGCGCTTTCCGACAGGATAGGACGCCGGCCCTTGCTCGTTGTTTTCACAACGCTGATGTTGGTCACGGCCTATCCGGTGATGGTATGGCTGGTTCGTGGTCCATCTTTCTCGAGGTTGCTCGCAATCGAACTGTGGCTGTCTTTCATCTTCGGCAGCTACAACGGCGCCATGGTCGTTTTTCTGACCGAGATCATGCCGGTCAGCGTGCGGACATCGGGTTTTGCACTAGCCTACAGCCTCGCCACGGCCATCTTCGGAGGCTTCACGCCCGCCATCAGTACGTATCTCATTCACGTTACGGGAAACCGGGCGGTCCCGGGTGTGTGGTTGTCCTTCGCTGCCGCGTGCGGCCTTGTAGCGGCGCTTTTGGCCAGACCTCAGCACGAGACAGTTGAGGCCCGGGTGTCTGTGCAGACGGCTCCCGCTACTGAATAGGCCGCACCACGTCACAACAAGTTCAAGGGGCAGGAGGAACGGTGAAGAGTAATTGAAAGAATGGAGCCGACGAGCGGACTTGAACCGCTGACCTGCCGATTACGAAACGCCCACCGACAGTCGGGTACGGTGCGGACCCGCGTAAACGGCGGACTGGCACGGGGTCACACGGGGTCATTCGGGCGCACTTGTCAGCGTTTTGCGGGACAAAATGCGGGACAGCCTACACTGGCCGCTCCCGCGCACCGATGAAAATTGATTGCTCATGGTCGATGTTCCATTTCTTGCTGAGAAGCTCAAGGAGGTTCGGGAACGCGGAATTGTATCCTGTGTCTGTCGGGTTGACCACGGGTGCTTTGGTCACATCCCCAACAACGTCGATGTCCGAGAGCGATGGCCACTGCACCAAGCACACTTGGATGTGGTCGCCCACGCTCCCTCCGAGACTCGTCACGCGGTAGTAGGCCCAATGCCGGGAGTCCTGCTCGTGGCCACGTTTGTTCAGGTAAATTGAGTCCAAGACCCGCGTCATGTTGAGAAGTTTATCACCGCTGGCTGACGCACTGTGTTCACTCGACGTCTTTCCCGCGCACGTCATAAACCTCGACGCCGTGCTTCTTCAGGATGGGAAGGGCCTCATCCATAGTGACGGTGCTCGGAGTGAAATACATGATGCCGCGATGCCCTCCGCCTGCGGCCACATCTATCGTCAGGCGTTTCCCGGTCATCTGCAAACCCGGTACATGATGAGCTTTCAGGTCGTTCAACAGTGAGTCCCACCAAGCCGGGGTTTGTTGCAACGGATTAAAGCGTCGGAACACGATTCCGATTTCGTTGACGTGAGCGGTTGCCATACCCAAAATTCTACACCCGGTTCACTTCCCGGAGGTCACGAGACAGTTTGATATAACATGAAGCTCACACTCACATGAGCATCCAATCGAACGCAAATCAAGCGGCCTTAGAGATTGTGGTCGCATACGGTTGGCATTGCGAACGGAGCTCTTGCCAGCGAAGGCACAGACCCAGAGTCGGGGCAACGAGGCAGGGAGGAAGAAGCTCCGGGAACTGGAACGGCAGGGGTCTGGGGTGGTCACCACTTTATTTTGACGGCAAAGCACGTCGTCGAGAAGGCCCAGATTAGCGACTTACGTTTTTTCGTCCGACAGGTAGGTGCCCTCAAAACACAACGCGCGTCGGACATCACGCGTCGGGATGGTGTGGAGCCCGTGAGACTTGATGACCCGAAAGCGGTCATCCATCGTTGTGGCTGGGAGGACTTAGCGGTTGTAACGCTACAACCGAACGCGCTGGGACCTATGCTTGAGTTCTTCGACATTGCGGCTTCATGGGTCGACCCGCCACTCGACGAGCTCGTCTGTGGTGTTGGCTACCCTGTTTCTTACGGCGTTAGGATGGAAGAGGGAAGGGTCGGGCCAATCACGCACAAAGCCATCCTCTTGTCTCCCACACCGTTCAATGGAAACGTCCTTCCACCACCAGTCGGGGATGAGTTGAAGTTCAAGTTTGGTGGTTTCAACCCCGACAGGCACTATCTCATTCCCTTCGAACACGCGAAAGAAGGAAAACGACCGGAAGGTATCAGCGGAGCTGCCGTCTGGTGCCAGTCTGCCGAGAATCATATCGTTTGGACGCCGAGATTCAAATTCGCTGGCGTCTGCACATCCTGCTACAAGGACGGCACGGTCGAGCAGATTGTAAGGGCGTCCACCGTGCAGCAGTTCCTGCTTGAGGTATTCGGGGCTCCCGAGAAGAAGCTCCAGTAGCAATCTCTGTTTTTCAGGAGGATTGCAGCACGAGGAGTTTCACGTTGATCGTGCCATCCTTTGTCTTTCTCTCACCCTCCAAGTCCTTCTTCAATCCCTCGGCGTTTGTAATCAGATGTTGGGGGTCGAAGACGACGCACCACAGCGCGTCGCACTCCGGGTGCTGTCGATAGTGCTCAATATCAATAATCAGCTCGTTACCAATCTTGGTGGCGTGGTTCGCGTCGCGCACGAACTTCAATTCAATCACGAGCCTGTGTGCGGGAAGAAGGAAATCCATTCGAGTGCTGGAGCCAGCGAAGCTGGGCGTGAACTCCTCGGGCCTGATGTCAGCGACCCACGGACGCAAAAGCGCGTGCAACAAATCTTGAACGTCGTACTCCGTGGAGAAGGAAAGGGCAACCGCGCCTTTCCGCCTTTGAGTGAGCGGGTGCATCGCCCGCCGAAGGTTCTTCAAGAGAATCAACAGCAGTTCGTCGATGTCGGCGGGCTTCCTCGGGCCGCGACCGCTGGACGATGTGGGGTATGCCTCCTCTGGTGGTTGACCGCTCGGCAACACGCGTCCGCCTCGGTAGTAGCGAAACCCATTCTCCTCTAAGACCTTGACCACATGTGCCCGCTCCTTCTTCCACTCGCTGACCGGGTAGTCCGGCTTGTCCTGCGGTTCGATGTCCATGAACTCTTCGAGAACGTTACCCAGAACCGCGAGGCTGTCAACAGCAGGGTCGCTCCCCGCACGAAAAAGCCACTCTTTCCATTTGGTCCCGTGAGAAAGTTTTGGGGGTTCACCGGGCGCGCCCGACGAAATGAACAAGGCGTCGAGATTAGTGTGGGAGCCGCGCAGAACGTCGGCGACAGCGGCGCACACGGCTCTCGGCAATCGAACGTTCGTCATGCTCTTTCAGAAGGAATGCTACCAAACCTCCTCACTCTGATGCTGGGCGCGCGGCTTTTTCCCGTTCTGACAAAATCCGGCCTGACAAATCACTACTGCGGCGCTCGACTATCCCCCACTAAGGGCACACTTACCTACGGCACTTCCCTTAATCCCCAACCCACGCGAATGTAGCACCAGCAAACGCGGCCCGGAACCCTTGCAGGGGTAACCGAGCCGCTGACCCCCAAGCCGATATAGGAGGCTCGGATGGCTTCACGCAGTGTAACTCACCATTATTCCCTCAAGGGGCGTCACCCGGCTGGCGAAATCACAATGCCGATTACGCGGGCTGAGGCGCTGGCGCTGTTCACGAAGTGGATGGATACGGCGCGACGGCGCGCCCGGAAGGGACATCGCACGCTGTATCTCGTTCACGCGCACAAAGGGCACTGTTTTGACCGACTGGTGATTGAAACGACCCACGCCCGGATGCGGTCACACGTCGAGAAGCAGGCGCACGCTGACTCCCACAAGCCTTGGGTGACTCGATGACGCGCGGACGACGCCCGATTGGGGAGCGGGCCATGACTCCTGCGGAAAAGCAGCGGCGGCGCGCGCAACAGGGGCGGCTACGGCGCATAAGCATGCGCGGGTACGCCTTGGAGGTCATCCGCAAGGGCTGCTTATCAACAGCCGTCCACGAACCCCGGAGGGAACAATGAGAACCGCATCGTATTTCGCACGCTACTTCGCAGCGCGGATTTGCTATGACTGCCTGCGTTCCGCCATCAGGAATCAACGGCAATCCAAGCGGCTGGCCACACGCGAAGTCACTGTCATTCCGCAGCAGTGCTCTCACGCCAGCAACGGCGGATTGATTCTCATGCTGCTCGTCGCGGTCGCGGCTCTCATCATTTGGTGTCCGCGATAACGAAGACTTTTCGCCGGGCCGGATTGAAGGGGCGGGCCGCCAGTTTCCCTGTGAAGGTTTCCCCAGCGGCCCTGATTGGTTCAGACCAATGCATCAGGCCGCTGTGACGCGGCGGGCGTACCCTTTCATCCTTTCCAGACAGCCAACGCATCGTTGAAGGAGTCGCTCACCGTTCCGGGATTTCGCGCACGGATTGATTCCGCAATCCACGCACAATCCTCTCTCGAAGCGCTCGACGCGGCGTTTGTTTTTCTCGTGCTGTTTGGAAACCGTCACGCGGCAGGAACGTCGTTCCGCAGCAGCCTTTTGCTTCCTCTCGTTGCGCTCTCTGCGCTCGGCTCGAAGGGCAGCAAGATCAGCCCGTTCACGTTCGCGCTGGAGTCGGCGCGCTTCCTTCCCCTCCCAAGTCTCCTGACGTGTCTTCTTGCCCGGCTTCGGCAGGCCGCTCATTTCCGCCCAGAGGTTTGACATCCGAAAGAGCGTTTGCCTCACGTTGGGCGATTTCAGTCCAAGCTCACTGGCGACGCCCACGCTGTCCAGTCCGACTCGGTAATACAGGTAGACGATTGCCACGAAGACGCCGGGTCCCATGTCGATGAGTCGGAGCGCCGTGTCGAGGCCCTCGATTAGCTGCTCCAGCTTTCGCACGCGGTCGGGGTGAGCATCCGGCTGCTGTTTCAATTGAACGTATTGAGCACAAAGCCCGTCGAGAATCGCAAGCTTCTTAGGTTTGTCAGCGAGAAGCTTCGCTTGCGCCCGTGCGAGACGCTCTTGTTGTGTTCCCGGCATCTGCTGACGAGCAACACGCGCACCTCCGAACGCGCGAATTTCAAAATAGCGCGTGATAGCAGCGCGAAGTTTCTTCGGGTCAATCGCCCAATCTGGTGTGGCGAGTCGACGCCCACCACGAAGCAGACGACGGTGCGTCTGCATCCGAGAAAAGTCATCAAATGAAATCCCGCTGGTGGTGAAGACGGAAAAACCCTCCTCGTCATGAGCGGCCTCCGCATGAACTGCGTGGTTCTTCTGGTTCGCAAAAACGGTTTCGGTTGGAAGAACGTAATGGGCAGGAGCGGGCGGACAAACTGTGATTTGCAAGTGGATTCCCCCTAAAATTCCGGGGAAGTGTATCGGGTGGGTTTTTCCCCGCCGTTCCGTCAGCAGGTTCGAAGACGGAAGGCGGAAAAATGTTCGGGATTTTTCCGAGTCCCGCAACTCGCACCCAATTTGTCACCAGCGCTGGGCTCCGACGCCGTCCACGGTATTGGCGCTCCCACGTGGCATGGTCTAGATAGAAGCCCGAGATTACTCTCGGTGCTTGCGCCAATTCTCTTTGTTGAAAAGTTTGTGGGAGCCGCCTGACGAAGGAGTAACGACAGACGGCTCCCGTGGTGCTTTTCGGTTATCACCAAACCTGACGTGGACACCAAGGCCGGGTGGATTCCCTTTGCAGGGAAAATTCTAATCAAGCCGCTTTGCGGCGGTTGTTCTGTTGCTCTTTCCTTGTTGCCCATCGCACATTACCGGGCTCGTAGTTGCCGTCGTTATTTTTCCGGTCGAGTGACATCCCTTCAGGACGCGGACCCAATTCGGCCATAAACCGTTCGAACGACGTGAACAGGAACTTGATGCCGCGACCGCCATAATCGCTCCAGCTCTTCGCGTTCGGATTGGTGCATCGGTTCCGCGCGTCGTGGTATGCGTGATACTCCCGCGCGACGACTCGCCCGCCATCGGGTGCGTTTATCGTCAAGCCGTGAGTGCGACTCTCCGGTCGTGGACGCTTGTTCGCTCCCGTCCGCGCCCAGTGCCCGTGACGAAATCGCTTAGGCTGTCCCTTGACCCAACCCATGCGTGGGTCGGTCGCCGTCGCAATCGGCGCTGGCAGTCCGCAACCGCACTCGCAGAGTTTCAATTTTCGAACCTCGCATATATGGAATCTCGTTCGTCATCCGTGAGCCCGCGCCCGAGGCGCCTCGCCTCTTCGCCCAGCGCGTTCAGCACTTCCGTGGGTATAGGCTTTTTCAACGCACTGACGTTCGGTCCGTTGTAGCGAAACTGCGGGTCGCGCGAGTCATAATGACCGTTGTTCATGTAATCGTTCTGAGCGTGGTCGGGGTTGATAAGGCCCGGATGTTTGACGACTCCGTCGATGTCCAAATATTGCTGCGTCATTTCGGTTCTCCTTGAATTCTCATCTGGGCAATAAGTCTCTCGCGGACCTTTATCGCTTGCTGGTTGCCGTCCACAATCCGCTGGTACGTTGCCTGCACCGCAGCAAGCTCTGAACGGAGCGCAGCGATTTCGGCGCGCACAGCGTGCAGCACTTCGTTGCTGTCAGGTCCTACGGGTCCTTGCGGGCCGGGCGGACCCTGAATCGAAGCTCCGTCTTTTCCCTGCGGGCCAGCGATGCCTTGTGGTCCCATCGGGCCGACGACTGATTCACCACGCGGGCCGGGCTCGCCCTTGATGCCCGCGTTTCCCTGCGGACCTTCTGGCCCAACGCAAACGGCAGGGCCGCCAGTTTTCAGCAAGTCATTCAGACACACCAAGCGACCATCACCCAGCGCGACGAAGAGTTTGTGCGAGTCGCTCGTCCAAAAGCAATCGAGCGGGTTCCCGCGCGCCGGGAGTCTGTTTTCCTTCGTGGATTGGAAGCCGGGCATGTTATTTCGCCTTCCGTTTCTTCGTAGGCGGCGGGTCGAGATACCAGATTCTCGAACCGACGGGCGGCTTAGGTGTGTTTTTCATAAAGTGTTCTCTCTATCTCAGCAAATCGCTGCTGCAACATCTCGTCCTCCGTCATCGGGACAAAGTGAGTGCATCGGCCATCCACAAAAATCGCCTTCGCTCCGAACTTGAAATCTTCAACGCGATAGCCCGAGTCGTACATTCAACTCACCATTTCCAGCGGAAACGCAAGCCGTGATGTTTTGCGAGCCTTTCGAGAATTTGTTCTGTTGAAATTGTCCGCAGCCTGTTGGTGAGCATCGGCGCAGGAATAGTGTTTTACAGCGTCGTCGAGCGAAGAGTGCTGGGCCACAAAGCGATGCTTCGTCGCCGCTCGTGCGTGCGCCTTCTCATTCCAATCGGAATCTGGGTCGTCATCGTCCGGCTCGTCGTCCAGTTTCCGTAGTTGGGCGGCGCGCTCGACGCGGGCGGTCACGGCGCGCAAGTGAATGCGATTCAGAGTGTCGGCCATCGGAACACCTGAAGTTTGTTCGATGGAGCGCGCGATGTTAACTTCTTCGACGCAAACGCCGTACTGCTTACTCAGCCGAGACGCTTCGCGGAACGACAAAGTGGATGCCTTCACGACGACGGGCGGTCTCGCTGACACTGTGCGCTGCGGAGGTCTGTGAGTGTTGTAGTCTGCGACTCGTGACCGAGCGCTGACGCTCGTCGCATCACCTGTGTAGGCGGGCGATGTCACGCAACTCACATCGAGCAGCTTCGCTCGTTTGAGCGTTCGGCGCTTGAAGCGTTGACCGTTCTCGTCCTTCGCTTCATCGAACTCGTCGCCGCCATCTTCGACGGCAAACGCGAACGAGCATTCGCTGATGTCGCCTCGTTTGATGGAGGCGTGAAGATCACGGTGCGCCTGCGAATCGGGATTGAGCTTGCACAGAAAATTCAGGCTGTCCGAACCGTCCCACAGTGTGAGGGTTTTGTTCGCGGTTCGACCAAGAATCTGGTTGGGGTCATGGTTGAACAGGCACTTTACGTCATCACCCGAACGCAGGGACCGAGCGAAGCAGCCCGGCGCGAGTTGCTCACGGAACCCGCCAAGGTCTTGACTCAGGACTCCATAACTCGCGGCGACTCCGCTGATTTCGAATGCGCCGTTCTTCACCGCGCGCAGGCTCATCGCCAACGTGCGTACTTCGGTTTTGTTGCTCATAAAGTTCTTCCTCGAAGCCCGCTCCCCGTGCAGCCGGGCGCTGTGATGGCATTACCAGCGCTTGGCGTGCCTGACCTTCTCGTCGTACTCGGTCTGCTGACGCTTCGCTGCATCCAACGCTTGAGCATCAGCGCCGACGTTAATGGCCTTGAGTTCTTCAAATTGTTTTCGAACACTCTTGGGGCAAGCAGGGCACTCCTTCAAATCATCGAAGCGCGTCACCTCGCCGCCTGATTTCCGCAAAATGACAACGAGACCCGTCGGAAGTTGCTTTGCCTCCCACTGAACGCCAACCACGAACGGTGGAACGACATCGTGGGCGTCCGGGGGACCAGCTTGCGCGCTCTGTTCAAGACGCGCTTTCAACCATTCTTTGGTCCCGCGCACGGGCATTGGAACAGCAGAGGCTTGCCCTGATGCGATGAGCACCTGAGCGATGTGGGCTGGAAGATTGGTGGTGGTTCCCCGGAGGGCGGGGTCTGGAACAAACTGCGTGTAGGTGATTTTCATATTTTCCCTTTTGCAACAGGAGTTAATCGTTCAAGCCTGTATTCCGGCTCACTGAGACAGAGCCCTGTGACGGCTCACTGAATTACGTTTTCGTCGATGAGACTCAAGTCAGGGTCCGGCTCCTCGACGACTGGCTCCTTGGCCGCGCGAGAAAGCAGGTGCGCGTCTTCAAAAACGACGCCGGGATAGTCAGGGTGATACTGCGTCGCGTCCTTCGGCGGCTCTGTCGGTTTCACTTTCGCGCGGTTGAGCGGGGTCAGGCCGAGGCGGTCGTAGATCGAAATCATTTGCTTCTCACAAGCCTGCGCGACATCCAGCCACAAGTTGGGGCGTTCGCTGGCCACTTGTTCGCCATGCTTGTCGAGACGGAAATAAACTTTGATTTCGCCTTCCTCTTCCAGCTTGGAAATCGCCTTCGAGTGGCGCACATGAGTCAGCGCCAACAATCGAATCAATTCACCATCGGCTTCTGTGAGCGAACGGCGGGACTCCATCAAGCGAGAAATAGATTTGAAAACACGCTTCGCTTCCGGCGTCAGGTTCTTGGGATACCGAGGACGCCCGCCAGAAACGATTGCGGTCGGCTCGACATATTCGGGCTTGGTTCCTTGCAGTTTGTGTTGATCTAAAGACTTACGCGGCATGGGCGACATGGTTCCTCCGTTGGTTTTTCTGTTGTTCACTTGCCGTCGCCCAGCGGACATTGCCGGGTTCGTAGTTCCCGTCATTGTTTTTCCGGTCGAGCGACAGCCCTTCTGGGCGCGGACCTAACTCGGCGAAAAACTGCTCAAAAGAAGTGAACAGGAACTTGATGCCGCGCCCGCCGTAATCAGGCCAATCAACACAACGCGGGTTTGTGCAGCGTTGTTTCGCGTGAGTGTAGGCGGTGTATTCAGGGGACTTCCACATCCCGTGTGTGCGGTTGTTTCCGCCCTTCAGCGGATTCAATCGAACGTGGTGCCCATGTACAAATCGTTTTGGCTGTCCTTTAATCCAGCCCAGCTTGGGATAGTCCCTCGTCGCTATTCGCGTGGGCTGCCCACATCCGCACTCACAGCTCATCGGGTTTCCCTTCCTTGGGGCGTGAAGAGCACTGGCTGCGGGGATTTCCGCGTGCCCTGCGCGTCAGCAAAGAGGCTGAGGTTTATTGCCCGGCGAATCTGTTCACTTTGTGGCACACCAGTGGTCACTGCCCGCTCCTTGAGCGCGGCGGCCTGCTCTGGCGTCAGGTTCACGCATACTCGTTTCGTCTGCTGCATTTCGCTGCTCCTTGATGCACTGTGGCAGCGAGGTGTTCCGGGTACCGGGGCCGGGTAAAGTAAGGCGAATGTCGACCTGAATGGTTGGCAATCACCCCCGGAACAGGGAAGAAATCTGCGTTAAGTGAACCCCTCGCGTGTGTAAATGAGCGGCGCGCGCTTCGTGGCTGACGCCAGATTCATTTCTTACCCCCCTTATGGGGGTCTAACGCTTGTGTTATCATAGAGTTACAGCCATGAGTCAGGCAGGGCGCTGATGTTGGAACTGTATGACAGCACAAGACTTAGCAGGGTTCGCCTTCGCTTCGCATGGCTGGCGTCCAAGTGACTGATAACAGGCGCGATGTGATGCGCTATTGCTGAGTTCGGGGCCGATACTGCACGGAAGGGCCGCACGCCGGGCCACGTTTGGCTTCAGCGGGCGCTGGTTCGCCGGGGTCGACGCGGAGGGCGTCTGGTTCATCAGGCGGCCACAGGGGTCATCAGGAATTCGATTGCTGGGGCTTGCTTGGTATCCGGGGGCGTTGCTTGCGAGGGGTTTGGGCTTCAGTTACTCTCTACCGTTTTTCCGGTCTTCGGGTGCGCGCCTTGCTCTGCCTTCTTGGGTCACTCAGGTATGTTCGAAAGTAGTTCGTCAATCTCTGCCTTCGTCTGTGGTAACGCTGCGTTCAGTTGCTGAACGGATACGCTGCTGCTGGCGAACTGTTTTCCACCAGCGCCCGTTGGCAGGGTGTACGACTCTTTTCCTGCTTTCCTTTTGTTGCCGAAACCTCCGTCGAACATCGGAGTGGTTCTGTTGTGACATTCCTCGCACAAAGAACGATGATTTGCAGGGTCCGAAAATAACGCCCAAGAAACCGTGCCATCCTCAGCGATGAAATCCTTGATGTGGTCTACGCAGGTTGCTGCGTTGCGTTTGCAAACTTCGCAAATGGGATGACGCTGGAGCGCAGCCACGCGATAGCCTTTGTGCCAACAGGCTCGTCCATACCACGGATGGCGTCCCTTCGCCTCGACGAGTGGACCGCCTTCTTCGCGTTGCCACTTTCTGTGGGTGTTGTGAATCACGCAGTCGCTCCGTATACGTCACCCGCACGCGCGCAGCGGGAGTTCTCGACGTTCTTCGCACGCTTTTCCCTCAGCCGTTCTTCGTATCGGTCTTCGTCGGTTTCCCTGATGTTTGGAACTGGCGTCGGCGTCACGTCCTGAATAACGCTGGCGTTGTAGAACGGACGGCTGTCCATTGCCTCTTGCTCAGTTTCAAAGAGCACAACGCGACTGACTTCTGTACCGCGTCTTTCGACTAACAGACCCCAGCGACCAGAGCCTCCGATTCGAGCGAAGGGATACTTGCGCTTTGCGTGTTCGAGAAAATTGGGGCGTTCTTCTATCTTCATTTCTCTACCATCATGTCCTACGGCTGTGACCGGGCCGGATGTTCGGAAAACGAACCGCTGGCATCTCGCGCACGGGACAGTCTTGGGAGGCCCGTGATGACAAAATCTGGGTTGCCAGCAGTTGCCAGCAGTTGGTTTTTATCTCTATGTAAGTAGGGGCGGTTAACTCTTCGTCGCGCCCCTCACAGTAGAAATGCCAGCAGTTCGTTTGGGTCAATAACGATGTACTGCTGGCAACTGCTGGCAATCACCTGTATCCACGAGCCCTGTCATCGCGGCGGTTCTCCACTTCCATTTTCCGAACTCTCTCGTGGTTGCTTAAATACCCCATCAATCCCCGGCGCAGGGCTCGTTCACAGGACGTGAGGGTTGCCCGCCGTGCGTTGAGTACGGCAAGTTGAGCCTTCAACGTGCTTATATGTTCGCGCTTGATGTCGTCCTTCAAACCACCCTCCTTACCAACAACTGACGCCCTGATTTTGATTGTTCGATGTCACCAGCAAGTTCAAGAGCGGAGAGCACTCGATTGACCGTAGACGGCCCCCAATCTTGGGATGCTCTTGTGTCACTAATCATCTTGCGACGATTGAGGAATTCTCCGTTGGGTGAGTGCTCGTCCAAATAGTCGAGGAACTTGCAGGCAACAATCGCTTCAGGATTTTTGCCAGGATTTGGCTTCAGCGTTTTCCTGACTCGAAGCTGATATGCAACGAACGCTTTCATCGGACCCAAGTCAGCGGCTTTTAGAACACGCCTTCCGTCCAAAGATGCTGCGATAAGAGCGCACCTGATTCCGAGTTCAAGAACACGTCGTTCGCCCGGCGCGATTTTCAGTTCTTCCTGTATGCGGTCGCGCTCTGCCCAGACATCGCTGGAAATTTCTACCGGAACAGGGTGTTCGACTGTAGTATCGAAGCCCTCGTCCACATCTGCGGGGTCCTTGGCCTTGAGAAGTGGCTCTCCAGAAAATGAACGGTAACTGTACGAATAACCGCTGGGGCCGACTCCGAAAATAAATCTGTCGTAGAAGCCTCCGGTTGTTGCCGCGCCGAATAGGTCGTTGAACCGCTCGTCTACCACCCCGCCCGCCAGTGAGAACCGGCAGTTAAAAGGCACGCGCTGACTGTGCGCGATTATCAACTCTTGCTGGTCCTCGTAAAAAGCGGTGTTCAGAACCGTGGCAAAAGTCGAACCTTGAATTGCAGCCTTAAGGAGCAAGTGCTCAAGTTCATCGGTAAAGTAGAGGCGCGACGCCCCACCAATATCTCCAATTTGCTTGGCCAGTCCTTCGGCGGAACCAGCTTTCAGTCTCATGAGAGGCGGACTGGAAATGTTAAGCAGCCGGAGCGCGTAATCGAGTGCGCTGGTTTTGCCTGTTCCTTTTCCTCCGACAAGGGCCGCGTAGAGATTCGTCCGATTGCTCTTCTCCGGGCTGTGTGGAACGAGGACGCTGGCTGCCGCGAGTAGAGCGGGCCACGCGAACGCGATGGGAAAGTCGCCCATGCGTTCTCTGCAGATCTGGCCGAGCCAACCGTCCAGAACTTCAGCGGGCATGTCGGGTATACCGATTTTCTCAGCGGCGACAATGACTTTCACTGCAGCCTTCACCGCAGCGAGACTCAGGACGCCTTCCTTGTTCGGAATGACGGTGACAACCTGCGTGCAAATACTCTGGAGCTTGCTTTCCAGTTCCGGGTCCTTGAAAGTCATCACGACTGGTTTCCATGACAGCGCTCCAGTTGCTTCAGCCTTGCCTAACTCCAACACGGCGTTCCGCGCGTCAGGGTCACAAACGTAGAAGCAATTGTGGGCGTACCACGGTGTGATTTCTTTGGCGACCAACCGCTCCCTTATTTTCAGGTCGATTATGAACCTGCGGGCCTCATCGTAATCTCGAACGACGAACACTGGTTCGGCGGCATCATTCGGCACCTTGCTGAAGTCAATCATTTTCGGTGCCGGAGTTGCACCAGCCGCGTGACGCAACTGCGCCACGAGGCCTCCTTCATAGAATCCAGCAGGAGCGGGGTTGCGTTTCAAAGAATATGATTTCCCCGCCTTCTGCTCTGGCGTGAGTTTCAGGTAGTCGCTGCACGAGATTTCAATGTGACCGGGCGTCGGTGGTGGTGTCGGGAAATTATCCACGCACTCCTTGCCAGCCTTCGGAACGCAAACATGGCTGCGTTCGCAGCCATCTTCCCATCGAGTACAGACAGTGCCGTCGTCAATATGCTGATACTCGTCACCATCGAGGTGCTGACAGCCGGGCATGTTTCGCCTGATGAAGTTTTCTGCCGTCTCTCGAAGGGCTGAGGGAATGTTCTTCTGAATCTGGGCCTTGAGTCCGACTTCACCTCGGTCGCCGGGCAGACCATGCCATAACTGGTGTGTGCAGAATTCAGGGTCGGGTTTGTAGAGCGTTTCATCGGAAGCCCGCTCCGACGAAAACGTGCGGCAGCGCGCGCCTGTTTTCACGTTGATGACACGGTAGGCACCCGCCTCGTCGTATAGGGCTTGAGCTACCGGGCATGCTTTGAAAAGTTCTTCGAGCGTCATTGGATGCTTCCTCTCTCCCCGACCCAACCGGGTTCGTCATCGGCCCAACGCACAAATTTGCCGTCGTGAAACATCGGCCAGCCGTTCTCACCCGGCTCGTCGCCGTAGGACTCGGTGAGCGGCGTTGGTTGGCCGCCGTTTGCAATCCAATCCTCAGCTTCTTTGCGAGTGTGGAATCGTTCGTTGTACACGTACTCATCAATCGCCGATGCAATTCCGAACAGACCATTTCCGTACTCGAATGCCTTCAACGCATCCGCGCCGTCGCAGACAATAGTTATCTCCATCGGCTGCGCTGGAAGACCCCCGACGATGTTGTCTACCTTGCCTTGCTCATCCTGTGCCGTCACTGTGTTCTCCTTTTTGAAATAGTCTTGGCTGATGCGTTGCCGTGAGCGCGCGCCCACGCAATGACCGTGTCCTTCTCGAATCGGAGATAGCGTCCAATTCGCAGAACGGGTAGTGGGTCACGTTGCCGACGACGGGACTTCTCGTAGACCCACGCAAGAGAAGTTCCGAGCAGTTCGGCGGTCTGTTCAGGTGTGATGAAGACGGGGCTATCCATGCAGCACCGCCATCGACTGAAAGAAACTCTGGTCAGCCGACGTCACTGGAACGAAGGTCGGAACCTGAATCTTTTTGAAAAATGCAGCCCTGCATTCGCCGCCCGGACAAAACTGGCGCGCGTACGAAGGGGCAATGGGAAGCCCGCACTCACGGCACTCCAAATGGAGCACCGCGAACGGGCGGGCCTTCTGCTGCTGACGCATGCGGTACTGCTGCTGCTTCAGGGCGTTGCGGCTGCTTGGTAACGGTAATTGGTCCTCTTGCGGGCGCACGGGTACCCTCCTCGGTTGAAATTTGGGATTGAAGGGATTACTTGGAAGCCCGTAGCCACGTACCCAGAATTGGGCGGCCCGCGTGCGGTATACCCGCAACTGTTCTACCGGGTTCGTGCAACGGGGGCGGGCCGTCCGCCACGTCCGTTAACCGGAAGACCCGCTTGGGCAGCGAGTCTAGAGTCATTTTATCAGGTGTGTTCGGAGACTTCAACGCCTATTTTCGGCTTCACTTGGTCGAAGACATCGGATATATAAGGAGCGATGCAGAGCGGCCACATTTACAAACGACACGGGTCTTGGCACCTACGGTATCGGGTCGACGAAATTGGACCCGATGGCCAGCCGCGTCGCCGGGAGATCACGAAACGCCTCGCGGCGGTCGACGACGACCACCGCTCGAAGAAGGACGTTGAGGATGAAGCGGAACGGCTGCTGGCCAAAGCGAAGAAAGGCGGAACCGCTGAGGGTTCGCTCCCGGTAAAGGATTTCGTGGGCCGCTACTACCTCCCTTTCATTCTGGCGCGCCGGACGGCTTCGACTCACAAGTTTTACCGCGATACGCTGAAGAACCACGTCACCCCCGCGTTGGGGAACCTGCGCCTCCGTGATGTTGGAACCGTTCACGTTCAGAAGATGCTCGACGCCATCGACCTCTCTCATCCTTCGCTTCAGCGAATCAAGACGGCAGCCAGCGCCGTGATGTCGCACGCCCTCCGGCTCGGTTTCATCACGGGAGCAAATCCTGTTCACGAAGCGAAGCCGGAAGGAACGCGTTCCGACTTCGAAGGGCACGCATATACATGGGCCGAGGTTCAGTCGATGCTGGCCGACCTCGAAGAGCCAGCCCGAACCGTCGTGGCAGTCGCTGCGTTTACGGGCTTGCGAGAAAGTGAAATTCGAGGGCTGCAGTGGGCGGATTACAACGGCGAGGAGTTATTCGTCCGGCGCGCCGTCTGGCGGAAGGCGGTCGGCGTCGTGAAGACGCCGGAGTCGAAGTCTCGTGTCCCTGTCATCGCTCCGCTCCGCAAACTCCTCGACGCCCACCGTCGACTGAACGGAAAGCACGAATGGATTTTTGCCGGGCCGAAGGGGTTTGCCTTGAACCTCGACAATCTGGCGAAGCGGGAAATCCGCCCTGCGCTCGGTGCCCGATTCAAAGGCTGGCATGCATTTCGCCGGGGGCTGGTTGGCATCCTGTTCGACGCGGGCGTCGACGTCGAAGTGGCCAAGACCATTCTCCGCCATAGTGATTCCTCCGTGACGCGCCGCCACTACCTCGTCCTGAAGTCCCAGAATGAGGGCCGGGAGGCGATGGAAAAGCTGGAAAAAGTCCTCACCGTGCGGGACAAACACGGGACAGGCAAAACGAGCAAGAAAGGGAAATCTCGCGCTAAGGCGCATAAACAGCGGGGATAAAATGGAGCCGACGAGCGGACTTGAACCGCTGACCTGCCGATTACGAATCGGCTGCTCTACCAACTGAGCTACGTCGGCTTCTGGTTTGACTTTTCCAGTTTATCAAATCGTCGATGAAGCAGCCGCAAAAGGGCTAGGCTGGCTATTTGCGCAGAGCAGGATCGTTTTCAGATCCGCTCAACTAAGCGGCGCGTGCGGCGACCATGCCGTCATACTCCTCTTGCGACTGCACCGGCAGGAGAACCCACAAGGTGTACACTCCCACGGCTGTTCCGAAGGGAACATTGAATAGCGAGATGAAACCCAGAACCAGCGCGATGATGCGGGCCCAAGGTTCCCGGTGCAACAGGCCCCATCCGGCGATGAACCCACAGGCAGCCTTGGCCAGAATGAAGATTGCCACCACGCTCAACAGCGGACGCAAAAAACCGGTGGGCGCATCTGGCGGCGCACCCATCTCGTGCAAATGAGCTAACAAAGTATTGGCGAGGATATACAGGATCACGCCGCCGAGCGTGTTGAAGGCCGAGATAGCCAGCCAGAAGATACCCAGCAAATGAACGTGCCCCTGTACACGCCCGGGACGCTGTTGCATCGCCATCACCGGGCCCACGATTTGCTTCCCGCACTTACTGCAAAATGCCTGGCCAGGTAGCACGGTTGCGCCACATCCATCGCAGAACATGATTTCCTCCGCCCCGATTCGTTAACCCGAAATCCCGCTATCCCAACAAACTGTTCAACAGATGATACGCAAACTGCGGGTTCAGAGTTCATTTCGAAAGTGCTTGTAATCGGACTCGCGCCTTGTTCTACGAGCTTTCCTTCGGAATGTGGATCGATGTGAGCAAAACAAAAAGGCCGCCCGGCAACAGGGCGACCTTCTCTTTTCAAGGGAGAATAGTTCCAACGGAAGGCAAAATCCGTCAAAACTTTCTGGACAAAATCTTATGAGCCGAAAAAGGGGGGTGTCAAGCAATTTTTGGGAAATAAATGTCTTTATTTTCAAAGACTTAGGGAATCAATCAACACTAGCCATAATTGTCCCAATTTGAGACGAAATGCCCTGTAAACCGGTGTAAGCCAATATTTCTAATGCACTTAAGAACGGTTTGAAGGTTCCGGCGCGGTGGGTGGACGGGCCGAAGAAGGCGCAGCCGCAGCCTCTCCAAGGTCCAAAGAAATGAACTCAGCTTGGTCGGAGTGACCGAAGACCGGGCCGGGGAAATACCGGCGCAGCAGAACGCGAGCGCCGCCGAACGCCACTCCCGCCGCCAGCGAGATCGCTCCTACGATGATGCACAGGAGAATAATGTTGACCAGAAGGTTGGCAATGTTGTTCTTCTTGTCGAAGTACGTGTTCTCGTTCCACGTGACACTCGCTTCGTAGTTCACCGCACCGAGAAGAGTTTGCGCGTCGCTCTGAGACAGCGGGCCCGCAGCGATGGCGATGATCGGTCCGGTACGCTTATCGAAGAATGGACCAACATTCTCGATGGCGGCCACCCCGGCCTGGGGTGGAGCAGCATGATAGGCGGCGTTGATGCGGCGCAGATGTTCGGCCGCCAGGGTTGGGTTCGGATACTGAATCAGCAGCAGTGTCGCTTCCCCACCAGGAGTCGAGTATTGCCCGAGCACCACTTCAGGGCTGGCGCTGAAATCCACCAGGTCCGCGGGAAGAGGAGATGCGATCGCGCCCAGAGCCCGCGGTCCCTCAGCATACTTCTCAGTGTTCGTCTGATAGCCGTGATGCGGCATGAAAGCGAGAACCGGAGGCAGTTCGCCCGCATTTCCGCCGGGCCGCGGCAGCACGCCTGCCAACTCACGCAGTCCCGCCGCCGACATCACCGACAACTGGCTGAATACGGCTTCCACTACGATGTGGCCGCGGTAAAACAGCACCCGCTGATTCAAGGATGCCCCCTGATCGCCGATCTCTTCCCGCGCCATCTCGGGCTGCAGATAGAAACTGTAAGCGCCGAAAGCTCCGCTGGCATCGGCGAATCGTGCAGCGCGGATTTTCAGCGTGCGGCCGTCGTCGCTCTTGTAGGCAGCGGATTCGAAATCGGTGAACCCATATTCCTTGAGCAGCGCCGCATTGGTCGGATCGGCGGCAGCAGCCTCTTTGCTGGCCTGAGGCACCCCCTGGATCTGCCACCCGGCAAACTGCTTGGGCAGGAGCGGGGGCGCGGGTGAAACAGCACCGGGGTTAGCAGCAAAAGCAGCACTGGCAAGGCAAATGACCACCGCCAGCAGGATCACAAACCTTGATGCGCGCATGGATGGACGGCTTGGCACAGAATCCCTTCTGTAATTAGACCACAGAGGAGGAGAAAAAGTTTCCTGCGACGGACTCGTTGGGCGGGCGGAGCGTCCCGAGGAGTACTTGAGGATGATTGGGAGGAGGATCAGTCTGAAGCGGAGAACCTATTGTCCCGCTGCTTTATCCATCTTGCTGGCTACCTTGACCCCGCTCAACCCGTTCACATACTTGGCGATGCCGCGGTAGAGCGACTCGGCGATGCGCTGGCGGTATTCGCTGGTCGAGAGGCGGCGCTCGTCGGTGGGATTGCTGACAAAAGAAACCTCGGCGAGAATCGAAGGCATATTGGCCCCGATCAGCACGATAAAGGGAGCCTTCTTCACGCCCCGGTCACGGATAGCCGGACTTTTGATTGCGAGGCCGCTGTGCAGCGACTGCTGCACGTCCCCGGCAAACTCCCGTGACTCCTCGATCTTTTCCTTGAGCGCGATCTTCTTCACCAGGTCCTGCAGTTCGTAGATGGACTTCTCCGAGACCGCGTTTTCGCGCGCCGCAACTTCCAATGCTTCCGGTGACGATGTGAAATTCAGGTAATAGGTTTCAACTCCCCGGGCCGCCGCGTCGTGACTCGAGTTGGCGTGAATGGAGACGAAAAGATCTGCGCGCGCCTGATTGGCAACGGCGGTGCGAGTCTCGAGCGGAATAAAGGTGTCGTTCTTGCGCGTGTAAACTACCTCCGCGCCTAGCCGCGTTTCGAGCAGCTTGCCCAAACGCCGTCCCACTTCGAGGACTAGATCCTTTTCTTTCAGGCCGTTGGGACCAATGGTTCCGGTATCGTGGCCTCCGTGGCCGGGATCAATCACGATCTTGCCGATTTTCAGTCCCAGAGCGCGAATCAGGGAACGGTCGCCTCCGGCAGTGGGGCGTGCCTCGCGAATGCCGAGATCGGAAGTTTCGAAATCTTTGTCGATCGGTTTCTTCACCGCGACCGCGCGCCCGGAGGAGGCCTGCCTCTTAGCAATTTGCGCTCTACGCTTCGTCAAGCTCGCTGAAGAAGAACTCGCGTCATCGTCGTCGTAATCCACCACTTTCTTCACGACTGCTGCACTTTGTGACTTTCTACTCGAAACGGTAAGGCCAGACGCAGATATCTTGCCATCATCGCTGACTGCAACGGGACGCGCTGAAAAGGCGGCTGTCTCCTCCGATGAATTCTTTTCGATGTCCGCGTCGGGGATCGATTTTGGCGCCGCCGTGCCCTCGGCCTGCACAGCGATGCTCTCGTCCGCAACTTTTTCTTGCTTCGTCCGCCCATTCTTGCCGTGAATGTCGATGATCAGGCGGTAGGGATTGGGCAGCAGGAAGGCGTCATAATCGGAGAGGTTGTCGACCTCCAGCACCACGCGCGTGCTGCCCGGCGCAAACTGGGCCACGCGAACTTTCTTCAGGAAACCGTCATCCCCGTCGAAGCTTTTGCCGACCAGTGTGGAGGCGAGTTTGGTATCGCGCAGATCGAAGAAAATACGTGCCGGACTATCGATGCGACGGGAAACAAAGCTCACCTCGTTTTCCACGTCGATGGCAACCCGGGTGTAGTCGGGAGTCGACCAGTGCCGGATGCCGGTCACGCGCGCCAGCCGCGCTGTACGCGGATCCGCGGATTGCTCTTTGCCCGGGTCTTTGGCTGGATCGTTGCCCGAATCGTTGGCCGGTTCGTTGGCCGGTTCGTTGGCTAACGATGCGCGCGTGGCATTCGTGTTTTCGGCATCTGCGGCATCCTTGGCGGCGACATTGTTCTTGGCTTCCTTCGCGGAGCGGGCCTTCTCCGCTGGCTTCTGCGCCTTCGCCACTTTCTCGGCATGCGCCTGCTGGTTCAGCTCTACGATGGCCTGACGCGCACCGTCTGCCAGGCGGTTGTGCGGATAATGCCGCAGAAACTCCTGGAAAGTGGAACGTGCCGCTGCGGGATCGTTCAGATCATCTTTGTATATTTCGCCGATGGTAAACAGTCCATCGAAGCGGTACTTGCTGCCGGGATATTCACGGCGCAGGAACTTGTATTGCTCGATGGCTTCATTCAGGATTTTGTCGTCGTCGAAGCGCCGTCCCATTTCCACCAGCATCTCGGCCACTGCGACCACGCAGGGATCAGCTTTGGAGGAAGCAGGCGCGCCCAGGTAGACATTGCGGTAGGCATTCAGTACGCGTTGATAGTTGCGGCGGGTTCGGTCAGCGGGAGGCCTTCCATTCAACGCCTCGCGCATCCGCTCCGCAGTGGCGAAATGCTCCCGCGCCCACGCGTCGGAATGGCGCGTGCGCGCGTGCGCCGACAGCGGGGCTAGCGCGCCGAATACCGTGACCACAAGCAGCGCTCCCCACAGACCACGCTGGTGCGATGAGTTCTTCACGATAACCAGCCCGTGCCCTCGTTCGTGAACCAGTTGTTTGAACCTATGCCCTGGGTGCCAGAGAGATTAAAAGTAAACAGATGCCGCAAACCTAGTCTGTGTTGCTGATGTAAAGCATGCCGCGTGCATCGCGTTGAACCCTAACGGGATCATGCGAAGCGCCCGAGTTAAAAACAGACCCGCCGTAATACAGGTTGGTGATCCGCCGGACGTAGTTTTGGGTTTCGGTATAGTGCGGCACGCCTGAACTGCGTGCCACCGCTCCCGCCCCCGCGTTGTAGGCAGCCAGGGTCAATTTGACATCGCCGCCATAGCTTTCCAGAAGCTGCTTCAAGTGGCGCACGCCCGCATCCACATTCTGTTCGGGATCAAACGGATTCTTCACCTTCAACTGGCGTGCCGTCGCGGGCATCAACTGCATCAGGCCCATTGCGCCCTTCCGCGACACGGCGTTGGGATTGAAGTTCGATTCCACTTTTACCACCGCGCGCACAAGGTTCGGGTCGACGTTATGCCGCGCCGCCGCCTGCTCGATGGCAGTATCGATGTCTGCGGGGGTCGACGCCGCGCCGCGGAAGTTCGCCGTCGCTATCTTGGCGGTTGCCGATTGGCTGGTCTCCCGCCCCAAATACTGGTTGACCTCGTCGGCTGCCGACCGCGCTGCTCGCATGGACGCTGCATTGGGAGGAGGCACCGGCTTCCAGCGATT
Organism: Candidatus Acidiferrum sp.; assembly: GCA_035568115.1. Taxonomy (GTDB): domain Bacteria; phylum Acidobacteriota; class Terriglobia; order Terriglobales; family Acidobacteriaceae; genus Sulfotelmatobacter. Next base: position 118,999 of record DATMOP010000010.1, read on the forward strand.
CTCTTTGGAACTCCAGTACATCAACTTGCGCGGGGGCGTTTCGGACATTTGAGCGTGGCGCGCCGAAGTCTTTTCGACCGAATCATTGACGTAGATCCTGCGGCCATGCTCGTCGGTTGCAGTGATCTTTTCGGAAGCTCCGTCACCGCCATCGGCGGCACGGAGTTGGAACGTGAGAGAAAGAGAGGTCGCGGCTACGGTGCTGGCCATCAGGGCGATTTGCAGGCGCTTTCGCATAACCGGGTTCTTATCCACCTTGGCATAACGGAAGACAGACCTCACCCTCGCATGCCGCTACCCGGAACCTGACGGAGAATCCCTAAACCAGAGTGAGTCGATTATAGGCGCTGGGCGGAGGGGGAGCAACCTATCTGAAGGGTGTAGAACCACCGGAGTAATCTCAGTAACATGTTGAAACAAAATAGTTTACATTACTCTCATGCTTCCGTACCAAGTGGGGTCTCGGCCACCACACCAGATGGGATTCCGGAACTGTTCAGGGTTTAGCAGGCGTAGCCATCGTCGGCTTTGCGATCTCGCCGTCTTTCATGATGAAGGTGAAGGGGCTGGGCACGTACTCGGTAATCACTCCAATGACGTCGACCGTGGCCCCAGCTGTCGGCGGGTGAAGCATAGGTTTCGTCATGGTGACTTGCAGGTCAGCCTTGTTCGCCTGCTGGTTTTCGTCCGTGATCGCCGCCTGAACTGTGCCCTGTGTCGCGGAGATCACTTTCACCGACATTCTCAGCTTCGCGGCTCCCTGCTTTTCTTTATCCAGAATCGCCTGCATCACCTTGTCCGCGGCGTCTTTGTTGGCCGGTGAAGCGTCCCGAAGACTTAGGACAAATTCGTAGTCGCTGAACGAAAGGTCGCCCGGGGCATTCTCCTGAACTGCTTTCACGGCAATCTCGGCGGGCGTGGGAGCGGGCTTGATAGCAAAGTCTGCTGGCGGGACGGGCTGAGTTGCAGTTGCGACAACGAGCTGATCCCAGCCATCCTCACCGCCGTGATACCTGCGGTACTTCGCCTTGCCGTAATCCGCAATTGATTTCTGCGCCGCAGCGTTGCCCTGGGCAAGCTGGAACGCTTTGGCAACGTACCAGAAGCCGTTCGGATCTGGGGGTTTCATCTCTAACTCGGCGACCGCGAGCTGATAAACGTCCTGCAGGTTGTTGGGATCGTTCTCGATCGACTTCATGTAGTGATCGCGGGCCGCCGGATAGTCCTTGGCTTGCAACGCGGCAAAGCCGGCCGCTCCATGGAAAATCGCCGTCATCTGCTTGCGCAGCTTGTCGAAGTCCGCGTCCGACACGCCCTCCGGTTTCTGCCACCCGGATAAGGCCTTCAAACCCTTCTCCGAATTCGCCCCAGCATTGGCAACAGCTTTGGCATCGCCTTGCGATGCCAGCGAGCGATTCAGAAACGTAACAATAGCTAGCGCCCGCACATTGCCCGGGTCGAGTTCGAGAATGCGATTAGCGGCGCTCGTCAGCTTGGCTACATTGGCAGCCTGCTGATACGCGGCCATGGCCTGTTCCAGCGCATCGATCTTGACCACGCTGCCTGGATATTGACTGACGAAAGCTTCCATGGCAGCGGCTTTTTGCGCCGGTTCTGTCGTGTTAAGCGCGGCGATGTACGCGTTGTACTCGCCAGGATCTTTGATTACTTTCTGGCTGGCCGGCGGATTCTGTTGCCCGAAAAGTTGGGTCGAACTGAACAAACCCAGGCTCGGCGCGAAGCAAACTAAAACTAGGAAGAGACTAGGAAGCAACTTTACCCAAGTATGGCGCATTCTTGTCATCTCCGGATTGGCACGAAGCATAGCAAAGGGCTTCCGCTTGGAATAGGTACTACCCGGACACACCCCGAAGTGCATCAGCAGCCCACATTTCACTCCACAGTCTTCAGCAAGACGCAGGTGGAGTCGCATCAAGCCTTTTCAAGAGCGGTGGCAAAGGCGTCGAGCGACAACGAACGCAGCAGGTTCCGGCGCATGCCGCGTTCCACCTCGGCCAACCGCTCAGAGGCAGCGGCGATCCAATCGAAATCAGCAGACTCAGCCATCCTCGCGAGTTGGCTTTGAATGTCTGCGTTTTGGACCAGCTCCGGCGCGCCCGACCCTAGAAACATCAAATCGCGCAGCAGCGAGTAGAGCGTACGGAGAAGCCGCTCCGTCTTCTCCCGTCCCTCGGCGCCGGGACGATAGGATTCCGTGATCTTGAATAGCTGAGTATGTTCGCCTCCCATCAAGGCCGAATTGAGGATGGTCAGGGCGTCGGCGCGGGCGGCAACGTAGGCCTCCACGTCGAAGCTGCGTGCCCGGCCTAACGCGCCCTCGCTCAGCCGGGCAACCAGCGCCCGCTGTTGGGCTTTCCATTCCGGACGATGTTCGGCCAGGTAGCGCTCCACTTCTTCCACCGGCACAGCACTGAGCGGGAAGATCATCGATCGTGATCGGATGGTCGGAAGCAGCTCGCCCGGGTTCTCCGAGAGCAGGAAGATGGTGGCGAACTCCGGCGGCTCCTCCAGAACTTTGAGTAGCGAGTTCGCTGCCTCCTTCATGAAGGCCGAGTCGGTGAAGATATAAACCCTTTCCCGCGCTTCGGACGGACGGTAGTAGATGGTCTCGATAACCCGCCGGACCTGATCCACTTTGATCATCATCTGAGGTGGATCGGGAGGAATGACCAGCACATCCGGGTGGGTCTGCACGAACAGGCGGGTTTCTTTCTTGTCGGTCTCGCGCAGCCCTTCACGCGTCTCCACTGCTTCGGCAAAGCGGGCATCGAAATCGGCAGCTTGCGCGATCCGGCGGCAGTTCGCGCATTCGCCGCAGAAATCCGGCAGCCCATCGGTCTCAGTCGGCGTCAGACAGTTCAATGCCTGCGCCAGCATCAGCGCCAGAGTGTACTTGCCCGCTCCCCGCGCGCCCGAAAGGATTACTGCATGTGGAAAATGCTTTCGCGCCAGCATGTCCCGCAAGCGATGAACGGGTTCGGCGTTGCCGTGAAAATCAGAAAAGCTCATCCTTCGCAACCAAACTGACGATCCATCCTCCGAACCATCTCTTCAACTTCATGGGCCCACACGAACTTCATCCGGGTCTCGCCGCCAGTTTCAGCTTTCGCCCGACAACCTCCATGATCCGCCGGTGCGTCTGCGCGGGTGTGCCGCTCGCATCCACCAAAACCACGCGATCCGGTTCACGGGCCAAGATAGTCAAATAGGTTTTTCGCACGCGCCCGAAAAAGAGGCGGCTCTCCTGTTCGAAGCGGTTCTCATCGCCGGCGCTCTGCCGGCGACCCGGGGAGTGAATCTTGTTTCGCCTACGTGCCCGCTCGACACTCAAGGCCGCATCGGAATCCATCAAAATGGTTAGGTCAGGTCGCAGATCGCCGCATAGAGTTCGATGCAGGGTCAGCACCACTTCACTGCCTAACTTCCGTCCACCACCCTGGTACGCTTCTGTGGAATCCGTGAAGCGATCACAGAGCACAATTCTTCCATCCGCAAGCGCGGGCTGGATTACCTCTTTGATGTGCTGCGCCCGCGAGGCAAACATTAGCGCCAGCTCTGCAAACGGACTCAATCCAGACGTGCCGCTATCCAGCAGGATATGTCGGATTCGTTCCCCAATCGCAGTGCCACCGGGCTCCCTGGTAGCTACGACCGCCAAACCTTGAGAGCGCAACGCGGCTGCGAGTTTCTCGACCTGCGTGCTCTTGCCGCATCCATCCAGACCTTCAAAGGTAATGAATTTGCCAGTCGGAAGGGGCGGCACGTGCAGATCATACCAGAGCTGGAGCTGAGGCCTCCACATTCGGCGCTCTTGATCTCGGCCGCAGACTGTGTTTTCATAAAAGAGTACCGGGACCGGCGTCGCCGGTCCGCACGCGCGTCAAAAACCTCCACCACTAGCCTACATTCTGAGGAGAAAAATCATGAGTAAAGTCTCGTATATTCCCAAGGATTACAACTCCGTCACACCTTACCTGATCATCAAGGGCGCTGCCCAGGCGATTGAGTATTACAAGAAAGTTTTCGGAGCGACCGAAACTTTCCGCATGAATGGCCCCGACGGCAAGGTCGGCCATGCCGAGTTGAAGATCGGCGACTCGCACATCATGCCGGCCGACGAAAATCCCAGCATGGGACAGGGACACACCAGCGCGGCCACCATCGGCGCGAGCCCGGTGAGCCTCTATGTCTACCTTCCCGACGTTGATAGCGTGGTTAAGAAAGCGGCAGCCGAGGGAGCGAAAATCCTGAAGCCAGTCGAGGACCAGTTCTACGGAGACCGCTCCGGCTTCCTGCAAGATCCGTTCGGACATCTGTGGGGCGTCGCCACTCATGTGGAGGACGTGTCACCGCAGGAGATGAAAGAGCGGATGAAGAAGATGATGCCAGCGGCGTAGTTTGACTTTGATAGGAGGCGGGGCAGCCATGCCCCGCCTCTATTTATTTTCTAATGGCTGGGCGGATACTTAACTTTCTGGGCGTTGAAGATGGACAAGAGTTCTTTGAAGTCGTCGAACATCTAGCGCCGGTTCCCTCATTCGGTAAGCCGCAAGGGTAAGCTCAGCGACCGCGCTCATGCGTTCATGAGCGGGCATCTCCTGCCAGTCCCGATATTCTTGGGCCTTCATGGCATCGAGGCTGGCGTAGGTGCTGATAGCCTTGTCCATTAGTTCGTAGAACCGGTGTAGCGCCTGCTCACGCGGAAGCACCGACTGGCTGCGTAACGCGGCGGACATGGATTTGCCCCTCGCGCAGTCGCGTTCGCGCTATGTCGTACGCAGATTGCATGCGCATGAGCGTGTCCATCTTCACTCCAAACGCTTTTTCGATGCGCAGCGCCATGTCGCCGGAGAGATCGGCCTTGCCATTCAGCAAGCTGGACAGCGCGGGCCGTGAAACCTTGAGCGCCGCTGCCGCTGCTGTTACCGACAGCCCGGCAGGCTGGATGATCTCCGTGCGAATGAAATCTCCGGGATGAGGCGGGTTCTTCATGGCCATAGCTTTCTCCTTACGCCTAGTGGTAATCCTCCAAATTCAGCTCGCAGATTTCCTGCTCTGCAGTGTCGATGCGGAACGTCAAACGCTGATTGCGAGTAACGTTGAGACTCCATACTCCTTTGCGGTCGCCGGTCAAGATGTGCGCCTTCCAACCGGTCAGGGCATACAATTCTTCCGGTCCCTGCATGTTGTCGAGAAAGGCCAGCATCTTGCGAAGCTTCCCCGCCACGTCGGGTGGAATGCCACGCAACGTTATCGTCCGCGTAGAGCCGTTTCAGGCCCTTGTGCGCGAAGCTCCGAATCTTCACTTGTCAGAGTGTAGCCTGTAGCTTAACACTTGTCAATCGGGGATCAAAATTCAAGCAAAGAGGACACAAGGCGTTACGGAGAAAATGTGGGCGCTCTGAAGGTAGCTACCAACGATCAGATACTTAACTTTCTGGGCGTTGAAGATGGACAAGAGTTCTTTGAAGTCGTCGAACATCGAGCGCCGGTTCCCTCATTCGGTAAGCCGCAAGGGTAAGCTCAGCAACCGCGCTCATGCGTTCATGAGCGGGCAGTTCTTACCAGTCCCGATATTCATCCGCCTTCATGTGATCGAGGCTCGTGTAGCTGCTGATAGCCTTGTCCATTGGTTCGTTTGTAGCACCGCGAGGCCGGTTTTGCAACAGTACGTTCACAACCTGCAAGGGGTTGATTTCAGCGCGTTCGGAGCGCATGTTGCTGAAGTACGAGCCGGTCGCAGGTGGATCGCATTCTCGATCCGAAGCGCGACATCATGTTGTCGAGTTTGCAGCGGGCGGCGGCTTTGGTGGGACGGCGGGTGACGATTGAGTTGGTTTGACGGCTCTTGTCTCGCCGACTGCCGTTCTAGCCCACCCTTCGCAAAGGACAGTTCAGTCCCATGGGACTGAACAAAAGAGCGCGACGGATGGGACACCCGACCGTACAATAGTTTATAACTCGCTCCCCATAAAGGGAGGAGGTGGCGGGCCGATGCACCAAAGGAAAATTGCTAGCAGCATTTGGGTTCTATTTTTCGGACTCGCTCTGTTCGCAACGGTGGGTTCACTCGTGGCTTCGGGGCCCCAAACACTCTTCACCTTCACTACGAGTGGCGGCAAGGTGTACGTTGGCTACTTCGATGCGGATGGTTCGTCTATTCTTACCTTCACAGATGAGACGAATAATCAAATGAAGGTTAAGGCTGAGGACATAAGCTCAGGCGTCCTAACTAAGCGCAAGGGTTCTGGGAACAACATGGCCCCATGTTACGACGAGAAGGCGGTCGTGACGCTTGGCGATAAGACCACCATCGAGGGATGCTTCCGGCCGTATCACATGACGTTCATCTCAGGCAAGGTGAGTATGGAAGTGTCTAGCCTCACTGGCAGCTTCGTTCGAAAAAAAGATTAATACCTGTCGCATGTACACCCTAAGAATTAGCCAGTTCTATGCGGTCTGTAACCGGATTCGCAAATTGTTTGGCAATGGTTTTTCGGGTCGCCCTAGTTCATACTTGAGGGTTTTGGTTTCCTTACAGACTCGATAACCACCAAGCCTCACTGCCTGATCCTCGGATTCGCCACCGAATAAAGCACATCCGTCAGGAAATTCACTGCGACGTAGGTCAATCCAATCGCCAGGATGCAGCCTTGCACTAGATAGTAGTCGCGATTCGAGATGGCTTGGATGGTCAGGCGGCCGATGCCGGGCCAGGAGAAGATGGTTTCGGTGACGATTGCTCCTGCCAGCAGCGCGCCGAATTGCAGGCCGAGCACCGTGATGATGGGGATCATGGCGTTGCGCAGGGCGTGGCGGTAGACTACCGTGCGCTCGGGCAGGCCTTTGGCGCGGGCGGTGCGGATGTAGTCCTGGCTGAGTTCTTCGAGCATCGAGGTGCGCACCATGCGGGTGAGGATGGCGGCCAGGGCTCCGCCCATGGTGATGGCGGGGAGGACTAGGTTGGCGAAGGAACCGGCGCCGGAGACGGGGAGCCATCCCATCTTGATGGCGAACAGAAGAATCAGGATGGGGCCTAGGGCGAAGTTGGGGAACGACAGGCCGAAGAGGCTGACTACGCTGAGCAGGCGGTCGTCCCAACGGTTGCGCCGCTGGGCGGAGCGCACGCCGGCGGGGATCGACAAGATGATGGCCACGAACAGCGACGCCAGCGTTAGTTGCAGCGTGTAGGGATAGCGCTGGGTGAGCAGGCGCGTCACGCTTTGGTTGTAGCGGAACGAGGGGCCGAGGTCACCGTGGAGGACGCCGCGCCAGTAGTGGATATATTGCTCGCCGAGTGGGGCGTCGAGGCCGTAGGCATGGCGGGTGGCCTGGATGTCGGCGGGTGGGGCGCCTTCTCCCAGCATTTGTTGGATGGGGTCTCCGGGAACAAGATGGATTAGAAGGAAGACCAGGCTTACTACCAGCCAGATTACCGGCAGGGTGTAGAGGACGCGTTGGAGGAGGGCTCGGGGCAAGGGCAGTTCTCAGTTCTCGGTTCTCAGTTCTCAGTTTTTCGCTACGGGCGGCGCTCCAGGATCCACCGTGCTCCCGTGTCTTCGCCTTCGAAGTAGGCCAACCTTCCGGGCAAGCAAGACAGCAACGTGCCCATTTGACCACCGACCACGTCACTTAGGGCTTCTACGAGTGGCATTTCTTTCCCGTCCAGGCGGCGATCCTCGGAAGTGACCCAACACAAGGGAGGCGCACCTTTTTGTGAGGATTTGCGCTATGTCTTTGGGGTGCTGCTTGCTCGGTCGAATCGTCAGAAGGTAGCGCGGATTGAGCGACTTAAAATGAGCGAGCTCGCGCAGAAATTTCTCTCGCGTCTTAGGCTTCGACACGAAGTCCAAGTAGCGTCGTCGCTTGGTCGGGGCAAAAAATGTTTTAATCAGTTCTTCTTCGTGGTTCATGCTTGGCGGCTCAATCTCCGGCCTGCTTTGCCGACTCGGCTTTGCTCTCAGTGTTTTCTGCTCTTTCGATCTTTACCTTGGCGATGCGGTGGCCGTCCATGTCTTCCACGGTGTAGTGATGGCCTTCATAGTCGAAAGACTCGCCGAGGTACGGGATGCGTTGCAGGCGGGCGAGGACGAATCCGGCGAGGGTTTCGAAGCCGGCATCGCGGGGCAAGAGCAGGCCGTGCTGGGTTTCGAGCTCTCGGATATTCACCGCGCCTTCGAGCAACAGAACTGATTCATCTTTCAACTCAGGCTCGGGCGGAGAGACGTCGAATTCGTCTTCGATGTCGCCGACGAGTTGCTCCAGAATGTCTTCGACTGTGATTACGCCTGCCGTGGAACCGAACTCGTCGACCACAACAGCGAGGTGGCGGCGGCGTCTTTTGAATTCATCCAGCAATTCCGCCAGAACTTTGGTTTCGGGAACGACCAGAACATCGTGCATGATCTGGCCAATCTGGGTGCGCGCAATTCGGGAGGCCACGGGTTGGCCCAGATTGATGAGCCTGAGCCGCACCCAGCGCACGAGTTCCTTGTAATAAAGCACGCCAACGATGTGCTCAGGACCGCTTTGCGGGTCGTAGACCGGGATGCGCGAGTGCTGGCCTTCGACCACGCGGTTCAGGGCTTCGTCAAGGGTAAGATCCGAAGGCAGGGAAAAGATATCCGGTCGCGCCACCATGACCTCGCGAACGGTGATGCTGTCGAGTTCGATGGCGTTGTGGATCATCTCTTCCTGCGACTCGGGGATCTGGCCGAATTGGCGGCTGGCTGTGACGATAAGCTTGAGTTCGTCGGGGGAGTGGACAGCGCCGCCGCGGCGGGCGTCGCGTGCGCCGAAGAGCCGCAGCACCAGTCCACCGGAGCGGCGCATAAAAAAAAGTACGGGCCGAGTGATGGTAAGAAATGCTTCCATGGGAGCGGCCACAGCCAGGGCGATCTGCTCGGCACGCTGTAGGGCCAAAGTCTTCGGGACAAGCTCGCCCAGCAGGACATGGAGGTACGTGATCAGCGTAAAGGCGATCACGATGGCGATGCCGTGAGCATAGACCGCGGCGTGGGGAACTTCGTGCACGAAGCGGAGAGATTCCACGAGGCGGGCGACCATGGGTTCGCCGATCCAGCCCAAGGTGAGGCTGACCATGGTGATGCCGAGTTGAACGCCGTTGACAACTTCGTCAAGATGCTGATGCAGGCGCTGGACGATGCGGGCGCCAATGCGTCCGGACTCGATGAGTTGCTGAATGCGAGTGTCGCGGACGCTGACCAGGGCGAACTCGGCAGCGGCGAAGAACGCATTTGCCGCTACCAGAAGAAGGATCAGGAGCACGCGGAGCAGCACAAAGGCAATCATTTAGGCGTAATTCTGATGGGTAATTCTAGCATTCCAAAGGGGCTGGGAGGCGAGTGAGCGGGGTGCGGCCGTCAAGACCTTCAACACAGAGGACCCTTCGACTCCTCTCAGGGCAGGCACAGGGGAACAAAGGGTAAAACTTTTGGAATCCGGAGCTACCATTTTTCTATAAGGAAGGTCTAACTGGCAGGTGGCAGGTCGTTTACTGGGCCGCAATCTTTCTGGCCGGGATTGAAATCTCTGGAACAAAGTCTATTCGGGACGCGTACCAGATAGTGAGAGCGCAGGACGCTTCATTTCAGCAAGCATTCCAGCAAGTTTCAGGAGGCGATTGTGAACGGAAACGGAAACAATAAGAAGAAGCGGCGCAAACTGTTTATATGGGGCGGCATTGGTGTGGCTCTGGTCCTGCTGATTGCGGGTGGAGTGTTTGCGGCTAAGAGCGGCGGAACCAAGATTGATCCGTCGAAGCTGGCGAAGGTAGAGAAAGGCGACCTGGCCAAGAGCGTGGTGGCCACGGGCAAGGTGACGCCTATCACCAAGGTTGAGGTGAAGTCGAAGGCCAGCGGAATCGTAAAGAAGCTGCTGGTGGAATACGGCGACCGGGTGAAGAAGGGCCAACTGCTGGCGCAGCTCGACAAGGTGGAGATTGAGGCGCAGGTAGCGCAGTCGCGTGCCGCTTTGGATGCGGCCGAAGCCAACCTGAACAGCTCGCAGGCGGATTATGAGCGCTCCAAGGTGGATGCGGAAGGGCCGGATGTGCCGCTGTTGAAGCGCGCTTATGACCGGGCTGTGGGCATGGCGAAAGACGGCGTGGTTTCCGCTTCGGCGCTCGACGATGCCGAGAAGAATTACGAAATGTCGTTGAACAAGCAGAACGTGTCGAAGGCGCAGATGATCGTGCTGAAGGCAAAGATTGCACAGTCGCGGGCACAGGTGGCGCAAGATCAGGCGAACCTGAAGCAGTTGGAGGAACAGCTCAGCTACACCGATATTATTTCTCCGATCGATGGCATTGTGCTCTCGCGCGATGTGGAGATGGGAGACGCGGTGAGTTCGATTCTCGTGTTGGGTTCTTCGGCCACGCTGGTGATGACGCTGGGCGATACCAGCGAAGTCTACGTGAAGGGCAAGGTGGACGAGAGCGACATCGGCAAGGTTTATCTGGGCCAGCCGGCGCGGATCAAGGTGGAGTCGTTCAAGGACAAGACTTTTACTGGCAAGGTCACCAAGATTTCGCCGATGGGTGTGGAGAAGGACAATGTCACGACGTTTGAAGTTCGAGTTTCGATTCAAAATCCGGGTGGCGAACTTAAGGCTGAAATGACTGCTAACGCCGAGATTATCCTCGAGGAACACAAGGCCGTGCTGCAGATTCCGGAAGGCGCGATCCTTTATGACAAGGACAAGAAAGCTTCTGTCGAGATTCCCAACCCGAAGGGAAAAGACGGCAAGGATAAGATCGCGGTCAATATTGGGATATCGAACGGCGCCAAGACGGAAGTGCTCAGCGGGTTGAAGGAAGGCGATCAGGTAGTGCTGCAGTAAGGAATGGATGTTAGGTCTCATGTCTTAGGTGTCAGGCAGAATCGCCGTTGCGACGCCTAAGATCTGATACCGAAGACCGTAGCTTTGGGCTTCGTTTTTTCCAACTTTTGTGTGGAGACTAATGAACATGGAACGCATTCCCCCTATTTCGGTTTCTATTCCGGCACGATCGTCAAGCTTGGCGATCGCGCTGGTTGTGCTACTGGCGTCCAGCTTTGCGGCCGCTTCCACGCCTCAGGGACACTTCGAGAAAACATTCCAGGTTAACGGGCCGGTGGATTTGGAAGTGCAAACCCGTTCCGGCGACATCATTGTGCGGAGTGGCCCGGCGGGCTCGGTTTCGATTCGCGGCAAGATCTATGTTGGCGATCACTGGCTGTTCGGAAGCCGGCACACCGACGTTTCCGACATTGAAGAGCATCCTCCGCTACGGCAGGATGGGAACAAGATTCGCATTGACTATGTAAACATCCGCGACATTTCGGTGAACTATGAAATCACCGTGCCCGAAGACACTACGATCCGCAGCCACAGCGGATCGGGAGATCAGACCATTGAAGGCACGCGAGGGAACGCCGACTTGCAGAGTGGATCGGGCGACATGAAACTCTCGCGGCTTACGGGAGAGATTCGCCTGCAAACGGGGTCGGGCAATGTGCGGGCTCGAGACATTTCAGGGCCGGTGCGTGGAGGCGCCGGGAGCGGAGACATCGAAGTGGAAGAAACCGGAACGGGTGATATCGATCTGCACACCGGCTCGGGCAACATTACGGCTCGCGGCATCCAAGGGGCATTTCGCGCCGATGCGGGCAGCGGCGACATTACCGCCGAGGGCACGCAGACTGGCGCGTGGGAGATTCACACGGGATCGGGCAATGTGCACGTCCGTTTGCCGGCGAATGCCGCCTTCGACGCAAACATTTCCACCAGTTCGGGAACCCTGGATGTGGATGCTCCGATCACGATGACCGTGCAGGGACGCGTACAGGAGACGCGCAAGTCGATCATCGGCAAGGTGCGCGGGGGTGGTCCGTTGCTGACACTGCGTACGGGCTCGGGCGATATTCACATTCAGTAGCAGTGGCTAGTGGCTAGTGGCTAGTGGTCAGTTACCCAGATCAAGGATCGAAACAAGGTTCTACTGGCCACTGATCACTGACCACTGCGTTCCCTATTACCTCCGTGCCTTGACGCCGCGGTTCCCACCTATTACTTTCGACTATCTGGGAGCACTTCGTCTTCCCCGCGAGGAGAACCTTGGCCCGTCCGATCATTACTCTGACCACTGATTTCGGCAGCAACGATCATTTTGTAGGCACCATGAAGGGCGTCATCCTGGATATCGTGCCGGAGGCGCAGATCGTGGATATCTGCCACTCGGTGCAGGCTTTCGATGTGCTGGATGGCGCGCTCACCATATCGCAGGCATATTCCTACTTCCCTACCCGGACGGTGCATGTTGTCGTCGTGGATCCCGGAGTGGGTACGGCTCGGCGGCCGATCATCGCCTCCTGCGACAAATATCATTTCGTTGCGCCTGACAATGGCGTGCTTTCGCTGGTCTACGCACGCGAAGAGCGCATGCACGTGCGGCACATTACTTCCGAGCATTATTTCCTGCAGCCAGTGAGCACGACCTTCCATGCGCGCGATATTTTTGCTCCTGTGGCCGCCTGGCTTGCCAAAGAAGTTGATTCGCAAAAGTTTGGCGACGAAGTTGAAGAGTACACTCGCTTTTCGGCTCCAAAACCGAAAGCCTTGGACGGGAATCGCCTGCGCGGAGTTGTTCTGAAGGTCGACCGCTTCGGAAACATCATTACCAACATCACCCCGCAAGATGCTCCCATGCTTTTCGGAGCTGAAGCCAAGGGGTTCAAGATCGTCGTGGGCAGCCGCGAGATCACCGAAATCCACAATAACTATGCCGAGGGCGCACCAGGAGAGGTTTTCGGCATTCTCGGCAGTATGGGCTTCTTGGAAATCGCTGCCAATCGCGGAGCCGCGGCCCAGTTAACGGGAGCTGGCAAGGGAAACGAAGTAAGCATCATCCTCGGCGGAAGTGCTGCCGCAGGCACGGGCGCATAGAGCTTCTCTACAGACCCTTTGGCTTGGGGTGAGCATAGTGCTCCATTTCAGCTGTCCACTTGAGAAAACGCCAGAGACTGGTGCGCTCGCGCCACAGAAATTCCCAAAACTCCAGAAAACCGATCTGCGTCATCTTGACGCCGCAATAGGTCTCGATGCGCCAGAGCAGGTAGGGGCTCCGCCACGGAGCCAGACGATGGCCTTTGGTGGCGTTCCAGAGAAAGCGTAGCGCATGGTGCATGGGAGCATCATAACTAGAGCAAGGCTTCCGTGACTAATGCTTCGGACGAGGTGGTTTCCTAATTTGAATTTGACCGCCGAAGACCCTTTGCCGCGACCAGAAATAGAAGCAGTCCGACTACTAATGTGGGGAACCCCAACGGCCCTGCAATTTGGGGAAAATAATGCGTGCTCAAGATTCCCGCACCGTAGCCGAGGAGAACGCGGGCGATAATGAAAAGCCAGATTTCCGTTCCGGTGAGTCTCTTAACTCTTTCCGCATTCGAGTTCAGCATGGACACAGTTAAGATTCCTTGCGTCCAATCGTAAGGCAACAATCGGAGGACTGACTCTTCAAGTGTGCTTCGCGTCCCAAACTTGACACTATCCATAACCCGGCGCTCTACCCATGTTAAAATCCTGTCTCCGCCAGGAACCTCCTTCCCATGTCCGATGCAGACGCCCGCCAGAAGGCCGAAGACCACTACTATGCCGCGCTCGATTTGATGGCGGATGGGAAGTTAGAAGAGGCGGTCGCGGCGTACCGAGAATCGCTGGCCGTCGATCCCGCCTTTACCGAGGCCATGCACGGACTGGCGCGGGCCCTGCAGGACCTGCAGCGCTACGATGAGGCAATCGCGGTGGCGCAGCAGATCACCGAATTGGACCCGGATGACGTGCTCGCTCATACCAGCTTGTCGGTGCTCTATCAGAAGAAGGGAATGATTCCCGAAGCGGAGGCTGAGGGTGCGAAGGCGCGGGTGCTGGGATGGAAGCAGCAGTTGAAGAAAAGCTAGGAGCCAGCTACAGCTCGTACTTCTTCATCAAATGCCGGAAAGACCGGTAGGAGATGCCAAGCAGGTCGGCGGCTTTAGTCTGAACGCCGTTCGATCGGTCCAGAGCGCTTTGCAGCAGTGTCCGCTCGATGTCCGCAACGTAGACTTCCATGCCCACACCTTGCGGAAGCACTGCGCCCGGCGCAATCTCGGACATGTTTCCTGAAACTCCTACACCCGCAGCCGCGGCGCGTGCTTTGGGCCGTTCCGCCGGCAACTCGACGTGCAGTTCGTCCGTCATTTCCAGGGCGACTGCGCGCTCAACCGTGTTCTCCAACTGGCGGACATTGCCCGGCCATTCGTAGTCGCAGAGGGCGTCGAGCGAGTTCTGGTTGAGCCGCAGGATGCTCCGGTTGGCCGCAGACGCGTATTTTTTCAGGAAATGATTGGCCAGCAAGGGAATGTCTTCGCGGCGCTCCCGCAGGTTGGGTACGCGTATAGGGATGACATTGAGACGATAGTAGAGGTCTTCCCGAAACAGGTTTTCGGCCACAGCTTTGTCGAGGTCGCGATTGGTGGCCGCGATCACCCGCACGTCGATGGGGATTTCGCTGGTGCCGCCGACGGGACGCACGGTGCGCTCCTGCAATACGCGGAGCAGTTTCACCTGCATGGCGAGAGTCATTTCGCTGATTTCGTCGAGAAAGATGGTGCCGCCGCCGGCCACTTCAAAGAGTCCACGCTTGTTTTGATTGGCTCCGGTAAAGGCTCCCTTCAAATAGCCGAAGAGTTCGCTCTCCAGCAGAGTTTCCGGGAAAGCTCCGCAGTTTACCGAGACGAACGGCTCGGTGGCGCGCGGCGAACAGATGTGGACGGCGCGGGCTACCAACTCTTTGCCGGTTCCGCTCTCGCCGTGAATCAGGACGGTGCTAGCGGTGGTAGCGACGGTGCGCAGCGTCTGCTTTAGCTTCTCCATCGCCACACTGGAGCCGATGATGTTGTCGAGCGAGTTGTGGGAAGCGGCGTCGCGGCGGAGCGCGAAATTCTGTTTACTCAGTGCCAGTTTTTCCAGTACGCGGTTGATGGCCAGCTTGATTTCGTCCACTAGGCCGGGACTCTTGCGAATGTAGTCTGACGCTCCGCCGGCTTTTACGGCTTCCACCGCGGCTTCGTAGTCGTCCACGGCGGTGATGAGGATGACCGGGGAGTCGGGCGAAACCCGGTGCGCGTGACGCAGCACTTCGATGCCGTCGATGTTCGGCATCTTGATGTCGGTGATGATGAGATCGTAGAGATTGCCATCAATCTTGTTCTTGGCTGCCTGGCCGGAATTGACGGTTTCGACGCGGTGTCCGTCGCGGCGCAGGGCGATATCGAGCATTTCGCAGATGGAACGCTCATCGTCGCAAACCAGAACGTTAGCCATGCCGCCTCCCTTCCGCCGCAGCAGCCGCGAGCTGCGCGGGTGAGGCCGCTTGCATCGCAGGCGCGGCGAGGGTTTCAGCCGACAAAGCACTGGCGGACCTCTCTGCATCCAGCCGTCGCAGCCGCAGAATGAACGTGGTCCCCTGCCCGGGCTTTGACCGTGCCCACACCTTGCCTTCATGAGCCTGTACGATCTGGTAGACGACCGCCAGGCCAAGGCCGGTGCCGCCTTCAAAGTTCGATTGGAAAGGCTCGAAAATCTTCTCCGTCTGTTGTGGAGTCATTCCTGTACCGGTGTCCGCAAAACTGACTTGCCAGTCGTCTCCCAGGCGTTCGATGCCTACCTTCAGAGTGCCGCCGTCGCGCATGGCGCGCACTGCGTTCTCGGCGATGTTCCAGAAGACCTGCTTGATTCTGTCCCCGTCTGCGATCACCAATGCGTCGGGAACGCTAAACCGGCTCTCGATAGCGATGCCGGTATTCTCCGCGGTCATGCGATGCCGCATGAGCGTGAGTGTGTCCTCTAGCAGGAGCACCAGGTCGGCCTTCTCGAAGTGATATTTCTTGCCGCGGGAGTATGCGAGAAAGTCGGTAATAATCCCATTCAGGCGCTGCGATTCGCGGGTGACGATATCAAGCAGATGCCGGTGTTCCTCGCTCATTTCCGGGATGCCGGAAAGCATGCTGACCGAACCGGCGATGGATGTGAGGGGATTGCGAATCTCGTGGGCGATAGCCGCAGCCAGCCGGCCGACGGCCGCCAAACGGTCCTGCATGCGGACCTCACGCTCCAGACGCCGTATCTCAGTAAGGTCATCCAATGCATAGACATAGCCCAGCGCGCCGCGCTCCGGCACGCTCATTGCAGTTACCCTTACGCGAACCGTTTTGCGGAATGTTCCCTTGGTGTCGAAACGAACTTCCGCGTGGGTCTGCGACTCGCCGTTGGGCAGCGCGTCAAGAAATAACTGCGTGACGGGTTTTCCCAGCAATTGGCCGGGCGTGCGCTCCAGAAGTTTCTGGGCCGCGTTGTTCGCCAGCGTAATGCGCCCATCGAGTCCGGTGGTGATCAATCCGCTGCTGATGGATTGAATAATGTTCTCATGCAGGATCTGGAGATCCTCGAGCGCTCCGCTGGTGTCTTTCAGCTGTACACGAGCCTGGCGCAACTTGGCGACCAGCAGGCCGGCCAGGTAGGCAACAGCCAGGAACGCGAACAGGTTCACGAAGATGATTCCCTGCAGCGCCTTCAGTTCAGGATGGGTCGTGCAGTAGGAGCGCACAACTCCGTAGTAGTTCAGTTCGAGGACTGTGCCATAGAGAATGAAGGCGAGCGCCGCAAACAGGTGCGCCCAAATGCGCGGCAGCAAGATTCCAGCGACGATGATGGCCAGTGGATAAAGAAAGTTTAACGAACTGTCCCAGCCTCCTGTCTCATGCACTACCAGGCTGACCATGATCAGATCGGTTAGAACCTGCAAGGAAGCCTGCAAGCGGTGTTCATGCCAGAAGGACAGCAGGGCTACATAGAAGAGCGAGACGGTGTACCACAGCAGCATCGTCGCGAGGAAAAGGCGGAGGGGCAGACGAGTGGGCGTCAACTCGGCAACCGCCAATTGGATTGCGAGCAGGAAGGTCAGGATCAGTATGCGTACCTTGACCAGCCAGGCCAGCCAATTCCGCTCGTCAAATGTCGATTGCATCGAGGTTCCAATAATCTTGGTTGGCAGGCCGGCGCAACATCCCGCCCTGCCAACTGGGTCGTTCCTTAGCCGGCCAACTTGGCGATCATGGCGAAGAGCGGCATGTACAGTGAGATCACGATGCCGCCGATGGTGACGCCGAGCAGTCCAATGATCACAGGCTCCAGCATGGCCAGCATGTCGCGGGTGGCTGCGTCTACTTCTTCTTCGTAGAAGTCTGCGATCTTCTGCAACATGCTATCCATGGCGCCCGTGGCTTCGCCGACGCCGATCATCTGGGTCACCATGTTGGGAAACACGCCGCACTCACGGAGCGGATCCACGATGGTGCGGCCTTCTTCGATGGCTTTCCGCACCTTCATCAGCGCTTCTTCCAGCACAGCGTTGCCTGAGGTCCTGGCGGTAATCGCCAAACCTTCCAGGATCGGCACGCCCGAAGTGATCAAAGTACCGAGAGTGCGCGTAAACCGGCCTACCGCGATCTTGCGCAATAGCGAACCGATGACCGGAATGTAGAGCAGGGTCTTGTCGAAGTAATAACGCCCGCGCGGATGTTTCCGGATCGACTTGAGGCCGAAGACCACACCGATCCCGGCCGCGATGATGACCCACCAGAACGCCCCGATGAACGCGCTCAGACCGATCACGATGCGAGTAGGAAGAGGCAGGGCAACGCCCAGGCCGGCAAACAGATTGGCAAAGATGGGCACAACCCATTTGAGCAGGGCGGCGACAATCAGTCCGGCGATGCCCACAACAGCAACAGGGTAGATTAAGGCCGATTTCACCGCGGACTTCAGGCGAACGGCCTTTTCGACATAGGTGGCCAGGCGCTGCAAGATAATGTCGAGAATACCGCCGGTTTCGCCCGCTTCAATCATGTTGGTGGTGAGGTCGTCGAAGACCTTCGGATATCCCCGCATTGCGTTGGCTAGTGTCGCGCCGCCTTCCACGGTGGTGCGGACGCCAGTCAGAGTCTTTTGAAATGCAGGATTTTCCTGATTGGCCGCCAGGATTTCCAGACACTGCACCAGCGGCAACCCGGCATCGATCATGACCGAGAACTGGCGGAAGAAGATTGCGATTTCTTTGACCTTAACTCTGCCCGACCCGAAAGTGGGCATGGCAAACTCTTTGCCTTTTTCCCTGATTGCGCCCGGTGTAATGCGCTCGCGCCGCAATGCCTGGCCTAGCGCCTGCTTGTTTGGTGCTACGCGCTCTCCGGAAATTTTCTGTCCGGAGGCGTCTTTGCCGGAAAATGTGAAAACTGGCATGGTTTTAATTTCTCCTCATGTCGTCGCTGCATCGTGCAACTCGGTCGGCATAGTCTGGTTTCCGTGCACATCGCGAGCCGCCGTTCGCGATGCCGATTCATGCTGCTAGTGTTTGGAGGGTGTTGCCCCCTTCGCCAGCGTCGATCCAGCCGCACCGCCGCGGTTCATCAAGCCCGCGCCGCGGTTAATCATTTCCTGAAGCTCGTCCTGATTGCTGGAGCGCTGCAACGCAGTTTCCAGCGAAATCTGCTTCTGGAAGTACGAGGTGGCCAGCGCCTGGTTGAAGGTTTGCATGCCGAATTTTTCTTGTCCGGACTGCATGGCCGAATAAACCTGGTGGATCTTGTCCTCGCGGATCAGATTGCGGACCGCAGGGTTGGGGATAAGGATTTCCATAATCATGGACCGGCCTTTGCCGCTGATGGTTGGCAGCAGGCTTTGGCACATGATGCCTTCGAGCACCAGCGAAAGTTGGGCGCGAATCTGTGGCTGCTGGTGGGCCGGGAAAACGTCGATGATGCGGTTGATGGTCGACGTCGCCGAATTGGTGTGCAGCGTTCCAAAGGTCAAGTGGCCGGTTTCGGCGATACGCAGGGCCGACTCGATGGTTTCCAGGTCGCGCATTTCGCCGATCAGCACGACGTCCGGGTCTTCACGGAGAGCGGCACGCAACGCATCGGAAAAGCTTTTGGTATCGGCGTGCAGTTCGCGCTGGTTGACCACGCAGTTCTTGTTCATGTGCACGAACTCAATCGGATCCTCGATGGTGAGAATGTGGTCGTGGCGCTCGCTGTTGATCTTGTCGATCATGGCCGCCAGCGTTGTCGATTTGCCGGAACCGGTGGGCCCCGTCACCAGCACCAGGCCGCGCGGCTTGTCGCAAAGCTTGCTCACCACGGCGGGCAAGCCAAGCTGGTTGAAGGATTTGATCTCAAAAGGAATCAGACGGAAGACGGCCGCCGTCGCGCCACGCTGGTTGAATACGTTGGCGCGGAAGCGGGCCAGTCCTTTCAATCCAAACGAGAAGTCCAGTTCGAGGCTTTCCTCGAAGCGGTGCTTCTGGGAGTCGGTCATGACGCTATAGGCCAATTGCTTGGTCTCGGCGGGCGTCATCTGTGGAAGGTCCAGCGGCACCAGATGTCCGTGAACGCGGATTTGGGGCGGCGAATTCGTTGTGATGTGGAGATCGCTGCCATTCATCTCCAGCATTCTCTTCAGCAAGTCACTTAACGACAGACCCATGATCGTGATCCTTCCTTACCTGAATCTTCAACGAACTAGTGAATCGTCTCGCGGGCAACTTCTTCCAAGGTGGTGATGCCCGCGGCCACTTTGATCAGACCGCTGCGCCGGAGCGTGATCATGCCGCGCTCAATGGCTTTCTTTTTCAATTCGACTGCCGAGGCGCCGACCAGCACGAGTTCCCGGATCTCGTCGTCCACTTCCATCACTTCATACAAGCCGCAGCGGCCCTTGTATCCCGTGTTGTTGCAAACGCCGCAGCCCTTGCCTTTCTGAATCCTGATGGTCTTGGCCTCTTCGGGCGAGAAGCCTTCCTCGATCAGAGTCTGAACTGGAACTTCCACCGTCTCCGAGCATTCTTTGCAAATCCTTCGAATCAGGCGCTGGGCGCAGATCAAGTGAACCGAGGTGGCCACCAGGAAAGGCTCAATGCCCATGTTCATCAGGCGCGTGATGGTCTCAGGCGCGCCGTTGGTGTGCAGAGTGGAGAGCACGAGGTGGCCAGTGAGAGCAGCCTTGATGGCAATTTCTGCGGTTTCGAAGTCACGAATTTCGCCGACAAGAATGATGTTGGGATCCTGGCGCAGGAAAGAACGCAAGGCCGCGGCAAAGTTCAAGCCGATCTGTTCCTTCATCTGCACCTGGTTCACACCGCCCAACTGAAATTCGACGGGATCTTCAGCCGTCATGATGTTCGTGTCCGGCTGGTTCAGGCGCGAAATGGACGAATAAAGCGTGTTGGTCTTTCCTGACCCGGTGGGACCGGTGACCAGGACCATGCCGTAGGGTTTGAGAATCGCTTTTTCGAACTTGACCAAAGACTCCGGCTCGAAACCGAGCTTGGTCATGTCGAGCCGCAGATTTTCCTTGTCGAGCAAACGAAGCACTATTTTTTCGCCCCAGAGAGTGGGCAGCGTGCTGACGCGGAAATCCAGTTGCTTCTTGCGGCCGCCGATGTTCATCTTCAGCATGATGCGGCCGTCCTGCGGCAGGCGCTTCTCGCTGATATCCAGCTTCGCCATAATTTTCAGGCGGGAGGTGATGGCGTCCTTGAGTTTCATGGGCGGCGACATGATCGCCTGCAGCACGCCGTCAATACGGAAGCGCACCCGGAATTCTTTTTCGTAGGGTTCGATGTGAATGTCGCTGGCCCCCCGCTTTACCGCATCCGTAAGCACCAGATTCACTAACTTGACCACCGGAGCTTCGTCCGCAGCTTTCTCCAGTTGCGACAACTCCATCTGCTGCTCTTCCGCCTGCACTTCGATGTCGCTTTCATTCAACTCCGACATCGACTGCATCACGGTTTCAAGATCTTCTTCCTGCTTGCCTCCGTACGATTTGTCGATGCCCGCCAGAATGGAACTCTCGGAGGCCACCACTGGCTCGATATTGAAGCCGGTCATGAACTTGATATCGTCCATCGCAAAGACGTTGGTCGGATCCACCATCGCGATGGTGAGCGAGGCCCCCACGCGGCTGAGCGGAAGAATCTGGTAGCGCTTCGCGGTTTCAAACGGAATGAGCTTGACTACGGCTGGATCGATTTCGAAATACGAAAGGTTGATGGCGGGAACGCCATACTGCCGGGAGAGAAAATTAGTGACGTCCTCATCCGTAAGGAAGCCCAGCTTCACCAAGGCGGAGCCCAGTCGGACATTCTGCTCCTTCTGCGCCTTAGTGGCTTGTTCCAACTGCTCTGGGGTAATGATCTTCTCTTTGACGAGAAGGTCACCCAGCCGTTGAGACATACGACGATCTCCTATCCACGTTGTGGAACGATGCCCGGCATGTTCACCGGCGTTTACACAAAGCGCTGCTTTTGCTGTGGGAGAAGAGCAGTGTCTTTGTGTTGACATAAATTGTCACCGCAAGTCGATTACCGTACCAGTTACCGTAGTACTTGGCCTCGCCGCAATATCGAACAGGCTGCGGGAAGCGCCTCCGAACCCACGCCAGATGCGCTTTTTCTGCTTGCGGGAACCGAAGACTTCGCTGAGGTACATGCACTTCGGTAAGCGGCGCCAAACCTGCTGGCTGACGGGCGCAACCTTCATTGCGGCCAGCGTACACTCATGGAACAGGGGTCTGAATGGTTGAGGCTGACGTTAGGAAGGACCAGATTCGAACTTATTGCCACGCGTTATTTCGCGCGTGGGGTGCGCAGCATTGGTGGCCCGCACAGACGCGGTTTGAGGTAATCGTAGGCGCCTATCTGACGCAGAACACCGCATGGACGAATGTGCAAAAAGCTTTGGCAAATCTGCGCGCAGCCAGACGGCTAAGCGTCAGTGGGATTCGCCAGGCCCCTCTGACCGAACTGGAGCGCCTGATTCGTCCGGCGGGCTATTTCCGTCAAAAGGCCAAGCGGCTGAAACTCTTCGTCGCGTTTCTCGACAAACAATATCAAGGTTCTCTGACAAGGCTGTTTGCCCGCCCCACGGATACGCTGCGAGAAGAACTACTCAACCTGCATGGCGTTGGACCCGAGACTGCCGATTCTATCCTCCTCTACGCCGGCAACCATCCCGTCTTCGTGGTCGATGCGTACACACGGCGGGTTCTTGCTCGCCACGAGATTGTTCCAGAAGAAGCCCCGTATGAGGAAATCCGCGAACTGTTTGAGCGAGCGCTGACGCCTTTGGGAGAGTCCGTCGCGGAATCCAGCCAGATTGCTCAGCAGTTCGAAGGTAACGTTCCGGGCGTCGCGCATCCACCGTCGGCGATGAGCAGGGCGAAGCGGACACAATTGGCACAAGTCTACAACGAGATGCACGGTCTCATCGTGGGAGTGGGAAAGACCTACTGCAAGAAATCACAGGCCCGGTGTGACGAATGCCCTCTACAACAGTTCCTGGCTCGCTCTATGTAGATGAGCGACGGCGGCCCCGGCTGGGACATTATTGCAAGCATTCCTAGGATGATTCGGTGATCAGACACGTTTGGAAGTTCGTAATTCTCGCGGGAGTGATTGCTTCGGTCTGCTGCGCTCAATCGTTGCGGCAGGAAGCAGAGCATGACGGAGTGCTCATCGGCACAGCCGTTCGCCCGTCACAACTTGCGGAGACAGCCTACGCCTCCACTCTGGCGCGCGAGTTCAGCATGGTGGAGGCGGAAGATGCCATGAAGTGGTGGGTGCTGCGGCCGGATCGGGCCACCTACAACTTTCGTGAGGGCGATGAATTGGTCCGTTTCGCGGAAGCGCATCGGATGAAAATCCGCGGCCATTGTTTGCTTTGGGGCCGCGACAATCCAGATTGGATCACGAACGGACACTTCACAATCCGGCAACTGTCTCGACTTCTGCGCGAACACATGAAGCGCGTGATGAAACACTACTCGGGAAGAGTCTTCGCGTGGGATGTGGTTAATGAAGCTCTGGATGAGAATGGAAATGTGCGCGATTCGCTCTGGTACAACCAGCCCGGTATCGGATTGTCGGGCAAAGGAACGGCCTACATCGAGCAAGCGTTTCGCTGGGCACATACGGCGGACCCTCACGCCCAGCTGTTTTACAACGAAGCGGAGGGAGAAGGACTGAACCGCAAGTCCGACGCGATCTACGCCATGGTAAAGGATTTCAAGCGACGTGGTGTTCCAATCGATGGCGTAGGCCTGCAGATGCATATACCCAAACTCGATGCGGACATCCCGGCGATCGCCGCGAATATCAGCCGGCTCACTGCACTTGGCTTGCAGGTTCACATTACGGAGCTTGATGTTTCGCTGCCGGTGGATTCGAGCGGCCTGCCTCAGGCCGATGACGTGACGCGCCAGGCCGGCATCTATCGCGGCATCGTGCGCGCATGCTTGAACAGTCCGGGCTGCACCGCGATCCAGACCTGGGGATTCACCGATAAATATTCCTGGATCGGATCCCACTCGCGGAAAGCTCGCGGGCAGGCGCTGCTCTTCGATCGAGCCTACCTGGCCAAGCCAGCCTATCGCGCGGTGTTGGAAGAACTCTCGGCGGGACGACCTGCCCCGCATTGACTATCGAAGGCCCTTTCCGTGATCGGGCGTCTCCATCGGCCGCATCTGCATCTATAATGACTTCCGGTCCATTCACCCCTTGCCGCGGCTGGGGCGGCCGACTCACGTGGTGCAAACCATTCCAACTCGGGATCCGAAGACTTCCAATCGCAAACGGGTCATTATCCTGCTCGCGATGGCGGTTTTTCTGCTGCTTGCGATTCTGGTTTCCCAAACAGCGTTTGACCTGACTTTCTTGCGCCCGGGAAACAATCAGCAGATCATCGTGTTCGCGGCGCTTTCGGCGCTGATTTTCCTCTTGTTTGTAGCACTTTTTTTTGTTCTGTTTCGCAACCTGCTGAAGTTGTTTGCTGAACGCCGCCTGGGAGTGCTGGGATCGAAGTTTCGCACGCGCATGGTAGCGGGGGCTCTGCTTCTGTCCTTCGTGCCCGTGATGGTGATGTACTGGTTTGCTTATGGGCTGATGAACCGCTCGATTGACAAATGGTTCTCCACTCCCGTGGAGGAGGTTCGGGCCGATACCCACGCCATGGCGTCACTGCTGGGCGATTATGCCGCGCAGAATGCTCGCGCCGAAGCATTGGCGATTGCTTCCTCCGCCGATACCTTGCGCGGTTTCTCGGGACATGGATTTTCGCCGGTGGTCAGCGAATTCCAAAATCACGAGATTACCTTGCAGGGAGGATTCGCGGTGGCTGTGCAGGATGGCAATGCAGAGGCCAGCTTTAATGTGCCTGCACCTTGGCCGGTTCTGAAATCGAAACTGCCATTGGCGGAAGCGGCCGCGGCTAAGCCCGCGCATTTCACATGGGAGCAAACGGAATACACGGTGGGCGGTGCCCGGGTTGGAAGCGATGGCCTCATCCTGGTGGCAATCCCGCTGCCCAGGGAATTTTCTCAAACCGTTCGACAGGTGGAGGCCAGCCAGCAGCGCTATTTCGAATTAGCCCATGAACGCAGGCTGGTGCGCCGCACCTACATGGGCCTGCTGCTGCTGCTCACCATGATGGTTCTTTTCGTGACCACGTGGCTGGCGCTGTTTCTATCGAAACTGGTGACTCGTCCTCTGGCCGCGTTGGCTGAGGCAACGCAGGAAATCTCCCGCGGGCGTCTTGACTATCGGATCGATGTGAGCGCTGCCGATGAAATTGGCGACCTGGTCCGCTCCTTCAACCAGATGGCGGAGGAACTGGAGGCTGGCCGGCGACAGATCGAAACTTCCAGCCGCGATGCCAGTGCTGCGAATACCGAACTCGACCAGCGCCGCCGCCAGATGGAAACGATCCTTGAAAGCATTCCGACCGGCGTGCTTTCACTCGACGCGGCCCGCTGCGTGACTCACGCGAATCAGGCATTGCTACGCATGTTCCACCCCGAGGGCTTTGGGGAGGGAGAGCACATCCTCCGTGGAGCCCGTCTGGCGGACGTATTTCCGCCAGAAGTGCTGCAGGATCTGGAACCGCTGCTGCGCCGCGCCGATCGCATGGGCATGACCACCAGCCAGATGGAAATGCCCCTGCAACGGACCTCTTTGAATGTGGCAGTCACAGTGGCGACGCTGCACCATCAGGACCAGGGTTCAGGGTACGTGATCGTCTTCGAAGATCTTTCCGACCTTCTGAAGGCGCAGAAGCAGGCTGCGTGGCGCGAAGTAGCGCGCCGCGTCGCGCATGAAATCAAGAATCCACTTACACCCATCGCACTTTCCGCGGAACGCATACAGCGTCATCTGGAGCGCGCGGCGCCGCCCGATAAAGCATCGCTGGATATCGTTCGCTCCTGCGCCGAAACGATTGCCAGTGCGGTGGAAACGGTTCGCCGTCTGGTGGACGATTTCTCCGCTCTGGCACGATTCCCCGCGTCCAATCCGCACCCGGCTGATATCAACGAAGTCATCGAGAGCGCGCTCTCCATGTTCAATGGAAGACTGGACGGTATTAGTCTCCACAAGTCACTGGCGCCAGACCTGCCCAAAGTCATGGCGGACGCCGAGGCGATAAAGCGCGCCGTAGCCAACCTCGTGGACAATGCCGCCGAGGCGATGCAGGGTTCCCTGATGCGTGAAATCCAGATTTCAACCTTGCTTGTAACCAGTCGTGACGCGGTCGAAATCACCGTCGCAGATACCGGACACGGCGTGACCAGCGAACTGAAGGAAAAGCTCTTTCTACCGTATTTCTCCACCAGGAAGCGCGGGACCGGGCTCGGCCTGGCGATCGTGAGTCGCGTCATCGAAGAACATCATGGATCGATTCGCGTGGAGGAAAACCAGCCGGTTGGAGCACGCTTCATCGTGGAACTTCCGGTCGTTCCCGAGCCCGCGCCTACCACCTCCACGGTTCAGCATGCATAAGATCCTTATCGTCGATGACGAAACCGGCATTCGCGAATCGCTGCAGGGAGTGCTGGCGGACGACGGTTACGAAACCGCGACGGTCGAGAGCGGGGAAGAATGTCTGAAGCTGCTGCGACGTGACCACAGTTTTGAAGTTATTCTGCTGGACATCTGGCTGCCCGGTATTGATGGCCTTGAGACTCTGGGAAAAATCCGCGAGATGGAGAATTCGCCCGAAGTGATCATGATCTCGGGCCATGGCACCATCGAAACCGCCGTGCGAGCCACCAAACTCGGAGCGTACGACTTTCTGGAAAAACCGCTCTCTATCGATAAAACACTGATTCTGGTCAAGAACGCGATCGAATCGAAGAAGCTGCGCCATGAGAATGTCGATTTGAAGAAACAGCTTCATGTGAAAAGCGTAATCGTTGGCGACAGCATTCCCATGAAAGCGCTGCGCCAACAGATTGGCCTGATGGCCCCCACCAACGGCCGCGTTCTGATCTACGGCGAGTCAGGCACAGGGAAGGAACTGGTGGCCCACGCGATTCATGCGCAAAGTCTGCGCCAGGATGAAACGTTCGTCGAAGTCAACTGCGCCGCAATTCCCGAGGATCTGATTGAGAGCGAACTATTCGGCCACTACAAAGGATCGTTCCCGGGAGCGTCCGCCGACAAAGAAGGCAAGTTTCAAAAGGCACACGGCGGAACGCTGTTTCTCGATGAAGTGGGCGACATGAGCCTTAAAACGCAGTCGAAGGTGCTGCGCACGCTCGATGAGCATCGTGTGACTCCTCTCGGCGGGGATGAAACCATCGTTGTAGACGCTCGCATCATCGCCTCGACCAACAAAGATCTGGAAGAGGAAATCTCGCGCGGAAACTTTCGCGAAGACTTATTTTACCGGCTGAACGTGATCCCTTTTTTTGTGCCCCCGCTGCGTGACCGGAAAGAAGACATTCCGCTGTTTGCGCGGTACTTCCTGAAAGATCTGGCGGCGACCTATGGGCGACGTCCTCGCGAAATCAGCGACGACGCCATCGAGGCCCTCATGCGCTATTCGTGGCCGGGCAATGTTCGCGAATTACGCAATGTAATCGAGCGGATTGTGATTATGAATCCCCTGACTACGCGATTCGACCGCAAGCATCTGCCCACCCTGGTTTACCGCGATGGTCATCGGCGCGCGGTGCGCACCGAGTTCTCGACCTTGCACCAGGCCCGGGATGCCTACGAACGCGACTTCATTCTCAAGAAGCTCGACGAGAACCACGGTAACGTCACCCGCGCCGCCGAGGTGCTGGGCCTGGAGCGCAGCCACCTTTACCGCAAGATGAAAACGTTGGGGATTGCGGTAAAAGAGTAGGCCCGCCGCGCGTGGGGCGAAATCGAAGCGTTAACGCTTCACCATGTGGATTTCCGTGCCGTTCTTTCGGAACTCCACTTTGTCCATGAGCTGATTGATGAGAAAGATCCCGCGTCCGTGATTGGAATAGACATTTTCTCCCACCGTGCAGCTGGCGATGGCCTTGGGCTCAAAACCAGTGCCGGGATCTCGTACCACTATTAGTATGCCGCGCTCTTCGTCACTGCTCACCAGGCACTCCACTGTCTTGGTGGGATCTTCCTTGGCACCGTGAATCACCGCATTGGCCAACGCTTCTTGCAGCGCTAACTCAATCGCATCCTCCTTACCGTCCACACCCTTCATCTCGCGAACCGCGGCCATCACTTCCTGTACCACCGGGTCCACGGTCTTGCGGTCGGCAGAAAGCGTTACCCGCAAAAGCAAGTGCAACTTGTCCGGATCAAAGTCTTTTTCGGGAAGAGGTTCCTTGGCAGAATCCGATGGCATATTGTTTTGGGTCCGTATGCTGCAGCGCTGTTGTTAGTTTGATTCTAGTGCCATACCTTTAGTTCGACAAACTTGCGGTCGCATACGAAAGGACACAGGCTGGGGTGTAGAAGTCGGACGAACAGCACTAATCAGCTATCTCGTTGCGTTTACCGTTGCCGACTCTATTTTCGATGCTCGTTCCTGGCGGGCGATTTCCGCAGCTCGACCCGCCCGTCCGTGAGGTGCTCCAAGTGTCTTCTCCAGTCGAGTTCTTCTACAAACCCTCGCGATTCACGCCAGTTAGGTTGCACCTTGACATAAAGCTCGAGGAAGACTTTCGTTCCTATCATGCGTTCGAGTTGCAGGCGCGCCGATGTTCCGATCCGTTTCAGCATCTGGCCTTTCTTGCCGATCAGGATTCCTTTTTGGCCTTCGCGCTCGCAGTAGATCGTAGCTGCAATCCGTGTCAACCTGGCGCCCTCCTCGAAGCTGTCAACGATCACGGTGGTTGCGTAGGGAAGCTCTTCTTCAGTCTCCATCAGCACTCGCTCACGAACCGTTTCAGAAGCCATGAAGCGCGCGGGTTGGTCGGTGACCTGGTCTTCCGGGAAGTAAGGCGATCCGGCTGGCAGCGCGGCCGTCAACAGTTTCAGGAGAATGTCGAGCCCGTCTCGTTTTAATGCCGAGATTGGAATGATGTCGTGGAAGGGATGCAGCTTCTTGTATTCCTCGATCAAGGGCAGCAGCTTGCCCTTGCCACCTCGCAGCAAGTCAACTTTGTTTAGGACAAGGCAAACCTTTGTCGACGAATGCTTCAACATCTGGATGGCGAACTCATCGCGCTGGTCCAGTTTGCGGGTTGCGTCCATGATCAGGAGAACAACGTCACAGCCTTCCAGTGCCTCGCGCACTTCGACCATCATCTTGCGGCCGAGCGAGCTGTCAGGCTTGTGCACGCCAGGAGTGTCGATGAGGACGATCTGCGCGGCGTCGCGCCCTTTGGCTTTGGGGAGATTGACGATGCCTTGGATCCGGTTGCGCGTGGTTTGCGGTTTGGGCGAAATGATCGCGAGCTTTTCGCCCACGAGCGCATTGAGCAGCGTGGACTTGCCCGCGTTAGGGCGGCCGAGGATGCAGACAAAACCGGAGCGGAAGGGCATAAGAAAGCTTCTAGCTGTTAGCTTCTAGCAAGGCAGGTTCATCCTTACTAGCAGTATTTCATGAATGATGCGAAGTCAGGGGACTCATCTGAGGAATGTAGGGTGGGGTGGCTAGAAGCTAGCAGCTAGAAGCTCCTTATATCAGCTTCAACTGCCGCGGCTGCATCGCGGTGATTCTCACGCGCTCCACCTTGCGATCCGTCGACTCCAGAACCTCGAAGCGCAGGCCGTCGTCATCCACAGTTTCGCCGCGCTGCGGGATGTGCCCCGCCAGTTCGCTGACCAGGCCCGCCACGGTGGCGGATTCCCTTCCTTCCGGTCTTGTGCCGAACAGTTCGGCGAGGCGGTCTACGTCCATCCCTCCGGAAACAATGTACGACTGGTCATTCTCCCTCACGATTTCCGGCTTCTCGTGTTCGTCGCGAATTTCGCCGACGATCTCTTCCACCAGATCTTCGATTGTCACCAAGCCGGCCACGCCGCCGTATTCATCGACCACAATCGCCATGCGTATGTTGTTTTTCTGCATCTCCCGCAGCAAATCGCTGCCGAGTTTGCTTTCGGGTACGAAATATACGTCGCGCCGCATCAGCATTTCCAGAGTTCGTTTGGATGCCTCGCTATCAGGCACTTGCAACACGTCCTGCGCGTAAACAATGCCTTTGATGTTGTGAATGCTTTCCGAGTACACCGGCACGCGCGAGTAGTGCTTGGTGCGCAGCATTTCGATGAATCTCTCGACCGTGGTTTCTACCGGCACGACAAACATATCGGGACGCGGTTTCATCGCTTCGCGCACCGTCTTCCCGCTGAATTCCACCACGGATTGAATCAGGTCGCGGTCGCCCTCCTGGATGATGCCCTCTTCCTGGCCCGCTTCAATCAATGCATCCACTGCCTCGGCGGCGCTTTCCGGCTGCTCGCGCGTGTTCTGGTGGGTAAGCGAGGCCACGGATTGAAGGAAACCGAGGACGATGGTCACAGGCAGCACCAGGTAAATCAGCGCTGTTAGGAGCCATGTCCAGCGGATAAGCCAGGCGCCGTTGGTGCGCGAGAAAAAAACGAACGGAAGAAACTGGTTGAACACGATGATGATGACAATCAGGCTTATGGCAGCCTGGAGGATCTCGTAGATGCTCCAACGCTGATCAGCGAACACCAGGTAGCCCACTAGTAAGGCTATGGTCGCAGTGGTCAACTGCTTCAGCACCGACATGGAGAGAGACGCGCGAGCGCGGCTGACGTGCAGGTTCGGTTCAACTTTCTGCTCGAAGACGTCGATGTTGTCCTGAAATTCGCGCGAAAGGAACTTGCCAATCTCCTGGTAGACGCGGTCTACATAGGAGGCCAACGCCAGCAGGGCCAGCAACGGGATCAGCGCGAGTGCCACGTACCAGTTCATGCCGTTCTCCGCCTTGAACCGCGGCGATTGCTGGCCTGCACTCTTTCGATCAGACCGGCCTCCAGTTTCAGTTGCTGCCGCAGACGGCTTTCTTTCCGAGCCATCTCGCCGTTGTCCTGTTCGTGATCGAAGCCCGCCAGATGCAGGATGCCATGCAATACCAGAATTCTAACCTCGTCCGCGACGGAATGCTCCAGGCGCCGGGCGTTCTCGCGGGCGATGTCGGCGGAAATCGCTACTTCTCCGGCACTGGCCCTGGCCTTGCTGCCCTCTGATGGCGGTGATGGAAACGACAGCACGTCTGTGGGTTTGTCTGCTCCGCGGAATCGCCGGTTGAGAGACCGTAACTCCGAACTGCTGGTCAACAACACATTCACCGGGTCACGCAACCGGACCGCTCGCCTCGCCCGCAACACAAAACGCTCCAGCGTAGACGCACTCAACCCTACGATTCGTTTCCGAAAGATGACCACGTTGTTCCAATCAATCCTGCTAAACGCACACCTCACAAAATAAACAGGAGGGCCCGATTTCAGCCCTCCCTTCCAGTCACGACTATTCTCCCGACGCTTCTCTGGATCTCTCGTTCGTGCTCGGATTCTGTGTGCTCTTCCCCTCGGCGTTTTTCCCGCCTGACAGCAGCAGCATTTGCTGCTCGGCGACATGCGTTTTGTGCTCGTCGTAGGCGCGGATGATGCGCTGCACCAGATGATGGCGCACGACGTCGGATTCATCGAAGTGGACGAACGTCAGGCCTTCCACGCGCTGCAATATATCAATCGCTTCCAGCAACCCGCTGCGGCGCGCGTTGGGCAGATCGATTTGGGTGATGTCACCGGTAATCACAGCTTTAGAGTTGAAGCCCAATCGCGTGACGAACATCTTCATCTGTTCCGAAGTTGTGTTCTGCGCTTCGTCGAGAATCACGAACGAATCGTTCAAGGTGCGCCCGCGCATGAATGCGATGGGAGCAATCTCGATGACATTTTTCTCCAGATAGCGGTCCACTTTTTCCGGATCGAGCATGTCATACAGAGCGTCGTACAGCGGACGCAGGTAGGGATCAATCTTGTCCTGCAACGTGCCTGGCAAGAAGCCAAGACGCTCGCCCGCCTCCACCGCCGGACGCGCCAGGATAATGCGGTTGACCCGCTTCGCCAGCAGCGCGGAAATCGCCATGGCAACAGCGAGATAGGTCTTGCCCGTGCCCGCCGGCCCAACGCCAAAGACCATGTCGTGATTCTCGATCGCCTCCACGTAGCGGCGCTGATTCACGCTCTTCGGTTGCACCATGCGCCGCCCCAGCGAGCGCTGGCGGCTGGCGTCGGCCAATCCGCGCAGAGTGGCGCTCGCATCCGCCGTCAGCACGCGCAGCATGCTGTTCAGGTCGCCGTTATTGAAGGTGTAGCCGGAGCGCTGCAGGCTTTCGTAATCGGCAAATACCTGCTCGGCACGGGCCACGTCGCGGGCCGCGCCCTCCAGTTCAATCGCGTTCGACCGCAGGTCAATCGTGATGTTCAGGCCATCTTCCAGCACGCGCACATTCTCGTCGCGCGTGCCAAACAAAGTCTCAATGTTGGGACTAATCCCGATGCTTTTCTTCATTCAGTCTCTTTATTCAGTTCTCTTGACGAACCAGAAAAACGGACACACCTCAGCCGCTTCGCAGACAAAACAGGATTATGCTTGGAGACGGGACCAGCCGGAATGCTCATGCCCAGAAGGCAAGTCACTACCATTAGGTAAAGCGTACCCCGCGGCGGGGTGGGAGTCAATGGCAGGCTTACAGGCCTTTGGCCACCGCCGAAGCCGGCACCGCTCGCGTCCTCGCCCACTGGCGTAAGGTATCGACCTCTTCCGCACGCGTGGTGGAAAGAGGCACAGTCTGGGACAGGGCGTCCAGCAACAACTGTGTGCTTAGCGGTATCTTCCCGGAGAAGGCTGCGTAGAGCGCTGTCTGCACGGCGGCATTGATTTCCGCGCCAGAATATCCTTTTGCGGCGGCATCAACCCGATCGAGGTCAAACTCCGCAGGATTGCGCTTTCGTCTGGCCAGTTGAATCGAGAAGATTTGCTTGCGCTCCGCCTGACTGGGTAGATCGACGAAGAAAAGTTCATCAAAGCGCCCTTTTCGGATCAGTTCCGGCGGCAGCGCGCTCACATTGTTGCAGGTGGCGGCCACGAATACCGGCGCTTTGCGGTCCTGCATCCAGGAGAGGAAAGATGCCAGCAAACGCGAAGAAACTCCAGCATCAGCCGACGCCGAATCTGGCCCACTGCCGGCGAATATTTTCTCCAACTCATCAATCCAGAGTACGCACGGCGCAAGCCCCTCGGCGACGTCGAAGACTTTACGAATCCGCTTTTCCGTTTCGCCGATATATTTGTCGTAGACTGCGGCGGTGTCAAACTTCACCAGGGGCAGATTCCACTCTCCAGCCACAGCCCGCGCACAGAGTGATTTCCCGCACCCCTGCACTCCCAGAATAATTACGCCGTGGGGTGGTTCCAGCCCAAAATCGCGTGCCGAGTCTTCCCAGGAACCACGCCGTTGAGCGAGCCACTGCTTTAGCCTATCCATTCCGCCGACGCTGGAAAAAGCCTCGCCCGCTTCTACGAATTCCAGCATCTCGGAGCGCCGGAGCAGCGATTTTTTGGTTTCGAGCACATCGCTCGCAATTTCCGGGCACAGAGCATACCGTGTCACCAATGCCTGAGAAAGGGCCCGCTCCGATTCTTCTTCGGTCAGACCGCGAAGGCTTTCCACGACCGCATCAAACCCCTTCGAGTCGAGCTTCCGCTGCAAGGTGTGGTCCTTGGAGATTCTGACTACGACCTCGTCAATGATTTGGCGTAAACGTCGCCTGTCGGGCAGAGGCAACTCGAGAAATTCGACGAGACCCCGTAACTCGGGAGGAATCTCAATCTTCGGCGATGTAAGAATGATGGTGCGGCGATTCTCAGAGAATTTCTGCCCCACATCGCGCAGACGTCGAACGACTACCGCCTCATCCATATGGCGGTGGAGATCCTTCAAGATGAAAGCGGCGCCAATGGAAATTCCCTCAAGGTTGGAAAGCATCTGTGCCGGTTCCTGGCTGTTATAGATAGCTTTCGAGTTGACCAGCGCTTGCTGGGCCTCGGTGCCGTAAGGCGATGTCGAACCCCGGCCTTCAGGCATTAGTTCCCCCACGCCGCCTCCGCAGCGGACCAAGCCGCTCGCAATCGTCCACTCGAAGGCTGCGAGGTTCAACGCTGCACAAGCCGCACGAACCAGGCGAACCGCACGAACTTCCTCGACGCTCTCGATAGCTACGATTGGAGTCGAGGAATCAAGCAGGACTTTCAGTCGCGTGAGTGGATCCGGAATGAGAGTCCATGCCATGTGTTTGACCCGTTAAGAGTTACTGCCCTATAATAGGCAATTCGGTACCCACCGGAATATCTCGTTAGACACACAAAGGTAACAAAGCAAACATGGCTAATCATTTTTCGGCGCTCAAACGCGCCCGTCAGACCACGAAGCGCACAGCCACCAATCGCGCCAACACCTCCCGCCTGCGCACCGCGTTGCGCACTCTGCGCGAGACTATCGAAAAGGGCGACAAGCAGGCCGCCGAGCAGACCTACCGCGAGACGGTCTCCGCACTCGATAAGGCGATCCAGAAGGGCACGCTGCACGGGAATACCGCTGCGCGCTACAAATCTCGCCTCGGCGCTCGCGTCAATGCGATGAAGTAGGCTGTTGGCGAGGGAGTAAGATAGCATCATGACGCAGGAAGTATCCGAACTGCTGAAAAAAGCGCTTGCTCTTCCCCCCGAAGCGCGCACCGCGCTTGCTGGGTCCCTGCTGGAAAGCCTGGACGACAACCTCGATGCCTCCGCCGAGGAGGAATGGAACGAAGAGATCGCGTGCCGAATCCAGGAACTCGATTCCGGTAAGGTAAAGCCGATCCCGTGGGCTGAAGCGCGCCGGCAGGTTTCAGCAATCCTGAATGGCCGCTAAGCCGCTTGATCTTCACCCGGAAGCACTCGAAGAATGGAAATCCGCGGTTGCCTGGTACCTGGAGCGTAACGAGACTGCGGCGGTTAACTTCGTCGCCGAACTGCGCCGCGTCTTGAGCGCGCCCACCGCCCAATAAGCAACAAATACGATCCACGGGCCTTCGATCAGATATTTCCAGCTCATTCTTCAGCCACGGTCTCGATAGATTTCCACAGGCACCCCATGTTCATTCGTCACATCTCTGGGCCCACCACGCAAGCTAAACTATCTGGAACATTTCCTCCGGCCCAAGGGCCGAGCAAGTTCTTTATTCTTTGAAAACCTAAATCGGATAATCTCTTAGTTTCCGGTCAAGGTCCTTGCAATCAATATTTTAGCTGCCTTCAGATCAGATACTCACTGATTCTAAAGGACTTGCCGCTATCCATTGCATTTCCTGCCAAGCTAAAGCTTTTAGATCCAATATTTTACGAGTAAGTCGTTTGGATGCAATAATTTAGCTGGGGTCGCGTCGGCTTAGAACGCGTAAGTCCTTAGCCGACTATAATTTAGCAGAGTCGATCCGGAAAAATCTCATCTGGATGTCCGGCCTCTACACGGGCAAGTGATCCTGCATCCATCCCGGCGTTTCGAGCTTCGCCTCGGTAGTCAGATCCATCACCAGACGTTCCAGCACCATGCGCTTGCTAACTGGATTGGACCGAAGGGCGAGATCGGCCTTGGCCACCAGTCGGATTGCACGCGTCAAATCGCGGCGGGATTTGTAGCGGCGTGCTTGCTTAATGATGTCATCGGCAGCGAATGGAGGCACACGGAAGCCCTGCCACAGCGCGGCCCAGAGCATGCGCTGGTCGCGCACGTTGCGTTCGAGAATCACCAGCATCTGGCGGAAGGTTTTGGCCAGCATGTAGATATGTCCGATGGCGGCTTCCTCGCCATCGCCCGAAGACAGGATCGCGTCCAGCACTTCCAGCGCACGCACGCGGTCCTTGGAGGAGATCGCATCGGTCAGTTCATACAGCGAGCGCTGCTTGGCGGCCAGCACCATGGTCTCCACGTCGCCCAGCGTGATCCGGTTACGGGAGCCGACATAGAGCATGAGCTTCTCCAGTTCGTTCGAGATCATCATCATGTCGCCGCCGAGAGCGTCGACCAGTTCGCGGGAACCGTCAGGATCAATCTTCACTACGCGGCTGGTGCAAAAGTCAGAGATCCAGCGCACTGCCTCGCCTTCCTCCACCCGTGCCAGTTCGACGATGCCGCAGTACTGGCCCATAGTTTCGCGGATACGCTGGTAACGTTCTTTATCCTGCATCTCCATGCGGCGAACGTCGGCGGGAATGCTGATGTGGTCCGCGACGAACACGATCAGCGCGTCGGGATTCGGATTCTTACAGTAGTCTTCGATGGCCGCGAGCTTCTCTTCGTTCGAGCCGCGCCCAAAAAGACTCTTCACCCCGCGCACGAAGAAGACCTGAAATGGCGCCATCAGCGAAGGCGTGCGCGCGCGGTCGAGAACTTCAGCGAGATCGTTTTCTGCGAGATCGAATTCGAACAGACTGAAGTCGCGTAAATCTGCCGGAACCAGGTGCTCAAGGATGGCGTCGCGAAAGCGCTTGCGGAAAAAAGCCTCGTCGCCCACGAACACATAGGCGGGACGCAGCCTGCGCGAGACAAGCTCGTTGACGAAGCGGTCGGCTTGGGCGAAGGCGCGCATTGTCAATCAGTACCTAGTACCTTGTACCTAGTTGCCAGTACCCAGAAAGATTTTACTTGGTTACCGGCAACTAGGTGATGGAACTGCTGATTCTACCGAGTACTAGCAACTGGGTACTGTTCTAGCATCTAGAAGCCCTCCAGAATGTTGGAGACCAGGGTACGGGCAAAATCCTGGGAGAGCCGTCGGAAGGCAGGCGAGTCTTCCTCGAAAAAACTGGCTAGGTCCTGCGAAACTTCGTACTGCTCGCGAAATAGATACGAAGGATTCTGGTAGAGCACCTTGCCGCCGCGATCGGTGAGTGAAACCTTCATGCTCACTACGACCAAAACGCTGGCAGCCTGTCCAGTAGTGGAGTTATAGGTGAGCGGGGACGCGGAGGTTGAAACCACGGTGCCACGAAGCGTGGCATCGGCAGTCTCCCCAGGATTGTTCAGAATGCGATAGTGCGTGCGCGTAGTGAACTCACGCACCACGGACGATGTAAGCATCTGTTCGATGCGGTAGGTGCTGGTTTCGTTTACGAAAGCCGGAACGTCAATGGTCTTGACGTTTTCGGGAAGCTGTACCGCGTGACCGGCCGTGTGATATCCGCAACCGGCGCTCGCCACGAGGAACGACAGCAAGACGGCCCGGCAAGCCTTCATTGGATTTTTCCCAGCGGGCGGGTTGCGATCATGCTTTCGGCGCATTCCACCGCGGTCATAGCCGCGATGCGCAAGTTGTCGGCGGCCGCCCACAGCCAGACTCCGTTAGGCCGGCCCGCGTCACTCTTGAGCGAAACCATAATGTTCGGCTGCCCCGCTGTGTTCACGTTGCTAGGCTGCGACTCGTCATCCGCATTCGAAAGCGTCACGTGGTCCCCCGCAAGGGCCTCCGACAATCGCTCCTGATCGACCGATTGCGCCATCTCCAGGAAAATGGCCAGCGCATGGCCGTGAAACACCGGTGGCTGAAGCACCATGATCGCGGGCTGTGGCGCGTCCGCCCCGGCAATCTTCTGGTAGTGGCGCCGCACGCGCGCTTCCATGGAATCCACCGAGAGCTGCGATTTCTGACCGTAGCGTGCAAGCATGTTGAACGCCACCTGCTCATCGAACACGTCCTTGGGCAGCGGCTGAAACGACAATAAGTTGACGGTTTGCTGGTGCAACTCGTCCATGCCTTTCTGTCCCTGTTCAGACGCCGGCTCAAAAACCGTGGCCACCGCGCTTCGAATGGCTCCCGCTTTGCGCGCCCGCAGCAGCAGCAAAGCCAGAGTCACGGCGGCGGGATGTGCCACAACACAAGGCGCGGGCTGCAATTCCGGCTGCCACATCTGTCCCCGCTCACGCTCGGTCCAAAGAGAGCGCACGGTCGCGCCCGCTTCGTCTTCCAGGGCGCCCGAAAGATCAATGATCGCGCTGCCCGCATCCCTGGCCCTTTTCCAGTTCTGGCGCGTACACTCCGCGTCGGCGGCAAAGAAGGTGAAGTCCACGTGCGTAAACTGCTCCGCCCGCACGCTCTGGATGAAGTTGATCTCGTCACCCGTCGCCTCAAGTTGGCCGATCGATTCGTCGTCGTCAAGCAGGCGAACATCCACGGCGGGGAAGTTACGCTCGTTGAGCATTTCGGCGACCTCTTTGCCTTTAAGCGTGGCCGCGCCGACAATGGCCGCGCGGAAAAGCTGGCCGCGCGGGGACGAAGAGGCGGACGGCGCACCGACTTTGGACGGCGTACTCATGAAGTCTGTGAAGCCTCCTTGTACGTTGGCGGCGGAGGCTGGTTCCGGCGGCGGAACATCCACTGCAAACGCCAGAACACACCGGAGAACATGTACAGGAGCGCAACTCCGAACAGGACCGGCCCTGAGAAGGCTGCGACACCGGCAATCAGAGCCGCCAGCAACAGTATGAGCCGGAAGGGATGGCGCGAGCGAAAGTCGATGTCTTTGAAGCTATAGAAACGCCAGGTGCTGACCATGAGATAGCCAACGGCCGCCACCATAGCGACCCAGGTTAAAGCCGTGTACCACGAGCCGATCGGTTCGCCGTCCCGGAAATGCACCATAGCGGCGATCACGCCGGCTCCGGCGGGAATGGGCATGCCAACAAAATATTTCTTGCCTGGACGTCCGGGATTGGAAGGCTGCGGGTTGGAGGTAATGTTGAAACGGGCGAGGCGGCTGGCTCCGGCCACTAAGAACAGAAAACACGCAATGCCACCCAGTTGGGTAAGTTTGATGTTCCCCAGCCATACTGGCGGGACGCCGTGAAAGCCCCAGGCCCAAGCCAACATGGCGGGGGCAACTCCGAAGGTGATTACATCCGCCAAAGAATCGAGTTCCCTGCCGAAGTCGCTGCTGGTTCCCGTCATACGGGCGATGCGCCCATCAAGACCGTCGAACAGAACTGCGAAGCCTATGGCAATAGCAGCGTGGTCAAGGTGCCAGTGCTGGTTGGTGATCGCGTAATACAGAACCTGCACAATCGCATAAAAGCCCGCAGCCATATTCCCACTGGTGAACAGCGATGGCAGTATGTACATTCCCTTGCTCATGCGGCGCGGGCGCTGTTCATCCTGCCTGCGTCTTGGAATTGGAAGATCCATCAGCGCGCCCCCTCAGTTGCGGAGTAACGGCCAGCAGTTGCTGGTTCGCCCTTCGGCTGCAAGTAAGCCAGTACACTCGCCCCGCCACGAACCCGGTCTCCGACTTTTACTTGCAGCGAGGCAGCCCCATCGAACTGCACATCTACCCGTGAACCGAACTTGATCAGCCCCACCCGCTGGCCGCGCTCCAGCCGGTCGCCCACTTTGGGATGAAAGACGATTCTCCGCGCGAGCAATCCGGCAATCTGCTTGAAGACGACCACTTCGCCCTCGCCTTCTACGCGGACAATATTCTGTTCGTTCTGCTCCGCTGAGGCCTGATTCATGGCGTTCAGGAACGTGCCCCGCTGATAGCGAACCTCGCGCACAACTCCCGCAATCGGTGAACGGTTCACGTGCACGTCGAAAACACTTAGGAAGATGCTGATGCGGGCTTGCTTTTCTCCGCTCACCGTCACGAATGAAACATCCGTCACTTTGCCATCTCCCGGCGAAACCACGGCGCCCGCCGCATCCGGAATGACCCGTTCTGGGTCACGAAAGAACCAGAGGAAAAACAGAGCCAGCAAGAGCGGTGCCAGGGCCCAAGCAGGCTGTGCGAACCAGCCCACGAGAACTCCAGCCGCAATCAAAGCCAGCGCGTAAAAGTAGCCGTCACGAACCATGGGGGCAGACCCAATTATAAAACAGAGACGAGCGCTGGTTGCGCGGGTTCAACCTGAAACGTTTGTAAGTCCAAATAAAGAAAGGCGCCGATGAGCGCCAGTGAGTAGATACAAAATGCCTGTAGCGGCGACAGCCGCCCGTCAGATGGCCAGAAGATTATGCTACGTGAAACTGCTGCCGATACTGCCGCTCAATCGACTGCATCTGGTCCTTGAGCCGCAGTTTCAACTTCTTCAGCCGAACTTCCTCTAGCTTTTCGTCTTCGCTGAGATAACGCTTTTGGGTGAGAGAATCGAGCCGCGTGGAATATTGCATATGCTCCTGAGCCAGCTTGCGGAATTCGTCGTGGTTGGTCAGAAGAGCGTCATTCGAAGTCAGCATCCAGGCAGACCTCCGATTGGGGATTAACTAGGGCAAAGTTATCACAGCCCCAAAATTGGTTCAATGCCGAATTCTGGTGCAGTCTCGTTATGAGACACGCTTAATAAAGGCTTAGACGATAATGGATTGCGTCTTCCGGAGGGTTCGCATAGTAACTCTTGCGTAACCCCGTTTCTTCGAAGCCGAGAGTACTATACAGCCGCCGCGCGCTTTGGTTCGACTCTCTAACTTCAAGGAATACCTGACTGCCTCCTGTTGATCGTACGTGAGATATAAACTCGTTCAGCAGACGGGTTCCCACGCCGCGGCGCCGGAATTCTTTCGCGACAGCGATATACTGCAGCTCCCATTCGCTATCGACGCGGTGCGCTGCCAGGTAGGCGACGATTAGAAAAGGTGGAGCGAATGCGGTGAGCTTTTTTGACTTGGATGAATCCTCGACCACGAGGATGAAATTCTCGGACAATTCGGCAGTGGTCGTTCTAAAAAAGCTTTCGTAGTGTTTGAGCGACCAGCGGCTCGAGCTTCGACTCTCACGCTCGAGTTCCACCATGGCTGGGATATCGCTGGGAGTTGCCCGTCGGATGCGCACGCTATGACCTAGGCCCGCTCTTCTCCAGCAACTCTGCGTCGGTGCGGCGGATGTAGTTCGCCTCCAACAACGCGGGCGTCACCGTCTCTCCGTCCTGAACCTTTCGCCAGCCCAATCGGGCGACCGTGGCGGCAGAGATTGGCGCCAGCGTTGATACGGACAGTCCCGCAGCTCCAGCCGCCTCAGCGAGAACGGAATCCGGAGTGACGACCATCCATCCCTTTGCCTGGGAAAGAAACTCACTCCGGCTCAAGATATTCTCGCTCGGAACTCTGCCAGCATTGGCGGGGAGTTCGTACTGGCCCACGTAGACATCGCCACGGCCCGCGTCTAAGGCAGCCATGATCTTGCCTTGCGCACCGCTCGCATTGACGCATGCTTCCAGCAGCGATACCGCCGCGATCGGTTTGTCCAAGACCTCGGACAAAGCTTTCACCGCCGCCAAGCCGATCCGGAGACCGGTAAACGATCCCGGACCGGAGACCACGATAAAAGCGCCGATGTCGTTCTTGATGAATCCGTTGGACGAGAGCAGTCTGGCGACTTGTGGAACCAGCTGTGCTGAGAAAGTTCCGCCCGCTACTGACACCGTCTCGATCAATTCCACGTCTTCGACATCGGCGGACCGCTCCCCCGCTCGCGCCAACGCGATGCTGCCCTGCTTGCCGGAAGTATCCACCGTGAGAAGTAACATTTAGAAACCGACGGCTCCTCCAGGTTCCGAAAGTCCGGCAGGGAACAGTCAGTTTTAAAGAATAACAGTTGGACGTTACGGAGCGAGGAACAACAACGCATGGGAAAGGTTTTCTGGTTTGAAAAAGAAGCCGATCTTACGGTTCTTGCTCGAGGCTCACAAATAAAGTGTTGCCGGTAATGCTGCCGCGCAGGCTGTAGGTTTTACCGCGCTGCACGTCGATCATCCCCTGCCCCGCGCCATCGTACCGGAATTGGCCCTGCGGACCAGCAAAGATAGTGGTCGCTTCGATGGTGTAGCTGTGCTGCCCGGGATGTGGAACCGTCACCCTTAATTTGGAGTGGGGATAGTCCTGGTTAACCGTAAGGTTGCCCAAGTCCTTGCCATCCATCAGGACGGTCACTTGCTCACTGACCTCGCCTTGTCCCAAGTCATCCACGAGTGTGAACTCCACCGGTTCCTCTGGCAGCACAGCGGCATGAACGAGGTTATGGTCGTTATTGTCGGCTGGTTTTGGAGAACTATCCGAACGTGAGCCGAAGCCCGCGGTAATAAACACCAGTCCCAGAAGTGCGGCCAGGACCCGGACCCCAGTACCGACTTTGGGAACCTTCAGTTCCTTGAGCTCAAAGCCACCCCCGAGGACACCCACAAAGAGCAGGATGCCACCGAATACAAAGGAAGCAATTTCAATACTCATGGCATACCCCTATCAGACAAACCACAGCACTCGGCTTGCCATCGGAATCATGCAGGACCAGAGACCGGACCGTCAGGGCCGATGCTGCTGAGGAAGAAGTAGATACGGGCAATCTGGAGCGAAGGCGATTAAAAGCAAGTCCACGCTGGCGCGGCGGTCGTCACTATCCATTCCGATAGCGACGCAAACCTTTTGGATAGTTCTGAAGGCTCACAAACGGGATTGGTCCAAGCGCAAAACCACTCTCGTGAAGATTCATCTGCACTCGCTAGGCTTCGACCAACTCCAGCAGCACACCGCCGGTGCTCGATGGATGCACAAAAACGTACCGGTGCCCGCCCGCGCCGGTTTTGATTTCGTCCGAGACCAGCCGTACCCCGTCTTTCTTCAGCCGCGTGACGGCCCCGGGCAAGTCGGGCACGCGCAGGCAAACGTGATGCAAGCCTTCCCCGCGCTTGGCGATGAACTTCGCGATGGTTGAGCTTTCCGAGGTTGCTTCCAGCAGTTCCAACCGGCTCTCGCCAACCGCAACCATCACCAGCTGCACCTGTTCCTCCGCCACCGTTTCTTCCGGAGAAACGCTCAGGCCCAGTTTCTCGTAGATGGCCTTCGCGGTCGCGAGCGACTTTACTGCGATGCCGATGTGATCGATTTGAGCCATCAGCTTTTCTCCGCCTTCGCTGCGATCTCCTCGACCAGCGTATATGGATCGCGTTTGTGTTCTGCCACTTCCGCCGCCAGTCGCGCCAGGTTGCCATCACCAAGCTGCGTTCGCGCCTTCTCCAGCAGGACGTCACGAAGCATTTCAACCAGGCGCTGCTGCCAGTTCTCGACGCTCTTATTCAGCGCCAGGTTCTTCTCCAGCAGATAAGCCTCGTAGTCCGAGACTGCGCCCGCGAGTTCTTCGATTCCCGCTCCTTGGCTGGCCACCGTCTTCACGATCGGAGGCGTCCAGCCATCGTGGCGCACGGCCAGAGACTGGAGCGAGCGGATCTCCCGCTCCACGTGCTCAGCCCCATCGCGGTCGCTTTTGTTGATCACGAAAATGTCGGCAATCTCCATGATTCCGGCCTTAATGGTCTGCACATCATCGCCCATGCCCGGCACCAATATCAAAATCGTGATGTCGGCCAGCCGCACGATGTCAACTTCATCCTGCCCGACGCCCACGGTTTCGACCATGATGAGGTCGCGCCCGGAAGCGTCAAGCACCGTAGTTACGTCCGCTGTGGTGCGCGCCAGCCCGCCCAGCGAGCCACGCGTCGCCATGCTGCGAATATAAATGCCGGGATCAGAAAAATGTTCCTGCATACGGATGCGATCACCAAGAATCGCCCCGCCCGTGTACGGGCTGGTCGGATCAACGGCGATGATGCCAACCGTGCGCCTGTCTTCTT
The DNA here is from genome assembly GCA_035568115.1 of Candidatus Acidiferrum sp. Taxonomy (GTDB): domain Bacteria; phylum Acidobacteriota; class Terriglobia; order Terriglobales; family Acidobacteriaceae; genus Sulfotelmatobacter. Next base: position 162,076 of record DATMOP010000010.1, read on the forward strand.
TCTTGCGATAGAAGCGGGCAAGCTGGTCAACCAAAGTGCTCTTTCCCGCCCCCGGCGGTCCCGTCAGCCCCAGCACGCGCGCCTTTCCGCTGTGCGGAAACAATGCCTTCAGCAGCTCGGACCATCCGGGCGCGCGGTTTTCCACGATCGAAATGGCGCGAGCCAACGTACGGACATTGCCGGAGCGGAGTTGATCAATCCAATTATGGTTGTCGGGGTTCAACTGATCAGTGTAGAACAGCTATAGTGCTACTGGAAGTAGCGCGCTACTTCCAGTCAGTTTTGCTAGAACTCATCTTGCGGATGGGTATATCATTTCGCTTGATGACCAAGCCCGCCGACAAATTCGAAGCGACCCGGATAGTTACGCAAACGATCCAGGAGTTCGATCCCAAGGATCAAGCGATGATATTCCGTTGGGCGGCCGAAACTCTGGGCCTTCCGGAACCATTCCATGCGCCCACTACTTCGGCGACGCATTCGTTTCCTACTGGACCCCAGGTCCCGCCACGCGCGAACTCGACGGTTGGCCCGGAGACGGATATCGACTCGTTTGTTAAGGCGAAGAATCCACGGAGTGACGTACAGTTCGCGGCCACGGTAGCGTACTTTTACCAGTTTGTCGCTCCGGAGTCCGAAAGAAAAGCAAGCCTCTCTGCGGCCGATCTGGTCGACGCCTGCCGCAAAGCAGGGTGGAAGCGTCCTAAGAATCCTTCCCTTACGCTGCATAACGCGTTTCACGCTGGATTGCTGGACAAAGCGGACAAGGGCTCCTTTTCTCTTAATGCGGTGGGCGAAAATCTGGTTGCGCTGACCCTGCCCGGCACACGAAAGAGCGAGATAGCATCGGCAGCCAATGGCATTGGCGCGAACGGTAGAAAGAGACCCAGGAAAGCTGCTTCGACCAAGAGAGCGTCTGCAAAAAAACGGGCCTGAGTTGGCATGACGG
>DATMOP010000011.1:0-138312 GCA_035568115.1 Candidatus Acidiferrum sp.
GTGATTCGGGGCAACCAGACTCTCAGCTTTCACCTGAGCCCGGTCCTCGCGAAAACGGAAAACCAGAAGGAACAGAGATACCGCCTGGGCTTTGTTCCCAAGAGCGAGACCAAGGTGACTACCTTACCATTCCGCCAGGCACTAAGTCTTTCGCTCGAACAGAACAGAAAATACTCGCTACTCATTTTGGAACTGGCCAAGAAGATTGTGCAGGGTAAGGTCTCGCCGCGCGCCGTCTCCGGGCCGATCGGCATTGCTCAGGACGCTGGCTATGCGGCACGGCAAAAGGGCTGGACGCCCCTCCTCGAGCTGACCGCAGGCATTAGTCTCAATCTCGGCATCTTTAATCTGCTGCCTATCCCCATTCTCGACGGTGGCGTCATCCTGTTCCTGTTCATCGAAGGGCTCATGCGGCGTGATGTCAGCCTGCGCATCAAAGAGCGCGTCTACCAGGCAGCGTTCGTTTTCCTGGTGCTGTTTGCCGTGATGGTCATCTACAACGACCTGATGAAGACTTTGCCCGGGCTGATGAATCGGCTTCCATAGGCAGCATTTCTTGAGACGCAGCTGGCCTCCCAGTCAGGCGCGCTTTTTCCGCAACGACGTTACTGTCAGCCAAGCTAGTCCCGCCAGGCACAGCCATGCGAACCAGTCCCCAAGGCGCGAGTATATGGTCCTTGCGCCTCTGGTTGGAACCTGCGAAACCATCGCGTAGTCGGCGGTCTGGTAATGATCCATGGCCGCCAACCTCCGGCCCTGGTAGTCGAATGCGGCCGAGAGTCCCTGGCTGGTTTGCCGAATCAAATTGACGCCTTGCTCGATGGCGCGAAAGCTCGCCATTTGCGTGTGCCAGGGGTCAATCGCCCGCCAATCATTGGAGGGATCGAGCATCACGTCGGCCCGCAAAGCTCCCGCCTGGGCCAGCAATTGCGGGAAGTCTCCGTCAAAGCAGATGATCGAACTCAGCCGTCCGTAGGGCGTATCCAAAGCTCGAAGCTTGCCGTCGCCCCGCACCTGCATGGCGGCCTCGGGACCAGGCACTGGCCGCGCTTTGTTGTACTCCCAGGCCACAAGTCCGTTCGGTTGGATCAGAATCAGCTTGTTCTCCAGAGGCGGGGTCTGATCCTTGTTCCACACTCCCAGCGCCATGCCAAGGTAGACGTGGTACTTCGCGGCTATGTCCACCCCGCGTGTGACGAATGCGGCTTCGCCTTCCTTTAGAACGGGTGCGTTGGTCTCACCCCAGAACACAATCTTGGCGCCCGCTTGCATCTCCCGTTCCGCCCGCGACAGCAAGTCGTCTTCCATAGCCGTGGCCCACCGTTGGATCGCGTCCATGTCCTCGCTCGTAGCTTTGCCCTCAAACATTCGTTCTGAAACGGCGTCGCTCAGCTCGGGCTCCACTTTCCTTTTGGAAATCGAGGCCACTCGCACAGTTAGTGAAGACGGTGGGAACAGTGCCATGCGGGCGCCGCCCAGCAGCATCACTGCCGCAACCGTTCCGGCGCACAGCCAGGCTCCTGCACGCGCTGGCTTGGAATCGAGTCCTTCCTCCCATAGCCAGTTGCACGCGGCCGCGAACCAACCAATCAGGAAGGTGATGCCCCACAAACCGGTTACGGAGACCAGTTGGAGTAAGGGCAAATTCCCGTACTGCGAATAGGCTGCCGACCCCCACGTTCCATACGGCCCTCGCGACAAGAGGTACTCGGTTACTGCCCATGCAGTGGGAAACACCAGCGAAGCCGTGATGCCCGTGAGCTTGTGCGCCAGTAGTCGATCCATTACGTAGGGCAGAATCAGAGGGATGCCCCATACGCCGAGAAAGATGTAGTACGCCACTCCCGGGATTGGCACCATTCCCCGGAACTGAAAAGCAAACTCTGCAACCAGGAGGAGGTAAGCGACAGGCAACCCAATTTTGAGACTCTGCCTACGCACAAACCGCAGCACAAACACCGGCGCCAGCCACGCGGCAAGGGGAACGGTGTTCGCTCCGTTGGCCAGCAGCAGGAGTGCTGCTGCTATCGCCAGACATAGCGACGAGCGTGTCCCCGCGAGAGCGGGGCGGTCTGTCTGCGGCGGCAACTCGTCCAGGCGCGGGTTTTCATAAGTTACTGATGTTTGCATGATGCTCTCCTGCTTCCGCCGTTGCATGTTCTCCTGCGACCAAGGTGTCAACGGAGGTGTTGACGATCTGCGCGATCAATCCCTTCTTCGGGACCCAAGGAAACGTCGGCCTCTGTATCAGCAATGACGTGATCCCGTGAACGGTAGCCCATAATGCCTGGCTCGTGGTTTCCACATCGACCGCGCGAAAGCGTTTCTCTTCCACGCAACGCCCCACCATATAGCGTAGCGCCTCAAATGCCGCATGCACTTTGTAAGGATGCTTCTCGATAGGTGGCCTGAGCATGAAGGCAAAACGGTAGTCATTTGGGTTGCGCAGCCCGAATTCTACATAGGCCCGCATGCCCTTCTTCAGTTCTTCGGCGGGATCCTGCAATTCCTTCCCGTTCCGCAGAGCGAGGAGAGTTTTGAGTAGGCGCTCGAAACTCTCGTCCACGAGACACTCGAACAGTTGTTCTTTGTTCTTGAAGTGCAGATAGACACTGCCGGGTGAATACTCGATCTTCTGTGCCAGCTTACGCATGGAGAAGTTCTCGTAACCCTGTCGCACGAAGATCTCGCGGGCAGCATCCAGGATTAACCTGCGCAGTTCCTCTTTATGTTTCCGGCGGCGGGATGTTGCGCTCATGGGAGTGAACTATGTTCATGTTACTGAACACTGTTCATTTTGTCAAGATATAGTTTTCGCGTGCTAAAATAGAATTTCCCATGGCGATGATCCCACGCAGAAAGACCGTCACCGTCCTCGTCGGCGGCGTGCGCGTCGGTTCGGATGCACCGGTTGTGGTGCAATCAATGACCAACACCGACACGGCCGATATCGCTTCCACCGTCCAGCAGTGTGCGGCGCTTGCCCGCGCCGGTTCCGAGCTCGTGCGTGTCACCGTCAATAACGAAGAAGCCGCCGCCGCAGTTCCCCGCATCGTTGAGGAGCTTGACATGCTGGGCGTGCGCGTACCCATCATTGGCGACTTCCACTACAACGGCCACGTTCTGCTTACAAAGTATCCCGAGTGCGCTCGCGATTTGGCCAAGTACCGTATCAATCCCGGAAACGCCAGCATTGGACGCACGGGCGACTCGAACTTCCGCACCATGATCGAAGTCGCTGTGAAGTACCAGAAGCCGGTGCGCATCGGCGTGAACTGGGGCTCGCTCGATCAGGCCTTGCTCACCCGGATGATGGACGAGAATTCCGAGCTCGCAGATCCGAAAGACGCTCGCGAAGTTACGATGGAAGCGATGGTGGTAAGCGCTCTGACCTCCGCCGACCTGGCACAAAAGTTCGGACTGCGCGCCGATCAGATTATCCTTAGCGCCAAAGTCAGCGGCGTGCAGGATCTAATCGACGTCTATCGCGCTCTGGCTACGCGCTGCAGCTACCCGTTGCACCTTGGCCTCACCGAGGCCGGCATGGGGGCGAAGGGCGTGGTTGCATCCAGTGCCGCGATGGGCGTTGTTCTGCAGGAGGGCATCGGCGACACGATCCGTGTCTCGCTTACGCCGGCGCCCGGAGGCGACCGCACCGAAGAAGTCCGCGTGGCGCAGCAGATTCTGCAATCCATGGGAATTCGCAGCTTCACTCCGCAGGTCACGGCCTGCCCCGGCTGCGGACGCACCACCAGCACTTTCTTCCAGGAAATGGCCGAGCAGATTCAGACCTACCTGCGCGAGCAGATGCCCTCTTGGAAGGTCCGCTATCTCGGCGTGGAAGAAATGAAGCTCGCCGTCATGGGCTGCGTGGTTAACGGCCCCGGCGAATCGAAACACGCTAACATCGGGATCTCCCTGCCGGGAACGTTCGAAGAGCCGAAGGCTCCGGTATACGTGGATGGACGCCTGTTCACCACGCTCAAAGGCGATCGCATCGTGGCGGAGTTCATCGGGATCCTTGATGAGTACGTCGACTCGCACTACGCCGCCAGAGACACGCACACGCAAAAAGAAGAAGTAGCTGCCAGCAACTAGGTCCGGATTTACTGTCGTCCGACCCTGTCAATCTATTGCCCCGTTAGCAGCAAGATCGGATTTTGGTTCGGTGGCTCGCCATTGGGTTGTGTCGGCCCCGCGCTGAAGGCCGTCGGCAGGTCTGCAACCAGCGTATCGGCTGGAGTGCCGCTACCGCCGCCGCCGTTGATATTGTTGTCGGCGGCGTTGATATCCGCAATAGAGCCAGCGTCGCACATGCTCACGTAAACGTGGCTGCTGTCCGTGGCGGCAGTGGTGAAGACCCGGAAACGGGTGGCTCCCGGTGAGTACAAAGTGAGCGGGACCGGCGGCACGGGTCCGCAGGCAGTCACTGCGGGCACAGCGTATTGATTTGTAGCGAACGGGGGATTCGTCAGCAAGCTGATCGTTGTCTTTAGCGCGAAATCGCGTGCGTCAAACACGGCGAGGCTGGGAATCACACAAGGCAGAGAACCGACCAAGCTGTCAGGACAAGATGTTGCTGTCTGGTAGCTGGCCACATAAAAGCGGCTGCCATCGGCCAACGCCGTCACCGAGGCGGCGGAGCATGCGCCCGGTCCGGAAGGACACGCCGTCGATCCAAAGGCGAATGGAATCGCAGCCAACTGAGCCGGAGTGTCGTTAGCTCCGCCAGTATCGGAAAAGACATAGACCGCGCTGCCCAACGGGTTCGTCGAACTTGTCCCATTCGGATTCGTCACGTAAAGGCGGTTCAAGTGGGGATCATAGAAAATGAAGTTGGCTCCGGCCCCCACCGGGATACTGCTCGTAGCGGTGTCCGTGGCAGTGTCAATCGTTACCAGTTGCCCCTGCGTTGTCGTGTCCCCTTGGGTAAGCACGTACACTTTCTGGCTGTCGCCGCGAGCCACCACCCAAACCGGGGCCGTCAGCGTTATCCCGACCGGAACAGTTACGGTGTTGGACGACAGGGTCACGACGTTCAAGCTGCTAACTGTATTGTCCCCCTGGTTGGCTACATACAATTTATTGCCGTTCGGAGTCTCGGCTAGGCCGACCGGGTGAACTCCCACCGCCGCGCTGTTGCTGACGGCATTCAAGGACGTGCTGATGGCAGAGACCGAGTTGTAGTTATAGTTCGCCACGTACATGGCGCTGTTCTGGGTGCTGCCCAGGAAAACAGGCAGTGGCGGGAATGTTGCGGTTCCTCCCGACAAGGGTGGAAGCCCGCTGGCTGGATTCACGTACGTGATGGTTGTTCCGCCCCCGCTGATCGAGGAAAGCGGAAAAGCGCCGTCATAAGCGAGAGGGTTACACAAGGGTTGGCTGCACGCAGGAATGTCCACACCTGCGACAACGATCGCATAGCCGACCGGGACATTGTGCAAGGGAGTGTTGAGTGTCACCGTGACGAGATTGCCGGCTTCGCTGATCGCAGCGATGTTGGAAGACTGGATGGGCAAACTGATCGCGGTCACTGCACCAAATCCGGTCGCACTCGTTGATTGAAATGCGGGAGTAAAGAACGAAACTAAGTCAACATCGCCCGCCATACTGCCCGCACTTGCGACAAACAGTCTTGAGTTGTTGGGAAGAATGGCCGCGTACGTAGGATTTTCGCCGAACTTGAGGTCCGAGTTGGACGTTTCAGCGATGATCGAGTCTCCCGCAACGTCAATCTGCATGGCCCCGCCGGGGTTGTTAGGAACGTTAGAGCTGATACCGAACACCTGGTGGAAATTAGCGGGAGTCGGAGGCGATTCCACCGGGCATCCGGGAATCCCGATTCCTGCCGAGCACGGAATGACCACAGGGCGGTAGACCTGGCCGCACGACAGGCACATCAGGGTGGGAATCACCATGGCCGCCAATCGGCCCAAGCGTCGAAAACTCATCTGCACCCCAAAAGGGAAGTTATGGTTACATCTGCGAGGAATTCAACATTCTAACGGCTGACCGCAATCTGCGCCAGTGGCCCCGGACTTTACATCCTGGGTTTGAATCGGATTGCCCTTGCTGGGATGCCTGGACGCCGTGGTAAGTTGGATGCGTCGGCCAATACGAAGTGGCAAGACGGCGGCAGCGTCTAGGTTTTCTCCGCGTCTCTACGGCAGTCCTTTGTGCTCTCCGCGATCTAAAGGCGTGGGCTCGAGCAGCCAAATCAGAAGATTGAAACTCGGAGAGCGCGACGAAGGGACGCAACCCTTCTTCAACGTCCGCGCCGCGACTTGCTGCCAGCGGCCGCCCTTGGCTCTTCCGCTTTTTCGGTCGCCGCGGGTTTTTTCCTGCCCTCCATCTGTGCCAAACTCTGCTTCAGCGCGGCCATCAGATCGACGACCGGAGCCAGCTTCTTCGGCTTTTCGACCGCCGCCACCTCTCCGCCTTCAAGCTTGGTCTCAATCAGCGTCTTCAAATTCTCCTGGAAGCTGTCTTTATATTTTTCCGGATTCCATTCATCCGCCAGCGCTTCGATGAGCTGGTGCGCCACTTTCACTTCCGCTTCTTTCAACTCCACATCAGGCGCGCCAAAGCCTTCCACCTTCTTCACTTCCTCGGCGTAGTACATCGTGTGCAGCATCAGTCCGCCTTCGTGCGGACGCAGAAACACCGTGTACTCGCGGTTGTGCATGGTGATCTTCGCGATGGCAACATACTCGCTCTCTTCCAGCGCCTTGGTCAGCAGCGCGTAAGGACGCCGCCCAGCTTCCTCCGGCATCATGTAATACGACGACTCGAAATACACCGGATCGACATCGCCCGACTTGACGAATTCCAGAATCTCCATGGTCTTCGCTGTCTGCGGCTCGATCTTCTTGATCTCCTCCGGCTCGATGACGATGTATTCGTCCTTGCGGAACTCGTAGCCCTTGACCATGTCAGCGCGGTCGACCACCACGCCCTCCGCCTGACAAATGTATTGCTGCTTGAGCCGGGACTTGTCCGTGCGATGCAGCATGTTGAAGGAGATGCCGCTACTGCGCGCGCCCGAAAACAAGCGCACCGGCATGGAGATGAGGCCGAAAGTCAAGTGTCCAGACCAGACCGAAGCTGCCATAGTCCCTCTCGTTCAAACTAGAATGCAACAACACCCGGCAAGACCGCAAACGGCCCTAACCTGCCCAGAATTGACGAGTTTAGCCTACAAACCAACCTTCGATGCACAAATCTTAGGGCACGGGGAACCGAAATGCGAAGCCGGAGGGAATGGGGTCGGGCGCGAGGAAGTGCTAGGGGTTGTGGTTAACTGAGGGGGTTCCCTGATTTCCGCGGAAGAGTCGTGAGTTGAACTCCAGTTATTCGCTGGCCTGAGCTTTCAGGATCTCGATCATCGCGGCGGGGGTAATGATCCGGATGGATTTGTGACGCCTGAGGGACAGGAGTTCTTTGTCGCCGGTCACTAGGAACTCGGCCTCGCTGGCTTCCGCCAGCGCGAGCAGGTAGCTGTCTTTGGGATCCGGCGCTACTGGGCCGGAGGGCAGGTCACGGCAAAATAGAGAGAAGTCCCGAATGCCTGCGGCGAGCAACTCGGACGCGCCAGCCCGAAGTCTCTTCCGGAAAAACGGCCGGACGGCAACCTCGCGGAGTTCCGCTATGAGTGCATCACAGGCAACGAGAGTGAACCTCTTCCGCTCCCAAGCATCGAGCAGCTTGGCCGACGAGCCCAGTGGAGAGAGGAGCGCCGATAGCAGGATGTTGGTGTCGAGAATAAGGCGCATCAGGGTCGTTGAGCACGCTTGCGGTAACGTTCCGTCCGGACTTCTTCGACGGCTTCGTCAATCATCTTCTGCAGCTTGTCCGGGGAAACGTCGGCGAAGGCGGCGCGGGCTTCGCGGACGGTCTGATGAAAAATGCGCCAACGAACGGCCTCCTCGATGAATTTCGACAGGTCACCCTTCCTCATGCCTTGGGCACCCAGAAAGGTGCGCAAGGCATGATCGGCGTCTTTGGACCAGGTGATCGTCAGACGCGTGGTTTCTGGTTCGGACATGGCGTTCTTAGTCATATAAGCATATATCCGTCTATTAGCATAGACGATTCGTTGGCTGTTTGGCAAGGGACGGAAATGGTACATGCTAGTACTATATGGTACTTTTATTTCTATATTTAATAAAGTACTTGACAGTACTATTATAATTATAGTTTAATGGGGTTTTAAGGAGGTAATTCCAAAAATGCCCGACTATATGACTATTCAAGGAAAACAGGTGCCTTACACTCGACAGTCAATCGCCGTGAAGGATTGTGAGTTGGACCCGTTGAATCCCCGAATTCAATATCTGATTGGCCAAAGGGCCAGCTCCGTTCAAGAAAACGAACTGGACGCACTGATCTGGGAAAAAGATGCGGTCAAGAATCTTTCGCAATCAATTTTGCAAAACGGCGGCGTCTACGAGGCGCTGATCGTGCAGCGCATAAATGGCAAATTTCGTGTACGTGAGGGAAACTGCAGAACGGTAGGGTGTCGCCACCTGCAAGAGCAATATCCTCAGGACACTCGCTTCATGACGGTGCCCGCGATGGTCTTCGACGTTGAGCTGACCGAAGAGGATCTGGCAGTACTGTTGGCCGACATGCACGTGGCCAGCAAGATTCGGTGGGAGGCGTACGAACAGGCGAAGCATGTCTCTGATTTGTTCAACATTTACGGAAAAACCTACGAATGGTTGGCGAACCACCTCCGTTTGAGTAAATCGAAGATTAAAGAGCTGCTTTGGGCATATCAGGCCACAAGCGAATATCTGCACCTCTTCCCAGGCCAGGCGAACGTTCGAAAGTTCTCATTTTTTCATGAGGTCATGAAGAAAAAAGAACTCCGCGAGCTGTTTCAGAATAATTTGCAGTTCAAGCAGAAATTCCACAAGTGGCTGCAGGACGGCCGACTCACTGACTCAAAGCAGATTCGCGACCTTCCTATTATCCTCACGACTCCGGCTGCACTAACGGCGCTGGATGATAAGGGGATCGACGAAGCGGTCCGGGTCCTCATGCAGGCGGATCCTTCGCTTGAGAGTAGTCTCTTCGCGGCGATTAAGAACGCAACCGAGAAACTCCGCTCCGCACCAGCTAGTGATATACAGGATCTCAAGGCCGGCCAGCCGCAGAAGACAATCATGCTCCGCAACCTGAGCCGCGCGATTGAGGATATCGCAACTTTGGCAGGAGTAAAACTGTGAGCAAGCCTCTGTCGTGGAAGCCGAAACCGCCTCGCCTGTTGCGCTTGCCGAAAATAAGTCGGGAAGTAGTCAAGCGCGCAGGCGTAGGCGCGGACGAATGGGCACGCATCTCCGCAGACACAAGACTGTTTGTTTGGACCCGTGATCAGGGCCGGTGTCGGAGCTGTGGATCCACGCAAAATCTTCAGTTCGACCATGTGATTCCGCGAGCTTGGGGCGGGTCGGGAAGTGCTGAAAATGTAGAGATGCTCTGTCGAGACTGCAATTTGAAAAAGGGAGCGCGGCTGAACACCCCGCACCATGCGCCTGAGGATTAAGAGAGGAGAACAGGAATGCCAGAGGATACAATGACCGACCTGCGCTATCCCATCGGCAAGTTCACTTACGCTGGCCCACCCACGCCGGAACAACGGCAGGAGCTCCTCCACCACATCGAGGAAGCGCCCGCTCGCTTGCGCGCAGCCGTGAAAGGGCTCTCGCAGCAGCAACTCGACACACCCTACCGTCCCGACGGCTGGACCGTGCGCCAGGTCGCCCACCACGTCCCCGACAGCCATCTCAATGCCTACGTGCGCTTCAAGCTGGCCCTCACCGAAGACGAACCGACGATCAAGCCCTACGCCGAAGACCGCTGGGCGCGGCTTGCCGACACGCAAGCCACTCCAGTGGAGGTCTCACTGGCGTTGCTGGATTCGCTGCACGATCGCTGGGTTCGCCTGTTGCGATCGTTCCAGCCGGGAGACTGGAGGCGCACCTTCCGCCATCCCGAACTTGGCTTAGTGACTCTGGAAAGGAACCTGGCGCTCTACGCCTGGCACGGACGCCATCACGTGGCCCACATCACGAGCCTGCGGGAGAGAAACGGTTGGTAGACCAAAACACCTGACGACTTGGGATGGAAGGTGCGCAAGAACGACTTCTAGAAACTAGCGCAGCGTCTCTGCTACCTTGCCGCTGGCGATCAATTCGGCGAGCCGCGCGAAGTCTTGGTACATGACGCGGTCTTTCTCCATCGTGGGACATACCGACCGGATCGCCGCATGCGCCGCCTGTCCGCGCTTCGACGTCTTCAGGGGGGCCAGAAAGTCGATGGCCTGAGCCACAGCCATCGCTTCGATGGCAAGCACGCTGCGTGTGTTTTCGACTATGCGTTTGAGCTTGATCGCAGCCGTCATGCCCATGGAAACGTAGTCTTCCTTGTTGCCTGAGGTGGTAATCGAATCCACCGACGCGGGATGAGCCAGCACTTTATTCTCGCTGACCAGCGCCGCCGCCGTGACCTGCGGCATCATGAAACCTGAATTCAATCCTGCCCCTTGTGCTAGAAATGGCGGCAAGCCCTCGCTGAGCGCGGGATTCACCAGACGCTCAATGCGGCGCTCGCTGATACCGGCGAGCGCGCTCAAGGCGATACCAATAAAATCCAGAGCAAACGCCAGCGGCTCGCCGTGAAAATTTCCTCCCGAGATCACATCACCCTCGGAGTTCTTCGCGTCCGTGATGAAGACCAGAGGATTATCCACCGCGGAGTTTGCTTCGATCTCAAACACTTCACGGCAGTGCGCGAGTGTGTCGCGCACCGCGCCATGCACCTGCGGGATGCAACGCAGGGAGTAGGCATCCTGCACGCGGCCGCAGGTGCGGTGCGATTCGCGAATCTGGCTGCCTTCGAGCATCTTGCGCAGATTTGCCGCCGTCCTTATTTGTCCGCCGTGCGGGCGAGCTTTGTGGATGCGCTCATCGAAGGCGGCGTCGGTGCCCTTCAGAGCATCGCAGCAGAGACCGCCCAGAACGTCAGCGGAATCCACCAGCGTCTCGGTAGCCAGCAGCGCCAGCGTGCCCACGGCGAGCATGCCTTGCGTCCCGTTGATGAGCGAGATGGATTCCTTCGATTGCAGCACGAGCGGTTTTGTCTGCGCCTGTTTGAGCGCGTCGGCGCTGGCAATGCGTTTACCCGCAGTGTCGACGCATTCGCCCTCGCCGATTAAAGCCAGGGCGAGATGCGCCAGAGGAGCTAAGTCGCCGCTGGCGCCCACGCTGCCTTGCGACGGCACGAAGGGCGTGACGCCGCGGTTCAGCATTTCGCAAAGCGTGTCGATGACGATCCCACGCACGCCGGAAAAGCCCTTGGCCAGAGAATTGGCCCGCAGAAGCATCATGGCGCGGGTTTCCGCGACGGATAGCGGTTCACCAACACCTGCGGCGTGCGAGCGTACGAGGTTGACTTGCAGTTCGCGAATCTGGTCGCCGGCGATGCGCACGTCGCTGAGTTTGCCGACGCCGGTGGTGATCGCGTAAGCAAGTTTATTGCTGCTGACGATCTCGTCCACCACGGCGCGCGCCCGATCCACGCCCTCGCGCGCGTCAGCCGACAAGAGCACCGGCCGCCGGGCTTCAATCTGTGCGACTTCGCGCACTTCTTCCAGAGTGAGATCGTTGCCGTTGATGTGAAGTGCGTTCAAATGAGTTTCCCGTCCCGTTTTCCCACCGCTGCGCGGAATGCCTTCATATATTTATCCGGCAACTCGGCAATCTTCATATCTGCATCGGTGACGATGTGAGTAGTCTCGCCTTCCGCCAGCAGCACGCCGTCTTCCGCGCGCCTCAGTTCATAACCAAAATGGATTACTGACTCACGCACGTTCAACAGTTGCGTGCGCACCAGAACTTCTTCGTCATAGCGCACCGCGGCGCGATATCGGCATTTGGCTTCGGCCACGGCGATGAAGCAGTTGTCCTGGCTCTCCATGTCGCGATAGGAAAAGCCCATCTGCCGGAGCAATTCTACGCGGCCGACCTCGAACCAGATGAAATGGTTGGAATGGTAAACCACGCCCATCTGATCGGTCTCCGCATAGCGTACGCGCAGCCGGGTTTCGTTGACCGCCTGTGGACGATTCGAAGTCATTTTCCGCTCCACACGGGCTTGCGTTTTTCCAGAAATGATGTGACGCCCTCGCGGAAGTCGGCGGTGGTGCGAATCGCGGCATTCTCCCGTACCGCGGCTTCGATTTGTGTATCGAGTTCTGCGCGGGCGTGGTCGTTCAGGAGTTTCTTTGTGGCTCGTAACGAAGCCGGACTGTTTTCCATCAGCAGCGCCGCTAATTCGCGGGCGCGCGTCATCAGAGTTTCCGAAGGGACAATTTCGTTGATCAATCCGATGCGAGCCGCTTCTTCGGCACCGATGATTCTTCCGGTCAGCAGCAGATCGCGCGCCTGCTTCTCGCCGACCTGGCGCAGCAGAAACGTGGAAACAATCGCGGGCACAAAGCCGATACGCACTTCGGTGTAGCCGAGCTTGGCTTCCGGCACGGCCAGTGTGAAGTCGCACAGCAAAGCTAGTCCCGTGCCGCCCGCGATGGCCGCGCCGTTCACCGCTGCAATCGTCACCTTGGGAAATTCGTAGAGCTTACGGAACATCCGGACCATAGTGTTCGAGTCTTCCAGGTTCTGCTCGGGCGACCGGCCGATCAGCGTTTTCAAATTGTCCAGGTCCATGCCGGAGGAGAAGGTCTTGCCCGCGCCCGTCATGATCAGCACACTCGCGTCGGATGTTTCCACTTCCTTCAGCGCGCGCAGCAGATCATCAATCAGCTCGAAGCTGATGGCGTTGCGTTTATCCGGACGGTTCAGCGTGATGGTGGCCACGCCGGAGTCGTATGCGAGTTGAATGGTTTTGTAGTTCATGTCTGGAGACAACTAATCGTCGTCGACCGAATCGCTGTAGCGTGCGCCTATCCCTGCCGTCGCACGCAACAGCGCGTCCAGCGGTTTCAGGGCCGGCAAGTTAGCCTCTCGTTGCTTCAAGGTCTCAATCACCTTCTCAGTTGCGATGTTGCCGACCAGCGCATCCTGTGCGAACGGGCAGCCACCTAGTCCGCCTAATGCCGAATCAAAGCGGCGGCAGCCGGCGTCGTAAGCCGCGAGAACCTTCGCGGCGGCGTGCTCGGGGCGGCTGTGCAGGTGTACTCCAATCTCCAGGTAATCGTATTTCGCCATCACCGCGCCTACCAAGTCGCTGACCTGTTCTGGAGTAGCCATGCCAACGGTGTCGGCTAACGAGATCATACGCAGGTTGTCGACTTCCATCAGTGAGATGGCTTCAATCACTTCGTCCATATTCCACAGATCGCCATAGGGATTGCCAAATGCCATCGAGATGTAGACCACAACGTCGAGGGCGGCATCGTCCGCTTTCTTCTGGATCTTCTCCAGTTCATCGAGCGCGTCTTCCGCCGACTGATTCTGATTCTTACGCAAAAACGTCTCCGAGATTGAATATGGAAATCCCAAAGTATGCACCGCATGCGTCTCGATGGCCCGCTGCGCGCCCTTTTCGTTGACCACGATGCCGATGATTTCCACATCGTCAGGCGGATCGAGTTCTTTCAGCACTTCTTCCGAGTCCGCCATCTGGGGCACAGCCTTCGGCGACACAAACGAGACAGCATCGATGTGCTTGAACCCCGCGCTGATCAGCGCCTGCAAATAGGCCCGCTTAATGTCTGTCGGAATCTGTCCCTTCAGCCCCTGCCAGGCATCGCGGGGACATTCGATCAGCTTGACTGTCTCAGACATAACCAGACCTGCCACGGATCACACGGATTCTCACGGATCAAAACCTTAAGAGGGATCTTTTGCTTTCTTTATCCGTGTGAATCCGTGTAAATCCGTGGCCAACTTTACGTTTGCAACACTCCAACCTTGAACTCCGCCACATCGGGGTTCAGCGCCGCTGCTTCCAGAGCCTGTGTAATAGCGTCACGCGTTTCTATGGGATCGATGATCTTGTCGATCCACAATCTAGCGGCGCCATACCGCGGATCAGTCTGCTCGTCGTAAGTGCGCTTCACCGATTCGTACAGTTCCTTCTTTTCTTCTTCGCCGAGCTTCGTACCGCCGCGCTCCAGTTGCTTGACTTTGACTTCCACCAAGGTTCCCGCCGCTGCATCACCGCTCATCACGGCGTAGCGCGCCGTCGGCCACGCAAAAACGAATCGCGGATCAAACGCCTTCCCGCACATGGCATAGTGTCCCGCGCCAAACGACCCCCCCACAATTACGGTGATCTTTGGCACCACGGAATTCGATACCGCATTCACCATCTTCGCTCCCGCTTTGATAATGCCGCTCCACTCCGCGTCGCGGCCCACCATAAAGCCATTCACGTCATGAAAAAAAATCAGCGGGATCAGATTCTGATTGCAGTCCATGATGAATCTCGCCGCTTTTTCCGCCGATTCCGTGTAGATCACGCCGCCAAACTCGATCCGCTTGTGGCCTTCGTGGTCGGTTTGCTGCGCGTGCAGCTTCTGGTTGGCGACAATTCCAACGGCAAAGCCGCCGATGCGTCCGTAGCCGCAGATTAAGGTTTTGCCGTATTCCGCCTTGTATTCGTCGAAACGGCTGCCATCGAGCACGCGCGCCAGAATCTCTTTCATGTCGTACGGGCGCGCGGGCGAAGAATCGTAAATGCCGTAAATCTCCTCGGCCGCCAACGCAGGCTCCACTGGCTTCCTGCGGTCCCATGGGGACTGCCGCCGGTATCCCCATTTTTCTACGATGGAACGAATACGCGCGAGGCAAGCTTGATCATCGGGTTCGCGGAAGTCCACCGTGCCGCTGATGCCCGCGTGCATGGCCGCTCCGCCCAAATCTTCCGCCGATACTTTCTGTCCGATCGCCGCCTGCACCAGCGCCGGACCGGCTAGAAATAAACCGCTGCCGTCGGTCATCAGGACGTGATCGCACATCACCGGCAGGTAGCCGCCACCGGCCACGCACATACCCATAATGGCCGCGATCTGCGGAATGCCTAGCGCCGACATGACCGCGTTGTTGCGGAAGACACGGCCGAAGTCGTCAGTGTCGGGAAAAACATCTTCCTGTAGCGGCAGGAACACTCCTGCCGAATCGACCAGATAAACGGTCGGGATACGGTTTTCGATGGCGATGTTCTGAGCGCGAATCACCTTCTTCGACGTCATGGGGAAAAACGCGCCAGCTTTCACCGTGGCATCGTTCGCTATAATCATCACCATGCGGGTATGGATTCGCGCCAGCCCGGTGATCACGCCCGCTGCCGGCGCTCCGCCCCACTCTTCATACATGCCGTAGGCGGCGTAGATTCCCAGCTCGAAGAACGTTTCCGGATCGACCAGCCGTTCGATGCGCTCACGCGCGGTGAGGCGTCCCTTACCATGCTGGTTGTCGATGCTCCGGGCGCCGCCGCCTTCGCAAATCGTCTCCCCCTCATTGCGCACCTGTGACATCAGATCGGCGAGGAAGCGCATGTTGGCTTCGTATCGTGCCGAGGTGGGATCAACTTTCGTCGTCAGAACGTTGGACACCTGCGACGACGGTTCTGTGGGAGCTTCGCTGCGGTCAGCCATGGGTCAAGAGGTCGGACTGTTTACGGTATACCACTCCTGCGGCGGCGCGCAATCGAGGGCGCTCCCTCCGTCCCGCGGACGCGGGGCACGATCGCGAAAAACATAGACAACGGGGAAAGTTTGTTCGGCAGGTTGTTTACTGCAAACGGAGACGGCGCAGCAGGCCCTGAAAACGCGGCTCCGGTCGCAGGTTCGTCCACACGGGATCGACCTTAAGATAAATGAGAGCTGTCTCCGACCAGCGATGGCATTCTTCGAGCGCGTTCAAGGCCGCGACATTTCTGCCGAGCACCGCATCCGCCTCTGCCGCCGCGCAAGAGTCGAGTCGTACATCCTTGAAAGCCGCAAGCTTGCTCGATCCTTTCGGCTTTGCCATCTCCTCCATCGCAGCCTGGAACCCGCCCTGATCGTAGACCTGCTGGAGAGATTGGACCTGGTTGGGAAGGCCTGCGAGACTTTGATCCTCGATGGTTTCCTTGAGCCACAGGCCGTATTGGCCGGTCTGACGATAGTATTTCGAAAGATAGAAGTGCACTGGCACGAAGTTGGGGTTCGCCGCTAAAACCTGCTGGTACTCCTGGAGCGCCAGGTTGTAACGGCCGGCAAGAAAATACGCGAACCCAGTATCGGCCTTGATGATCGGAGAGAGTGGATCCAACTCCTGTGCCCGCAACAGCTCCGCGATCGCTTCTTCGTGGCGTCCTTCCGGCCCCAGCAGCAGATTGCCATACCAGTGGTGAGCCTGCGCGGAATTTGGATTCAGTTCAATCGCCCGGCGGAATTCCTGCTCGGAGCCCTGCCAATCCCAATCATGCAGGATCTTTACCGCGGCCAAAGAGGTATGTGCCTCAGCCAGCGTGCCGTCCAGTTGCAGGGCCCTCTCGGTGGCACTCTTGGCCGCGTTTATACCGGTCGCGCCTGCACCGTAAAGAGCCAGCAGGGTATAGGAGTCGGCCAGGCCTGAATAAGCCAATGCGAAGTTGGGATCCTTCTCGATTGCCTGGTTGAAGTACTGGATCGCTCTTTGAAAGCCTTCCAGGTTTCTCTGGTTCCAGGCATAACGGCCGCGTAGATAGAGATCAAAGGCCTCAGGGTTCACGGCGTGTGCGGTGCGCAGCCGGCCACTCTCCTCGGCGCTCAGGTTGAGCTTGACCTGATTGGTAATCGCCTCGGCCACGCGTGCCTGCAGCGATAGCACGTCTTTGAGGTCGCCGTCGTAAGCTTCTGCCCAGATGTGCCGATCGGTTGCCGTCCGGATGAGCTGCGCCGTAATCCTTACCCGATCGCCCGAACGCAGCACCGAGCCCTCCACCACGGCGTCCACTCCCAAATCGCGCCCAATCTGCGGCAGCGGCGTCCGCGTCGCTTTGTATTGCATGATCGAAGTCTTGGAAACTACTTTGAGCTCGCGAATCTGCGCCAGATCGGTGATCAACTCGTCGGTCATCCCATCGACGAAATATTCCTGATCAGGATCGTTCGAGAGATTCTGCAACGGCAACACCGCGACCGACCGAATAGGACTGGCGGCCGCTTCGCCGAACAGCTTCCGCTTCCAGCCCGTGCCTTCCAGCAACGTCACCACGGCTATGATGGCCAGCCCACCTACCAGGCCCTGCATCCACCGACGTGCTCTTGAGTTCCCACCTGGCGGTTCAAGATCGCTTCTGTCAGCGCGGGCAGCTGCCGGCTCCGAGGCCACAGCCGGGGTCTGGTGATTCGCTGAATAAGAGGAGGAGGCGGGCGGGCCGAAGCTTGAAATCCCGTTGCGGCTCTGGCTATTTTCTGCAGGCTCGAATTCCCGGACCTCCGCCACAAACCGGTAGCCACGTTTCGGAACGGTCTCAATGTATCGCGCACCGTCTTCGCCATCACGCAGAGCCTTGCGTAGCAGGTACACGACTTGGCTCAGGTTGTTCTCCTCGACCACCGTGTCGCCCCACACGGTTCGCATCAGCTCGTCTTTTTCCAGCAACCGGCCGTTGTTCTCCACCAGCACCGCCAATGTGTCGAAGGCCCGGGGCGGCAGTTCCATCCGCGACGCGCCATGGCGCACCAAGCGCTCGCCTGGGTCCAAAACGAATGGCCCGAACTTATACATCTGCCTGACTGCCTTATTCATTACAGCCCTGAGAAAATCTTCACGAAAAAATGAGGTTTGCTAACGACTTCCAGGCAGACCGTGCGGCAGAATGCCCACTGCTTCACGTCCTGGGACGCCTGAGAGTTCGTTCGGCCAGAAGTCTAGCCCAGCCTTGCGGAGGCTTGCTAGGGCCCGAACGTGGTGGTGGGGGCCACTTTCCTCCCAGACATCCTCAAACACTTCCAGGTGCTTCGCAAGCGCCGCACTTCGTTCTTCCCGCTGATTTTACGGGCCGATAACCTGCGGCCGGAGCGGGAACCGGTCACGGGGGAGGATTCACAGCTTTCCAGTTTGCAGCTCATAGGCCTACGAGGGAGAGGGCAAAACTGCTTCGTCAAGCCTGAGAAACCAAGCTGGGGAGCTCCGAATCTTTCCTCCGGTGCCACTTAGAGTCTGATCCTCCGCAAAGCTTCGGCCACCGGATCCTCCACCACCGCCTCCACCAGTCCAATGGCCAGTGCCCGCTCCGCGTGCACCTTCTCCGCCGCTACAAACATTTCCAGGGCAATGCCTTTGCCCACGAGCCTTGGCAACCGTTGCGTCCCTCCCCATCCCGTGATCAATCCCAAGGCCGCGCCGCGATGTCCGAACACGGCATTGGGCGCAGCGACCCGATGGTGACAAGCCAGAGCCAAGTCCAGCCCGCCACCCATGCAGTATCCCGAGACGGCGGCAAATACCGGCGCCGGGAATTGTTCCACCAAACGCATCAGCGCCTGCCCCATCCTGGAAAACTCGCAGGCCGACGGCCCCTCCAGCGGCGCAATCTCTCCCAGCTCCGCCCCGGCGGAAAAGAACTTTGTATTTCTGGTGATCACCAGTGGTCGTGCGTCTGCCGCCATCCGTTCCACAATTTCTGTGAGAGCCATCACACATTCCCGTCAAGCGGTTTGTCCCGTCGGTGGATTGGAGGCGCAACAGGAACGCATCTGCCTCGTCCCGCAGAGGAAAGAAGGAAGACTTGCTCATAAGCCAACGTCCTCACTGAGCCCATGTTGGTGATTGTCCCGAGAAGGAACGTTGCTCCCGTCAGGTTCCGCCATTCGCCTCCCTTCGCCAGCACCATCGTAATGCGATGCCCTCAGCCAGTCCTGACGATAGTCAACTACGAGCATGAAGCAGATTGGTCAAGGAGATGTTCCGGAGAGATGTTCCGTGCTGAGACGGATCGCCACAGCTCACATCTATAGCGCGTTACTCGCGCTGCTGTTGGTTCCCGCCTCCAGTTGGGCGCAAAACGCCAGCGCCGTCGATCCGGAAACCATCAACCAACTGATGCAACAGATCAAGCAATTGCAACAACAGGACCGTGACCTTCAGGAGCGGATCAAGATTTTGGAGGACAGGCAACCGCACGTCACGCCCGTCGCCCAGGCTGAAGCCGCCCCGCCGCCCGCACCCCCGCAATCTGCGGAACAAACTGAGCCATTACCGGCGGCCGCGCCACCATTCGATTGGCACGATATTCGCGGCATCCAGTGGCGCGGCTTCGGAGAAGTCAACTACAAAGTGTTGGACCAACGCCAGCCAGAGTTGGGAACCTACGGATTTAATCCCGGATCGGCGGGCAGCTTCTATACTGGCGACTTTGACCTTTTCCTCACATCCAAGATCAGCGATAAGGCCAGGGTGCTCTCTGAGATCGCGTTTGGCGAAGGGAGCGAGGGCCAGAGTTTCACCGTCGATCTTGAGCGTTTTCTGCTGAAATACGATTTCAGCGAGCACCTGCGGGTGTCCTTTGGCCGATACCAAACCGGTATCAGCTTTTACAATTCGGAGTTCAGGACTGCCAGGTGGTTCCTCACGACGGTCGACCGTCCTCTGATTACGGAATTTGCCGCGGAAGGTGGTCTGCTGCCTACGCAAGCCTTGGGAATCTCGATTACCGGCGCCGTCCCTTCAGGCAAGCTGGGATTGAACTATCTCCTGGAGTACGGCTCCAGCGATACGGTGCGGCCCGATATCAACGGTTCGGGAAAGGTGGACGACGAGAACAACGGAAACCACATAAATATCGGTCTTTTCGTCCGCCCTGAGATCCTTCCTGGCTTACAAATCGGCGGCTCCTTCTACCACGATAAAATCAGCGACTCCAACGTGGCATCCCCTGTCAGGATCGGCCAGACCATCGTCAACGCTCACGTCGTCTATGTGGCGCATGGCATCGAGTTCCTCAATGAGGGTTTCCTTATTCGCCACGCGCCGGAAAACCACGAGGTCGTCACCAATATGCCCGCCTTCTATTCCCAGTTCTCCAAGCGGTTCGGTCGCATCCGGCCGTTTTTCCGTTATCAATACGTAAATGCAGCTAGAGAAGACACCATTTTCGAGGACGTTGGCCTGCGTTACGGCCCATCCTTCGGCGCGCGCTATGACTTCAGCGACAGCATTGCTTTCAAGGCTCAACTGGATCATACCGTCCGCAAGGCTCAGCCGGACCTCAATGGCTTGCAGATGCAAGTGGCATTCACATTCTGAAGCAGGGAAACATGAAGAAGTCCATGACACTGCTCGTGCTGATTTCTCTGTTGGGGCCGGCCCTCGCGCAGATCTCGCCCGCTGAGAATCAGGAGGTTGCCGTAATAGTGAATCCGAAGAATCCGGTGAATACCGTGACCAAGTCCGAGTTGCGCAAGATCTTTGCCGGGGAAAAGCGGACCTGGCCGGGAGGGGTTTCCGTCAAGTTGATCGTGCGCGTCCCAGGATCATACGAACGCGTGGTCCTTTTGAGGCTCCTGGGAATGTCGGAGAGCGAGTACAAGCAGCATTGGATCGCGCAGGTGTTTCACGGCGAGGCCCAAGCCGAGCCGGTAGCCTTGTTTTCCAATGGCATGCAAAAGGAAGCCATCGGAGCGTTCCCAGGCGCCATCGCTTTGGTCACGCTGGGAGACGTTAAACCCGCAATGAAAGTGCTCAAGGTGGACGGCCACTTGCCCGGCGAGCCCGGTTACCCCGTGTACTAGAGGCGAACGATCGCGGGGGCTGACCTCCTCCCGCCCGCCACCTACAGCACGGCCGCCCACAGACGGGGTTTTCGACGGAGCCTTCCTCATGCTCCCCGCGCCTTACTCGCCACAAACGCTCCCGGTGGAGGCGCCTGGTTGATCAGCAGCCAGAACATCCCGACCTGTCGAATGGTCTCGGCGAACTGGTCGAAATCGACCGGCTTCTGGATGTAAGCGCTTACCCCCAAGTTGTACCCATCGATCAGATCTCTCTGCTCTTTGGAGGAAGTAAGAATTACCACTGGGATCGCTTTCGTGCGCTCGTCGCCCCGAATCGCCCTAAGCACTTCCAACCCATCAACCTTCG
Organism: Candidatus Acidiferrum sp.; assembly: GCA_035568115.1. Taxonomy (GTDB): domain Bacteria; phylum Acidobacteriota; class Terriglobia; order Terriglobales; family Acidobacteriaceae; genus Sulfotelmatobacter. The sequence goes on from DATMOP010000011.1 coordinate 21,078, forward strand.
GAAGCTTCAAGTCGAGCAGAACCAGCCTCGGAGGATGCGAAAACGATCGATCCTTATGGGGACCGCGGCAAAAAAGGAAGTCCAGAGCCTCCGCCCCATCTTCCGCAACTTGAATGTCGTTGGAGAGCTTGTTACGCCGCAATGCTAGAACGGTCAATTCCACATCCTCGGCGCTGTCGTCCACCAGCAGAATCTCAACTTCGTGCGACATGAATTACCTCATTCCTGATCAAACGCTCTGGGTTATTGTTCGTGTTGTTCTCTGGTGATCCAAGCGTAAAGAAGAAGGTCGCCCCATGATCCAGCTTCGCGTCCGCCCAGATCCGCCCACCGTGTTTGCGAATAATGCGCTGCACAATCGCCAGTCCCACCCCCGTTCCTTCAAAATCGCGCGCCTTGTGCAACCGCTGAAAAACTCCAAAAAGCTTGCCTACGTATTGCATCTCGAAGCCTGCCCCGTTGTCGCGGACAAAGATCACGCGCTGGTCGTTTTGCGTCATCTGTCCCACCTGGATCACAGCTCGCTCCCGCTTTCCCGTGTACTTCACGGCATTCGAGAGCAAATTCACAAACACCTGTTTCATCAGTCCCGGATCGCACTCCGCGCTGAACAGGCTCCCGATCTGCCATTCCACTTCCCGTCCTGAACACTCCGGCGCAAGGTCCTCGACCACCTGCCGCAGAATAGAGTCCAGCGGCGTAGCCTGTAACGCGAGTTCCTGCCGTCCGATCTTCGATAAGCTCAGCAAGTCATCCACCAGCCGCCCCATCTTCCGCGCCCCATCCTCAACTTTCTCCAGGTAGCGCCGCGCTTCGGCATCCAGCTGCGGCCCGTAGTCTTGTATGAGGACGTTGGAATATCCAGCGATTTGCCGCAGCGGCGCCCGCAGGTCATGCGCGACGGAATAGGAGAAGCTCTCCAGTTCGCTATTCGCATCGGACAGCTCTGCCGTCCGGTGTTCCAGGTGTTCGTTCACATGCTTCAACTCGCGCTCTGCCAGATTGCGCCGGCCCGCTTCCCGGCGGATGACCATGCCCGCCACCGACAAGATGAGAATGGCCAACCCGTTCCCCAGTACAATGACGGCTTTCATCTTGCGGGTTCCGGTCGTTGCCGTCTCCAGCCGGATCTTTAATAGTCGCTCTTCAGTCGACCGCATCTCGCCGATCCGCTCCCGAATCTCGTTCATCAACTCCTCGCTGTTGCCTTTTGCCACTGCTTCGGCCCCGGCCATCAACCCGCTTCGCCTCCGAATCTCTATTAGCCCGGCCAGCAACGTGAGCCTCGTATCGACCACCGGATTCAAACCCTTGATCGCTTCCTGTTGCCGGGGATTGTCGGCAGTGAGTCTCTGGACTTCTCCGATATCCCGCTGGACCTGATCGATGCCAGCCCGGTACGGTTCCAGATACTTTTCTTCGCCAGTAAGTATGAATCCTCGCTGGCTGGTTTCAGCCTCGGTGACGTCAATAAGAACCGCCTGGAGCTTCTCCAGAACAAGATGCGTGTGCGTGACCCATCCCCGATCCTCCTCGTCCTGGACCGTGCTCCGGTAAGAGAGCATGCCGATGGACAGGAGGATCGCTAGTGCGCACGTGGCGAATGCTTTGCTAGAGAAGGTCATCGACGCCCTGAAGGGCGCGTCCTTTAGTCTCCATCGGGCAAAAACAGGTCGGCCTTTAGGTGCTTAACTAAAGATAGTTTGTAGTGACTTTAGTGAAGGCGGCACTTCAAAAGTGGTCATTAGTTCTAAACCGAATGATTGGGCCCGGGAGCTAGCCTCGCGCCTCCATCCACTCCGCCAGCCGGCAGCCATCTTCTTCCAGCAGAAAGCTTCCCGCGCCGACACACTCCCCGAAGATGCGATGCGATTCCTGATCGCGCGCCGCGCGAGAAATCCACTGCTTCCCCACCTCATACTGCGAAGCCGTGAACCATTTCTGCGGCAGCACCTCCACCAGCCCCGCCTGTAGATAGAGGACAAAAAGCGCGAACGCCGGATCGTCATTCGACATCGCCTTATAGCTGGTGGGCACGATCAACTCATCGACCACCGCAAGTTCCGTCGGCACATCGATCTTGTGCATGCCGGGCGCCAGTGTGAGCGGCACTTCAAAGTCCGCGACCGGAGCGGTCTTCGCGTAGATACGGTCGGAAGATTGCTTGAACCATCCCGCAATCTCCGCCAGGTCAAATGCCTTGAACTGATCGGGATCGAAACAGACGAGACGAATGTTGCGCCCTTCCGGACACCAAATCCCAAGACACTGCGGCGACACCATAAACGGCCGGCAGTATGTATTCAGCGCCAGCCGCGGCTTCTCCGGTTCCTGCTCCAGCGCCAGCGAGACCACATACGCAACCGGCCCCTGGTCGCCGTGATGAGTCCATACGAAGCGCTGCCCGCTTACAGACCGGAATGCCGGAAACATCTTCCAGTACCACGGCGCGGGACCAACGGTGCGCTCGAGTTGTTGCCGGATGCCGGTTAAGTTCGGAGTGGGCATGCGTAGAGAACTTGCTGGCGGTTAGTGCGGCCTCAAAGCGCCACGCCCGCGCTCTTCACATTGGCGCGGATGAACTTCACGATGTCATCCATCGCAGTGCCCGGCTGGAAGATTGCCGCCACGCCGATTTTCTTGAGTGCGTCGATATCCTGATCGGGAATGATTCCGCCCACCAGCACCAGAACGTCATCCATCTTGTTCTGCTTGAGCAGATCCATCACCCGCGGCACGATGGCATTGTGGGCTCCGGAAAGAATTGACAATCCGATCACCTGCACGTCTTCCTGTAGCGCCGCGCTCACAATCATCTCCGCTGTCTGCCGCAGCCCGGTGTAAATCACTTCCATGCCCGCATCGCGCAACGCACGGGCAATCACTTTGGCGCCGCGGTCGTGCCCGTCGAGCCCCGGCTTTGCCACCAGCACGCGAATCTTAAGATCAGCCATCGCATTCATTTAACCACAGGCGCGACGGGGGCGCACAGAGGGCTGCGTGGCTTCCATCTTTCGTGGCTAGAGAGTCTTTGTGTCCAGGCTTTGCCACAAATACCAGCAAGCCACGCTGCGGTATGGCTCCCAGCACTTCGCAATCTTCTCCATCTGCTCTGGAGTTGGCAGCTGGACCTTCTTCTTGCGGCTTTTCTTTGCCGCGGATTTTTTCGCCGCTTTCCCTCGCTGCACATCGAGATAGTGCTTGTACATTGCCATGCGAACGCCGAAATCGCCGGTGGGCAGCACGTTCTCGCGCTTCAGCGTGAACATCAGGAACATCTGCGCGGTCCATACTCCGATGCCCTTCACCTGAGTGAGATGCTCGATCACTTCTGCATCCGGCAACTCGCCGAGTCGTGCGAAATTAAGCAGCCCGCTTGACGTCTTTGCCGCCAGGTCTTTCAAATACGCCGACTTTTGTTTCGACAATCCTGCGCCGCGCATCTGTTCATCGCTCAGCTTGAGGATACCCTGCGGCGTGAGGGGTTCACCCGCCAGCGCGGCAAAGCGCTTGAAGATAGTCTCGGCGGCTTTGCCATTCAGTTGCTGGTAAACGATCGCCTCAGCCAGGCTGTGAAACTCGGGCGGGCCAAACTGCATGCGGTACGGACCAATGCGCTCGATAATTGCCCGCATAATGGGGTCGGATTTCTTAAGATGAATGATCGCTCTTCTCATGACTCATATCTTTGTTATCACAAAATTGCACATTAGGGCGAATACAATACGAACCACGCTGAGGAAGAGTAAACGAGGTGCCAGTTGGGGACTGGGCAGCGGCCCCGGCCTGTCAGGCGGGACGAGTCAGTCACGCCTTAGCTTTGCCCGCCGGAAGCTGGAATCCTATACGGGCACGCGGCCGCTTTTTGGGGGTCATCAACTGCTTGATAGCCTGGATTAATTCGACGATCACGGAATCGCTGCTGTCCAAACGGTTCTCCAACTCGTAGATCTTGACGGCGAGATGCCGGTTCGTGGCCAGCAGCTCGCGCAAACGTACGAAGGCGCGCACCACAAAAACGCTCATCTTAACGGCGCGCTTTGAATTGAGCACGGTCGCGGCCATGATGGCTCCGTGCTCATTGAAGGCATAAGGTATGTACCTGCGTCCACCACGGGTTTTCTTTGAGGTCGCAAATTGCGACCTCAAAGTGTGGTGCTCCTTTTCAGTTAAGCGGAACATGAAGTCAGAAGGGAAGCGTTCCTGATTACGTTTCACTTGCTCGTTGAGACGCTTGACCGGCACGCCGTAGAGGAGAGCAATGTCAGCGTCGAGAATGACCCTCTGGTGGCGGAGAAATACGATGCGTGATTCAACGGAGGAGACGAACGGCCCGCGCCGTCTCGGCATTTTGAGCAAGGTCGCTTTGAGAGGTTTGTTCATTTTCGGTCGCAAATCGCGACCTCAATCATAGCCCAACAGAACGTACTACTTTCATTGAGCACGACGAAAACTCGCATCCATTTCCCATTCTGGTCTGCGAGCTCTGAGCCTTGCTACGTGATGCTGACCTCCGTGTACGTCCCAAAAACCTCGCGGAGTGCCTGGCAAATCTCGCCCACGGTTGCGTACGCCCGCACGGCGTCCACGATGTAAGGCATGGTGTTCGCCTGAGAGATGTTTCCATTCATACCCGCCTTGGGTTCCTGGCTCGCGGCTTGCTTGAGCGCACTGAGAGCGCCGCGGACTGCCTCATTCGAGCGCCGCGCTCGCAGCGCTTTCAGCTTTGCAGATTGCTGCCGGGCAACGCTCTCGTCAATATAGAGTATGTGTGGCGACTCTTCCTCGATAACGAAGTCGTTAACTCCCACGACGATCTTCTCTTTGGCCTCAGCGGCGCGCTGGTACTGATAGGAGGCCTCGGCGATCTCCTTCTGCGGGTAGCCGCGCTCGATCGCTTTTACCATGCCACCCATCCCGTCGAGCTTGCCGAAGTAATCGAATGCGCCCTTTTCCATCTCGAGGGTTAAGGCTTCCAAGAAATACGACCCGCCCAGAGGATCGACTGTCTGCGTAACTCCTGACTCATAAGCAATGATCTGCTGCGTGCGCAGTGCGATGCGGGCGGCCTCTTCGGTGGGCAGGGCCAGGGCCTCGTCGTAGGAGTCGCAGTGCAGCGACTGCGTCCCGCCGAGTACCGCAGCCAGCGCCTGCAGGGCCACGCGCGCAATATTGTTCATGGGCTGCTGCGCCGGCAGGGACACTCCTGCCGTCTGGGTGTGAAACCGCATGAGCCATGTGCGCTGGCTCTTCGCTCCAAAACGCTCCTGCATGACCTGGCCCCACATCTTGCGGGCGGCGCGGTACTTGGCGATCTCCTCGAAAAAGTCGTTGTGCGCGTTGAAGAAGAAGCTGAGGCGCGGACCGAACTCATCCACATCGAGCCCGCGCCGCCTCGCCCATTCCACGTATTCGACGCCGTCGTACAAAGTGAACGCCAGTTCCTGCAAAGCCGTCGAGCCAGCCTCGCGAATGTGGTAACCGCTGATCGAGATGGTGTTGAAGCGCGGGGTGAATTTCGATCCGAACTCAAACGTGTCGATCACCAAGCGCATCGAGGGCGCCGGGGGATAGATGTATTCCTTCTGCGCGATATATTCTTTGAGAATGTCGTTCTGGATGGTGCCGGAAATCTTTTTCCAATCCGCGCCCTGCTTCTCCGCTACCACCAGGTACATTGCCCAGAGCACCGATGCGGGCGAGTTGATCGTCATCGAGACGGTCGTCTTTTCGAGATCAATACCACCGAAAAGAATTTCCATGTCTTCGAGCGAATCGATTGCCACTCCGCACTTGCCTACTTCGCCTTCGCTCGCCGAATGGTCGGAGTCGTAGCCCATCAGTGTGGGCAGGTCGAAGGCGACAGAGAGTCCTCCGCCGCCGTGTTCGAGCAAATACTTGTAGCGCTGATTGGTTTCTTCAGGAGATGCGAATCCGGAGAATTGCCGCATGGTGAAGAGCTTGCCGCGATATCCCGTAGCGTGAATGCCGCGAGTGAACGGAGGCGCGCCGGGATATCCCAGATACTTTTCCTCGCTCCAGTCCTCGGGAAGATCGGCGGGGGTGTAGAGGCGGCGTACGGGGACACCGGAAATCGTCGTGAAACGGGCGTGGCCGTGCTCATCGAGATTCACGCCTGTAGGCGCGCCAATCGGCCGCTCGGGATTTTTTTCGAGTGTCGGCGCCAGCGTCGTCTCCACCCACTGCTTCTCGGTTGCGGAAGGATGACGATTTTCAAAAACGTCGGCGATGGGACTCTCGGCAACTTGCGGCTTGATCGGCTTCTTCTCTGGCATCGTTACCTTAGTATTCTGTTGTGATGATAGGGAAGGTCGCGTCAGTGGGCAAGGCGGACGCGGGTAGTTGGAACGACCGGTCGGTCAGTCATTAATTTGCGATCTGTTAACCTGCCGATCATGCGTACCGCCCTAGCGTTCTTCAGGAAAATGCGATTCATGGCCGGCTACACACTGCCAGCGCCCATCGCGATAGACAAAAATATCCGTAAAGCGATTCTTCGCATGGAATTTTCCGTCATCGCTCCTTATCCCGCCCAGCCCGCGGACATACGCGAAATTGCCATACACGTGCGCATGCAAGTCAGACAATTCGAAGTGAACGGCGCCCGGAGTCGCGGCGCTCGCCAGCATTGCGCTGCGGTCGATCAGTGAGCCATCAAAGTCAGCCTCTTCGAATTCATGTGCCAGAATGCACCCCAGCGCAGCCATATCGTGCTGCTCCACGGCTCGCAGCCACACCTGCTCGATCTGAACCAGCGCCGGTGGATCCTTCCGCTGACCCGTTGGGCAACCTGCGCCATGCGCCAACGAACACAACAGCAACAAGGGGAAGACACTTTTCATGGGCACTTCATTCCTCGGCCGTCAGGCCGCAACCGCCGGACATTTTGACTCCGGGAACAGTAAGTTAGACGTTCTCCACCATCGAAACGTGAGCTGTCGATAGAGACGCCTCGCGATCTCCGTGGTCAGAGTGGTGGCTTACGTCCCAATTCCCAAGCCTTGGCGTACTTCGAAGACACGTAGCCGGCGTGGTACATGTGCAGCAGCAGGCCTTCGCGGCCGTCCAGAAATCCTAGGCGGATGAAGTAGTTGTAGACGAACGTCGCTAGTGGACGCAGGACGATGTTGACGAAGCTGAAGCTGCGGTGGCCTTTGGCGAGCGCCAACTGCGCGCCCAGCGACGAATAGCGGTTCATGTGGTTGAGGTAGAGAGTGAGGGTGGGGTAGGTGTAGTGGATGAGCGCATTCGTGAACTGTTGAGTCTGTTGCGGCCCTTTCCTCACTACCTCTGGCGTAAGTTCGCAGCGGTCGTGTGGGTCGTGGCCGGTGACGAATCCCTGCCCGCGCCGGAACAGTCGCAGCTTCGGGTCTGGGTAGAAGCCGCCGTGACGAATCCACCGGCCCAGAAAGAGATTCTTGCGTGGGAGCTTGTAGCCGCTCGCCGCGTTTGGACTGGCGATGGCGGTCCGAATCTCTTCGGCTAAACCGGGACTGACTTCCTCGTCGGCGTCAAGCAGAAGCACCCAATCCTTAGTGCATAGATCGATCGCATACTGCTTCTGCGCTACGTAGCCACGCCACGGCTCAACTATGACACGGGCGCCATGTTCACGAGCGATGTCGCAGGTGCGATCCTTCGAGCCGGAATCGACGAGCACGATCTCATCGGCCCAGCGCACGCTGTCCAGGGTGCGGCCGATGTTGGCCTCTTCATCCATTGCCACGATGGCCACAGAAATCGTCATAGTGAGTTGCCGATTGTTGATTGCCGATTTGATTTCCAATCCAGAACCGATCCGCTCTTCAATCCTCAGTCAATAATCCTCAATCAATAATCATCAATCAATAAATCATCAATCAGCAATTGTCTCCTCAGCCACTGGTTTTCGGCTCCTCACTTCGCAAAGCAAAAACACGGCCAGGATAAACAATTCGGGTTCGATGGGATGGCGGTAGCGGGCGTGCGGGAACACGAAGTAGTAGACTGTGGGATAGGTCGCGACGAGTCCGGCGAAAAGCCACGCCCCGGGACGCTTTTGCCGCAGTGCGCGGACCAGACCCCAGATTGCAAGCAGCGATGATGCCAGGAACAGGGAACTGCGGAAATCCCACGGAGCGACGCTGTCGGTGGGTCTGGGCACGCCGTTCCAGTAATAGAAAAACCGCTTCATGCTCATGACCGCGAATCGGCCTGGATGCGAGCGGATCCACTCGAAGGCCAGCCGCTTGCAATCGGCCTCATAGTCGATTTCGCCCATCCGCTGAAATTTTTCAAATTCCAGTTTGTTGAGATTGGGCTGCAAGGTGGCGATGAGCATGCCGTCGGCGAGTCTGTTGTTGCCGAGACGGAACTGAAGCCCGAAGTCGTCGCGAATAAAAACGAAGCGGCCGAAGACCTCGTAGTTCCGGACCAGCCAGGGTGAAAGGACCAAGAAGAACACGATGGACGAAAGCACAACGCCGCCGAGAGACGGCAGGCCCCGGCGGTATCGCTGCCGCCATATCCATAGGCCGCAGAACGGCAGGAAGGACAGCATCGCGGGATTGGCCAAGGCTCCCACGCCCCACAATGCGCCGAAGAGCACCCATCCCTGCCAACGCAGCCACCGCTCGGTCTCCGGCGACTCCATTTCCAGCGAAGCCAACTTCAAAACGAGCAGGAAGATCAATGCCAGCATGAGCGGAGTAAACGTCGTGTCCCAGATCCAATGCACCGACCAGTACCAGACATAGGGATTGAAGGCCCAGGCGCGCGCCGACCAGATGGCGACGCGCGCGCCAAAGGTTCGTTGTGCAATCAGAAAGACGGGGATAGTGGTGAGCGCGGCGAGGAGGCTGTTGATCGAGAGCAGGGCCCACGCCGAAGCATAGGTGTAGATGCCGAAAATCTTGAAGACTCCGCCAATCAAGTAAGGATAAAGCGGAGGCTCCCAGGCGCTGGGGCCGGTATTGGCTCCGTAAGGATTGCTGAAGCCCTGACCGAGGGCGATGGAACGGCCTACGCGTCCCATCTCAAAGCCGAAGCCGAAGTTATCTTCTCCGGGGCGAGTGTGGTATTGGCGGAAAATTCCGATCACCGCCACTTGCAGAAGAAACGACAGCAGCACCATCCACATCACTGATCGCGGGATGGCAGGCTCGGCCCGTCTTTGCATCACGGGCGAGTTTATCAGGTCTCATCGGAAGCGAAGCCCAGGCAATACGGTTTGGAACTTTTGGGATCGGTCTGGTGTCCATTTGAAAAACAACTTCCCCGGAGGAACCCATGTCTTCTACACGATCTATCATCTCGTTCGTTCTGATCGCCTGTCTTGCCGCGACTCTGAGTTTTGCTCGAGGTCAGAGCGCCGCATCGAACAGCAAGCCCGAAGACCAGGTAACGCAGTTGGAGCGCGATTGGCTTGCAGCGGACGCCAAAGGCGATGTCGCTTCGTTGAGTCGGATCATCTCCGATGATTTCATGGGCAGCAGCTTCGACGGTCAGGTGCTTAGCAAGGGCGACATCGTTCCGGATCGCACCGGTCCTGGCGGTTTTGCGGGAGCCACCGTGGGCGATACGAATGTACGAGTGTTTGGTGATACTGCCGTGTTGATGGGCGTGATCAATATGGCCGGCGGTTCACCGAAACAAATCCATGTGACCCTGGTTGTCCAGAAAAGAGCGCAGGGCTGGCAGATGATTGCCGCGCAACTGACCCGTATGCAGTAGGCTTCTTCGCTGATTCGCGACACTATGACGGAGGTGGCTGTGGCCGCTGCGCCGGCTGTCCTCCCGGCACAACGTCCTGCCGCGGGGCGACGTAGGGCACGTTGGGCAGATGCTTCACCTGGCCGCCGGCGGCGTCCGCGACGTCGATGCCGCAGTGATCAAGCAACAGTCCCGTGGCACGGTCCAGTTCGATGCGCGACTTTTCGTAGGCTGCCTTCGCCGACACCAGGTTCGACTCAGAGCCTGTCAGCGTCGAGGCGTCCTGGAGGATGGCGGTTTGCGTGGTGAGTCCGACTTTCAGTTTTTGCAGATCGGCGTCGAGCGTCTGCCGCGCCAGGTCTACCGCGGATTGTGCGGCCTGCACCGCGGCGCGGTTTTGCTTTACGTCAAATTGCGCGTTGCGCACTTCGATGCGGATCTGATTCTCAAGCTGGTGCAGCCGCACCTGCGCCTGCCGGTATTCCAGTTCCGAGCGCACCTGGTTGGCTTGCGCTGCTCGATTGCGCAATGGAATGGTGAGTGTGAGTCCAACGCCTTTGTCGGGCGCGGTTGAGTTGACCAGTTGTTGCAACGTGCTGCCGTAACCCACAGGTCCGCCGTTGGCAAAGGGGGGCGGCGCAGTCGTACCGCTAAAGCAACGCGACGTGGCGGGATTACAAATTGGCGGCAGCAGATTGGGATTCACGTTCCCGCCCACTCCGGATCCGCCATAGTACGCGAAGGCATCGAGCGTGGGCAGCATGGCATTGCGGACGGCTTTGCTGCTGAGATCGCGGGAATTGAGGTCGATGCGAGATTCTGCCAGTTCCGCGCGGTGCTGAAGCGCATCATTGATCAAGTCCTGGATGGGAATGACCGGTTCCTCTTGCGGCACCTGTACGGTTGAAGTCGGAATTACGTCGGCTTCGGCGAGCAACGGATCTTCGATACTGCGGCTGAGAGCGTTCTTCATCAGCAGTTCCTGAAGTTGCAGATTGTTCTGCGCCACGATCAGGTTCTGCTGGCCAGTGGCGACCGTGCTCTGCGCGCTGACCACCTGGATGGGCGGGACCGTTCCGACTTGCGCCTGCCGCTTGGAGTCTTCCAGCGCTTTCTGCGTATAGGTGAGCGATTCTTCCTGCACGCGTACGTTTTCATACGCATACACCAAATCCCAATAGATGTTTTCGATTTGATCGACCGTGGTGATTACCTGCAGGCGGAAGGCAACGTCGGAAATCTCCCGATTGTTCTTGGCGATGCGGATGAAGCGGGTGTTGGGCAGAGAGCCGAAACCTTGCAACAAGTTTTGCGTGAACTTGATTTGGAAGTTCGAGGTCAAATCTGGAGTCAGAAGACTGATGGGGCTGTTGGTGGTGACGTGGGTATTGTTGAATCCGGCGGTGAGAGTGGTGCCCCACTGGAATCCCTGGGTGTAGCCGAAGTCGGCGGTATAAGTGTTCTGAGCTAGGACCGGTACCGGGCTGAGGCTATTTACGGATTCAGTTTCGTTCTTGTCGAGTTGCAGCGTGCTGGTCAGAACGGGATCGAAACTGGTGATGGGCGATCCGAGACCGAGTGTGGAACTGACCAGGCCGCTGGTGCCGGCTCCCGCGCCGCCGGCGGCGACCGTGGTGCCGCCCGTGCCTGAGCCTACCGTTCCACCGAGTCCGCCCACGCCGCCGCCGGGCGTGTTCTGCACGATGCCAGTGCTGATGCCGAGAATGTTGGCCCCCGACTTGGCGCGCAACAAGTCCGCGGCTGCGATGTTGAGGTTGTAGCGGGCGATATCGAGATCAAGGTTGTTCTCGAGCGCAAGGGCGACGGCATCGTCAATCGAGAGATAGATCTTGCCATCGCGCATGAGGGAATCAATGCGCGGCGAGTTTGCCAGATTCGGCTGTGCCAACTGCTGCGGCAGGTAGGGCAGCAGGAGGTGAGGAAAGGCCGAGCGCGGCTTGGAATAATCCTGCAAATGAACTGCCTGCGGCTGGGCGGGAACGGCCGCCAGCTGTGGCGCCGGAGCCGCGGGGACCTCTTGCGCGTGCAAAGTTGGTGACAACTGCATGCAGGTCAGAATGGCAACGGCTGTCATGACGAGCAACTGGGTGAGGCGGCGCTGGTTGGCCACGGTCATTGTCAGTGTCATTGGGGACAAAGGGAAAGACATGGTTCGTCTCCTTGAGTGGGAAGGGTCGACATCGTCTTGAAGTCAATATCGATTTCGGAAACTTGGATGCTTAAACCGTGAAAGCGTCGCTCCCATCTTAGCGGGAGGGAGCGAGGGTTGCGGGCGCAGATTGTAAAGAATTGTTAGAAAAGAAAAAGGCGCGGCTTGTGGCTGCGCCTGCTTGTTTCAGCAATCCGCTACTGAGGCTGCTGCGGAGTGGATGGCTGGGCCGCGGAAGGCAGATCCTTGCGGGGCGCAATGTAGGGCACTTTAGGCAGGCGAGTGACCTGGCCGCGGGCTGCATCGTCAATGCTGACGCCAGCATGATCCAGCAGTTGTCCGGTGGCGCGATCCAGTTCCACCCGCGACTTTTCATAGGCAACCATCGCATTCACCAGAGTCGACTCGGCTGTCGCCAGTTGGCTCTGGAATTGCAGAACCAGAGTGTTGGTCGATGTGCCAAACTGATATTTCTTCTGCTCCGCGTCCAGCGACTGATGTCCCAACTCCACCGCCGCCTTGGCGGAATCCACGCTGGCGCGGTTCTGCTGTACAGTGTATTGCGCGTTCCGGACTTCGACGCCAACCTGGTTTTCGATCTGCTGCAGGCGCATCTCTGCCTGGCGGTATTCCAGTTCGGAGCGAATCTGCACCGCCTGCGCCGCTCGATTACGCAAGGGAATGTTCAACTGGAGACCAACGCCCTTGTCGGGAGCAGTAGAGTTGACGAGTTGGTTCAGAGTGCCACCGTAACTGGTGGTGGGCGCGATTGGACTCTGGTTAAGGGTCGGGTTCGGGTTGGTGGTTGCGCAAAATGGCTGGCTGGGCGTTGCGCACTCGGCAGCCAGATTCTGCGCGCCTCCCAGGCCCGAACCGCCGTAATAGGCGAAGAGGTCCAAGCTCGGCAGCAAGGAACTGCGCACCGCTTTGTTGCTGAGTTGACGACTGTTCAGGTCGATGCGCGACTCCACTAATTCCGCTCGATGGCGCAAAGCCTCATTGATCAAGTCCTCGGTAGGCACGACTGGCTCCTCCGCCGGGACGTCCATAGTCGAGGTGGGGATAACCTCCGCGGTGGCCAATACTGGATCCTTCAACGTGCGCGTGAGGGCGTTCTTCATCAGCAACTGCTGTAACTCTAGATCGGTGTTGGCTTTCGTCACCAACTGCTGGTCTTGCGCCACGGTGCTTTGGGCGCGAATGACCTCTATGGGCGCCAGGCTTCCGATCTCCACTTGTTTCTTGGTATCGGAAAGGGTCTTCTGGGCAAAGGCCAGCGACTCGTTCTGCACGCGTACGTTCTCGTAAGCGAACACAAGGTCCCAGTAGATGTTCTCGATCTGATCCAGCGAGTCAATGATTTGCAGGCGGAAGGCGACGTCGGAGAGTTCGCGGTTGTTTTTCGCGATGCGAATGAAGCGAGTGTTCGCCGCCGGACCCAAGCCTTGCAGCAGGTGCTGCGTGATCGTGGCCTTAAAATTGGAATTTAACTGAGGACTGAATGTGGAGAAACTGCTGTTGGTCGTGGAGCGCGTATTGTTGAAGCCCAATGACAGATTCGTCCCCCATTGAAAACCCTGCGTATAAGTAAAATCTACGGTCCCGGTGTTTTGCGCGAGGATGGGAACACCGCTGAAAGGGCTGGTTGATTTTTGGCTGAAGTGATCTTCCTGCAGCGTACCCGTCAGGATCGGATCAAAGCTGGTAATGTTCGGCCCAAAGCCCAGGGTAGAACTGACCAGTCCGTTGGTGCCCGCTCCGATGCCGCCCGCACCGAGTGTTGTCCCGCCGGTGGCGGCGCCCGATTGCGCGCCGATTCCACCGATGCCAGCGCCGGGAGTGTTGAGCACGACACCAACCGGGGTGCCGAGAATACTGGCCCCAGCTCTGGCCCGCAGCACGTCGGTGTCGGCGATGTTCAGGTTGAAGCGCGCGATAGCGATATCGAGATTGTTCTCAAGCGCGAGGGCGATGGCGTCGTTGAGCGAGAGATAGAGTTTGCCCTCGTGCATGAATTGGTCAATCCGCGCGGTGTTGGCCAGGTTCGGCGCCGCCAGATGCCGCGGCGCATAAGGCCCAACCGGATTGGGGAAATGCGACACGGGCTTGGAATAGTTCAGCACAGGCAGCGCCCCCGCTTCCGGAGTGTTTTGCGGAGTGGGCGCGGCGGGCGGTTCCTGCGCCCAACAGGCGATGGTCAGAGTTGCGGATAAAACTGCGGCTGTCGTCAGCCGGATGGTTGAGGCTACGCGTGCGAATGGCATCTACTGTTCTCCGTTAAGTTAGGCCTGTCACTGCGTACAGCGGGAATTCACCAAAGATGAAAGTTATCCAGTCATTGATACGCAACCCGGGACGCCGGGGTTCCTGAAAAACTCGGAAAAACAACAGCGAGATAAACACCTGCGATGCAAGTCAGTATATCCGACGCCAAAGGCTCTCTTTCCAGCGCTTCCCCAGTTGAAACTGATAAAGTGCTCGCCATGGTCTGGGATCTCCGAGGCGCAACAGAATCACGGAGTTGCGCCAAAAATCCAGACGCGCGAAGTAAGTTGGATGAAGCGGCGCGGCTGTAGGACTCGCGGATGTACGAATTAAAAGATCGCATGCGCAATCTCAAACTGATTCTTTCCTATGACGGATCGGACTTCGCCGGCTGGCAGGTGCAGCCCGCTGCCGCGACGGTGCAGGGCACACTTGCCTCAGCCATTGGACGAGTTACCGGCGAAAAGGTATTGCCGCAGGGTTCGGGAAGAACGGACGCGGGAGTGCATGCGCTGGCGCAGGTCGTGACATTTGTCACGGAGTCTTCGGTACCCACGGCAAACTTTGTGAAGGCGCTGAACGACATTTTGCCGGCATCGGTGCGAGTGCTGGAAGTGGAAGAAGCTACGGCAGATTTTCATGCGCGTAAGTCGGCGCGGGAGAAGACCTACCGGTACCGGATTTATCGGGCGGCGACCTGTCCGCCGTTTCTGGCTAGATATGTGTGGCACTATCCGTTTCCCTTGGATGAGCAGGCGATGGCGCGTGCGGCTGGGCGGGTCGAGGGCGAACACGATTTTACTTCGTTTGCGGCGGTGGATCCGGAGCGGGAACGCGATGGTGCTCAAATATCGAATGTGCGGAAGATCTTTTCTTCGAGTTGGGAGCGGCAGGGAGACGAGTTCGTGTATACGGTGAAGGGATCGGGCTTTCTGCACCACATGGTGAGAAATCTGGTGGGGACGTTTATTCTTGTGGGCAAGGGAACGCTGCCGGCCGAGGATACCATGCGGATTCTGAAAGCGCGCAACCGGTCGGCCGCGGGAGCGACGGCGCCGGCCAGCGGATTGTATCTGGTGGGCGTGGAGTATTGAGGCGTCATCGTCGACGTGCCAGCGAGTTATGGCTACTGACATCCAAATCGCGGTGCGGAAGGTATCGTCGGTGAATCCCGCGACGGGGGAAGTTCTGCGCGAGTTGGAATGCGCGGGTGACGGTGAGGTTCAGGCGGCGGTGGGGCGGGCACGGGCGGCGCAGTTGGCTTGGGCTGAAACCGGCGTGCGGCTGCGGATCGCGGTGCTGCGGGAATTTCAGCATCGGTTGCATGAGAAGAAATCAGAGATCGCTGAGGCCATCACGCGGGAAGCGGGCAAGCCTGTGGCCGAAGCTCTCACTACGGAAGTGCTGGTGGTGCTGGATGCGGCTCGATTCCTGATCGACAACGCGCATCGCCTGCTGCGTGACGAGCCGGTGCCGCATGGAAATCTTGCCACAAAGTTGAAGCGGGGGCGGTTGGTGCGTGAGCCTTACGGCGTGGTGGGGATCATCTCGCCGTGGAACTATCCATTCTCCATTCCCGCGACTGAGACACTCGCGGCACTGGTGGCGGGAAATGCGGTGCTGCTGAAGCCCTCGGAATTTACTTCGCTGATGGCGTTGGAACTGGGATCGCTGCTGCACGGGGCAGGCGTGCCTAAAGATGTGTTTCAGGTTGTCGTGGGGGACGGCGCCACCGGAGAGGCGCTGATCCATTCAGAGATTGACAAGCTGGTATTCACGGGAAGCGTGGCCACGGGGAAGCGCATTGCAGTGGCAGCCGCGGAACGGCTGCTGCCGGTCGTGCTGGAGTTGGGTGGAAAAGATCCCATGCTGGTGCTCGAAGATGCCGATGTGGATGTGGTCTCGAGCGCGGCGGTTTGGGGAGCGTTTGTGAATGCCGGGCAGACTTGCCTGTCAGTCGAGCGCTGCTACGTGCATCGCAGCTTGTATGAACCATTTCTTAAGGCCTGCGTGGACAAGTCAAATAAGCTGCGCGTAGGGCGCGGGGTGGACCGCGCTACCGACGTGGGGCCGATGATTCACGAGCGCCAGTTGCGAATCGTGGAATCGCATGTGGAAGATGCCGTGGCGCGCGGGGCGCGGGTTCTGGCCGGAGGCTCCCGCTTTCCAGAATTGGGGCCGAATTTCTATAAGCCGACGGTGCTGGCTGATGCGACGCACGAGATGCGCATCATCCGCGAGGAAACATTTGGCCCGGTGCTTCCCGTGATGGCATTCAATAGCGACGATGAGGCCGTGCGGCTAGCGAATGATTCAGAGTACGGATTAGCGGCGAGCGTGTTTACTGGCAACCGCGCCCGCGGTGAGCGGCTGGCGCGCCGTATTCAGGCCGGCACTGTGATGGTGAACGATGTGGTTTCGTGTTTCGGCATCAGCGAGGCGCCGCACGGCGGCGTCAAGTCCAGCGGCGTGGGCCGCACTCACGGGCGTTTTGGGCTGGAAGAAATGGTGCGGCTGAAGTATGTAGACGTCGACCTCATGCCCGGCATGAAGAAAGTCTGGTGGTACGGATACGGCATGAATTTCTCTCAACAGATGGAAGGTTTCCTCGATCTGCAGTTCGCGCGCGATTTAGGGACGCGCCTGCGTGGAGCACTAAGAGCGATTGGCGTGGTCGGACGCAAGCAGTTGTGACCTGAAACGGGCGAGGGCAGGTACTGAGAACTGAGAACTGAGAACTGAGAACTGAGAACTGAGAACTGAGAACTGAGGAGGGGCTCCATGAGCACGTCGTCGACTTCCGATCCGAAACGTGAATTGCTGCGTCACGCCCTGGCTACGCTGGCTTATCGCGGAGGCAAAGCAGTCCGCAATGCGCCCGAGGGTTTCGCCGTGTTTCATGTGGATGAGGGCGTCCGCGCGCCGGGACAAATTCTCGCGCACATCGGCGACCTCATGGATTGGGCGCTCTCGATTGCAATGGGAAATCGCACATGGCATGACTCGAAACCGCTGGCGTGGGAGAAGGAAGTGGAGCGCTTTTTCGCGGCGCTAAAGAAATTCGACGACTATCTGGCTTCGAATGAGCCGGTGCACGCCACGCCGGAAAAACTGCTTCAAGGCCCGATTGCCGATGCCCTCACTCACGTGGGCCAGATTGCGATGCTGCGACGCATCGGGGGAGAACCGCTGGAGGGCGAGAGTTACTATGAGGCGGAAATTGCGGTAGGACGGGTGGGCCCCGATCAGGTCAAACCGAAGCGGGAGTTCTAGCCGGCGGCTGAGAACTAGGTCGGATTCTTCGATGGCACTTCCGCCCGGTAGATGGCCTGCCAGCGGCCGGACTTCAAGATGTAGATCGAACTGCCGTTCATGTGCACCGGGACCTTTTCTCCATTGCAAGTGGCATACTGCTCGGCTTTGTAGGTGAGCAGATAGACGCCTGTGGCCAGCGGGAGCGCTCCGAAATCCGAGAGACCGTAGCCTTCCACCGAGCAGAACTTGACGGAAGCCTGCTGCTCTGCGAGTTGCTGCTCGCGGGAGAAGGTGCCGTACTCACCCCAGAAGACTCCGTTTTCGGTCATGTGCTCGCGGAGGTAGGCAAGGTCCTTCGTCTTCCACGCTTCAAAGAATCCGGTCTCGGTGCGCACCAGTTCCTGGTCGACCTTTCTGGCATCGCTTACAGTCTCGGCCTTCTTCGGCGCCTGGGCGGCGGTTGTCCCGAGAAGAAGCGCGAACAGGAGTAGTCTAGGCGCGCGACTCGGCAGGGAGTTCTTCGCAGGAAACGGCTCACGGTTCATACCACACTCATTCTGGCGTTGGATTGCCGGGCACGAGAATACGCCTAGCATACGACATCGGGAGTCTTGGCCTTTCGCTTTAGCCTTCGAGTACAATGACGTTCGTAATGCTGAATCCGGCGGCGCTCGCGCCGCGCGAACGAGGGTAAGTCCTTTGGCGACTGGCGAGATTGCAACTTCGGGCACGCAGACTCCTCCGCAGCTTCCCCATCACAAGGTGAAGATCAAGAAGGCGGGGCAGCGCGCCTGCAACGAGAAAAACGAGAAGGGCAAGTTCTGCGGCGGACACTTGAAGCGCTGGTTCTACTCGGAGGATGTGGTCGAGCAGGCTTGCGGCGATGCGGAAAAAGCCTGGGGACCGGATGCCGAGGTGTACCGTTGCGAGCATTGCCAGACGCTCTATCTGCCGAATCCCGCGGAAGCCAAAGTGAACGTTGCCGGGCAGGGAATGATTTCGGTTTTTGGGTTGACGTTGCCTCCGAAGGAAAAGTAGCTAGTACCTAGTACCTAGTATCTAGTGCCGAACCACGCACGGGTTGACTTGGTACCAGGTACTAGGTACTAGCAACTTCATGAACACTTCCGAACTCATCTACGACTGGAACAAGAACTATCCGCCGGGGCTGAAGCCAGCGGGGCCGGTGTTGCTGAACGACGAGAGTCTGCGCGACGGACTGCAATCGCCTTCGGTGCGCGATCCTTCGATTGCCGAGAAGCTTGAAATCCTTCATTTGATGGAAGCGTTGGGGATCGACTCGCTCGATCTGGGATTACCGGGCGCGGGTGAGCGCGCGGTGGAGCATGTGACGGCGCTGGCGCGGGAAATCGTCGCGTGCAAGATGAAGATTCGCGCCAACTGCGCGGCGCGCACGCATGAGAATGACATTCGTCCGATTGCCGAGATCGTGCAGAAGACCGGTTTGCCGATCGAGGCCGCGACGTTCATCGGGTCCAGCCCCATACGGCGCTTTACTGAAGGTTGGTCTGACGACTTTCTTTTGCAGACTACCGAGAAGGCTGTGAAGTATGCGGTTTCGCTGGGTCTTGATGTGATGTACGTCACTGAAGATACGTCGCGCTGCGATCCGGAGACGGTGAAGCATCTGTATTCGACGGCGATCAGTTGCGGGGCGCGGGCGATTGTGATCTGCGACACGGCCGGACACTCGACGCCGCTGGGTGCGCTGGCGCTGGTGAAGTTTGTGATCGAAGAAGTGGTGCAGCCTTCGGGCGAGATGATTCGTGTGGACTGGCATGGGCACAGCGATCGTGGGCTGGCCATTGCCAACTCGATGGCAGCGCTGATTGCGGGGGCGAACTGCGTTCACGGATGCGCCATCGGCATCGGCGAGCGCGTGGGCAATACGCAGCTGGATCAGATGCTGGTGAATCTCAAGCTGATGGAAATTGCTCCGTGGGCTGAGCAGGACCTCACCAAGCTGAAGCAATATTGCCAGGCGGTTTCGCGGGCCACGGGCGTGCCGATTCCGGCAAACTATCCAGTGGTGGGAGAAGACGCGTTCCGGACCGCGACTGGAGTGCATGCCTCGGCGGTGATCAAGGCGTTCAAGAAAAACGATGTCGAGCTGGCGAACACAGTCTATTCCGGAGTGCCGTCTCACATGTTCGGGCTGGAGCAGATCATCGACGTTGGTCCGATGAGCGGGAAGTCGAATGTGCTGTTCTGGCTGGAGCGGCGCGGCATCCCGGCGACCGACGATCTGGTCGACCGCATCTTCCAACGAGCCAAGTCGAGCGACCACACGCTGAGCGATGCTGAGATTGGGGAGTGCCTGCCGACTACCGTGAAGCAAAATTGACCTCGCACGAGTCTAAGTTTCAATGTCAGACAACATCTCGAAACCGTTGCGACATGCGATTCTCGGGGCCGGCGGCGTGGGCGGTTTGATTGGCGCTTGCCTGGCGCACGCTGGGGATTCCGTCACACTGGTGGTCCGGCGCGAGACGCTTGCCCAGCATCCCAAACAACTTCGGCTTGACAGTCCTTTCGGAAACTTCACCGTGGAGGTTGACGTCGCGGCTGAAGTGCCTCCCGCGGATGTGCTCTGGATCACGGTGAAGGCCACGCAGTTCGAGTCTGCACTCTCCGCTTTGAAGCATCCTGATGCGGTGCGAGGCATCGTTCCGCTGCTCAATGGTATTGACCACATCGCGGTGCTGCGCGCGAAGTACGGAGCGGAGCGTGTGATCCCGGCGACAATCGCGGTTGAAACCGAGCGTGTGAGCCCGGGGCACATCGTGCATCGTTCTCCATTTGCGCGGCTGAACGTGTTGTCGGCGGGGCGGGCGCGGCTGGCGGTTACTCTCGATCAGCTTGAGCAGATCGGCTTTACCTGCCGCTTCATCGAGGATGAGCCGACGCTGATGTGGGGCAAGCTGGTCTTTCTTGCTCCATTTGCGCTGAGCACAACCGCCGCCAACAAAACTGTCGGCGAGATCCTTGCCGATCCCGAGTGGCGGAGTCTGGGAGAGGCTTGCGTTCGCGAAGCGTGTGCGGTGGGCGTGGCCGAAGGCGCGAAGGTGGATGCTGAAGCGGTGCTCTCCGGCGTGCAGGGCATGCCCGCTGGTATGCGCAGCTCGATGCAGAAAGACGTTGAAAAGCACAGTGCTCCGGAGCTGGACGCTATTGCGGGACCGATCTTGCGCGGCGCTCGGCGGCACGGGATTGAGATTCCAGCGACAAAGAAGCTGGTGGCGGCGGTGGAGCAGAGGGCTGGGCTAGAGAGTCGGTTGGCGTGAGATCCTGATCAAAATAAAAATACGGATTAATTCTGACTAAAATCTCTCGAATCAATCACATAGAAAAATCGACCCCGCTAAAATATCTGTTCTAAAGGACTTAGCGGTAAAATCTTTACAATCAATGGTTTAGCGGGGTGGTGTTTTTGTTAAGTCCTTTAGAATCAGTCGGCGTGTGCCCCCTGATCGTCACTGGGCTCCCCCTAAATCCTTGATAGTAAAGCACTTGCTTGTAAAATATTGTGGAATAAGGAGTTAGGTGGAGGATATTCAGTTGTCAAAGAGTTCGTTCTCTTGCGAAAGCGCGGCACTGCGTCCGCCTTGACCCATCATCTCGCAATTCACTGGCGGGGACAAGGTTGGATGTCACATCGGGGCTGTGGAAAAGTGCTGTGACCCACGTCCCAAAAGCAACACGACTCGGCGTAGCGCGCTAGAATCTAGACTGACGCGAAAATTATAAGATCTCAGATGCCTCAGACGACGGAGATCGAGCCTCGAGCTCACCATTACGTTCCCCAGTGCTGGCTGGCCGGATTCACGGATTCGGGACAAAAGGACGGTCGACTCTGGGTCACTGACTTCAACAGAAGAAAGCAGTGGCCCACTACTCCGCCTAACGCTGGACACCAGCGTGACTTCTACCGCGTTTCTTCGCCGGTGCATGATCCGGTCATTGTCGAAAAGCTCTATTCCAAAATTGAGGATGGAGTCGCGCCCATCCTCAAATCCCTTGACGAAGAACTGCGCGGGCCGACCGAGCAAGAACTCGAAGGACTTTGTGTGTTTATGGCAATTCAGTGGACTAGAGTTCCTGCCTTCCGTCCCAAAATGCTTTCCATCGTTGACACAGTCGAGCGAGCAGCTATGAAGAAGGCACTTAAGAGTCCTGCATCGTGGAAAAAAGTCTTAAAGAACCTGAACCAGCCCCTAGACAGCGCTGAGGCCGATTACCACAAAATGCGCGAGTTCGTAGAATCCGGGCAATATTCCTTATCCGCTGACACTGAGTGGTACGTACAGCAATCCCTTGAGGGCGCGCAGGCGATAGCTCCCTCCCTGATGAAACGGCATTGGCAAGCATCCGTCAGCAGGAACGGAAGCTTTATCGCATCTGACAATCCCGTTGCGCTCGACGGAGAGAAGAGGCAAAGGGTTGGTTTCACCAACGCCCCGGTAGTAATTTTTCCCGTGAGTCGACATATTGTGCTTCATGGGACTTTATCGAAATTGGAACCACTACACTTGACCGGAAATGCTTATTGCGCGTCTGAACACCCTGATGATGCTGCATGCTCAAGAGCAGGTGTTCTCTAGCAGGCAAGATTTTTGCTGGCTGGATAATTCCGAACATTATCAGACGGATTGGACACTTTTTGATAGGAACCGGTTCCATTTCTAGATTCCTGGAAGGTGAGCCGCGAGGAAAATCCCCACTTCTCGCAAAGAACCTGAGACATGCGGCACCCGCCGCTACTTGCCTCCCCGGTTGGCCCCGCCGGTTTACAATCTTTCAAGTGAAGAAAAGCCAAAGAAGATTAGGAAGACGGCGCAACCCTTTCGGAGGGCGCGGCAAATGCGTGAATCAAGCGCATCCTTACGCGGACAAGTCTCCTCGCTCAGTGCAGAAGACGTTGTCGCCAGAGGAGCGAGCGGCGGCATTTGAGGAGTGGTCTGCCGGCCATCGTCCTACGCCTCCTCTGTCCGATTACGCTGTCAGCCGCGACGGCATGTATGAAGGCCGCGAGCACTGATGCGGGATTGGGACTCTCGGCGACGGAAGCGTACCTCAGAGGCTAAAGCCGCGCTTCCTGCGATTTCCTTTCGGCACGACTGAACGTCGTGCCCTTCCCGAACTCCTTCGTGCGCAGCCGTAGTATTAGGAGTGGAGGATCGTACCAATGTTCACCTCGCGGGCGGTTGGATTTGTGAAAAGTCCGTACAAGGATGCGGGCCAGGTCCCCAAGGGGCTTGGCGCCAAGCACGAGGCGGATGGGGTGCTTGCGATCCTGCCGGAGTTTGGGGCGGGGCTTACTGACATTGAGGGGTTCTCGCATCTTGTCGTCCTCTGGGAGTTTGATCGCTCTCACGGGTTCGAATTGCTGGGGACGCCGCCCTCTGACAATCGGGCGCATGGGGTGTTTGCTACGCGATCGCCGCGGCGTCCGAATCCGATTGGGCTGACTATTGTTGAACTGCTACGGCGGGACGGGATCGAGTTGCATGTTCGGGGCGTTGATATGCTGGATGGGACGCCTGTTCTTGATATCAAACCTTTGCTGTCTGGCGTTGCGGCTGAAAAATTGCGGCGGGGGTGGCTGGCGGAGGCCGAGGCGCGGAAGAGGTGAGGATGGTGCGTCGAAAGTGGAAGCGAACCTCAGGGGCTGAAGCCCGCGTCTTTCCAAGCCTCAATGGGCACGACTGAAGTCGTGCCCTTTCCGTGCGTGGTAATGGCAGCGCTTTCTGCCGCGCGCGCAGCGAACATTACGAACGTCCATCTCTCGTCGAACCAGCAGACAGACTCCGCTGCGTCGACGGAAGGGTGCGGTTCCCGCCGAAGGTAATCCCCTTTCCTTCCCATGCGATGTAAGATGGCGCAATACCTTCCATGAGCCCCACGCCCCCACGTGCGGATATGCCGGATGTTGCGCCTGCGGTGCAGGCGGACGTGGCGCGGCTGGCGGCTTCGCCCGAAGTGCGGTCGGCGTTTAACTGGGTGCGCACGCAGGAGCCGCAACTGGCGCAGTGGCAGATGGAGATGGCGCGGATTCCGGCGCCTCCGTTTGGGGAGTCGGCGCGCGGGGCATGGCTGGCGGAGCGCTTTCGCGAGGCCGGGCTCGACGATGTCCGCATCGATGACGTGGGCAACGTGTTCGGAATTCACCCTGGATTCGGGCAGCGCTACGTGGCGTTGAGCGCGCACATCGATACCGTGTTTCCTGCTAGCACGCCCTTGAACATCCGGCAGCAGGGCAGCCGGCTGTACGGGCCGGGAGTTTCCGACAATGGCGCGGGTGTGACGGCGATGCTGGCGATTGCGGCGCTGCTGCGCGCTGTGCGCCTGCGGCACTCTTTGCCGTTCGTTTTTATCGGCAACGTCGGCGAAGAGGGCGAGGGCGATCTGCGCGGGATGCGGCATATTTTTTCCACGCCGCGCTGGAAGGATTCGATTGCTTACAGCGTAGTCCTGGACGGCGCAGGCGCGGACACGATCGTCGCCGAGGCCCTGGGCAGCCGGCGGTTTGAAGTGATCGTACGCGGTCCGGGCGGACATTCGTGGAGCGATTTTGGCGCGCCCAATCCGATTGTGATTTTGTCGCGTGCCATCGATACGTTTACGGCGACACCGGTCCCAGCGACGCCGAAGACTACTTTTAACATTGGAGTGATTCGTGGCGGGACGTCGGTGAATTCGATTCCCGAGTCGGCCAGCATGAAGGTGGATATCCGCTCGACTTCGATGGCGGAGATGGAACGGCTGGAGCAAACGCTGCGATTGGCGCTGAATCGCGCGGTGGAGGATGAGACGCTGGCGGCGGAGATGCGGTCGCCGGTGCAGAAGCGGCCTTCGGGAGTGAATTGCGAAGTGGTGGCGATCGGGAACCGTCCGGCGGGGGAGCTGGTGGTGGGAGCGCGGATTCTGCACGTGATACGGGCGGTGGATGCGCAGTTGAACAATGCGGCGCAGGTGCAGCGGGCGTCGACGGATGCGAACATTCCGCTGTCGCTGGGGCTGGAGGCGGTTGCGATCGGCGGCGGCGGGTCGGGCGGTGGGGCGCACACTTTGCAGGAATGGTTTGACAGCAACGGACGCGAGTTGGGGTTAAAGCGGATTTTGCTGACGATGCTGGCTCTGGCGGGAGCGGGGGTGGGGGAATGATGCGAATCACGACCTCGGGGGCTAAAGCCCTCCACAATGGGACGTGTCTTTTCGCAGCGCTCAAGCGCTGCGCCACCCAAAAGCTTGACACGCTCGCGGAATCCCACCCTTCGACAGGCTCAGGGCGGGCTCTTTCGCAAAGAGCGCGAGGGATGAGGTACCCGGCTGTCCTTTTCCTGATCGTTGTCATTTCAAGTGCGTTGATGTTGGCTCAGAACGCGGCTCCCTCAGCGACAGATTCCAAGCCGAAGGCTGACGTTATCTTCGTGCACGCGAATGTTTATACCGGCGTGCCGGCCACGTCGCAGTTCAGTTCGATCCTGCGGGAAGAGGCGATTGCAGTGCGTGGCGACCGCATTCAGGCCGTGGGCAAGAATATCGAGATCGAGAAGTTGAAAGGCCCACAGACGCAGGTTATTGATTTGGGCGGACACTTCGTCATGCCGGGATTCAACGACGCGCACCTGCATCTGGCGGATGGCGGGCTGCAAAAGTTGAATGTTGATTTGACGGGAGTGAAGACGCTGGAGGAATTTCGGAATCGCGTGCTGGCTCGAGTGGAGACAGCCAAGCCCGGTGAATGGATTTTGGGTGGAGGATGGGACGAAACCATTTGGCCGGTGAAGACTTTGCCCAGCCGGTGGGATGTGGACGAAGTTTCGGGAGGGCATCCGGTATTTCTGGATCGGGTGGATGGGCATCTGGCTGTGGCCAATACGCGAGCGTTGCAGTTGGCGAGCATCACGATTGCCAGTAAAGATCCTCAAGGCGGACAGATCGACCGCGACGAGAACGGGCAGCCTACCGGGGCTCTGCGCGATACGGCGAAGCAAGCGGTGCTGGCCGTGATTCCCAATCCAACGCACGAAAAGCGGCGGCAGGCTGTTGAAGCAGCTTTAGGCGATTTGGCTGAGCACGGAGTGACCTCGGCACAGGACTATTCTCCGGAATGGGAAAATTTTCAAATCTACGAAGATCTCGAAAAACAGGGCAAGCTGACGGCGCGAATTTCCGAATGGCTGCCGTTTGACCTTTCGGTGGAGGAATTGAAGCAGAAGCGCGACTCGCATCCGCAGTCGGACCTGATGCTGCACACGGGAATGTTGAAAGCCTTCATGGATGGATCGCTGGGCGGGCACACGGCGGCGCTGCTGGAGCCGTATGCGGATGATCCGGAGAACTCTGGCTTGCCGCGCTATGATGCCGCGAAGCTGAACGAAATGGCAACGGAGCGCGTGCTGGCGGGGTTTCAGCTTGGCTTTCATGCGATTGGAGACAAAGGCGTGCAGATGGCGCTCGATGCGTTCGCCGGAGCTGAGAAGGCTGCGCGGGAGCAGAAAGTGAAGGCCGCGAATGGCGGCGACGATTTTCGCTTGCGCGTTGAACATGCGCAGGTCGTCACGCCGGCACAGGTCGCGCGCTTCAAGGAGTTGAAGGTGATTGCCTCCATGCAGCCCAGTCATGTGCTCACCGATATGCGTTGGGCGAACGAGCGGCTGGGAGCGAAGCGGGCCGCGACTTCCTATGCGTGGGCGGCATTACTGAATAAGGGCGTGACGCTGGCTTTTGGCACGGACTATCCAGTTGAGCCAGTGGCGCCGTTTCGTGGGCTGTATGCCGCGGTCACGCGCAAGAGCGAGAACGGCAAGCAGGAATTTTTCCCCGAGCAGAAGCTGACGATGGATCAGGCCATTGCGGCTTACACCATGGGCTCGGCATTCGCCGAATTCGAGGAAAAAGAAAAGGGCAAGCTGGTGCCGGGGATGCTGGCGGATTTTGTAGTGCTCGACCGCGACGTGACGGCTGCTTCTGCGGAAAAAGTGCTGGCCACCAAGGTGTTGCGGACGGTGGTGGGCGGGAAGACGGTTTACGAGGCGAAGTAAGCGATCGGATCGCAGTTTGAGGGGTTACTCCGAGTCTGCGGCACGGTGGCTAGCTGGCTGGCTGTTTTCGTATTGTCAACGCCTTAGCTCTTTGCTCTTTAGTTTCCTCCCATTCGGTAAAACGGAAAGCCAGGTTCGTGCGTCTAACACATCAAGGTCACGTACTGTAATCTCATACCCCGAGAAGGCTTCGGCATTGGGGACGAGGCTTCGCAAACGGGTATAATTAAGGGTTCGCAAAGTTCTGGGAGGGAAGTCGGCATATGGATTCGCGTGCAATTTGGGTGCGTTTGAAGACCCATCGGTGGGTTTATTCGTTCAGCATTGTGGCTACGCTGGCGCTGGGAATTTTGATTGGCAGCGTAGTTTCTTACGGAGTGAAGGGCAAGGAAGGTCAGAAGTCGTCTTCTTCCGACGCGACTCCGCTGTCGGTGCCTGCGCCGCAGCAGCTTTCCAATGCGTTTTCGCAGATTGCCAAACAGTTGGGCCCGAGCGTGGTCAACATCAATACGGAATCGACCATCAAGAATCCCCGCGGGCGCCGTCGTGGCGGACAGAATCCCGATGACCAGGACAACGGGGGCGGCGGTGGCATGGACGATTTCTTCAACCGATTCTTTGGCGGGCCAGGAGGTCAGGGCAATCCACTGGGCGGGGACGGCGCGATTCGCGAGCGTTCGCTGGGATCGGGAGTGATCGTTGATGCCAAGGGCTATATCGTGACCAACCGGCACGTGGTGGAGAAAGCGGACCGCATCCGGGTGCGGATGCAGGACGATCCGCCGGGCGTGCAGCACGATGCGAAGGTGATTGGAGAAGACCAGGAAACCGATCTGGCAGTGATCAAGATCA
The DNA here is from genome assembly GCA_035568115.1 of Candidatus Acidiferrum sp. Taxonomy (GTDB): domain Bacteria; phylum Acidobacteriota; class Terriglobia; order Terriglobales; family Acidobacteriaceae; genus Sulfotelmatobacter. Next base: position 48,399 of record DATMOP010000011.1, read on the forward strand.
ACCTGGACCGCGCCGTGCCTTCGGCGAAGTTGGGCAACTCCGACAGCATGGAGGTTGGTGATTGGGTGCTGGCCATCGGCAGTCCGTTCGGGCAGGTGGGAACCGTGACAGCAGGGATCGTTTCCGCCAAGGGGCGGGATATTGTGCCGGGCCGGCAGTTCCAGACATTCATACAGACTGATGCCGCGATTAATCCGGGGAATTCGGGCGGACCGCTGGTCAATATGAATGGAGAAGTAATCGGCATCAACACGGCGATTCTGAGCGAAACCAATGCCTATGCTGGCGTGGGCTTTTCGTTACCTTCGAACACCGTGGTGCAGGTCTACAACCAGTTGATTGGACCCGAGCACCGCGTGGCGCGCGGTTCCATAGGCATTATGTTTGATGCGGTGGAGAACCCTGCCATTACGCGGGTTTATGGCGCGGGCTCGGGAGTCACAGTATCGAGCGTAGTGGCCGGCAGTCCCGCGGATCAGGCTGGGCTGAAAGTGGGCGACACCATCAACACGATTGACGGACATAAAGTAAGCAAAGGATCGGAACTGGTCGCTGACATTGCTTCGCGCAAACCGGGAGCGAAAGTGGCCGTCGGCTTCCTGCGCAACGGCAAGCAGCAGGAGACAACGGTGACCGTGGCAGATCGCGCCAAGCTGTTTGCGGCGCGTTTGAACGAAGACGACAGCGGCAACGACGAGAACACGCCCAAACAGAACAAGTTTGGCATCACGGTTCGCAAGCTGACGCCGGAAATGGCCGATCGTCTTGACGTTCCGGCAGGTAAAGGCGTGATCGTGCAGGATGTGAAACCGGGCTCGTTTGCTGAGGACATCAATCTGGGTCGCGGCGACGTGATCCTGGAGGTCAACAAGCAGCCGGTGAACAACGAAGAAGAGTTCGCCAAAATCGAGTCGAGCCTGAAGAGCGGTCAGGACGTGGTATTCCTGGTGCGGCCGCGAGGTTCGTCGCGTCAGGATGGAACCATCTTCATGGCCGGAACACTTCCGTAACCTGAACTAGCCCAATGGGAACTGGCATTGCCTCCAGCGATGGAGGATGATTTACAATGCCAGCTTCAGTTGGGCTTGTGTTTTGTAGTAGAGCATTTTGGACTGGCGCGCCTGACGTATGAGGGTTGCCTTTGGAACAAGAGCGGAAGCATAGCGCAATACGAAGATGGTGGGGTGCAGGGTGCGTTCTGGCGCTGATCTGCGCGTGCACTTCAGCGCCCTCTGCGCTGGCGCAAACGCCTTCTGCTGTTGTGAAGGCGGACGCTTCCAAACCACAGACGAAGACATCGGGTCCGAAGAAACATTCGAGCACGGCAGCCAAATCGAAAGCTGTGACTTCGACTTCGGCGACGAAAACCCATCGCGCCTCGCCGGGGACGCACTCAAAATCCAACACAGCCGTAGCGGCTCATAACAGCAAATCGAAGTCCGCGAGTTCACACAAGAACAGCAAACGAAAGACGACCGCACGGGGCCAGCAGAAGATTGATTCCGAGCGGGCGCAGGCGATTCAGGAAGCGCTGATTCGCGAACACTACCTGAGTGGCGAGGCGGGCAGAACCTGGAATCAGTCCAGTGAAGACGCCATGCGGCGCTATCAGGCCGATCACGGTTGGCAGTCGAAGACTGTGCCCGACTCGCGGGCGCTGATCAGCCTGGGGCTGGGGCCGAGCCACGACCATCTGCTGAATCCGGAGAGCGCGATGACCACGGGGCCATTCCCGCCGCGTTCTAGTTCTTCAACTCCGGTTTCGCACAGCGCCGATCCGGGAGCGCAGATGAACACGAACCCGGCTGCGCCTGCTGAGCCGACGCCGGCCACAACTCCCGCTAAAACTTCCGACCACAACGCATCAATCCCGCAGTAATCGTCCAGATTTTTGAGAACCCACCGTTGCATAAGAACCGAGACCGCAGGACCTAACTGCTGCCATGCGTCTTGCGGTAGCTGCCAAGCACGGGCCGGGGAAAGTAAGGCAGTGGCTGCGAATGGATGATGGCTTGGGGATTGCCCTCGACCAGGGCTTCCGCTACATCTTCGCCACAAATTTCCGCGACGGCATCGCGAGCGGTGGAGAGTACCGGGATGCGCTTTTCTGTGTCGTGGGCATCTGTGGCCAGCACGTGGACGGCATCGTGCTCCAGCAACCAATGCGCGGCGCGGCGCGTGCGGTCTCCCCAGAATCCAGTCAGTGCAGAGCCTGTCACCTGGATCACGCAACCCTGTTCTGCCCATTCCACCACTCGCTGCAAGCTCTCGCGCAGAATCGGGTTGCGCTCGGGATGGGTGATGATTGCGGTGATGCCACGATCCCCGAGTTGCGTGAAACAGTCGGTCGTTTGCTGCGGGACGCTGTAATTGCTCAACTCGACCAGCATGTAGTGCGAGCCTTCAATGGCGTAGCGGGCGGGATTGGCCAGCACATCCTGCAGATTGTCGTAGGAGAGATGGAAGTCGCAGCCCAGGCTGAGCTTGAGTGAATCACCGATGAGCGACTGCAAGTGAGCCACAAGTCCCTGAAGATAGGGGCGGTCGTAGTGGTAGCGGTCGTTGGCATGAGGGGTGGCAACTTGATGGGTGATGCCGTCGTCGGCGGCCATGCGGCACATGGCGACGGAGGTTTCCCAGGATTTGGATCCATCGTCTACTTCCGGAAGGATGTGGGAATGAATGTCGACCACGATTGTAGGAACACGAGGACGCGACCGGGGTTGCGTCTTGATTTGATTTAAGCAGATTCGTGGGGAAAGAGGAAGTCAAGGAAACTGCTGAAAAACCGCGAGGTTCACCAGATTGTTGGCACGGCTTTCGACTGGCGGATCGATTGGTCCGCGGTTACGAGGCTCAGTCCTTCTATGACCGCCGTAGCGCCAATTACGCGGTCAGCCGGATCTTTCGGATAGCTTGCGGAAAACGCGAACGCCTGCACGCAGATTTTTCCTGTGATGGGCAGAACAGCGAATCGCCGCTCCACTTCCCCCAGGAAGGCCTCCAGGTTCGGCGTTAGCTGAATACGCTTTTGACTCGCGAGTCGGGCGACTTCGAGGAGCGTCATGCTGGAAACGAACAGGCCCTGGCCGGCTTCGCGTGTGTTGGTAATCGCATCGTAAGCCTTTGAAGAAATGCGGTGTTGATCCTGCGCAAGCCAGATCACCACGTGCGTATCCAGCAGAATCAATACAGGTCTCCCCATTCCTCCGGAGAAAAAGCTGGGGAAACGACATCGCCGTTGATTTTAATCTTGCCTTTGTAGAAACCAAAGATGTCGTCCTTCTCCTGTTCGACTGGAACAAGCTTCGCCACCGGCTTGCCGCGCTTGGTGATGAGCACAGCCTGGCGTTTTGACTGAACTTCATCCATGATCGCCAGGCAATGGACCTTGAACGCGCCCGCCGCTATTGTTTTCATCGAAGACATCCTTTCGATCATGGTCATTATACCATGGTCATAGGACGATGGAGAGCTAGCGTTTGCCAAATCGCGGGCTTGCCTCTAGATTGGGTTCGTCCCTCAGACTTGGCGCGCTAACACATGTACAAACCGACTCCGATTGCGCTGGTCACCCTGGCTGGGGTGGTGCTTTGCTGGACGGTTTTCACCGCCATTTTTGTGCTTCGCAGACGGCCACCCAGGGAGCCGGAAGCCAAACGCGACCGGATGTCCCTGCTGGGGATTTTCTTGCAAATGTGCGCTTACTTTCTGGTCTGGTTCCAGCCGCCTGGCAGGCCGTTTCTGCCCCCGGTTGCCGTACTCTCCGGAAGTATCGGGATCGCGCTTTCCGCATTCACATTGGCCTTGGCGGTTGGGTCTGTATGGCTGACTGCTTCCGCGGTGCGGACACTGGGTAAACAGTGGGCTGTAGCCGCGCGGTTGGTCGAAGGTCACAAGCTGATTACTGCGGGGCCGTATCGCTTTGTGCGCAATCCCATCTATACGGGGATGCTCGGGATGCTGGTGGCGACTGGGTTAGCAATGGAGCACTGGACAGCCTTCGTTGCGGCAATCGTTCTGTTTGCCGTGGGGCTGGTCATCCGGGTGCGCAGCGAAGAGAAGCTGTTGCGTGCGGCCTTTGGGAAGGAGTTCGAGGATTACGTGCGGCGGGTGCCCGCGGTGCTGCCGGGAATTTACTAAATGCTGCGCTCACTTCGGGATTATCGGTAACATGCGTACCCGCGTCTGGCGCGGGCCAACCGTCAACAATGCTCCAGCCTCAAGCTCGGGCTCCATGTGGCGAAGGGTCGCGACAACTTGCGCGCCGATTACCTTGGGGCTCACGTCTTCTGTTCGAATCTGGACGACGCTTGGTTTTTCGCCGTGGGTAGCCGCCAGAATCGCGCTGAAGTCCATATCGTGGGTTAAGACGACGTAGCCGTGGTGCGCCGCATAACGCATGATTTCAGAGTCGAGCTCGCTGCCTTTCCCTACCGTCGACCAGTGCACCGCTTCCCACCCTGCGTTGTTTAGCGTGGCTATCCAGCGCGGCGAAAGATTCATGTCGACAAGGAGCTTCATGCGCCGGGAAGAACAACTTCGCGGTCTTCGGCGAGCCACGCGGCGTAGCGTAGCGCGTGCAGGATGTCTTCGCGCTTTAGATATGGGTAATCAGCCAGAATTTCCTCGATCGCATGCCCGGCACCGATCTGCCCGACGATTGTGCCAACGGTTACGCGTGTGCCGCGAATGCAGGCCTTTCCGCCCATGACGCCAGCTTCTTGTGTTATGCGATCAAACTGCTCCATGATTTCCTCCCCTGGCGGCGACCGTTTCCTTGAGAATATCACGGCATTGGCAGCCGTTTTCATCCCACACCGCGGCAATCATGCGCGTCCGTATCTCCCGCGGATGAATTCCGCGATCCCTGCGTAAGCGCTGGTGAGCGTTTTTTCATCCGGCAAAAAGACTATGCGGAAGTGCTGCGTGCCGGGCTTCTGGCCGAAGCCGGAGCCGTGGACAACCATGACGTGCTTCTGGCGGATGAGTTCTTTGACGAAAACCTCGTCACTCTCGGGAATATCAATGCGCGGAAAAGCGTAGAACGCGCCACGTGGGGCGACGCAGCTAACGCGCGGCGTGGACTCGCACCACTTCTGCGTGAGGTCGCGGCGGGAGCGCAGCTTGCGCCGCACTTCGATGAGATGATCCTGCGGGCCTTCGAGCGCGGGCCTAATCGCATATTGCTCGGGATGGTTGGCGCAGAGGCGCGCGCGCAGCAGGCGGTGAATGCCTTCGGTGTAAGGCTTGATGGCTGTGGCGTCACCGGAAACGATGCCCCATCCGATGCGCCATCCGGGGACGAGGTAGTTCTTCGACATGCCGCCGAAGGTGATGCAAGGCACGTCGGGCGCGACCGAGGCGAAAGCAATGTGCGGCGTGGCATCTCCATTCGAATCCGGCAGAATCAGCTTGTCGTAAATTTCGTCGGAGAAGACGACGAGATTGTGGCGGCGCGCCAGTTCCGCGATTTGCTCGAGCATCTGCCGCGAGCAAAGTGAGCCAGTCGGATTATTCGGATTGATCAGCACGATGGCGCGGGTGCGTGGAGTGAGCTTGCGTTCGATATCGGCAAGTTCGGGTTGCCAGGCGTCGTCTTCGTTCAGATCGTAGGCGTTGATCGCGATGCCCAGCTTGCACAGGACCGCGGAGTAGAGCGGGTAGTCAGGCTTTGGCGTGAGGATGTCCTCGCCGGGATTGACCAGCGCGGAGATGCAGAGGTCGACGGTTTCGCTCACGCCGGAGGTGACGAAGACGTCGCGCACGGTTGTGATGGCTTTACGCGCGGCCTCGCCGCGAATTGCTTCGAGCGCTTCAGGAATGCCGGGAGACGGCGCGTAGCCGTTCTTGCCGTCACGCATGGCTTTGTAGGCGGCTTCGATGATGTGGGGCGGAGTCTGGAAATCGAAATTGAGCGGGTCGCCGACGTTGAGTGGCAGAACGTTGTGTCCCTGCTGAATGACTTCGTCGGCGACGCAAGCCAGGTCGCGAATGGCGTAGCGAACGTTGTCTAGCCGCTTGGCGGCCGAGATCTCGTGGGCTTGGGTCAGCGGCATGATGACCTTCCGGCCTCAATTGTACAAGAGCGTGGAGGTAGTCTGACTCGATGAGAACGGGCGGGCAAGTTTAGCTGAAAGGCAAGCTACGGAGCTTCGTTTGAATTGAAATTGACTACAACTTCTTCGTTTGTCTGGGTTGAAGCGAGGGCAAATTTCCACCTCATTACCGCCTTCGCGGCAGTCTCGGCCAGGATGGGGTTGCCGCCTAGAACCTGGACCCTGGCGACGGTTCCGTTTGCCAGCACAGTCGCATTCATGCGAACGGTTCCTCCGATGCGCGCGCTTTTCATGATTACCGGGTATTCGGGTTTGACCGAATGAATGACTTCGCGGCCGGACTTCTTGTTCTGGGCATAGAGATGGGGAATCAAGCCTGCGGTGGAACCTGCCAGCAGAACCACAATCGCACCTGCCAGCGTGACAAGAATGATCCGTTTGCTGCCCAGATGATGCTTCGCGAGCAGTACATTCATAGTAAGGCACCGAGAAGAAGAGGCGCCTTCTGTGACACTAAGCTCCGGGAAATCTGCTGAACAGATTACGGACGTACTGGCCGAGGATTAAATCCCTCTAAGGTTCCGTCGCGAGGACGGAAAATCGAAATGGAATCGGCGCGCTAGTCGCACTTGTGGGCTGCGGAAATCCAAATTCAAGAATTAACCAGTTCTAATCTGCTCGGTCGATCTGGGCTTTCTGCAGCTTGTCCGAGTAATCAACGTAGACCGACTTCCACTCGGTGTAGAAGTCGATGGCGCCGATGCCGCCTTCGCGGTGACCGTTGCCGGTGGCTTTGGTGCCGCCGAAGGGGAGGTGAACTTCGGCGCCAATCGTTGGGGCGTTGATGTAAGTGATGCCCGCGTAGAGGTCGCGAATGGCGGCGAAGGCCTTGTTCACGTCTTTGGTGTAGAGAGCGGAGGAAAGTCCATACTCGATGCCGTTGGCGATCTCGATGGCATCTTCGAGGTCGTCGCAGGGGATGATTGAGACGACGGGGCCGAAGATTTCTTCCTGCGCGATGCGCATCTTGGGATCGACGTCGGTGAAGACGGTCGGCTCCATGAACCAGCCGTGTTGGAACTCGCCCTCGGTGAGGCGATTGCCGCCGCACATCAGCTTCGCGCCTTCGTCCTGGCCGATTGCAACGTAGCTGAGATCCGTCTGAAGCTGCTTCTCGTTGATCGCTGGTCCCATCTCGGTGGTCTCATCAAGGCCGTTGCCGACTTTCAATTTCTTGGCGCGCGCGACGTAGCGTTCGATGAACTCGCGATAAACGCCTTTCTGCACGATGATGCGGCTGGTCGCGGTGCAGCGCTGTCCAGTAGTGCCAAATCCGCCCCAGAGGCCGCCTTCGATGGCGAGGTCGAGGTTGGCGTCGTCGAGCACGATCATAGGATTCTTCCCGCCTAGTTCGAGGGAGCAATGCTTGAAACTCTTGGCGGCGATGCCGCCGATGATGCGGCCGACGGCGGATGATCCTGTTAGCGAGACGGCGCGCACGTCGGCGTGCTCGGCGAGCGGAGTTCCTACATCCGGTCCGAACCCGGCGACGATGTTGATCACGCCTTTGGGCAGGCCGGCGTCGCTGAGGGCGCGCACCAGATTGAAGGTGGAGAGCGGAGTATCCTGCGCGGGCTTAATGACGCAGGTGTTGCCGCAGACGATGGCGGGCAGCAGCTTCCAGGAAGAGATCGCCATGGGGAAGTTCCAGGGCGTGATCATGCCGCATACGCCGATGGGCTGGCGCACGGCCATGGCGAATTTGTTGGGCATCTCCGACGGAACGGTGGGGCCGAAGAGGCGGCGGCCCTCGCCGGCGTTGTAGTAGGCGGCGTCGATGGCTTCCTGCACATCGCCGCGCGTCTCGGCGAGCACCTTGCCCATTTCGCGCGTCATCTCGCGGGCGTACTCTTCTTTGCGCTCGATGAGGATTTCGGCGGCGCGGAAGACAATTTCAGCGCGGCGCGGTGCGGGCACAAGCCGCCACTTGGCGAAGGCGCGTTTGGCCGCGTCCACGGCGGCGTCAACGTCGGCCTTCGCCGACTTCTGGAAAATGCCGACCACGTCGCGCGTGTCGGCGGGATTACGGTCTTCGAAGGTTTCTCCAGTCGAGGATTCGACCCACTCGCCGTCGATGAAGTTCTTGAATACTTTGGTGGGATTGCTGCTGCCCAGAGTGGCGGGGGAAGCGAGGGTGTCGGTGGCCATAATTGCTCCTTATTTCCTTATGAATGCCTGGATATTGATGCTACAGCGGGTGGGGAAGGTGCGGCAAGGGTGGGCGGGTTAGCATTTCATTCGCAATCGCAGAATACCTTAGTAGCATCCATACCTCGATGAGAATGCCTTGCGACGAAGCTGTCATGCGATCCGCGGGTGCCGCAGTTCCCTGCGCACCAGAATCGAGAACGTGGATACTTGCAGCGACCATTCTGGGTTCGAGCATGGCTTTCATCGACGGTACGGTGGTGAATGTCGCTCTGCCGGCGCTGCAGGCCAGCTTTCACGCAAGCGTTGTGGATGTGCAATGGGTGGTGGAGTCTTACGGACTGTTTCTGGCTGCGTTGATTTTAGTTGGCGGGTCTCTCGGTGACCTGTTCGGGCGGCGTCTCGCGTTCCTGGTGGGCGTGACGATTTTCGCCGTGGCTTCCGCGGGGTGCGGCCTTTCCGCGAATATTCATCAATTGATTATTGCGAGAAGCATTCAAGGTGTGGGTGCGGCGCTGCTCGTGCCCGGCAGCCTGGCGATTATCAGTACGTCTTTCGACGAAGGCAGTCGGGGACAGGCGATCGGGACATGGTCGGGGTTTACGGCGATTACCACGGCTATTGGGCCGGTGCTCGGCGGTTGGCTGATTCAGCATGCTACATGGCGGTGGGTATTCTTGATCAATCTCCCGCTGGCGGCGGGGGTGATCGCCATTTCCGTTTGGCGGATTCCGGAGAGCCGCAGCGCTAGCTCGCGGAGCATCGATTGGCTGGGAGCGATTCTCGCAACGATCGGACTCGGTGGGTTGGTGATTGGGTTTCTCGAATCGGTCAACTTGGGTTGGGGAAATCCTCTGGTATTCGGGAGTTTGATCGTCGGCTTCGGTTGCCTTGTCGCGTTGTTTTTTGCCGAGGCTCGCGGCAGTACGCCGATGCTGCCGCTCACGCTGTTTGACTCCCGCAGTTTCAGTGGTGCGAACCTGCTTACGCTGTGTCTCTATGCTGCTGTCGGAATTTTCTTCTTCTTATTTCCATTGGATCTGATCCAGGTTCAGGGGTATTCCACAACGGCAGCCGGAGCTGCCATTCTTCCCTTCATCCTGCTTATGTTTGTTCTCTCCCGCTGGTCTGGCGGGTTGGTGGCCCGTTATGGCCCACGAGGTCCGCTGATTATTGGCCCGCTTATTGCTGCTTTGGGGTTCGTCCTATTCGCGGTGCCCTCGGTTGGAGGCAGCTATGGGAAGACGTTCTTCCCGGCGGTGGTCGTCCTAGGATTTGGGATGGCGGTGACGGTGGCGCCTCTGACGACGGTTGTGATGAATTCAGTAACTCAAGACCGAGTCGGTGCAGCCTCGGGAATCAACAATGCAGTGGCGCGCGTGGCGGGGGTGCTGGCTATTGCAGTCCTTGGAATCGTGATGGTGAAAGCGTTTGGTTCTCGACTGAACTACAGCCTGGCTCATTTTGGGGTTCCTCCCGGCATTGTGCAGGAACTTCAGGAAAGCATGAACAAGCTCGCCGGCTTGCAGGCGCCCGCTGGCCTCGATCCTGGTAGGGAAGCTGCCATCAGGAAATCAATTGGGGAAGCATTTGTCTTTGGATTCCGAATTGTGATGTTCATTTGTGCAGGCCTCGCTTTGGCGAGTGCTGCGGTGGGGTGGGTCATGATTCCGAAGGATCGTGAGCGAGGGACAGCCTAATCCTAAGGATTTTCCCTGATTGTTTCGGGATCGCGAATATTTGAAGATTGCGGCATGAGTTCTTCGCCATGCTGTCCGCGGTGCAAGACTGGGCTGGTTTTGAGATGGTCTGGGCTGACTACGTATTTGATTTGCCCGAACTATCCGAACTGTCAGGGGCCGGTGGATCAGTCGAAGGCGATGGAGCGAACGCATGAGGAGCTTCGGGCGGCGTAGCCACAGGGGCTAAAAGCCCGCGTCTTTATCGCTAGCGGCACGGCTGAAGCCGTGCCCTTCCCGACCCAGGTCAAAATCAAAAGCAGCGGGCACAGCCTGCCCTGAGCTTGTCGAAGGGAGTGCCCGCTCCGCACAAGCTTCTCCACGCAAGCTGAACTACTTTCCTGCGGATTGTGCGCTTACCCCATTCGTGTCGAATTCCTCCCCCAGCCAGTGTTGGAAGGCAGCCATGTTTTGCTGGCGACCGAGGAAGTTCTTTACCAGGTCATTTGCCGACATCGAACCGCCGGGTTCGAGGACTACGCGGCGATACTTCATGGGGGCGTCGCCGGCTAGAAGGTTCTTGTGGTCAAACTGGAGGAAGAAATCCTCGGAGATCACTTTGTCGAAGAGGTAGGTGTAGTAAGCGCTGGAGTAGCCTCCGAGGTGGCCGAAGGAGGCCCACATGTGGGTGTCGGGCAGCGGAGTGAAGAGAGTGTAGTTGCGGTTGTCGTCGAGCGTGACTTTGTCGAGGTCGACCGACTCGGGCTTGGTTTTATAAATGTCGTAGGAGATGGCAGTGAGGGCGTTTTGGCGGTCGGCCCAAGCGCCGCGTCCGAAGGCGGAGGCGCGGTTCATGCGGGCTACGAGGTCGGCGGGGATGGGTTCGCCGGTCTTGTAGTGGTGGGCGAACTTGGCGAGGACCTGCGGGCTGCGAATCCATTCTTCGAGCATCTGAGATGGAGCCTCGACGAAATCGGATTCCATGCTGATGCCGCTGATGCCGGCCCATTGTTGCTGTCCGCCGAGAATGTGGTGCATAAGATGGCCGAATTCGTGGAAGAAAGTTTGCACGTCGCCGTAATCCATCAGTCCCGGGTCGTCAACGGTGGGAGCAGGGAAGTTGCAGACGAGGATCGCCTCAGGGAGTTGTTTGCCACGGATGCCATCGAGCACTGGAGCCATTTCGGCATGGCTGTACTTGCCGGGTCGAGGGTGCATGTCGAGATAGAAGCGGCCGATGGGCTTGCCGTGGTCGATGACGATCCAGGTCTCGACGGCGGGATCCCAGGATGGGACGTTCATTTCCTGCTGAAAGCTGACCTGGAAGAGTTCCGCGGCGGCGTCGAGGATGCCTTGCTTTACCTGCATGAACGGGAAATATGGGCGCACGGATTGAGAGTCGAAATCGTATTTTGTTCGGCGCACCTGTTCGGAAAGATAGGAGCGTTCGTAGTCCCAGATTTCTTTCGCGCCAGGGTCGGTCTTTTGCTTTTCGGCGAGCAGCATTTCAAATTCTTTCTTGGCCAGAGGGCGAGAAGCCTCGTTAACGTCTTTGATGAAGTCGGAGATGTTATGGCCCTTGGCGATCATCTTGTCGGCGGCGTTGTAGTCAGCCCAGTTGGAATAGCCGAGCAGCGTGGCGATCTCGTACCGCGTCTTCAGCAGGCTGGTGAGGACTTCCTGATTCTTGGGGTAGGCGCGGGTGAGGAAGGCGACGGTGACGCGGCGGCGCAGGGAGTCGCTCTTGGCGAAGTTGAAGACGGGAAAGGCGTCGGGGTACTCGGTGGTGATGTGCACCTTGCCATTGGCACCGGGCTTGTGGCGGTCGATGTAATCCTGAGGCAGGCCCTCGAGTTCGGAGGGATCGGCTTCGACGACGTTCTGGCCGTCGGCAATATTGCGATCGAACATTGACTGCTCTTCGGTGGCTTGGTCGTTTAATTTTTTGAGGCGGGCGCGGGTGGTGTCATCTTTGTCGACGCCGGCGAGACGGAATTCGAGCAGTTGGCGCTGGACGTAATATTTTGCGGCGGCGTCTGCTTTCGAGAGATCGAGCGCCGCGAGCGCATTGTAAACGTCGTGATTGAGGGCGATGGCGGTCTGGGCGGCGCTGGCTTTGGTGAGCATGGCGGTGGCGTGATCGCGGAAGCCGGCGTCGGGATGGACTTGTTCCATGAGTCCGGCGAAATATCCGGCGGAATTGTTTTGGCGAACCGCCTCGTCGAAGGGGACCAGAGTGTTCTCAATGGTGCGCGGGCCTTTGGCGGAGAGCAGCGTGTCGATGGCGCGCTGACCGGCGGCGAGGCGATCGGTTTCGATTTTCTCGAAGGCGGGGACGTCAGGCTTCGAGGCCCAGATGGTGGGCTGATCCACGGCGATCTTCTGGGCGGAAACGACGGCCGCGAACAGCAACGGAACACAGAGGAACAGTGCCAGGCGTGCGGCGAGCAACATGAAGGAACCTCGTGAAGAATTTTGTAAGCTGAGGAAACGGTATAAAAATTGGTCGAGTTGATGTGCTCTTAAATTGTTGATGACAGCGCACTGCATGTCAAGTAAAGGCCGGGGAAAATTCGCCGATAAGCAAGAATGACACAAAACAAAACATTGCTGTGACCGGCTCACCCGGCGCAAGTGCCAGCTAACCTTTCAGGTTCGATGTCGGACTAACGTTTTGCGGGACGACAGGTCTAATTCACGGTGCAAGTCCTACATTCTACTTTTCTGAGGAAACGCCTGGGTTCAAAGGATCCGGTGCACGTCCGAAGGCTGCTAGTTGGGCTCGGTATTGTTTTGAGCTTTATAGTGTCAATGGGCAGCGATTGCGCGGCGGCCGACGCCTCGACGGTGAATATTCCGCGTGTGACCAGCCCGCCACGCCTTGAGGATTTCGCGGAGATGGCGCCTACCGGCAACGGGGCGCAATTGGCGAAGGTCACAGATTTCATTCAGCAGCAGCCCTCCGACGGCAGGCCGGCGACGCAACGCACTGAAGTCTACATGGGCTATGACAGGGCGAACTTGTACCTTGCCTGGGTGTGCTGGGATACCAATTCCGGCGCGATCCGCGGACATCTCACACGACGTGAAGAAGTCACTCCTCCCGATGATGACTACGTGGAACTCACTCTCGATACCTTTCACGATCAGCGTCACGGCTTTCTGTTCGATGTAAATCCCCGCGGAGTGCAGTCCGACGCGCTATGGTCTGAGGACAGTGGGTCGGACTATTCCTACGATACGGTTTGGGATTCGGGCGGCACGGTGACCAGCAAGGGCTACGTCGTCTTCATGTCGATCCCTTTCCGCAGCATTCGTTTTCACGCTGCGAACCAGCAGACCTGGGGCGTGACCTTGATGCGCTACGTCGCGCACAACGATGAATACGATTACTGGCCGCGGGTTTCCAGCCGGATTGCAGGCCGGCTGAATCAGGAGGGAACCATCACCGGGGTCGCCGACGTTTCCCCCAGCCGCAACATGCAGTTTAATCCTTACGGATATCTCAGCAGCCTGCATGCACTGGACGACCGCGATCCAATCCAGCCGCGGTTCGACAATCGTGACTTGCAAGGCAAGATCGGGCTGGATTCGAAATTTGTTTTTCATGACAGCCTTGTGCTCGATACGACGATCAATCCCGACTTCGCTCAGATCGAGTCCGATCAGCCGCAGAACACAGTGAACCAGCGCTTTGAGGTGTTCTTTCCCGAGAAGCGTCCGTTCTTTTTGGAGAACTCGAATTTCTTCAGCGACACGAATATTGGCATCTATCAAACGTCAAAGCTGCTCTTCACCCGCCGCATTATCGAGCCCAGCTTTGGGGCGCGGCTTACAGGCAAGCAGGGCCCATGGAATCTGGGGTTCTTTGTCGCCGACGACCGCTCGCCGGGGCTTCTCGTTCCCGACCACAGCCTGTTGAGCGGTACGCGCGCTTATTTCGCGGTGGCTCGAGTGAGCCATGACATCGGTGCGCAAAGCAGTGTCGGCGCAGTCTACGTGGGCCGCGAATACGATGGCGATTTCAACCGCGTGGGCGGCCTGGACGCCACGATTCGCATGGGCAAGAACTGGACATCGTGGTTTCGAAGCGTCGTCTCGTCCACGTACGCCTCGAATGCGATTGTTTCCGCGCTGAATGCCACGGGAAGTGCAGGCAGTTCGATCGCTCCGCCCGCTATCGGTTACACCTTCGGGCAGGACCATGAAGGCGTGCTCAATGGCTTTGGGCGGCGCTTCTCCTACGAGTTGCAGTATCAGGATATTACTGCCAACTTCCATACCGATGCGGGCTTCGTTCCGCGAACCGATATCCGCAATGTGGCCCAGTACTTTCACTTCTATTGGCGGCCGGAAGGGAAGCACCTTACATTCCAAGGCCCGGAACTCAATACCCACGACATTTGGGATCACCATGGCGTCGGCTTGCAGCACGCCTATTCCGGCGACTGGGTCTTTTATTTCCGGCACAATTTCTTGTTCGCTCCGATTGGCGGCGTTGAGACAGATGTGCTGCGTCCGGTCGACTTCCCCGGTCTTCCAGCCGATCACAAGTATGTGCAGGGCATTGGCGGTTTGGTGGTGCAGGGCAGCCCGTCGCGCTTGATCACATGGCGGACACAAATCATTCGCGATGGGACGGTGCTGGTTGTCGTGCCTACGGGCCAGCTTCCGATTACGGGCAACGAGGTCTTCATCAATCACACGATGAGCGTCAAGCCCACCGGACATCTGGAGATCGACAACACTTACATCCTCGATCGCGTGCTGAACGGCGTCGCGCACCATGCGGCGTTCAACAATCACATCATCCGCAGCCAGTGGAATTACCAGTTCACGCGTGCGCTCTCGCTGCGAACTATTCTGCAATACAACGGCCTGTTGGCGAATCCTACCTACAGTTCACTGCAAACTGCCAAGGCCTTCAGCTCTGACTTTCTCATCACCTACCTCGTGCACCCCGGCACGGCCGTCTATGTGGGCTACAACAGCAACCTGGATAACTTCATTCCCAGCCTTTGTCTGCCGGCAACGGGACAAACGATGGGATGCGATCCCAATGGCGGTGGACTGGTCCGCGGCAACAGATTGATCAATGACGGGCGGGTGTTCTTTGTGAAGGTCAGCTATCTCTTCCGGCGGTGAGGCCAGCACCCCAGGTTGTCGCCGGCTCCTCGCGAAACGAAGGTAACGTTCCCTGTTGATTACCCATTTTTAGCGCTGACAGGCTTGTGGTAACGTTGAAATTACCGCATATTCAAAAGGTTTGAATAAGGTCTTCAGGTCACCGTGTCTTCGCAGACTCGCAAACCGGGTATCCACATTGCGTGGACCACGGTCACGTATCGCAGTGTGGCACTGCTGATCGTGGCTGGGCTCGCAGTGTTTCTGGTCGCAATACGATTGACCTTCCCGCAGTTTACCCAGAGCAGCCTCAAGGCCGCCGGCAACGTGGCCAACAAAGCTATGGAGCGCGTGGCAGGCATGGCGCCAGCGGCGGGCAGCGGCGTCTCCACAGCGCAGCAGGCACACTTCACAGCGCTGGACGGCACGGTGCGAGTGAAGAAGGGCAACGGCAATAGCTGGGTGGGAGCGGACTACAACATTCCCCTGGAAAAGGGTGATGTGGTGCAGACCGGCTCGGAGGGTATGGCGAAGGTGGTGTTCAATGACGGCACCAGCTATACCGTGAAACAGGATTCGCTGATTGTGATCGAGGAGAACTCGGCCAACGACCAGCAGCAGACGAACGTAGCAGTTGCGGTGAGCACCGGAACGGTGGATCTTTCGACTGCGACTTATTCCCAGGGATCGAAATCGCAGGTGATCGTGGCGGGGGCGACGGCATCGCTGGCTCCGGAGTCGGCGGCGCAGGTGCACAACGATCCGAAGATCGACCAGCATGAGATCCTGATGAAGAAGGGCACGGGCGAAGTCACGCGGAATGGGGAAACGGTGCAGTTGGCCAACTGGGAAAAAGTAAGTTTCCAGGGCGCAGAGACGCACATGGAGAAGGCCAAAGGGACGGGACCGCCGACACCGATCTCTCCGGCAAACATGGCGCCGCTGTTTACTTCCGGGGAAGCGACCAAAGACGTGGAGTTTTCCTGGTCGCCGATGGCGAACGCCGTGGCCTATCGGCTCCGAATCTCGAGGAACCCATACTTTTCTTCTACACTGGTCGACAAAAGAGTGAACACCGCCGATGTTACGGTTACAAGCCTTGGCGAAGGAGCGTACTACTGGGTGGTACAGTCGTACGAAGCGTCGGGGAAGGAATCGGTGGAGAGCGAGAAGAATCGTTTCACCATCATTCCAAAGGGAAAGCAGACGGCAGCTATCGATCTGGAACTGGACCCCTTCATTCAGCATGGACACGTCATTGAAGTGACGGGCAAGACTCAGGTAGGGGCCCGGGTGATGGTGAATGGGCGGGAGGTTCCGATGATATCGACCGACGGGACGTTCCACTACTTCACGCCACCGCTGACCACGGGTGAAGCGGTGATTACGGTGACGGCCCAGACGGCACAGGGCGGGGTCAATACGCAGCAGAAGAAGATCATTATTCAGTAGATCCTCCGGCGGGCAAAAGACGCCGCAGGATGACAACTTAAAGGCAGAAGTGAGGTTCCGGCCAAGAGGACAAGGAACCTTCGGTCCCGGCAGGGTTGCGGAGCATCTCTTACACTAGAGAAAGGATGCAGCCGCGCCGGATGGCGGCAATCGGGTTCGCCCGCAAACAGTGCGATCAATGTAGATCGCGAGAAGAGTTCGGCTCATGTCAAACAACGGATTTCATTCATCCCGCTCTCACAACCTCAGGTCATTGTTCAGCATGTTTTCAAGCGACCTCGCCATCGACCTTGGCACGGCCAACACCTTGGTGTACGCACGCGGCAAGGGCATTGTGGTCAACGAGCCCTCGATCGTCGCCATCAACAAGAACACGGGCGAAGTGGAAGCCGTGGGCAAAGAGGCGAAAGAGATGCTGGGGCGGACGCCGGGCAATATCGTGGCCATCAAGCCCATGAAAGACGGCGTGATCGCCGACTTCAAAGTCACCGAGAAGATGCTGAACTATTTTATTCAGAAGGCACACAACCGGAAGATGCTGGTGCATCCGCGGATTGTGATTGGAGTGCCTTCCGAGATCACACAAGTGGAAAAGCGCGCGGTTATGGATTCGGCCTATCGCGCCAAGGCCAGCGAAGTGCATCTGGTGGAACAGGCCATGGTGGCGGCGATTGGAGCCGGGCTGCCGATTACGGAGCCGAGCGGTAACATGGTAGTAGACATTGGCGGCGGCACGACGGACATCGCGGTAATTTCGCTGAGCGGCATCGTCTACTCACGGTCGGTACGGATGGCCGGGAATCAGATGGACGAAGCCATCATGAATTATCTGAAGCGGAAATATAACCTGCTGATCGGGGAACGCACGGCAGAGCAGATCAAAATGGAAATTGGCTCCGCGCACCAGCTCGACAAGCCGATGACCATGGAGATCAAAGGCCGCAACCTGATTGAAGGTGTGCCCAAGACGATCACGGTGGATGATGGTGAGATCCGCGAGTCTTTGAGCGAGTGTGTTTCGACGATCATGAACGCGATTCGCGTGGCCCTCGAGCGTACACCGCCGGAGCTTTCCGCCGACATCAGCGACCGCGGCATCGTGCTGACCGGCGGCGGGGCGCTGCTGAAGAATCTGGACAAGCGCATCCGCGAAGAAACCGGGCTGCCGGTCTCGATTGCCGACGATCCGTTGTGCAGCGTGGTGCTGGGGACGGGCAAGATGCTCAGCGACTTCAAGCTGCTACGGAAGATTTCGATTGAGTAGCAGAACAGTGGTCAGTGGCCAGTGATCAGTGGCCAGTTGCGGGACGCACTGACCACCGGCACTGATCACTGACCACTGTCTTATGGAATCCGTACTTGGCCGTTACCGTAACCTGACAATCCTGGTGGGAGTGCTGTTTCTCCAGGTGTTGGGGCTGGCGGTGCAGGTGAAGCGGAGCGCCGATGCGGAGCATACTCGGTTGATCCGCATCTGGGCGGTGGGGGCAATTACTCCTTTCGAGCGCGGCCTGGTCTGGGCGCAGAAAAGCAGCAGCAATCTCTGGCACAATTACTTTTTCCTGCGCGGGGTACGGGCAGAGAACCGCCAGCTCAAGGAACAGATTGAGCAGATGCGGCTGGAGCAGGTGCGGCTGAGCGAAGACGCCACCCAGGCTCATCGGCTGCAATCTTTACTCGCCTTCAAGGAGCAGTTCATCGCCAAGACCGTGCCGGCGCAGGTGATTGGATCCAGTGGAAGCGATCTTTCCCGCTCCATCTACATCGATAAGGGCGAGAATGCCGGGCTGAAGCCGGACATGGCGGTGATCACGGCGGGCGGCATCGTGGGCAAGGTGTGGATCGTGTATCCGTCGACTTCGCTCGTTCTGATGATTAACGACCAGAGCAGCGGCGTGGGAGCGATGGTGGAGAAGTCGCGATTGCAGGGTGTGGTCCGCGGAACGCCCAACGGCGAGTTGATTCTGGACCGAGTGATGAGCGACGAGACGATTGCTCCGGGAGAAATCTTGTTGAGCAGCGGAGGCGACCGGATATTTCCCAAGGGACTGCCGGTGGGCCGGGTGAGCAAGGTGAGTCCGGGAAAGGAAATGTTTCTGAACATCCGCGTGAGGCCTGCGGCGGACCTGAGCCGGGTAGAGGAAGTGCTGGTGGTGACCGAGAAGCAAGATCGGGAGCCGATTGCGGAGAGCGGCGGCACGGTGCGTGCAGCGGACATTCTGGCGCAGCGGCTGCCTTCGGTCCCGGTTAAGCCTGCGGCGGTTGCGGGGTCGGTTCCAGCGGGGGGAGGCGCGGGCGCCCAAGCATCGGTTGCAGGGGCGAAGACGCAGCCGAACGTTGTGGGCAAGCCCGCTTCGGTCACCGGGAATACCGGAACTGAAGCGAAGACGACCGGCGGTGCGGCAACCGCTCCAGCGGGCAGCAATGCTGGGAGTGCGCATGGCATATCCCCTGCTGGGGAGACTGCGCCGAGCGGCGAAGTTTTGAAGAAAGTTGTGCAGAAGAACGTCTCCGAAGGTTCCGCACCGGGCACAAATGCGGCGAGTGTGACGGGATCAGACTCTGCGCCGAGCGTCACCTCGAAGCCTGCGAATACTCCGGCGAAGCCAGCGACGGCGCAACCCAAGGTAACGAGTCCGCCAGCCAATCCGCAACCTGCTGCGACCGAAGACAATCCTCACTAGCGTGCCCATCACTTACACATCGGGGGAGCAGATAGAGGTCTACCGGTTCAGCATTCCGGTGACGGTGGGCGTGCCGTTGCTGGCGCTATTCCTGCAGGCGTTTCTGCCGAGACGTCTTACGTTCCTCTCCTACCTCGATTTGCCGCTGCTGGTAACGATTTTCTTTGCCATGGCACGGCGCAACCCGGTCTCCGGGTTGTTCACGGGAGCGGCCATTGGGCTGGTGCAGGACATGCTGGGGCCCTATCCGATCGGGATTTACGGCATCGCCAAGACAGTGGTGGGCTACGGGGCATCGTCGCTGGGCGCGAAGCTGGATGTGGAGAATGCGGGCGCGCGGCTGCTGGTCACCTTGGGATTTTATCTGGTGCACGCCGCGGTCTATTTCACGGTGGCGCGGGGTATGGTCAATCTGACGCTGAATTGGAGCTGGAGCCGGGGAATCCTGGCTGGGTTGGCGAATGCGGCCGTGGGCGTGCTGTTGTATTTCTTGCTGGACAAGTTTAAGCAGAGGACCTGAAGGCAGTTCTCAGTTCTTAGTTCCCAGTTCTCAGTAAACGCTCACCAAGAATCTTGAGCAGACGATCCCTGGAGGGTGCGTGCTAGTAACCGGCGCTTTTCTGGCCCCGCGCAAAGCGCCGGCCCAAGTGAGTCGAATGGTCATTACCAAGTCAGTTCTTAATGTGTGATCTCGAACACGATTCCGAAGCCGTTGCCGCCGCCGGTGGAGGTGGTGCCGTAGAGATTTCCCGAGGCATCGAAAATCAGACCGGCGTACGCACGATTGTAAGAAAATGTAACGAGGAGCGTCTCTGTCCAAGGCGGGGTGGCGGTGGGAGTCAACTCCCAGACTGTACTGTAGCCGCTCCTGCCGAAGTTAGTGCCGTAGAGATTGCCGGAGGCATCCATCAACGGAGTGTCGTAGGGGTTGATGTCGGTGCAAATCGAGTGATTGCAGAATTCATAAAGCACAGTTTCGTTCCATGCTTCTCCTCCACCCGGGCTTAATTCGAATACAATGCCGCCTCCGAAGTGTACGGGATTGTTATGGCCGCCCCCGTTGGTCGTGGTTCCGTAGAGATTGCCGAAGGCATCGAGGACAAGGCCGCCATGAGGGTTCGCTCCGTCGGAAAAACCGCCAAAGTTGTGCAGGATCTTGAACCTGTAGCCCTCGCTCTTAATCAATTCAAAGGCAGCGCCGCCCCCGTAGCTGCCGCCACTTACAGTTGTTCCATAAATATTCCCGCTGGAGTCGAATATTACACTCCCATTGGGATCGGAGCCGCCTGTTCCACCAATGAAGCTATACAAAATCGCCTCGCTCCATGCGCCGCCGCCAATGGGCGTCAGCTCGAATACCGTGCCGGCACCGTTGGCTCCGCCAGTGGAGGTCGTACCGTAGAGATTGCCAAGAGCATCGAAGATCAGGGCGCCGTGAGGGTTGGCTCCATCCGTGCCGTTGCCAAAGTTATACAGGATGGTCTCCGGCCAGTTCGGACCCGCGCCGGGCGTTACCTCGAAGACAGTACCGCCCCCGTAGGCTCCGCCGCTATAGGTTGTGCCGTAGAGATTGTTGGATGCGTCAATGAGCAAAGTGCCATAAGGCGTAGTTCCGTCGCCTGAAACTTTGCCGAAGTAGTGGTGGACTTCCTCGGTCCATCCGCCGCCTCCCTGCGGAACCAGTTCGTAGAGTACTCCCATCTTCACCGCGCCCCCGGTGGATGCGGTACCGAAGAGATTACCGGAACTATCGAAGACTAACCCGGCGTAGGGGGTGGATCCATCCGGGCCGTCGAAGGAAAACAAAGTCGTTTGACCGGCTGCGTGGGTGCTCATAAGAAGCAGGGTGGCGCCGAGAATGGCGTATGCGGACAAGTGCGGAACTGAAAATCTGCGGGTGTGCATCGGGATTGCCTCCGTGAGAGAAGAGTGCTGCGAACCGGGGTGGGGACAGGAAAAAGGGACAATCACACGAACTTAGGCCGGTGTCAAGCTAAAGTTTTGCACAAGCCAGGACGCTTGCCTGGCAAGCGACCCGCTTGCGGAACAACCTGACCCAGGTCTTGCAAAGCAGGTAGTGACCTAGGTTACTCATCTATTAGTCGCAGCGGCGCCTCCAAGAGCTAAAATTGAGCTACATTCCTCACAAAGACCAAAGCTGCGATCCGCGAAGCGGATCGCTCAAAAACTGCGAACTGAGAACGAGAACTGATGTTCAGCCGCGACGACAAAGTATCCGGAATCCGCCTGACGGCGGCGCAGTACATGATCCTGGCCATCTTCCTGGTGCTGGCATACGGACTGTGGAAGCTGCAGGTGATGGAGAGTGGTTACTATTCGTCGGCGGCGGAAAAGAACCGCATCCGCAATGTGCCGATTCTCGCGCCCCGCGGCAAAATTTTGGACCGCGAGGGACGCGTCATCGTCGATAACTATCCGTCCTTCTCGGCGCTCCTGCTGCGCGATTCCTCCCGCGACCTGAATGCGGACGCAGACTTGATTGCACAAGGCCTGCATTTAGATGCGACTGAAGTCCGGACGCGCATACGCCGCTTCGCCTCTATGCCGCAGTACCAGCCAATTTTTCTAAAAGAAGACATTACGCCGGATGAACTGGCTTTCATCGATGCGCATCGCAACGAACTGCCGGAACTGGACACGATTGTGGCGCATCGGCGGCTGTATCCGCGCAACGGGTTCATGGCACACCTGATCGGCTACGTGGGCGAGGTCACGGAAGACATGCTGAACCAGCCGCAGTTCGAGCTTTACAGCCCTGGGGATGTGGTGGGAGTTTCGGGAGTGGAGCGGCAGTACAACACTGCGTTGATGGGCAAGAATGGGGCGCGGCGGGCGCTGGTAAACAGCCATGGGCGTGAAGTAGGGCTACTGGGGGAAACGGATGCGATCCCGGGAAAGCAGTTGAAGCTGACGGTCGACATTGACTTGCAGATTGCGGCGGAGGAAGCACTGGAAGGGAAGAACGGCGCCATTGTAGCGATGGATCCGCGAACGGGAGAAATCCTGGCGATGGTGAGCCGCCCGACATTCGATCCCCAAAGTTTTTCGGTGCGCGTCTCGCGCGATCAATGGAGCAAGCTGGTCAATGACGAAAATCATCCGCTATTGAACAAGGCGATTCAGGCGCAACTGGCGCCCGGCTCAACCTTCAAGATCATCATGGCCACCGCCGGGCTGCAGGAAGGGATTGCACAAGATCTGCACGTGAATTGCACGGGCGGCGGGACTTTCTACGGGCGCTACTTCAAGTGCTGGATCGCGGCCCGGCATCAGACGCACGGGGCGGTCGACATCGCGAAGGGCATCTATCAATCCTGCGACGTGTTCTTCTACACGCTGGGAGAAAAGCTGGGGATTGACCGCATCGCCAAGTACGCCATGGCGTTGGGAATGGGTCAAAAAACCGGTATTGACTTGCCACAAGAAGTCAGCGGGGTCATGCCTTCGGAACCGTGGAAGATCCGGAACTTTAAGCAGAAGTGGTTTGCCGGTGAGACGATTTCGGTGAGCATCGGGCAGGGCGCGGTGGCAGCGACGCCGATCCAGATGGCGCGGGCCTTTGGCGCGATTGCCAGCGGCGGCCGGATGGTGCGGCCGCATGTGACCAATCCCACGGATTTGCCGCCGGGGATCATTCCGGCGCAGAGCATTCCCGACGAGGTCACCATTCCGATCGACCCCAAGAACTGGGAAATCATTACTGACGCTATGGCGCAGGTGGTAAGTCCGGCAGGGACGGCGGGTGCTTCCGCGATCAAAGGTGTGGATATGGCCGGCAAAACCGGCAGCGCGCAGACTGTCAGCAACATGCTGAAAGCCAAGATGAGCGCCAGCGACAAAGCCAGGTACAAAGATAATGGCTGGTTTGTGGGAGTGGAACCGCGGCGCAATCCGGAGATTGTGGTGTGCGCGCTGTTTGAAGAGGGTGAGCATGGATCGTTGGCTGCCCACGTAGTGTCGGACGTAATCAAGGCCTATGTGGAGAAGCAGCGGCGGCTGCCCACGAAAATGGCAAAGGGCGCTGGGAAGGCGGAGATTGGCGCCGTGTGGACAGAGCCGGCTGCCGATGGCGACGAGCAGACGCTGCAGGGCGGGCACTTCTTTGTGGACGTTGCAAAGAGGCCGCTGGTGGCCGTTGCGGCGGCGCCGGGGATGCACGAATGATCGTCGCGGAATACGAAGTCCGAAAAAGCTAAGAGCCAGGAGCTAAGAGCTAAGAGCTAAGAGCTAAGAGCTGTTTTATGTCACGTTACGTTTCATTTCGCGATTTCGACTGGCTGCTGCTGATCTTCGTGCTGATGATCTGCGGGCTGGGGGTAATGGAGATCCGCAGCGCCACCATGCACACCAAGTTTGCCGGCTCGCACATCCGGCAGATTTACTGGGTAGTGGGCGGCGTGGGGATGATGTTTCTGATCAGCCTCGTGAACTATCAGGCGCTGCTCGATCAGATCCATTGGTTCTACATCGCGGCGGTGGCCTCGCTGATGGCGGTGATGATCTTTGGACAAAAGTATCTGGGTGCGAAGCGCTGGATCAAGATGCCCGGCGGCAATCACTTCCAGCCTTCGGAGTGGGTGAAGTTGATCCTCATATTGGCGATGGCGAAGTTTTTTGCCGATTTACGGCATCGCGAACTTTCCTGGCCGGATTTTATGAAAGCCGGGGCCATCGTTGTGATTCCCATGCTGATGGTCTTGAAGCAGCCTGACTTGGGAACGGCTCTTACCTATATCCCGATTGCCCTTATGGGAGTCTTTCTGGGCGGGATGCAGTGGAAGCAAGGTTTGGCGGTCGGGCTGCTTGCGGCTGTAGCAGTGAGCGCGGTATTTCTCGTTCCCCGGGTGCATGTTTTGAAGTCTTATCAGAAGCAACGCCTGACCAGCTTTATGGACCCGGAGAACGATCCCCAGGGGACGGGGTATCAAGTTGAGCAATCCAAGATTGCGGTAGGTTCTGGAGGTCTATGGGGCGGGAAAGGCTCGCAAACACACGGTGCTTTCCTTCCCGTTCCGCAAACGGACTTCATCTTTGCCGCATTCTCCGAGGAGCATGGATTCGTCGGCGCTTTGGGGGTTCTGCTGCTATACTTCATAGTGCTGATGCGTTTGACCCAGAACGCGCAAACAGCGCCCGACCGCGCTGGGACGTTCGTGGTGATGGGTGTGGTGGCTGTGCTTAGCTTCCATATTCTGGTCAATGTCGGCATGGTGGTCGGTTTTATGCCGGTCACCGGAATACCTTTGCCACTAATGAGT
The DNA here is from genome assembly GCA_035568115.1 of Candidatus Acidiferrum sp. Classification (GTDB taxonomy): domain Bacteria; phylum Acidobacteriota; class Terriglobia; order Terriglobales; family Acidobacteriaceae; genus Sulfotelmatobacter. The sequence goes on from DATMOP010000011.1 coordinate 72,884, forward strand.
TACGGCGGGTCTTCCGTGTTGTTCATGTTCCTGGCGCTGGGGATGGTTATGAACGTCCGAATGCGCCGCTTTGTGAATTAACCGGCTCAAAGGAACAGAAGGGCTGGCTGATTCAACAGGATTGAGTACCAGGTTTCATTACCTTGAACTGGATTCCTAATTTTTAGTTTGAACACAGGAAGACGGCAAGGAAGCAGTTGCTGTGCCGAGGCACAGCCCCAAAAATATCGATCGCCCTCGCGTTAAGGGGGCATTTCACCGGCCAGTTGAGCATTCGGAAGGCCGGGCAGGATTGAAGCTATAACGCTGCTGGCAGGGAAACGGCCCCCCGACCGGAAACGGTCTGAGAGTGCGGTCACAAACCCGGCAGACGTAAAGCGAACAGTGCAAAAGATACCCAAGCTTGTGCAGCGGATTCGGTCAGGGAGCAACCTCTCCGGCCCCAACCGTCCCCCATGCGGGGCCAGCATCGCGACGCTCCATCCTCCCATTTCCTTCCTGGCTCCGCCCCGGTGACGCCCGTCCGGCTCTCTTAAGCCGGCGGGACCGGAGTGTCCATGAACAAAGAGTTATTTGTCTCTTCCACGCCCCACGAAACCAAGGTGGGACTGGTGGAAGACGATCTGCTCGCGGAAATCTATCTCGAGCGCGAAAATGAATACACACTAGCCGGCTCCATCTACAAGGGCCGCGTAACCCGCGTTCTCCCTGGCATGCAGTCCGCTTTCGTTGACATTGGTCTGGAGCGCGATGCCTTCCTGTACGTTTCCGACTTTATGGAGTTGGAAGAGCACGATGAGGATTTGACCGACGTCGTGCCCGCGAACCGCGGTGTGCAGGATATGCGGCAACCGGCGCGGGAGGAGTCCGCGGCAGGGGAAGCGCAGTTGCCCGCAGGCGACCATGCAGACGTACCGGAGGCAAGTTCCGAAATCGGTCCCAATCAGGATTTTGTCGAAACAGGAGAACAGGCGGGAAGTCAGCCGTCAGTTGCGCCAGAGGCCTCCGGCGGCGGGGCTTCTCAAGAGCGCGAGCGGGGAGGTTATCGGGGACGCCGCCGTCGTCGAGGGGGACGCCGTGATGGCCGCGGTGACGGACGAGGCGAAGCCCGTGGCGATGGGCGCGATCGGGGCTCGGAGCCGCGTTTGGCCCGGCCCGCGATCGAGACTGCTCCTGCTCCCGTTCAATCCCCAGTGGCCCCTCGTCACCAAGAATCAGGGCGCAGCCAGCAGTTTGGACCGCCGGCAGGTTATCAGCCGATACTGCTGCCCGGAGAATCCATTTCCAAGTACCGCGGCTTGGCTCAGGTTCCGGTGCTACAGGAGCGGCGTTCGCAGGACACCGGCAACGAACCAGCCTTCAATCCTTCTAGTTCTACTCCAGCCTCTGCGGCTATCTCAGAGCCCGCGGCACCCGTGGCTGAGATTTTTCCGGAAGATGAACCTATCTTCGCCAGCGCGGCCCCGGCTGTCGAAATTCCGCGTGAGCAGCCCCGCGACTCAGCGCCCGTCCCCGAAGATCGCGGCAACATAGCCGCAACCTCGGAAGCCTCAACCACTGTGGACTGGAACCGTGAATTTCACCGTCAGGATTCGGCGAGCGCGAATGTTTTCCATGCACCCGGCGAGGCGGTTCACACTACTGCTGCGCAGACTCCTGTTGAAGAATTCGTCGAGGAAGACGACGAGATGGTGGCCGTTCCCGAGCGTTCAGACCAGCCCGCTGCGGCAGTGCGCCAACCGGAGACTCCCGCGTTTGCCGCTCCCGGAACGCTGGAAGAAGAGACCATCGACGAGGAAGAAGCGGATACGGTTCATTACGAAGAATCGTCGGATGAGGGGTACGACGAGTTTGAAGAAGAGACGCGGGCGGCCGGTCAGTCGGGTTCGGAGATGAGGCGCGAGATTTCCGAAGTCCGCGAAACCGTAGAGGAGATCCACATGTCGTCTTTAGCCGAGGCGGGTGTGGCGCCGGCTGCGGACGGAAGCGCAGAGGTCGAGGAAGACTCCGAGGAGTTGGAACTGGAAGAGGCGCAGGCTGAAGCGGAGGCGCTGCTCGACGCTGAAGCGCGCGGAACTGGAGCGGTCGATGCCCGGGCTGAGGTTCGCGCTCCGGCCGGGACGGCTGGTTACACGCAGCGTGCGCCGCGTCCGCGCCCGGGTTATGACCGTCGTGGCGGCGGACGACGCGGTGGTGGTGGACGCCGCTTCCCGCGCCGTCAATCCTCACAAGACGTTCCCAAAATCAGCGACCTGCTCAAAGAAGGCCAGGAAATCCTGGTGCAGATTGCCAAGGAACCGATCGGCAAGAAAGGCGCGCGCATCACCAGCCACATCGCGCTTCCGGGGCGCTTCCTGGTTTACATGCCCACGGTCAACCACACCGGAGTCTCGCGCAAGATCGCCTCCGATGAGGAACGCCAGCGCCTGAAGCGCATCGTGCTCAGCGAGCGCGACAACGGACACGGCGGTTTCATCGTCCGCACCGCCGCGCAGAATGCCGGCGAAGACGAACTGCGCGCCGACATTCGCTTCCTGAAGGGCTTGTGGAACGACATCAAGTCGCGAGCCGAGGCTTCCAAGCCACCCGCGCTGATCTATCACGATCTCAACGTAGTCGAGCGCGTGTTGCGCGATCAGGTCACCAGCGACTTCTCCGTAATCTGGGTCGACACCGAACCGGAGTATGAGCGCATCCTCCGCTTCTTCAACCGCTTCCAGCCCGGCCTGGTGAAGCGGGTGAAGTTATATACGAAAGAGACGCCGCTGTTCGAGCAATTCGGCCTGAAAGATGAGATGGACAAGGCGCTCAAGTCGAAAGTCTGGCTGAAGAGCGGCGGCTACATCGTCATCAACCAGACCGAAGCGCTGGTCGCCATCGACATCAATACCGGCAAGTACGTCGGCAAAACTTCGCGCTTGGAAGACACCATCGTCAAGACCAACGTCGACGCGATCAAAGAGATCGTGCGCCAGATTCGCCTGCGCGATCTGGGCGGCATCATCATCATCGACTTCATCGACATGGACGAGCGCCGCAACCGCCAGCGCGTGATGCAGGCGCTGGAAGAAGAATTGAGGCATGATCGAGCGCCTTCGAAAGTGCTTCAGTTCAACGATTTCGGCCTGGTCGCTATCACACGCAAGCGCGTAAAGCAATCGCTAGAACGCACCATCGGCGCGCCCTGTCCCTATTGCCAATCGACAGGCTACGTGAAATCGCTGACCACGGTCGCGAACGAGATTTACGTGGAGATGCGCAAGATCGCCAAGCATCTGGAACACGAAGACGTAATGCTGCGCGTGAATCCGGATGTAGCCAAGGAACTGAAAGCCAACAACGGCCGCCTGCTGAACGAGATGGAAGAGCTAACCAAACGCACCATCATCGTGAAAAGCGATCCCGCGCTGCATCAGGAGCAGTTCGATATTAACTGACCATCGAACTTCGTCGGCTAGTGACCTTAAGGAACGACGGGTACATCACCGTCTTTTTCTATCTTTATAGATATGCTGCCGACCCCCAAAGACCAGTGAAGGTAAGGCACACCCTCGCTCCTCCAGAATTGGTACGCTCAAAAAGCGGCCGGTATCGATTTACCTTTTCATCTGCTCCTGTCCGCCGGCCGTCCGCTGCATCGACGCCCCCTTGTCCGCATACCACACCAAGTCGCCGTGTTGGAAATGCGAGATGCGACCTTCGCCGTCGGACGTGGGCTCTTCGTCCGAACTTGGAAAACCGAGAGACCCTGTCGCGCCACCCTGCTTCAGCCACAAGGCTCGAATCTCACCCGCCACCCAGTGAGCGCCGGTCTTGGAACTCCAGTAGACGGAAGACTCGACCGCAGTGCCTTCACCAGGTTTCGGTGGGTTGGAGCAGGTTGGGACGCGAGAGAGCGGCGCGGGAAGCATCGACACCGTAGTGTGATGGGTCAGCACCATGGTTTTCTTAAAGTCCTGTGCCAAGCCGCCGCCTTCCACCCGAAGTTCATGCACATCGCCCTGAGGATCGCCCAGGACACCGTTCGCGCCGCCATACCTGCGCACCAGATCACCGATAGCGTGCGACCCGTCCGGCTCAGGGTACGGCGGAGGCTTCGGTTTAAAGTAATCCGATAGGCCGTACCACCACGGAGGCCTTACGAGTCCATAAACCACTACCACACCGGAAGCAGTCGCTCGAAACACCTTGCCCTCGGCTATGGTAGGCGGCACAGACTTAGCAAATGTGTAGCCGCCATCGTCGTGCCACAACTCAGTGAGATTACTGGCGCCAAATGCGACAATGCGTCCTGGCACGGGCGTCCATTGTGCGTCTCCGAGCGGCATCGAAGTCCACAGGATGCCATCCTTGCCACCGTTGGCGGACAGCGAACTGAAGCCACCCGGCATGCCATCCACGGGGCGCACGGAGGAGGTCAGGTAAGGTACCTCGTCCAGATGGTCCGTGGTCAGGGTATAGCGAAAGGCTTTCAGGTAGTCCTTCTCTGGCATCTGATAGACAGCGCCGTATTGGTTTCCAGCCGCCGACCAGAACACGGGAGTGGAGTGGATGTTGGGCCCACACAATTCGCCATCGCCATAGTTTGAGACATCGATGTAGCAGGCTGGGGATGCGGAGACGTTACAACCGGCAGCAGGCGGTGCGGGCCCGCAGGCGGGGTTTGCGGAGTTATTGTGATAGGTGTTGGTGAATGCCTGGAACCCGTCGAAAAGGCCTGGTGGGTGCGGCGAGGGATCCTGCGCAAGCGTCATCCCGCTCGTGTTGATAATGTAATACCTGCCCTGCTTCCCGCCTCCCACGAGTCTGCCATCGGGCAGTAAGGCCGGGCCGCCCGAACCCAGGTCGGTATCGCCATTAACTAGAGTAGCCGCATTTACAGGCGTGTACGACCCAGCAAGGGTCAGTCCCGGCCACGAATTGGTAATCTGCAGTTTTACGAACGAATCGCCCAGCGGAGGTGGGCCATTCCCAGTTTCAAAGTAGATATAGCTTCCGTCGCTGACCAAGCCACCGCCGGTCTGCCAAATGCCAGAGCCCCAACCCAGCGGGCTGGTACAGAAGATCGCGGCGGGCGAGAGGTCGCTGGCGTGATAACCCACAACCCAGCCGTGATATGGCTCGCCGCCAGGGCAGCCGGCATCGCAGCTGAACGTGCCGAAAGCTATGTATACCACCCCCTGCACCAGTAACAGTCCCGGACGGTTGCGTTCGCAGATGCCGTTAAAGCGAACGCCACTCGGGTCGGTCCCACCGATAAGCACTGGAGAAACCAAGTCGTTGAAGTTGTTGGCAATGTCCAGTTTGTGGAGGTAATGCTGCTGGTCATTCGCATCCCGCGCGACTACATACATGGAATGTGCCGATGTATCAATAACCGGAGTAGCGGTAATGCCGACGCGCCCGGAGTAAGTCTCGGCGCAGACACTGGAGCCGCCAGCAGCCCGGAGCTGGCGCTGGAACACGGGAGCGGCGCTGGCGCTCCTGTCATCGGCATCGAAGGCATATACCCAGTTATTCTCGGTAGTGATAAAGAACAGGTTCTTACTTCCACCGGGAGTGTTGACACCATGCACGTAGAGAGGCTGCGAATAGATCGCTCCATCAACATTGCGAGTGTATAGCTTCTTGAAGTTAGAGACAGCGGTGAGCATCACGTTGCCGGGAGTCAAGTTGGTCTCGGCAAGATACTCTCCGGTACGAAACACGTTGTTGTGCTGCGTTACGACGTCATGCGAGCAGCTCGCGAGACCGATCACGAGGGCGAGACTGGCGCTGGCGCACAGAATGCGAATGGGAAGAACCGGCATGGAGGTCACCTCCGTTTAGCTCTGGAGTTTTGCCCGGGGCCCAAAGAGGAGTTATGCAGTGGATTTATAGCACGAACTGTAAACCCTAGCTAGGAGAAATGGATGGAGTCTGTGAAAGCAAGAAAATTAAGAGAATGGCATTCTAAAATGCCAAATGCCATTATATAATGGAATTCATGACAACCACCCTAACCCTCGACAAAGCCGGCCGCATCGTTCTGCCCAAGCCCGTTCGCGACGAAATGCAACTCCGCGCGGGCGATTCGCTGGAACTGGAAAGCTCGGAAGACCGCATCGTGCTTCGGCCTCGAAGAGGAGGAGTTGGGCTACACCAAAAGCAAGGGATCTGGGTTTTCGGCGTCGGCGAGCCGATCCCCGCCGGAGCTACCGATGAAACGCTGCGCCAGATTCGCCGCGAGCGCGAACTGAGCTTCATGGGCAATCCGCCCACGCGCCGCCCGCGACGGAAGAAATCCCGGTGAAATGGTTCTTCGACACCACTGTCCTGGTCGCAGCGCTCCTGCCCGACCATCCACATCATGCCCGCAGTTTCCCGGTATTTGCGTCCGCGACCCGCAAGCAAGCGGCTTGTGCCGCCCACAGCGTGGCGGAAGCGTACTCGACCTTCACCCGTTATCCCGGAAAAGAGCGGATGAGCGCCGAAGCCGCAAGCTTGGTTGTGCAAGAAATCGAGCATCGGTTTACCCTGGTTTGGCTCGACGGCGACGAGTACTGCGCCGCCATCCGCGGCATGGCACAGCTGGGAATCGTGGGCGGCGCCGTTTATGACGGCCTGGTCGGCGCGTGCGCACTTAAGGCAGGCGCGGACCAACTCTACACTTGGAATGTGCGCCATTTCGATCTGCTGGGCCCGGAAATAAGAAAACTGGTAACGATGCCGCCGGCGGTTTAGCTTTCCACTCGGGCCGTGCCACCACGACTGCGTCGGGCCCATGCCTTTTGAATGCTTTACGCTGCAAGAACTTTCCGCCCCCGGCATCTTTTTCACCCCCTCGCCCGTATATCCCGATAGCATGAACGCCACAGCTTATTGCCTGATGAATGTGATGGAATCCGAGTCGAGCGCCATTGCTCGCGGTCTCCGCCGGCGTGATCCGGAATTGCTTGACCGTCTCATCGAGCAGTATCAGCACCGGCTTCTGCGTTATCTGATCCATCTCTCAGGAAATCGTGAACTGGCGGAGGACCTCTTCCAGGAAACCTGGATTCGCGTGCTGGAACGCGGCCATCAGTACGACGGCAAGCACGAATTCAGCACGTGGCTTTACGCGGTCGCGAGAAATCTGACCCTCGACTATCTGCGGAAGAAAAGCACTCTTAGCCTGAATGGGCTGATGGAGGACGAAGACCATGCTCCGCTCGAACCGGCCGACACGCGACCGTTGGCCTGGGAAGTTGTGCAGCAGCACGAGCAAGCCAAGCGCATAAGCGCGGCATTGATCAATATTCCGGTTGAGTATCGCGAGACCGTGGTGTTGCGCTTCCAGGAGGGATTGGCGTTGGAGGAAATCGCGACGGTAACTGGAGCGAAGCTGGGCACAGTGAAGTCGCGCTTGTATCGCGGGCTAAACCTGTTGATGGGCCAGTTAGGAGGAACACAGGCGTGACGCGGAATTCACATGACGAGGCACGCGAGTTAATCGCTCTGGGTGAAGGTCTCTCGGACGCACAACAGAACCGGCTGCGAGCTCATTTGGAAGAGTGCGCAACGTGCCGTCAATATTCGGAAACAGCAAACGGAGTAGTGAGCAGTTTGCGTTCGCTACCGCTCGCCGCCGATTCGCGCCTGGTGCGAGCCACGCAGATGCGGGTGCGCTTCCATGCCAGCAGGCTTCGCGAGACGCGCGAACGCCTGTGGCTGGTAGGGATGGCTTGTCTGGGCGTGGGCCTTTCTGCAACCCTGACCGTCCCCTTGTTGTGGAGACTCTTTGCATGGATAGGCGAATGGGCCGGAGTCTCGACCATGGTTTGGCAAGCAGGCTTCATGTTTTTCTTCATCACGCCGGCGCTGGTGGTGGGTGTGTTGCTGCTGGCCCGAGGCACGCATCTGACGAGCAGCGTGGAACGATCGCAGCGTATTCATGAGTGACCAATGGCGATGAGAAAGTCGGCAAACTTATGCAGGTAAAAAACGAAACTCAAACTGGACTCACGGCGGAAATCAAGATTGTTCCGCTGTGGGCATGGGCGCTGGCGGGAATCGCGTTCGTTGCCGCGCAGATTGTCTTCAATGGTGTGGCAATCTGGCACTCGCGCGTGCCGCCGGCATGGGGTAGAGCGGTGCTCGGGCTGCTGGCCGGCGTTGGTGGGGGCTGTTTCCTGCTGGTCATCGGCTATATAAACCGCGATGCGAAACGCCGAAGGATGAGCCCTACCCTTTGGACGATCATGGCCGTTATTATTCCCAACGCCCTGGGTATCATTCTTTACTTCCTCCTGCGGCAACCGCTGGGCAGTGCCTGCCCGCAATGCGGGAAGTCCGTCCAGACGGGATTCAACTTCTGCCCACGCTGCAGCTACAAACTGAGTCCGAATTGTCCGCAGTGCCAGCGCCTGGTTGACGCAAGTGATGTGTATTGTCCGTACTGCGGAACTTCGTTGAGCAGTCCTGCGGCCCCAGGCCCTGGGCTTCGAAGGGAATGAAGATCACTCGTTCGTCATAGAAAGGGGTGCGGAAGAATGCAATCTCTTATCTTGGTTCTTCATATTTCGGCTGGCATCGCAGGAATACTATCGGGCACCCTGGCGATGTCTTTCCGCAAGGGTTCCGCCCGGCACGCGATGGCCGGAAAAGTCTTCGTGATATCCATGCTGACCATGGCCGCCGGCGCGGTATACCTGGCGGTGATGAAACACCAACCGAACAATATTGGCGGTGGCATTCTGACGTTCTATCTGGTGGCAACGGCATGGGTGACCGCCAAGCGCAGAGACGGGGAAACAAGCGTTTACGATTGGGCCGCGCTGCTGATTCCTCTGGCGACTGGAATTGACGGCTGGATCAATGGTTTAGAAGCAATCCATAGCCCTACAGGGTCCAAATACGGAGTTCCCGCGGGGATGCACCTCTTTATGGGTTCTGTGTTTCTCCTGGCTGCTGCTGGGGACGTTCGCATGCTGTTGCGCGGCGGTGTTCTCGGCGCGCAGCGCATCGTGCGTCATCTCTGGCGGATGTGTTTTGGGCTGTTTATCGCTACTGGATCCTTTTTCCTGGGACAGGGCAGCAAGGTATTTCCCGATTGGTTACTCAAAACTAATGTACTTTTTATCCCGGCTATCCTGCCTCTGATATTGCTGATTTTCTGGGTAGTCCGAGTGCGCTTGACAAATGCATATAAGGGGATGTCGATGCCGCGCGGAGGCAATGCTTACTCCGTACGGACCTAGCCTTCGAGTTGGCTTCACCGCAAAGACCACACCAGAGGGGAATAGGGAGGAACTGAGAACTGAGAACTGAGAACTGAGAACTGAGAACTGAGAACTGAGAACTGATCCTAGCTCCCTGTATGCGCCAAAGCTTTTACGGCGAGATCGGAGCGACCACGAAGTTTCTGCACGGTTTCGTGGATAGCTTTGGCCGATGCGGCATCGCTGCTTTCGGCCACCTTGGCGACGCTACCGGCTTCTTCCGTTGTGCTGCTGGCGATGTCGAGCAGGACAACGAGAGCGTCGGCGTGGAGCTTCCACAGCGAAGACATGCTCTGGCTGCGTTTGAGTTCTTCCATTTCGGTGTTGACGCGGGCCACGCAGGAGACCAGGCGGATCAGAGTACGGGCGGCGTCGGCGCGAGGAGTCTTCTCCTCGAGAAAGCTGGCGTTGTAGGCTTCGGCTTCGGGCGTGGTCAGCGTCAGATTGAAAAAGCGCATGGGGACAACCTGGCGATACTTGGGATCGGCCACGCGAACAAAGACGCGGATCGATTCCTCGACGCGGCGCAGTTTGCCCTCTTCCACGGAAATTTGCTGGGCCGTGATGACCGGCGGCTGGAAGGCCTGGGCGGGAACAGGCGTTTTGGCAGCCGCCGCCCGCGCGGGTTTCGCAGCCGCGGCGGCCCCGCCAGAAGATTGCGTCTTGTTTCCAGAGGCGGGCGCGAGCAACGACTTGCGAATCGGAGGACGCCGGTCCAGCTCTTTCTTAAGCCGGGAGACGCGGCGGAATTTCTCCAGCGCGCCGCCGTAGTCGGCCTTGAGCATTTCTTTCTGCTCGATGGCGGCCACGTGGTCGACGGTGACTTCCACGCCGTCAACGGTGCTGAGAATGCTGCCGCCCATTTCGTCGAGGGCCTGGGCGAATTGTTTGATCTCTCCCAAAGCCTTGGCGAAGAGCTGGTCAAAGCGGGCTCCGAACGCCGCATTGTGGGCGGCGACCGTGGCCAGCACTCCGGGATGATAGAAAGACGAATCCAGCCAGCGTTTTAATTCGCGCACGCGCGAAACGATTCCGGAATCGATCAGCGAGTTGAAATCGCGATAGCGTGCAATCTCTTCGCGCAGGGGATCGAAGTTTCGCAGCAGTTGCACGTGCTCTTCGGGAAGCGAAGGCACGTCGGTATCGGCAAGAATTTCGATCAGCGCGATTTCGAAGGGAGAAAGCGGCAGCGATCCGTCCAGCCCATAACCGTGCTGCTGCCACTGTCCATGAACGCGGGGATGACGGTACAAAAAAGTTGCGATGAGGTCGGTTTTATCGCGGTTGACTTCGCTGGGCTCGCGTCGCCGGACAAAGTAGCGGAGGAGGGCCTCGGCGACTTCTGAATCCGTGTCCGGAGTAAGCGCGTGGCGCAGCATCGCCGGCGTAATGGCCATGTCGAGCAGGTGCAGCCAGCGATACATCTGGGAGAGAGTTTCCGGCAGGCCTTCGTCGGAGTGGCGAAGCGAGACTTCGTCGAGCCCGCTCGGAATGGGCACATCGCCGCCGAGCGAGTCGCGCATCAGCTTCTGATAAAAACCCTGGACTGTCGCCAGGATTGCCAGTTCAAATCTAAGATCCTCGGCCAAGAAACGCTCCCGGAGCGAGATTCTCCCCGTCGGTTGAGGGAATTCTTAACTGCTGTCTAAGTAAAGACGAAAGTCACCCGGGTCGCAAGTTACTACTGGTGTGAGACTGTCACGCAACGCGCTTGATTTTTCGGAAGTGCATGACCTTCCGCGCAGAGTGGGAGATCGCTGGCGGGATCGTTAAAAGACTACGGTTTTATTGCCGTAAAGCAGCACCCGGTTTTCCGCGTGCCAGCGCACAGCGCGAGAGAGGACAACTTTCTCGAGGTCGCGCCCTTTGCGAATCAGGTCTTCGACGGTATCTCGGTGGGAGACGCGGACAACATCTTGCTCGATGATGGGGCCGTCGTCGAGGACTTCGGTGACGTAGTGGCTGGTTGCGCCGATCAACTTGACGCCGCGCTCGAAGGCTTGATGGTACGGGCGCGCGCCGATGAAGGCGGGCAGAAACGAATGGTGAATGTTGATGATGCGCTGCGGATAGCGGTTGACGAAATCGTTGGAGAGAATCTGCATGTAGCGGGCCAGGACCATAAAATCGGCATTGTGTTTTTCGATCAGTGAATGAATTTGTTCTTCTGCCTGTCGTTTGTTTTCTTTCGTGATCGAGATGACCGTGTAGGGAATCTTGTAAAAATCGGCGATGGGCTGGTTGTCGGGGTGGTTGGAGATGATCAGCGGGATTTCGCAGGCGAGTTCGCCGCTCTGGTGGCGGTAGAGGAGATCGACGAGGCAATGGTCGTACTTTGAGACCAGGATGATCATGCGCGGGCGGTGCGAGGACTGAGCCAAGCGCCAGTTCATCTGGAACTTTTCAGCGATGGGAGAGAAATGTTTGGTGAAGTCGGCGAGGTCTTGATCAGAGAGGTCGATGTCGAAGTCTTTGGGATCGAACTCGACGCGCATCAGGAAGAGGCCGGACTCCTCGTCGGCATGCTCGTCGGCGTGCAGGATGTTGCCGTTATGGCGGTAGACGAAGTCGGCAATGGTGGCGACTTCGCCTTTGCGGTCGGGGCAGGCGATCAGGAGTATGGCTGAGCTTTTCATTTTCAGCGCGGCCGTTCCGGCGCTACTTCTTCAGGTGCTTCAAAATCTCTCGGGAGGCGTTCGCACCCGAGCCTCCGGTCAAGCCCGCGCCCGGATGTGTGCCGCTGCCACATAGATATAAATTGTCGATCGGGGTGCGGTAGCGCGCCCAGTCCAGCAGCGGGCGCATTGTGAAGAATTGGTCGAGGGCGAGGTCGCCATGGAAAATCTGGCCTCCGGTTAATCCGTAGACCTCTTCCAAATCCAGCGGGGTTATGATCTGGTGAGTCAGGATCATCTCAGGGAGATTGGGCGCATACTGGGCGAGCGTCTGAACGACTGTCTGGCCGAGGGCTTTGCGCTGTTCTTCCCAATCGCCTTTCAGCTTGTAGGGAGCGTACTGCATGTAGATCGACATGACGTGCTTGCCGTCGGGCGCAAGTGTGGGGTCAGTGAGCGACGGGATGGTGGCTTCGAGATAGGGCTGGCGTGAGAAGTTGCCATACTTGGATTCGTCGAAGGCGCGCTCGAGATAGTCGATCTCGGGGCCGATGTGAATGCGCCCCTTGAGTGCGGCGCCGTCTGCGTTTTTCAAGGCGGTGAAGTTGGGCAGTCCGGAGAGCGCCAGGTTGACCTTCGCGACAGTGCCATTGCCGCGGTAGTGTTGCAGCTTTTGCACGAAGTCCGGAGAAAGATGCGTGGGGTCGGTGAGCTTGAGCAGCGTGCGTTTGGGATCAGCATTCGAGATGACGGCCTTGGCGCTGATTTCTTCGCCCGTGCCTAGCAGCACGCCCGTGGCTGCGCCGTCTTTCACGCGAATCTCGATGACTTCGGCTGCGGTGCGAATCTCGACTCCTGCGGCTTTCGCGGCAGAGGCCATGGCTTGCGTGAGCGCGCCCATGCCGCCAGCGGCGAAGAATGCAGAGCCGGCGGGATGAGAATCGCCAGCGGCGCGGATCAGTAACTGCAGACTGCTGCCTGCTGACCACGGTCCGAGGAAGGTTCCGAAGATTCCACGGGCAGCTACGACCGCGCGCAGTAATTCAGTCTCGAAATATTCGGCGACCAGATCGGCCACGGCCATCGGTCCCCAGCGCAGGACGCGGTACATGTCGCGCTTGCCCAGGTTGCGGAGGGCACGGCCGGTCTTGAGCATGCTCCACAGGTCGCCGCCGCTGGGATGATCGATGTCCGGAGGAGTTGTGGCGAGCGCTTCCGCGATTACTCTGCTGATCTTGCCCAGCGACTTCTCGAACTCGGGATATTTTGCCGCGTCTTTTTGTGAGAAGGCGCCGATTGCTTGCGCGGACTTGCTCTCGTCCTCATAGAGCGAGAGCGCGCGGCCGTCGGGCGACAGTGCGGTGACGCAGGTCTCTGGCGTGATGAACCTGAGGCCGTGCTTTTCCAGTTGCATGTCTCGGATAATGTCGGGACGGATCGGGCCAGCGGTGTGCGCCAGCGTGGAGCAACGGAAGCCGGGATGAAATTCATCGGTGATCGCCGAGCCGCCGACCTGCGACCGGCGTTCGAGGACGAGCGGCTTGAATCCGGCTTTGGCCAGGTAGAAGGCGGTGACCAGGCCGTTGTGGCCGCCGCCGATGATGACGATGTCGCGCTCGCCGGATTTGGAAGGTGTGTTCATGGTTAATTTCCAAACGACACTGGGAGAATGCCTTGACGCGTTTGTGCTGAACGAAGCCGCATTGGGGTCCTTCGACTGCGTTTCCCTTCGCTTCGCGAACAGAAACTTCGCTCAGGATGACAGAGCATAGGTTAGGCTGCTCCCTTGATGTCTTTGAGAATTTCGAGAGCGGCGAGGCGTCCGGGAGCGCCCATGATGCCGCCGCCGGGATGCGTAGCCGAGCCGCACATGTAGAGATTCTGAATGGGCGTGCGGAAGCGCGCGTAGCCTGGCGCGGGACGCAGGAAGAAAAGCTGCTCGAGCGAAAGTTCGCCCTGAAAGATGTTGCCTTCGCTCAATCCCCACTCGCGTTCGAGGTCGAGCGGGGTGATGACTTGCCGGTGGAGGATGATGTCTTTGATGTTGGGCGCGTACTCGGCGATGGTGTTGACGACCGTGTCGCCGAAGGCTTCTTTTTCATTGTCCCAGTTGAGACCGGGGCGTAGCTTGTAGGGGGCGTACTGCACGAAACAAGAGAGCACGTGCTTGCCTGGCGGCGCGACCGAAGGATCGGTGAGCGAGGGGATGACCATATCAATATACGGCTTGCGCGAGAAGTTACCGTACTTGGCGTCATCGTAGGCGCGCTCCATGTATTCGACCGATGGCGAGATGGACATCGCGCCGCGCAGATGGGGGCCCGGTCCAGGCATGCATTTGAAGTTCGGCAGACCATCCAGCGCCATGTTGACTTTGCCGGAAGATCCGCGGTATTTGAAGCGGTTGATGTCTTCGAGAAAGTCGGCAGGAAGATGCTCGGCTTCGATGAATTTGTTGAACGTTAGTCGAGGATCGACGCTCGAGGAGATTGTGTCGGCATAGATTTCGTCGCCATTGGCCAGGACTACTCCCTTGGCCTTGCCATCTTTGACGATGATTTTCGCGATGGCCGCTTGGGTGCGAATCTCGACTCCGGCTTCGCGGGCGGCGTCCCCGATGGCGTTGGAAATTGCACCGGTGCCGCCGCGGGCGAATCCCCAGGCGCGGAATGCTCCGTCGATCTCTCCCATGTAGTGATGGAGCAGAACGTAGGCAGTACCGGGCGAGCGCACGCCTAGGAACGTTCCGATGATGCCCGAGGCTGACATCGTTGCTTTGAGGACATCGGTCTCGAACCACTGATCCAGAAAATCGATGGCGCTCATGGTCATGAGCTGGACCTGGTTGTACTTGTCGTTGCTTGACATACCCTGAAAGCGCTTGCCGATGAAGAGCAGCTTCATCAGTTCGCGTGGGTTGAGCGTGTTGGGATCGGGCGGCACCATGCTGAGAATGGGCTTTACGAAGCGGCACATGGCTTGCATGGCTTTGCCGAATTCGTCGTAGGCTTCGGCGTCCACGCGCGAGTGGCGGGCGATCTCGCGATGAGTTTTGCCGTGGTCGTTCACGCGCCACAGGTAATCGCCGCTGGGCATGGGCGTGAAGGTTCCGTCGAGCGGGAGGATTTCAAGGCCGTGGCGCGGGAGGTCGAGGTCGCGGATTATTTCCGGCCGGAGCAGCGACACCACGTAAGAGCACACGGAAAACTTGAAGCCGGGGAAGACTTCTTCGGTGCAGGCAGCGCCGCCGAGAATGTGGCGGCGTTCGAGCACGAGAACTTTCTTCCCAGCGCGGGCGAGGTAGGCAGCGTTGACGAGGCCATTGTGGCCGCCGCCGATTACGATGACATCGTATGAATTAGCCATAAGGTCTTAGCTTTTAGCCTTTAGCTGTTCGCTTGCTGGTTGAGAATGGGGACGAGGAATCTTAGCGCAGTTTGGGGGTGCGCGTATTAGAGGCCGCTGGGGAGGACGCTCCAGTTGCGGAGGACGTTCGACAGGATTGGGATGAGTGAGCGCATGTGGGGTCGAAGCGCTATTCTATCGGGAATAGGCGGTTTTGTCTGCAATTCGCCCCTGGTTCCCAAGAAGAGTTTGACAGAGGGCTTATCCTGACAAGGCGTTCTCGATGCGTAAGAGATTGCAAATCGTGAGTGCTTTTGCTGCCGTTGGATTTGTGTTGCCCTGGTTGCTTCTGGCGTTTTACGCCATTGCCGAGCGTATGGGCCACAACCCGAGTACTAAGCTGCTTCTTTACCTTTGCCCTTCGTCCATCATCTCGTTAGGACTGGACAATGCGTCCTTGCTTGTTGGCCTCTTCGGATGGTTGCTGATCAGCGCAAGTAATGCTGTTCTCTATTCAATCCCCGGCACTATCGTCTCGTTGTTTGTGGGTTGGCGGAAACCGTCCTGATCCATAGCCACAAGACGATTTCCGGGAGATCCGTCGCTTCGCCTGAAAAGCGCTCCGCTCGGGATGACGCTTCGTGGAGAGCACTGACGTATAATCCAACGTCGAGCTAAATCTTTTCGAGGCCAATCCTTTGCCCATTGGAACCGCGTTTCACGAGAGAACTTTTCCGCTTTGCCACAGCTTGAACTACCGCGAGTGGTCGGGATACTACACGGTCAGCGTCTATGAGGTGCATCACGAGCACGAGTACAACGCCATCCGCAATGCGGCGGCGCTGATTGATATTTCTCCGCTTTATAAGTATTTGATCACGGGCAAAGACGCAACGCGGCTGGTGAATCGCGTGATCACGCGCGACATCAACAAGGTGAAAGTGGGGCAGGTGATTTATTGCTGCTGGTGCGATGAAGAGGGCAAGGTCATCGATGACGGGACGATTTCGCGTCTGGAGGAGAATGTCTATCGCTGGACGGCTGCCGATCCGAGCCTGCGCTGGTTCCGGCAGAATGGTCTGAACATGGATGTGCAGATCGAAGATATTTCCGAGAAGGTTGCGGCGCTGGCGTTGCAGGGGCCGACCTCGGCGAAGCTGCTCAAAACCGTGGCTGATGCGGACATTGCGAACTTGAAATATTTTCGCGTGACGCACGGCAGAATTGCGGGCGTGCCTGTCGACATTTCTCGCACTGGATATACCGGCGATCTGGGATATGAGATCTGGGTTCCGTGGAATGACGCGGTGAAGGTGTGGGACGCGTTGGCCGAAAAAGGCAAGCAGTTTGATTTGCACGCGGCGGGGATGTTGGCGCTCGACGTGGCGCGGGTGGAAGCTGGGCTGCTGCTGATTGAAGTGGACTACAGCAGTTCGAAGAAGGCGCTGATTGCGTCGCAGAAGTATTCGCCGTACGAACTGGGTTTCGCGAAGATGGTGCATCTGGAGAAAGAAAATTTCATTGGCAAGCGGGCGCTGGAACAGGGTTCCAAACACGGTGTGGCGCGGCAACTGGTCGGCGTCGAAGTGGATTGGACCGACGTTGAGGGGCTGTATGAACGCTATGGGCTGACTCCGGCTGCTCCGAGCCAGGCTTCGCGTGTGGCCGTGCCTTTGTATTCGGGGGAGAAACAGGTCGGCAAGGCGACGACTACGAGTTGGTCGCCGATCCTGAAGAAGATGATCGCGCTGGCCAGCGTGGAGACGGAGCATTCGAAGCTGGGGACGCAGTTGCAGATGGAGATTACGATCGAGGCGATCCGGTTGAAGACGAATGTTAAGGTGACTGGGCTGCCGTTTTTTAATCCGGCGAGGAAGACGGCGGTGCCGGTGTAGATTGGCCAGCCGGGCTTCGCCCGGCGGACAGCCCCTTCGACTCCGCTCAGGGCAAGCTACGGGCGGCTGCCCCGAATGTTTTTCTGCGAGGCGATCGGCGTCAGCGCCGCAGGAAATAGACTCGATTCGTCCAGTCCCAATTCCCAGTTTCTCTTGCCAGTCCGGTCAAGGCCCAGACCAGACCACCAATATCCGCAGGCGAAATCGTTTTTTCGTCTACAAAAACCACGCCGCCGTGAGTGCGCTCTTCTTCCGCCCAAGTCTTGAGCAGGGGAGGAATTGTCCTCCGGTCATAAGTGACAAGCGTGAGTCCCTGGGCGGCGGCTTCTCGCAAACAAGCGGGGTCGTCCTGTCCCAGGAAACGTCCATTTCCCCATTCCGCCAGATAGCGAATTTCCAAACCGCGGTTGCGGCGATGGAGACCGCTCGCTACGTCCGGCGAGATATGCTCATCGAGAAGAAGCTTGAGCATGTCGGTTTTTCGCCGTTTTCCTGGGGACGAATTCGACCGCTTGAGGCAGCATGCGCTTCAGCGCTGCAAAATCCGTTGTCTCATTGTCCGCGATTGCCTCATTGATTTCCTCGGGAAACGCCGCGGCATAATTTACAGCTGCCTGGACTTTCGCTTGCGGCCACTTGAGATGTCCCGCCACGGCCGACACATCTTTCCGATAACTGTCGACGAGCAGCATGACCTCCCATATTGCGAGCGTGCTCCCTTGCAAGTAAGCTTGGCGGCCCGCAGGCGAATCTCGAAAGTCGATGAACCCAAACTCCGACCGGCGCAGGCCTTCCTCCACGAGACGGGCGCTGGCATCGCTGGCGGTCCATCCATGGCGATTCGCCATGCGTTTGAGACGCTTGCCGCTGGCTGCCGGGAGGCGCATGCTGATGACCATCGAGTGAGTCGATCTCACGGCAACCTCCTAAAATGTAACTGTTGTAAGCATTGTAGCACATGGCTTACGATCTTGGTTGCGGAGTCGGCAGGCCGGGCCCTCGCTCGGCGGACAGCCCCCTCGACTCCGCTCAGGGCAAGCTACGGGCGGCTGTCCCCACATGGTTTTTTCAGATTCCAGTTACTTGTGCAGCCGACGTTTCTGCTCTTGTTTTCCCGGCCACAAAAAGACCCACTCCCACGAGGACGAGCGCTCCGGTACCTCCGACAATCTTCAGCAAAGCCAGCGGCTTGTTGGGTTCGTCTGGTTGCGGAATCAGAGAGAGTGCGATGGTCAGCGTGGTGGTGAGGAATCCCACTGTCGCTACGAGCTTCGCTACCATGCTTCCTCCCGGAACCCGGATCACATCCGGGGCTGCGGGCTCGCGCTGCAGTTTGATCATGGCGGCAAACAGGTACAAGTAGGGAATGAAATAGGTGATTACGCCCAGGCTGACCAGCACGTCGTAGGCGCCCTTGACGCTGGTTCCGGCCTGGCCCAGAAAAATGAAGAGTGCTCCGAGAACGAACTGGGTTAGCAATGCCACCCACGGCGTTTTCCAGCGCGGGTGGAGTGCGCCAAACGCCGGTGGCAGGAAGCGGTCGATGCCTGCGACGAAGGGCAAGCGGGCGACGGCGGCGAGGTAGGCTCCGGCAGCGCCGATGTTGCTGAGCGCGATCAGGAACGCGGCTACCGGCAACACTCCGGGAAAGCCCACGCGGGATGTGGTCCTCGAGATGGCCTGCACGAGTCCCTGCAGGCTGCTGACTTCGCTTGAGGGCAACGCCAGCAGGATAGCGGCCGTTCCTACGATGTAGCAGAAGGCCACGGTCACGCCGCCGCACAGCAACGCGATGGGAATCGAGCGCCGCGGGTTCTTGATTTCTTCACCCATAAACGAGGCGGTTTCGCTTCCACCCAGGGCGAAGGTCAGCACTGACCAAAAGATGAGGTCGTTCAGGTGAGTGCTGGGCATCATCGAGTGCACCGTGAACGACGTGGCTGAGCCGTAGCGATGCCAGGCAATCAGTCCCATCACGATGACGATGACGACGGGAATCCACATGGCGAGTGCGCCCACGTTGTGCAGCCACTTGCCGACGTCGAGGCCGACGATGTTCATCAACGTGGCGGCACCTAGTGTGAGGAGAGAAAAGACGATGTAGAACGTGGCGTTGTTGGAGAGATGCGCCCATGCGGTCTGGCGCATGAAGAGGATGTTGCTGGCGGCGAAGTAGAGGACGGCGGGGAAGTAGGGGAGATTGCTGGTCCAGTAGGTCCAGGCGGACATGAAGCCGGAGAAGTCTCCGAAGGCGCGCTTGCTCCAGACGTAAAGGCCGCCTTCGCTGGGATAGCGGGAAGAAAGCTCCAGTACGGAAAGAGCTAGGGGCGTGTAGAAGCAAAGCCAGGCACCGATCCAGATAACGATGGAACTGGGGCCGGCGGCGGCAGCGGTGGCGATCCAGCGCAGGCTGATGCCGGTGACCACGTAGAACAGAACGAGATCACGGAAGCCGAGCACGCGCTTGGGGCGGTTGGGGTCTTCGGGTTCCGTCGAAAGAAATTCAGCGGGGGATGTAGTCATCGAGGAGCGGGACTACGGCGGAAGTAAAAGGGAGAATGCGCCGTTGCGCGGCCTCCGCAGTTTCGCCGGGAAACATGGGAGTCACGAAGCGTACTAGAGAACCGTCGCTGCGGTTCATGCTGATCGCATCCTTGACCAGATAAAACTTGGCCCAGTATTCGCTGGCGACGCCGCGATCATGGGCCCAAAACCAATACAACACCAACCTGCGCGCATCACCCTTGGAGATCACGTACCGGTTGGCTGGAAACGGGCCGTGACCGGGCAGGGAGAGCGTAATGCGAACATTTTCCTCCGGGTTCCATCCGGCGCCGGGCAGGCAGTGCTGAGGGGAATGCGGAGTTTCGCCGGCGCGCTGGCTAGGGAAGTATGCCAGGAAGAAATCGACGGAAGGAGACTTCCCGGCTGGGTCCTGATACACGCGCTCCATGAAGTCGCCGGGGCCCAGCACCTCGAGGGTTTGCTTGTCCTGCACGATCTCGGTACTGTCCCAGTTCGCCAGCTGCGCGGGGAAAGACGAGAGCGGCAAGTGCGGGGGAATGACTTCGGTGCGGGTCCGCGCCTGCAACAGTATGGCGGTGAGGGTGATCAGCGCGGCCGCGACAGCGAAGCGCAATAGGCCGAGTGCCTTCATGATTCAGTCCCTTCTTCGTGCCAGAAAATGCGAACGACGCGATGCAGAAGATAGAGCATGACGAGGGAAACCACAAAAATCAGCCATCCAGAGAACTCGTGAAAGAAGCCCTCCGCTCTTTCTGGGTCCCAGTATTGCACCAGCAATCCTGTGCCCACGATTCTCAGGCTGTTGGCTGCGACGGCGATAGGAACCGAGGCCAGCGCCAACAGGACCCGCACGGAGACTTTACGCTCCATCAGATAGCCATAGATAACGGCGAGGGTGGCCAGCGACATCAAAGAGCGGATGCCGCTGCAGGCCTCCGCGACTTCGAGAGCCATCGCCGGAAGGATGATGACGTTGCCCTCGCGTAAGACGGGCACTCCCATCCAGGGCAGGGTCGTGCTGGCTACTTTAGACGCTAGCAACTGAAGCGGGAAGGTAATTTGGTTGAAGACGATGGTTGGGATGGGAATCATCAAGAGCAAGAATGCCCAAGGGAAGAGAAGGGCGCGGAAGAAACTCCATCCGAGGAACAGGATGGTCAAGCTGCCCAGGATGATCAACAGCGATAAACGGGAAAGGAAAAGTTCAGCGCCCATCTGGCCGACGATGAGCACGCATAGTCCGAAGGCAAGGGACAGAAGGCCCCACCACGAGGGAGTCCGGGGCAGGTTGGTGAGCCGGGAGCGCTCCTGCCAGACCACGAAGGCGGAAAACAGAGGTACGAAGAAGCCGTGAGAGAAATTGGGATCGGTCCACCATTGTCCGACCAGATGAGAGAGGGTTGGGAAGTACAGCCAGAGCAATAGCCCGCCGATAACGGCTGCGTGCCACCATGAAGGCCTTGCCGCGCCAGCGTCGGGCACCGGGGTGGGTGGGGGCTCGGATTGCAACACTTGGGTCACTCGAAGAGACTCTATCACCAAGGGGATATCATCCAGCATAAGCGAAGCGCGAATGGGCCGCAATCAAAAGCCCGACCGCGAAGTAACTCGAGTTTCCCAACAACCAACGCCCGATTTTTCAGGGTAAGGTGCCTAATTTGCCAAGGTGTTGCGAACTCCTCCGGGGACCGCCATTTTGCTCTTCGGGATATAGAGGCGCTATGTGTTTCTTCGGTGTCTCCATATCATTGGAGGGAAAGGGGTTGGGACTATTTCCCCATTCCGAAGGGCTGAAGTGAACTGGGGTTACCCTCGATTAGGCAAATACTTTCTCTTTTGTGCGGAAAGGCGTAGGTTAGGTGGAGTACATTTTTCTCCCTCCCAAGCTGGGTTTCCGCTTATATACTTTTGAAAACATGGCGTTAAACTCGTAATGCGATCTTTCCCCAGCGGGACATTAGATGGCACGTGCCGTGCTCTTAAGAAGACTCTGGGTGCGTCTGCGTGTTGGGTTCTTTTCCCGTGAGAAAAGGTCGATAGATGCCAGAAATCCGCCAAGTCGCGAAAAATACGCAGACCGCTGCTCACGGGCCGGTGAGGATGGACTTCGTGGAAGGCGTGAGTCCAAGCATGCGGGGCGTGGAAGCGGTGATGCGGGAGGTAGCTCAGAGCGAAGTTCCAGTTCTACTGCTGGCCGAGACGGGAGCAGGCAAGAAGGCGACCGCCCGGCGCGTTCACGACCTGTCGCGGCACGGAAGGCAGCCCTTCCGGGTAGCTCGTTGCGCCACGCTGGACAAGTTTGCAAGCTCGGACGTGGAGTCCGGTCTGAGCGGAGCGGGCACAGTTTTCCTGGAAGAAGTGGCGGAATTGAGCGCAGAGGGGCAGGCGTGGTTGCTGCAGGCCCTGACCCGGGAACCCGCTAACGGCGGGCATTCTCAGGCGCATGTTCCGGCCCAAGGCCCGGCCCAGGGTCTGGCGCGTTTTATCTGCGGAAGTGCCCGCGACCTGGAAGCGGAAGTAAGGGCGGGAAATCTTCGCGAGGATTTGTATTACCGGATCAGCGGAGTGTGTTTGCGGCTTCCCCCGCTGCGCCAGCGCAGGGAAGATATTCCGGTGCTGATGGAACATTTTCTGCGGAAGTATGGACGTGATTTTCAGCGCACGGTGCCGGTCCTGAGCGAGGAGACGCACCGTTTGTTTCAGGAGTATTCCTGGCCGGGGAACGTGCGCGAGCTGGAGAATGCCGCCAAGGCGATCGTGGCGCTGGGAGATGAAGCGGTTGCGATGGGCGGCTTGCGCGCGATGCTGCTGCGGCCGGATGTGGGCAGCAACGGCAGCAAGGTTTCACTGAAGCAGGCGTCCCGCGCGGCCTCGCGCGAAGCGGAGAAGGAAATCATTCTGCGAGTGTTGACCCGCACCCGCTGGAACCGGCGCCGCGCCGCCGAGGAATTGCAGATCAGCTACAAGGCTTTGTTGTACAAGCTTAAACAGATGGGATGCTCCGAGTACGGGGCTTCCTAAGTTTGACAGGAGAGTGCATGAAGAAGGTAACGATGCTGGCGTGCCTGGTGCTGCTGGGGTTTGTGACCGCCAGTATGCGGGCCCAGGACGACACCCATGATAGTTCCGGCAAGGCGGATAAAGCTGCCGTGCCAGAGGTTCGCCCAGCTCCGGAGGTGCCCTCCGATTATGTGATCGGGGCCGACGATACGCTGCACATCACGGTTTGGAAAGAACCCGACATGAGCGTGACCCTGCCGGTGCGGCCCGACGGGAAGATTTCCATACCGCTGCTGGATGATGTACAGGCCGCGGGGATGACTCCCATGCAGCTGGGCAACTCGATCAAGGAAAAGCTGAAAAAATATATTGCGGACCCGCGGGTCACGGTCGTGGTGACGGCGATGAACAGCCAGCGGATTTACGTGCTGGGTGAGGTGACGCATACCGGCGCCATGGCATTGCTTCCGCATATGACAATGCTGCAGGCGCTCTCCAGCGCAGGCTTTACGCAGTTTGCCAATCTCAAAGCGATTTACCTGCTGCGCATGCAGGATGGCCAGCAGATAAAGATACGGTTTAACTACAAGGACGCGATTAAAGGACGAGACCCGCAGCAGAATATTGTGCTCAAACCGGGAGACACGATCGTGGTCCCGTAGGAGCGTTGTTCCGTAGGATTGTTGTGGTGCAAGGTTCGGTAAGAGAGACAGTGGAAGAGGAAACGGATGAAAAAAGGCCAAATCATTTCGACCCTAACGCTGAGCCTGTTTGTGGCGAGCGTGGCCTGGGCGCAAGGCGACGAGAACCAGCCGCCTGCGCCTGCCCCAGTGCCCGCCTTCGGGCAGGAGAATCCTGTACCTACGGTGAGCGAGAACCCGCCCATTTCCGCGATCGACCAGCCCGGTCTGGAGCCCCATGCGGCGCCGGAAAGTTTTCTGTTGCCCGGTCTTCATTTCAGCGAGTCGGTGGACTCGAATATTGGCAATACGATCGGGGGGGGAGCCTCTGTGGGCTCAGTCACGCGCGGTCTGGGAAGCCTGACCCTGCAAAAGCTCTGGAAGAACTACGACGTGGCGATGGATTATATCGGCGGCGCGGCCTACTACAGCCGCAAGGGAATTGGACTGGAGCAACTGCAGCAGTTCGATTTGGATAACCGGATTAACTGGAAGCGCGGGCAGTTGGCGATCCGCGACTCCTTCAGTTATCTGCCTGAAGGCAGTTTCGGCTTCGGTGCCTACGGCGGCAGTGGGGCTTACAACATGGGCCTGGGCGGCCTGGGCGCGGGAATGCTGGGCGCCAGCGCGTTCGGCGGTGCGAATAACGCTTTCACTGGAGGCGGCGGAGTTTCGCTGGGCCATATACCTCGCCTCTCGAACGTGGGATTGGCGGATATCGTTGAGAACCTGTCGCCGAAATCGGCCGTGACCCTCGCTGCAGGATACGGGATCGTTCATTTTTTTGGGAGTATCGATGCGCAGAGTCTGGTTGGTGGCGTGACCCAGGCGAACATTAACTTTATTGGCAGCCGCGAGTTTACCGCGCAAGTCGGATACGACCGCGTGCTAAGCGCGAAGGACCAGGTGGCGCTGAGCTATGGCTACCAGGCATTTGATTTTTCCACCACGGGCACCTCGTTTCACTCGCATGTGTTGCAAGCGATGTACGGGCACCGCATTTCCGGACGGATGGATTTCACCATCGGAGCCGGACCACAGTTTACGCATATTGAGGCCAGCGGTCTTGTGTGCAGTGTTGCCGGTGTTCCCGTGCAACTGTGCCCGCTGTTGGGAGGCACCTTGATCTCCGTGCCGCAGGGAGCGAACCATCTTGGCGTGGCCGGCCGTGCATCGCTGCGCTACCGATTCCCCAAAACCAGCCTTGCCCTCACGTATCAGCGTTACAACACAAGTGGCAACGGAGTGTTCGCAGGTGCACAAAGCGACATTGCGCACCTCGACGTGCGCAGACCGTTAAGCCGCATCTGGGACGTCTTCGCGGACTTCGGCTATGCCAAGAACAAACGCTTGCAACTTACTGGGTCGGCAGTCAACGCCAACAAACTTAGCTACGGTTACGCCGGTGTGGGCCTTCACCGTCAGTTCGGGCGCAGCTTGCGCGGCTTTGTGAGCTATCAGTTCAACGATTTGGCTTTCGATACTGCGTGTCCGTTGCCGGCAGCTTCTTCGGGTTCGACGACGGTCTCGTGCAGCAACAATTCGCAGAGGCATGTGGGTTCGATTGGAGTGGATTGGACTCCCCGGCCAATCCGGCTGGACTAATTTTGAAGCCGGCCATTAAGGCCGGCGGAACGGGAAATGAATTTATGGAAAACCGCGAACTAGGCATGGACGATTATCTGGCAATGTTGCGCCGCCGGATGAAGGTGATTCTGATTCCGGCGCTGCTGGCGCCGCTCGCCGGATTTCTGGTCTCCTATGTTTTCCCGGCCAAATACACTTCGCAGTCCCTGGTGCTGGTGGAGGCGCCGAAGATTCCGGACGTGGTGGTGCAACAGGTCTTTACCGAGGATCTGACGCAGCACATTACCACGATCGAGCAACGCGTATTGAGTCCAGCCCGCCTGCGGCCCATGGTGGACAGACTGGGATTAGCCAAGGGAGGACAGAGCGTTGAGGATGTGGTGACGGGCATCCAGAGCCAAGCACCTACGCTGATCCAACCGGTAGTGACGGAGATGGCGCAGATTGGCGCGGGTGGAAAGAAAAAGCCCGGCGGCAATCCGGTTCCCGGCTTCTATGTGAACTATACGGCGTCGACCGCCCGCGAAGCCCAGCAGATATGCACCGACCTGACCTCGATGCTGCTGGAAGAGGACCTTAAGTCGAGGCAGGACGCATCGCAGGGGACAACGGATTTCCTCACCAAGCAGGTGGCGGATGCCAAGCAAAGCCTCGACGATATGGATAAGAAGCTGGCGGCCTTCAAGAATCAGCACATGGGGCAGCTTCCGGGCGACGAAGACAGCAACATGAAGATTCTGGGGGGATTAAATTCGCAGCTCGACGCCAACACGCAAAACCTGAACCGGGCGACCCAGGACAAGTCCTATACCGAATCGTTGCTGGCCCAACAACTGGCGGCGTGGAAAACGTCGCAGTCGTCGAGCAATCCGCAAACACTGCAGACCCAGCTCTCACAATTGCAGGCCCAGCTTATCGATTTGCAGGCTCGGTACACGGACGACCATCCCGATGTGATCAAGACCAAGGCGGATATCGACCAGGTGAGGAAGAAGCTGGCGGAGATCAACGACGCATCCACAAAGGGAGGCGACGTAGCGAACGACAAGGGCTCTGGAACCGAGCCGCCGGAGATTCGTCAACTGCGGCTGCAGATTCACCAGTATCAGGACCTGATCGCGCAGGCGACTCGCGATCAGAAGAAACTGCAGCAGGAAATTGGGGTGTATCAGAACCGGGTCGCATCCAGCCCGACCATTGAAGGGGAGTACAAGGAACTGGCTCGCGACTACGACAACGCGCAGAAGGTTTACCAGGAAGATCTTGCCAAGCAGAGCACGTCCAAGATGGCCACGCAGGCGCAGCAGCAGCAGCAAGGGGAGCAGATGGCGCTCTTGGATCCTGCCACCCTGCCCGATTCGCCGAGCTTCCCGAACCGGCTGTTATTTGCCGGTGGCGGACTGGGCGCCGGTCTGGCTCTGGGGTTTGGTCTGGCGCTGTGGCTGGAGTTGCGAGACAAGTCCATCCGCACGCAGGCCGACGCCGAGACCGCACTGGATCTTCCGATGCTGGTGGCGGTTCCATGGGTGGTGCAGACGGTGACGGAGAATGGGAACGGCAAAGGACACTTCTGGAACCGGAAAAAGCGGCCCGAGGAGCAAAAGGAACCGGCCAGGGTTTAGGCGAGAGGGTTTGGCGAACGCGGTAGGCGAATACGTTTAGGCAAAGACTATGTACAAAGAGTTCTACGGTCTGCGGGCTAATCCGTTCAACGTGAATCCCGACCCGCGCTATCTGTTTCTGACGCGGCACACGGAGGAGGCGCTGGCCTGCCTGACTTACGGCATCCAGAGCCGTAAGGGGTTTGTGCTGCTTACCGGGGAAGTGGGGACAGGCAAAACCACGCTGATCAATAAGTTGCTGGAGTGGTTGCGGCTCCAGCAGGTGGCGACTGCCTTCATCTTCAACTCGCGCCTGAACACACCGCAGTTTCTGGATTACATGATGGCCGACTTTGGCATTCCATGCGACTCGAAGGCCAAAAGCCAGATCCTGCTGCGGCTGTACAACTGGCTGCTGGATCGCTACCGGGCGGGCGAGACGGCGGTGCTGATTGTGGATGAGGCGCAGAATCTGAGCGATGAAGTGCTGGAAGAGATCCGCATGATGACCAATCTGGAGACCTTCACGGAGAAGCTGCTCCAGATCGTGCTGGTGGGCCAGCCTGAGCTGGAACAAAAACTCAAGCAGCCGCAACTGCGGCAATTGCGGCAGCGGCTGACGCTGCGCGCCAAAACCCACCCGCTGACGCTGGAGGAGACGAAAGCTTATGTGCAACAGCGGTTGCGCATCGCCGGCTCGAACGGCCAGCAGATTTTTGATCCCGAGTCATTGATCGCGATTCACCGCTACGCCAATGGCATCCCGCGGGTCATCAACCTGTTGTGCGAACACTGTCTGGTGAGTGCGTTTGTGGACCAGCAAAAAGTGATCGTGCCGTCGGTTGTGGACGGAGTGGCCCGGGACTTCGATCTGGGCGACGGTACGGCAGCGGGAGCTATGACGGCGCCACCGCCGGCGCCTGCAGGTCCGGACAAATTTGACCTAGTAGAAGCCTTGCGGTCGCTGGCGACGTTAGCAGACCGGTTGCGTGAAGACGATAAAGACCTCCCCAAGGAAAGGAAACTATGAGCAGAATTCACGAAGCGTTGAAGAAAGCCGAACAAGAGCGGGCGGCATCGCAGGGAGGTCCGATCCAGCCTGGCTACGCCACCGAGGCGGTGGAGCAGCCAGTGGTAACGGTCGAAGAGCCGGCGGTCGCAGTGGTAGCGGGGAAGCCCTCCTCCGGCGTCCCACTGACGTCCGGAATGCCGTCATTCGCCAGTCCTTTCAGCCTTGACGCCCTGTTGGCGCGGTGTCCGCAACTGCAGTGGAAGCCGGACGAGAAGACGATGCTGTTCTTCAACAGCGACGACAACGCTCGCGGGACCGAAGAATTCCGCACGCTGCGCTCCCGGCTTTATCACGCGCGGGAGAAGATGGCGCTGAAAAAGATCCTGGTGACCAGCGCGCTGCCTAAAGAGGGGAAATCGTTCACGTCGGCAAACCTGGCGCAGGTGCTGGTGAGGCAACATGGACGCCGGGTGCTGCTGATTGATGCTGACCTGCGGGGCCCGAAGCTGCACATCATGCTGGGCACTACTGCGTCCCCAGGCCTTTCCGATTACCTGCAGGGAGGGAACGACGAATTTTCGATTATGCAGCGCGGGCCGATGGAAAACCTGTTCTTTATTCCCAGCGGCCAGCAGATCTCCGATCCCTCCGAATTAGTAGCCAATGGACGGCTGAAGTTCCTGCTGCAGCGGGTGGAGGCCCTGTTTGACTGGATCATCATCGATTCGCCGCCGGCCGTGCCGGTTTCCGATGCGAGCGTTCTGGCGAAGGCGTGTGACGGTGTGCTGATGGTGGTGCGCTCCAATGCGACGCCGGTCGATATGGCGCGCCGGGCACGCCAGGAATTTCCCGATCAGGCCCTGGTGGGTGTCGTACTGAATGGCACCGATAGTGAATCCATCCCTTATTCGAGGTATTACTACGAGGCGTATGGAAAGAATGTGACCGAGTCCAAGGCTTAGGGAATCAGGGAAACGTGATCCGGCTGTTCAAAGTCTACTATCCACTGCGCACGCTGGTTCTTCTGGTGGGCGAGGCCTTGATCGTTTGGACTTCGTTCGTGCTGGGAACGATGTTGCAGAACCGCGACGACAGCTGGCTGCTGCTCAACGTTGAGTACGGTTATGTGAAGATTCTTGCGGTCACGGGCGTTGTGCTGCTGTTTTCCCACTGGTTCGACCTGTACGACTCCACGAGTCTGGGAGAGAAGTGGGACCAGATATTCCGGCTGTTGCTGGTGTTGGGTTTTGTAGCCCTGGTCCTAGCCGCCGTGGTTTTCATCTATCCGGGGATTCTGCCCGGCAACGGTTCCGCGCTGGCCGGGCTCATCATTCTGACCTTCACCCTGGTGGGCTGGCGCACGGCTTATCACTGGATGGTGCAACAGCCCTTTCTGCGCGAGCGGGTTTACATCCTGGGCACAGGAGAGCGCGCGCAACGGCTGGTGAGAGGTCTGCGCGAGCGCTCTGCGCTGGGAGTTGAAGTGGTGGGATGGACCGGGGATGTTGAGGGCGAATTGACCCGCGACAGCGTGGCCTCGCACCTGCTGGGTTTGGCGCGGGGCAGGGGCGTGCATCGCGTGATTGTCGCCATGCCTGACCGCCGCGGCACCCTGCCGGTTGAAGAGTTACTGGACCTGCGGCTGGGCGGCGTAAAGGTGGAAGAGGCGACCTCGTGGCTGGAGCGGATCTCGGGAAGGATTGAAGTCGAGCAGTTGTATCCGAGTTGGCTCATCTTTGCCGATGGTTTCCGCTTCAGCGGTTTTTTTCGAATGGTTCGCCGGGCGCTGAATTTTTTCGTAGCGCTGGCTGGAACATTGATTTCACTGCCTCTGCTGCCCTTTATTGTGCTGGCAGTGAAGCTGGATTCTTCTGGCCCGGTCTTGTACCGGCAGCAGCGCGTGGGGCGGAGAGGAGTGGTTTTTCATTGTTACAAGTTCCGCACCATGCGGGTGGACGCGGAAGCGGATACGGGGGCGACCTGGGCTGCGGACGATGATCCCCGGATCACGCGAGTCGGGACGTTTCTGCGATCCTCGCGGCTCGATGAGATTCCGCAGTTGTGGTGCGTCCTGAAGGGCGACATGCATTTTGTGGGGCCACGCCCGGAGCGGCCGGAATTTGTCGAGTGGCTGAGCAGGGAGATTCCTTACTACGGAGTGCGCCACGTGGTGCGGCCCGGAATCACGGGCTGGGCGCAGGTGCAGTACAAGTATGGCAACACGCTGGAGGACGCGCGGGAGAAACTGCAATACGATCTTTTCTATATCAAGAACGCCTCACTCGGCCTCGATCTGCTGATCATGTTCCAAACCATCAAGATTGTCCTGCTGGGGCGGGGCGCGCAATGAGGTGGGTTTTCTGGGGAGCCGCTTTTCTGATCGCCTATACCTATGCAGGTTACGCCGGCTGGTTATGGCTGCAATCCCGCCTTTGGCCGTGGCCGGTGCTCCGCGCACAACAGGAGCCAAATGTTTCCATTGTGATGGTGGTTCGCAACGAAGAACGATGGCTCGAAAGTAAGGTGCGGAATTTGCTGGAGCTGGATTATCCCCCGGAGCGCTTTCAGATTGTGATCGTCTCCGACGGGTCTACCGACCGGACGGAAGCGATTTTACGGGAGCACGCGAATAATCCGCGGGTGCAGGCCGTCATGAACCAGTTGGGGCGGGGAAAGGCTTGCGGGCTGAACGATGCTTTGCAATGGGCCCATGGCGATATCGTCGTATTTACGGATGCGCGGCAGAAGATCGAAGCGGGCGCACTGCGGCTTCTGTTGGAAAGCTTCGCCGATCCGGGCGTGGGATGTGTCAGCGGCGAACTGATGCTCGGCGATCCCGGGGCCGGTGAGACCGGCCAGGGTATGGGACTTTATTGGCGGATCGAGAAGGGAGTACGAGAATTGGAGTCGGCCTCTGGTTCGGTGGTTGGCGCAACCGGTGCGCTCTATGCGGTGCGTCGGGAGTTGCTGACAACGGTGCCGCCAGGAACGATATTGGATGATGTCTACGTACCGCTGCACGTGGTGCGGCAGGGGCGGCGGGTGGTGTTTGAGCCTCGAGCCCGAGCCTGGGATGCCCCGGACTTGGGCGGAGCAGTGGAGTTCGCGCGCAAGGTGCGCACGCTGAGCGGTAACTATCAACTGTTGCAACTGGCGCCGTGGGTTTTGACCGTTCACAATCCGGTGCTGTTCCGGTTCGTGAGTCACAAGTTGCTGCGGCTGGCGGTTCCGTTCGCTCTGGCTGCGATGCTGGCCGCTTCTCTGTTGCTGAACGCCCCGGTGTATCGCGTGGCCTTGATTTTGCAACTTGCCTTCTATGGACTGGGCCTTCTGGCTCTGGCGCGCCTGGTAAAGGCAGGCGGCATAGGACGCGCCGCGGATGCTGCTGGCACATTTGTGTTATTGAACACGGCAGCGGTGGTAGCTTTTGCAAACTTCTTAGCCCGACGGAACGCTGCCTGGAGCAGATGAGAATCATGACATTCGTGACCTCCAAGTCGAGACGCGTCAGCAAAGGTGGCACAGGCGGCGGACACCGACCTAGAGTTTGCACCCAAGCTACAGAATGTCGGTGGAGTTCGAGTATCGCAGTTTTGGCGAGACCCGATTGGGCCGCAGATTCGGAGCAAAAATGAACCAGCGCCTGTGGGGGACCGAACGGGCTCGGAGGTTCGCGGCCGATAGCGAAGCCCGCAGCAACCTGGCTTACCGCGCCCTGGTGCTCTTTTCACTCATCTACTGGATTCGGCCAGAGGATTTCATTCCCGGCCTGGACGCGGTTCCGATCGGAAAGATCTCAGGCGGGCTAGTTTTGTTGGCTCTAATTTTCGTGGTCCCGCCCCAGCAGCGCTTCAAACTAAGCCTCGAGCTCAAGGTTCTGTTGCTGCTTCTGGCACAGATGATATTGTGCATTCCGTTCGCTGCGTGGCGGAGCGGCGCGTATGACGCCGTGGTGAACAGGTTCTCGAAGGGTGTCATCGTCGCGATCCTGATCTATATGGTCGTGGTTTCAGTGAAGGAGTTACGCAAACTGCTTGCCATTCAGGCCGGCACGGTTGCGGTGATAACGGTGGCTTCCGTGCTTGCTCACCGTACGGAATGGGGCAGGTTGATGGGCATCCAGAGGGGCATCCTGGAAAATCCGAATGACCTGGCCATCAACATCGCCATTAATTTTCCGTTGTGCGTTGCTTTCTTGTTCGCGGCGAAGAGGGCGCCGCGAAGGCTATTTTGGGCAATTGGCCTCGTCTTCATGTTATGGGGAGTGGTAGCAACCTATTCCCGAAGCGGCCTGCTTGCGATGACGGTCACAGTAGCAATTTGCATCTGGGAGTTCGGCATCCGGGGCAAACGGACGATCGTGCTGGTTAGCGCCGTCCTCGCGGGAATGATGGGGCTTGGAGTTATCATCGCCACGCCACACTATCTAGTCCGTATCGAGAGCATGGTCCGCGGCAATATCGAAGGCTCCGGTGACCGGGGCTCCCTGGCGGCACGGGAAGAACTGATGAAACAGAGCGTCATCATCATGTTCAAGCATCCTGTTTTTGGGATTGGGCCGGGCAACTTCCCCAGCTACACACAGACCTGGCGCGTGGTACACAACACATACACGGAGTTGGGAGCCGAGACGGGCCTGCCCGGTCTGTTTCTCTTTGTGTTGCTGCTCGGTCTGTCGCTGCGCAAAATAAAGCGGGTTCGGAAGCTGCCCGGGTATCAGTCGAGCGAAGACATACGCTTGTGGACCAGCGCGCTGTGGGCGGCGATGGCGGCTTATATTTCGGGAGCCATGTTCGCCTCGACGGAATATAACCTCTTTCCGTATTTCATGGTGGGTTACATCTGCGCGGTTTATCGAATCGCGAGCGTTTCACAGGGTGCCAAAGATTCCCAGGAGGGCGATGCCGGGGGTGGGAGCAAGAAGAAATTTGGAGATGCCGCAAAGCGCGAACGGGAACTGGCCTGGACTCGCTGATGAAGTTCTGACGATTTTGCGATGTCTGACGTGCCAGAGCAGGCTGGATCAGCGCGTTGAGGGACTGGTGTGCGCGGGCTGCGGTAGGCTCTATCCCGCGGTGGACGGCGTTGTCCGCTTCGTGGATGCGCAGAAATACGCCGGAAGTTTCGGCTTTCAGTGGAAGCTCCACGCGCGTACGCAACTGGATGATGCCACCAGCCACTGGTCAGAGAATGCATTTCGACGGCGTACGGGATTTCGTCCCGAGGATCTGGCAGGCAAGCTCATTTTGGATGTCGGTTGCGGCATGGGGCGTTTCGCAGAAGTGGCTACGCGCTGGGGTGCGCATGTAGTTGGCATCGACCTGAGCCTGGCCGCGGAGGTCGCAGCCCAGAACCTGGCGGATCGGAACGCCGTCATCTTTCAGGCCGATGTGTTTCAACTGCCGTTTGCAAACGCCAGCTTCGACTTCATCTACAGCATTGGAGTGCTGCACCATACTCCGGATTGCGAGCAGGCAGTCAAAGTTCTGCCTAAGTTGCTGAAACCCGGTGGCAGGATTGCGGTCTGGCTTTACAGCGCCTATAACCCCTGGTACCGCATGAGCGACGTTTACCGGAAAGTGACCCGCCGCATGCCTCCGGAGATGCTGTACAAACTTTGTTATGCCGTGATCCCGCTCTACGTCTTGCATCGGATTTTTCGGAGGATTCCGCTGGTGGGGAAGCCTGCGAGTGCCGCGCTGGCGTGGCTGATTCCCATGGCATTCCACAAAGACGCCACGTGGCGAGTGCTGGATACGTTTGACTGGTACTCGCCCTGGTATCAGTCCAAGCATACCTATGAAGAAGTTTTCCGGTGGTTTGAAAGCTGCGGGCTGCAAGACTTGCGAGTGATCGATCAGCCCATCGCCGTTCAGGGACGCCGGCCGCTAACCGTGGAATCAGGTTCCGCGCTGGAAAGCTCGGAGGTGCGACAGTGTGCGGAATAGCCGGCATCATTGGCCGGTCGAACGACACGGTTGACGCGGCGGATGTCCGCCGGATGTGCCAGACCATTGTTCACCGTGGTCCTGACGATGAAGGCGTCTATGCGCGCGGGCCGGTGGGACTGGGCATGCGGCGATTGAGCATCATTGATCTCGCCGGCGGACGGCAGCCGATTCACAACGAGGACCGCACTCTGTGGGCTGTCTTCAACGGAGAGATATATAACTTTCCTGAACTCCGTCAGGAGCTCGAGGGCCGCGGCCACTGCTTCTATACCCACTCCGATACTGAGGTGATCCTTCACCTTTATGAGGAAATGGGATCGGACTGCGTGCAAAAACTGCGCGGCATGTTTGCTATTGCCTTGTACGACGAGCGCCGGGAGCTTTTGCTGCTCGCGCGCGACCGGATGGGCAAGAAACCTCTGCACTATGCTCTGCACCAGGGCCGCTTGCTCTTCGGGTCGGAAATTAAGGCCATCCTGGCGGTGAATCCGGAACTAGCAGAGATCAATCCGGAAGGCCTGCTGCAATATTTCTACTTCGGATACATTCCCGATCCGCACACCGCGTTCCAACGCATTCACAAGCTGCCCGCCGGGCACCTGATGGAATTCTGCAAGGGCGAAGTCAAGATCCGCCGGTACTGGGATTTGCCCGAATATGGCACGCATCCGGCGATCAGCGAGGAAGGGTGTCTGGAAGAGTTGGAGAAGCAACTGGAAGAGGCCGTGCGCGTCCGTCTGATCAGTGACGTACCACTGGGAGCGCTACTGAGCGGAGGCGTGGATTCTTCGATCATCGTGGCCTTGATGGCGCGGGTGAGTTCGGGGGCGGTGAAGACGTTTTCAATCGGCTTCCAGGCGGAGCAGTTCAACGAATCGGAATACGCCCGCATGGTGGCGGAGCGGTTTGGCACCGATCATCACGAACTGGTGCTCGATCCAAATCTCGAAGAGACTCTGACCTATCTTTCCCAAATGATGGAAGAGCCCTTTGGCGACTCTTCCATGCTGCCTACCTACTATGTGTGCCGGATGGCGAGACAGCAGGTTACGGTGGCGCTCTCCGGGGACGGCGGAGATGAACTCTTCGCTGGATATGACCGGTATATGGTCGCGACCGATCGGCAGAAGTTCGACCGCCTGCCTGCTTGGATGGGTCGAATTTATCGCAATGCCATTCACGCCTACATTCCTGATGGAATCTATGGTAAGAATCTGGCCTGGAATGCGTCACTGAATGCGCGAGACCGTTACCTGGATGATATCTCGTTCTTTCCAGCGTTGCACCGGGAACGGGGCTTGTTTACAGAGTCGTTCTTGCAAGCTGCTGGCCGGTTGCCCGATCCTTTGAAGCAGTGGCAGCAGATTTACGATGAAGCTCCCGCCAAGGATCCGCTAGGCCGGTTGCTCTACCTCGACACCAAAACCTACCTGGTCGGTGACATTTTGACCAAAGTCGATCGAATGAGTATGGCATCGTCTCTCGAAGTGCGAGTCCCGATGCTGGACCACAAAGTGGTGGAGTGGGTTACTTCTCTTCCTGTCGAATGGAAACTTCGCGGCGGAAGGCGCAAACATATTCTGAAGAAGCTGGCAGAGCGTCTGGGGATTCCTTCCGCTCTGTTGCACCGCAGGAAGCAGGGCTTTCAGTTGCCCCTGGTGGAGTGGATGAGAAACGATGTGAAGGATCAGTTCTTGAAGGTGCTGCTGGAGCCGCGTACGTTGCAGCGCGGATATTTCAAGCCCGCGGCCGTGAAGTCGCTGGTGGATGAGCACGTGCGCGGACGAAGAAATCGTTCCGGACTGTTGTGGCGGATGCTGGTGCTGGAATTGTGGCACCGAAACTTTATAGAGTCTCGGCCGCAATGGAACACGGAACGCCGGCCGCCCGACATCTTTGCCCATGAGACAGCACAGGAGCCTGTCCAGACGGAGGCGGCCGTAGTATCCGCGCACCCGGAAAGTACCTCAAACTAAAGCTTCGAAACGAACGATCGGTGATGCAGAGTCTAGAAAACACAATGAAGGCGACTCCGCTGGGGGTAAGACGTCGCAGCAAAGCGCCGGTGTTCGTGCTGGGTTGCGGGCGGTCGGGCACGACGTTGCTGTATCACATGCTGTTGTCGTCCGGAAATTTCGCGGTTTACCGCACAGAATCGAATGTCATCAATCTACTGGAGCCGCGGTTTGGCGATCTTAGCGTGGCCCGCAATCAACGGCGACTCCTGGACGCCTGGTATAAAACCCGCCTCTATGCTCTGTCGGAACTGGAAAAGGGTCCATTGGAAGAACGAGTTAGGGCGGAGTGCAGGAATGGTGGAGACTTTCTCCGCATCATCATGGAGCAGATGGCCGCCAAGCAAGGCGTGGAACGATGGGCCGACACAACGCCGGAGCATCTGCTGCACCTGCATCGAATCAAGGAGACGATCCCGGATGCTCTGATTATTCACATCATTCGTGACGGAAGGGATGTGGCGCTTTCGACCGACAAGCAGGGTTACATCCGCCGATTGCCGTGGGATAAGACGCCATCCGTGATGGTCGCAGGAGTGTATTGGGAGTGGATGGTGAACAAGGGCCGCAGAGATGGGCGCGATCTCGGCGGCGACTACACCGAATTGCAATTTGAAGAACTGGTGGGGCGGCCCGTGGAGACTCTAGCGAGGCTTGGTTCCTTTATCGATCACGATCTCGACTATGACCGCATTCAGAAAGTGGGGATCGGTTCAGTGAGCGCTCCCAACACTTCCTTCAAAGAGGGCTCATCGGAAGCATTCAATCCCGCTGGACGCTGGAAAAAAAGTTACACCCCGGAGAACCTGGCAATGTTTGAAGGGCTTGTGGGCGGGACGCTGAAAGAGCTGGGATACGAGTTGGGAACGAAAGATCAGAGTGCGCTCGACCGAGCGGACCTGAAGCGGATGAGGACCACCTACCGGACTTATTTCGACAGCAAACTTTATCTGAAGGCGAAGACTCCGCTGGGCAAATTGCTGGTAACCCGCGATCTGTCGTGGATTTGAAGAGCGCTGCGGGTTCGCGGTCTCAAAGTTTCTTCTCGCCCGTCAGTTCCCGGTAGAAATCCAGCACCGCTTGCAGATTGCTGTCATCACTGCCGGCTGCCGCTTTGCGATCCGAGGGTCCGGCAAGTGCGTCTTCGATAGCGTGTAGAAGTGCCTGCAAGTCTGACTTGGGAATCAAGTGGACTCCAGCAGGGCGCATTCCGTTGTTGCTGGCGATGACGGGCGTGCCCAGATGAAGGGCTTCTCGAACCGAGACCGCATCCCCGTCATAGAGAGTGGTACGCAGCATCACATGGGCTCGCGAAATTGCCTGCATGGTTGCGGCGTGCGGGACGTCGCCACAGAGCAGGACGTGCTTAGCGTAAGAGCATGCCCGGATTCTGCCACGGACTTCCTCCTCCACGCTTCCAGACCCAATCATAACCAAGCCGGCGGAAGGGAACTTTTGGCGGACCTGTCCCAGAACTTCGATTTGCAGCGGAAGATCGTACTCCGGTTCCAGCAACCCCACTGAAATGAGCACGGGGTTGTGGTCGCTGAAAAAAGGGGCAAGAGGCGGCGGCAAAGTAGCCGGTTGCTCTTCGGGCAAAAAAGAATGCGGGTGGATCAATCGCGTACGTTCCGGCAAGACACCCAGACGCTGAAAAAAACGAATGATCTCCTGATTCACACCGATCAAACCGTCGAAGCGTCGCAAAACAACACCAGCCAGGGAATTTGGTCCGATCGATTTGCCTTGGGCGGAGGTAGGATAGCCGCCGGAGTGAAATGTCATCACCGACTTGCAACCACGCTGGAGAGTGCAGACCAGAGCAAGACCGAGGAGCCTGCGGGTCAGCATCCCTCCCACATGAAGATGAAGGATGTCGTAGTCCAGTCGCGCGAGAACCTGAATCAGTCCAACGGCGGTGCGGGGATAGTAGACCTCGTCGGAATCAGGTTTTCTGTGCCGTGTAATGTTAATGACAGCGCAGGGCACGCCCTGATGCCTTAGGAAAGTGCGGATCGCCACCAGATTACTCTGCACTCCGCCATGTGGCGGCGGATAGGGACCTAGCTGGAGCACTCTCATTGGGGCGGAGAAGCGAGGAAATCTTCGATGTCGATGGCGCAGGGCGTATGCTCCCGTGCGGACTGAAGCATGCGGAGGCAGCCGAGCGTCGAGCGCACACCGTCGCGAACCGTGATGTCAGGCGGCTTGCCTTGCTTCAGCGCGGCAAAAAAGGACCGCATCTGGGCCTCGTAGCCTTTTTCAGCAAACCAGCTTGAGCTCTTGCGGACCATGCCGGTGCGGATGATCGACTGTTTGAAATCCTCGGCGGCGGCGCCGGCTCCGGCAGTGAATGCTTCCAGGCGCTCGCCTCCGGAGGTCCGGCTTCCTACTGTGCAATAAGTCAGATTTGCGATTGAGCCATCGGCAAAGCGAAAGGCTGCAACAAGATTATTTTCTCCGATAGGGTCTTTCTTGCCTGTGGGCAGGGAATATGCGGAGACTTCGATGGGTTCAGAATCGAGCAGCCAATACATCAAATCTACAAAATGGCACGCTTCCCCGAGGATGGCGCCGCCGGTCGCAGGATCAGCCATCCAATACGATCCTGAAATTCCCGGCGAATTGACACGGCAATTCAACACCGCCGGGCCATTTCGTTTCGCGATTTGTTTTTTTAGAGAAAGGTAAGTCGGCGCGTAGCGCCGGTTGAATCCAACGGTAAGTTGTTTTCCAGTTTCTTCAACCGCTTGAGCGAGCTCACGGCATTCCTCTTGCGTTAGTGCCATCGGCTTCTCGACAAAGACGTGCTTTCCCGTGCGCAGAGCCGCGAGCGCCTGCGAGGCGTGTTGTTGGTTGCGGCTTACGATCACCACTGCCTGGATTTCCGGGTCCGCGAGAATTTCGGCGTAGTCACTGGCGCAATACTCCGCTCCAAAGCGAAGGGCATAGCTTTTGCCGCGCGCTCCACTGGAGGAATGGATTGCGCGCAGGCGTACTCCGGGGGTCTTTGTGAGGTTCGGCAGGTGGGCCCAGCGAGCCAGATTTCCCGCACCCACGAGAGCGACGCCAATGGCAGACGATGCGCCGGTGTGACCGTTCACTTCGACGCGCCGTCTTGGCCGATATTCCGCGAGAGGCTCAGCCAGATCGGCAGCCCGATACTTCACCAGTACGGCCAGGCTGTTCGTGGAAGGATCCAGAATGGTTTCGTAAGCCCTGGACGCGTCTTCCAGGGGGAATCGGTGCGTGATCAAAGGGTCGATCTGTATGCGACCCTGCGATACAAGCCGCAGGAATTCCTCCATGTTGCGGTTTTCGGTCCAACGCACGTAAGGGAACGGATAGTCCTGGCCCTGGCGCTCATAGGCGGGATCATAACTTCCGGGTCCGTAGGCCCGCGCCATCAGCACCTGAATCTCTTTCAGGTAAGTCTCATACCAGGGAAAGCTCAACTCCACGGCGCCCACGTCAACGATGCGGCCGCGATCGCGGCAGATGTCAACTGCAACGCGGCAAGGTGCGTCCGATTTCGCGGCGGCCGCAATGATTGCGCAGTCCACGCCTTGGCCGTTGGTTAATGCCCGAATCTGCCCGGACAATTCTGAACTTCCAGCCAGTGCCACATCGGAACCGAGCTGGCGCGCCAGTTCGATGCGATCCGGCTTGAGATCGGTTGCCACAATGAAGCCACCCTGCAAGCGGGCGAGTTGGGCAATCAGTTGACCGACCAGGCCGAGTCCGATAACCGCGACCCGCTCTCCGAGAGAAATATTTGCGATGCGCACCGCGTTGAGTGCGATGCTGCCCAGGGTGGTGAAGCAGGCGTGATCAAACGAAACGTTCTCGGGAATTCTCGCCGCAAGATTGCGTCCCACGGAGATAGTTTCTCCATGCCCAGTTCCCTCGCCGCCGTAGGCGACGCGGTCTCCTATTTCGAGATCGGTGATCGTGGGGTGTTTCTCCGCCACCAGACCAGCGCCCGCATATCCGAGCACCGCATACTCGCTGAATTTAGCTCTAACTTCGGCCAAAGTGCTGAGCGGGCCCTGGGCCTTGAGCACAGCCCAGATCTTGCCAAGCTGGGAGGGATTGTCAGCGACGGCTTTCAGAACCCCTTCCTGATGGATGCTGGCAGTTTCGGTTCCGCTACTGATGAGAGAATACACAGGCCGGATGAGGACGTGATGCGGGCTGGCGACCGGGTCAGGAACGTCGTCGACGATGATGTCCTTCAACCCTTTTCGTAGAATTTGCTTCATTGATTTTCAGGCGCAATATCCACGCGCCAGAGTGCAAGCAAGAGCGAAAAGCATGATTTGCCGTAAATATATCAGAGCCCATCCAGTTGTCGCAGGTTACGTCCGGCACCGCGCCAGGCTTTGATTTCTTGGATGGTGCAGGCTCAGGGTGCGACCCCTTTCGTCGCAGCCAAGACAGCATCTATGTCTGCTCCGACGTCTTTGCCGTCTGATCCTGCTTTTCGGTAATGGCTGGATGAAGCAAGGTGATAATCGCCTCCGTCCCCGTTGTGGAAATCGACAAAACCAACCGCTTTCCAATCATTGGGAAAGAACTGCTGGCAGGTCTTCAGAGCGCCGCAATGGGGCGTTTTTGGATATGGGTCCCCAGGCAATCTAGGCTTGTCGTTCGTCTGCACGATTACATTGTTGGTGAGAATCCAGGCATTGCCGAAGCAGCGCTCCAACATTCCGGTAGCTCCATCCGTTCCCTGACAGGTTGGACGTCCCCCACCGGGAGGAAACGCACGAATGCCGCCGTCGCCGGAGCCCACCAGGTTGTTGCGGAAGGCGAATCTTTCGATCTGGACCTCGGGGCCGTCCGTCGTTATAAGAATGCCTGTTCCTGTTGGAAACCCGGTGTTATGTTCGATGACCACGTCATGGGGCCAATTCTTTTCCTGGTTCGTTCCGATCGACCAGAGCCATCCATTGGAACAGCAATCGCCGGGGGCGTAGGTTTTGGTGTTGACGTCCTCCAGGATATTGTCGTGGATATTTACGTTGGAGATTTCGCCGGACGGGAATCGGCAGTGTCCGGTGCCATTTCCCGGCTCGCCGCGGCAGGTGGTTGCGTAGCTTGTATTGATGGTCATGCCGTTGACGGTGTGGCGCAGGATGTTGTACCGGAAGGTCAGGTCATGCACGGTGCAGGCCGGACACTCACCGTACTGGTTCTTTGGGTACAGCAGGATTGCGGTGCCCTTTTGAGATTGCGCCCAATTGTTTTCGAAAATGTTTCCCTCGATCAACTCGCGAACTGAGTTCTTGGTCTCATAGAGGTTCTTCACCGCGAACTGAGTGCCAAAGAAGCTGGGGTGCTTATGCCACCAGGTGAGAGGCTTAAAGACGTAATTGTGGCGAAACTCAATGTCGGATAAGGTCGTATCGGCGCGGCCTCCTCCCCACAGCACATTTTCGCCAGCCGCTTCCAGAAAGTTATTCACGATCTTGACTGGTCCAATGCCGCTCACCGAGCCGATTGCCGATGAGTCGGCTCCATTGGCGGAAGTCTTGGAGTGAATGTCAGAAATGAAGGAGTCGACGACGGCAATGTAGGAACTGGATTCGAACACCACTCCCTTCACGTCTTCGCCGGTAGGCGAACCGTGGATCCAGCAACGGTCGAGAATAACGTGGCTGGCGCCTCTTAAGAAGACGAGATCCCAGAAGCCGCCGGCTGGACCGTTTGCGCCCGTGTCGGCAATCTCAAGACCGACCAAGCGGTAGTGATTTGCGCCGGCGCCGTTGCTGACGATTTTGTTGTTGCCTTTGGATCCGCCGATGCGGGCCATCACATTCTGGGCAGAACTGCATGGAAACACAGGTCTGCCTGGAAGAGAAGAAACTCCGGCATAGCAGGGGCTGACGCGCGTGCCTTCTGCAGGCAGGCTTGAGTCTGGACTGGCGGTCCGAAGAATAATCCAATGGTTATCGTCGCAGGACTTTGAGGGCAGTTCGAAAGAGCCGTCGAAGCTGGATGCCGGCTGGAGTGCAATGGTGTCACCGCACGAAGCCCGGTTCAGGGCCTGTTGCACGGAATCGCCCGCCTTTAGCTTCCACACCTTCCCCGGTGCAGGCGTGTCAGCCGGGGAACTTTTGATGTAAACGCGAGGCAACTCCGCTGGCCCATCGACGCCTCCTCCCTGGGTTGCTGTCTGTGCTGGGCACAATGCAACAACCAGCAGCAAGAAAGAAACGGGTTGCGACAGAATTCTCAGAAGATGATGCATACATACTTCGCGCGGAAATTTCGCAGAGGGAATAGACCCGCGAATATTATTACACGAGGATTCTCAGGAAGTTGCGCTACTTTCGGATCGACTTAAACCTTTTGCAGGAGCCACTGTCCAGAAGCCCGCCCAGCGCTTTGCTAGGCGATCTCTTAGCATTCCAATCGAGCTACCGCCTTGAACCGACAGCGGAATGAACTGGTTCGCCGAGTGACGATTCTTTCTAGTCGTCACAGATCAGCAGAAGTGGATCTCAGGACTCCCGGCGAAGGTTGTGGGCGATCACAGCACCCCAGCTGTAGCCGTCTGCATGATATCAATATCCGCGCCCGGGTTTTTTTGGTCCGCGGCCGCATATTTGTAGGGGCTGCTAGGGAGCAAGTGATAATCGCCGCCATTTCCGTTGTTGAAGTTCACGAAGCCTACCGAGCTGGGGCTTGAAGCTTCGCGATTGTCCTGAGGAAGTGGATCTCCAGGGAACTTCGATGAATTCGGGGAGGAGTTTATGAGCACATTTCCTGTCGCCGCCCAAGTAGTTCCCATGCATCCGTTCAGTGTACCGGTCATACCGGAGCCATTTTTCGCTCCACACCCTGGCAGTTTGTTGCCCGGAAGTGTTTGGTGGAACCCCCCGCTGCCGGAAGTCATCAGGTTGTTATTGAACGAAAAATTGGTGAAAACTTCCGGCGCAGCATTGATGATGATACTCGCGGTACCCGAGCCGACGGGGAAACCCGTGTTGTGTTCAATGAGTATGTCGTGGGGCCAATTGGTGGGCTGGTTCGTGTTGAGCGCGAACAAATATCCATCGCTGCAGCAGCTACCCGGCGAATAGGTTGATTCGTTGATATCGTCGAGAAGATTGTCGTGAATACTGAGGCCGTAAAGTCCGCCCGATGAATATAGGCAGCTTCCGGTTCCGTTCCCACCCTGGCCCACGCACGTAGTGGCATAGACGGAGGACATGCCGATGCCGTTCACCGCATGGCGAACGATGTTATAGCGGAAAATAATGTCGTGAACGGTACAACCAGGACATTCCCCATACTGGTTCTTCGGACTAAAGAGAATGGCTGTGCCTTTTTGAGACTGGGCCCAATTGTTTTCGAAGATATTTCCCTCGACCAGTTCGCGGATGCCACTCTTACTTTCGAACAGGTTCTTCACTGCAAAGGCCGTGCCGAAATAGGAGGTGCTGTGACTCCACCAGGTTAAGGGTTTGAACACATGGTTGCGCCGTAGTTCGACGTCGGTAATGTTGGCCGACGCCGCGCCGCCTCCCCACAAGATGGAAGCGCCCGAGGCTTCGAGAAAATTGTCTACAATCTTAACCGGTCCGGTGCCAGTGACCGAACCAATCGCCGCGGAATCTGCTCCGTAGCCAGAAAGCTTGGAATGGATATCGGAGATGTAAGAGTCGATTACGGCGACATAAGAACTGCTGGAGAACTCCACACCTTTCACATCTTCGCCGATGGGTGAGCCGTGCATCCAGCAACGATCGAAGATAATGTGGTCTGCGCTGGTGAGCAAAACGAGGTCGTAGAAGCCTCCAGTTACACCATTGGCGCCGGTATCGGCGATTTCCAGTCCAATCAGACGATAGTAGTTGGCCCCGGCATCGGTTTTTATGACTTGGGAAGCCTTGGCCGCGCCAGCAACCCTGGCCATGACATTGCTTGTAGAAGTGCAATTCAAATCGGGACGGCCTGGCAGCGACGAAACGCCTGCATTGCAGGGCGTGGCTCGTACCCCTTCAGCAGGCAGGCCGGAACCCAAGCCGCTACTGCGAATGGTGATGTAATGGCCGGCGTTGCAATTCTTGGCGGGCAGGGTGAATCCGGAATAGGTTTGACCAGCCTGCAGGACCAGGGTATCGCCGCAGCTTGCGTTATCAACGGCAGTTTGCAGTTTCGAACTGGGAGAGACTTGAGTCACTGCGCCGGGCGAAGGAGTGGAGCCCTGGGCGGTCTGGTAGCAGGCACTCGGTACAGCTGCTGGGCCGTCGGCTGGCCCAAAATTCGGAATGTCACCGGCCTTGCAATAGCGATTGTCAGCGCCGGAAGGTGTAGGAGGTTCTGGAGCGGGAGTGCCATTCGATGACGGGGAGGCAACTGCCAGAGTGGTAGCGGCCCGAGCGGAAGAGTCGGCGCGGCTGGTGGCCACGATCTCAAAAACGGTGCCCGCCTTACTATTGGGAACCGTGAAAAGTCCGGTGTCGCTGATGACGCCACCGCTGGCGGACCAGGTTACAGCCGTGTTGCTGGTGTTGCTGACCAGGGCCGAAAACTGGATTTTACTACCCGCCGCTGCCGTTTGGTTGTCTGGCGTGAGCTTGATGGACGCGTTAGGCAAAGGGTTACTGGCCGCGTTGGATGGGTTTGGCGCTATCGACGAGCATCCCACAGCCGCCAGCAACGGGAGCAAAATGATTCCCGTGAAGACGGCCTTGTGAGAGCCGCGCATTGACTGGAAAGCTCGGAGAACTTTGAGACCGGCGCCGGGGAGTGTCATCTGCACCTCGAAAGCGAATTTTTGGGGGAAATCATGAGAGCCTGATAATGTACTGTTGCAACTCTAGATGGGGCTCGCTGAACACAATAGATAACTGCGGGACAGGGCCTTACAGGCGCAGAAGTACATGCCGAAAGGGTTGCGACTGGCGTAACAAGGAAAGACGGTCTCAGTTACCTGGAGTGTTACGAGGTGTAAAGGCGACGATGGCGCCGTGCAGAGTGCGCGCGAAACTCTCAGCGACTTTCGGCCAGCTGAAGTTTTCTTGCACCAGGCTTCTCGCGGCAGTTCCCAAGCGCTGACGCAGCTTGGTATCACGGAGCAGGGAGACCACGGAGTCGGCAAAGTCTTTTGGCGTGTCGGCCAAAAGGATGTTCTCGCCAGTCCGCACTGGCAGGCCCTCGGCTCCCACCGATGTGGAGACGACCGCTTTGCTCATCGCCATGGCTTCGAAGATCTTGAGGCGAGTGCCGCCGCCGATGCGCAACGGCACGATGCACATCGCACCCCGCGCCACGAACGGCCTTATGTCTTCCACCCAGCC
Organism: Candidatus Acidiferrum sp.; assembly: GCA_035568115.1. Taxonomy (GTDB): domain Bacteria; phylum Acidobacteriota; class Terriglobia; order Terriglobales; family Acidobacteriaceae; genus Sulfotelmatobacter. The sequence goes on from DATMOP010000011.1 coordinate 117,661, forward strand.
GGTGAGGCGAACGCTGTTGTCCGTCTCGGTTAGAGCTTGCAGCTTGCGGGAAGGGCTTCGACCAACGACTTCGAGAGATACATTAGGGTACTGCTGTTTGATCAAGGGAAGGATGGCATCGACAAAATAAAGAATTGCGTCTTCGTTCGGAAGCCAGTCCATCGAACCTGTGAATACGAGGGAATCCGTGGTCTCTTCCCCTGGCGTGGGCTGGAAATAATCGACGTCTACTCCAGTGGGAATCATGGTTATCCTTCGGGGCTCCACAAAGGGCGCGAAAGCGTCACGATCCGTCTCAGAAACGGTGAGCACGTGGTCTGCAAGACGCAGATACCGCCGTTCGGCGGCTTCCATCTTCCGCCATTCCCGCCACGAAATCGCCTTCCAGAATGGATTGGTGGCAACCTCATAGTGCCGCCGCCAAATGGTGGCCTCCACATTGTGAGTAAAGAGCACCTTGGGAGTTGGCCAATCCCACGGGATGACGCCGGCGGCTATCACGAAATCACAGAGGATGACGTCATAGGCTTCCTGCTTGAGCAACTCGTGCAATTTGTGACGCACCTCCGGACGGCAATACTTTGTAACGTTGTAAGGCAGTGAAGAGAGTAAGCGAACGCCGTAGTTGGTCATCTCTGCGAAGCTTTTGGGTGCGGGGAGCTGGAGCGGAAGGCACACTACACGGTCAAACATGTTTTTCAAGTCCGGGTGCAAGTCGTTGTCGTGCGCGGCGTAGAAGGAAAAGAAAGTGACAGAGTGCTCGCGCGCGAGCTCACGAAGGATGTTGTAGCTGCGGATTTTCCCGCCAGTATCGGGCGGAACCAGGCCGCCGGCTTTTACCCATAGAATCTTCATGGCAGGAAAGGGCTACCAGCAAATTCCTTCATATTCGCCTGACGTCGCGGGCCGCGAACCTCGTTCCAGGTTCACCAGATCGATGACAACGTGTTCCGGGCGCAGACAGTCGCGGAGTTCGTCGCGATTCAATCCGCGGGTAGCGATGATTACGACCTCCGCGTCCCTAACAACGTCTGAGAGGCTGGTCGAAAGCAGAGAGCCAATGTGGGGGACCACTTCCTCAATGTACTGCCGGTTGGAGCCGATCAGTCGCCCCAGCGAGACATTATCATCCCAGATGCGGATCTGCCGGCCTTCGCCGAGCAGGCGTTTCACGAGTTGCACCTGAGGACTCTCCCGCAGATCGTCGGTGGCAGCTTTGAAGCTCAAGCCGAGCATGCCGACTTTTTTCTTGCCAGTTTTGAGCACCATCTCAACCGCACGATCGAGGTGTTGGTCGTTGCTCGGAAGGATCGACTGAAACAAGGGCAGATTGAGGTCCAGTTCCTTGGCTCGATAATTGAGCGCACGCACGTCCTTGGGCAGACACGAGCCGCCAAACGCAAAACCAGGCTTAAGATACGTGGCAGAAATATTGAGCCGGGTGTCGGCGGTGAAAATCTCGACCAGGGATTCGGCATCAACGCTTAGCTCCTTCGCCAGGGTCCCTACTTCGTTGGCAAAAGAAACTTTTACGGCATGCCATGCGTTGCAAACGTACTTGACCATTTCGGCGGACCGGAAGGAAGTTTCGAATATCCGTCCCGGAGCCCATTTGTAGATTTCGCGCAACACGCCGCTGTGGTTGGCGACGGCCGCACCAATGACGGTCATGGCAGGCTCCAGGAAATCGGCGACGGCCGTGCCTTCCCGCATGAACTCCGGATTGACGCAGACGCCAAAGTCCCGGCCGAGTTTCTTGCCGCTGGATTTTTCCAGTGCAGGTACGACGATAGTCTCGGCGGTACCGGGTAGAACGGTGCTACGCAGGACCACGAGGTGAAATCCATTCTTTTTTCTCAGGATACTTCCGATTTCGCGGCAAACCGGTTCGATGTGGCCAAGGTCGAGCTTTCCGTTTCGCAAACTCGGTGTGCCTACGCAAAGAAAAGAGATGTCGCTGTTCAACACGGCAAATTCGGAGTCCGAGGTGGCATGCAGGCGGTCCGCGGTGTGGCTCTCGGAGATAAGATCTCCTACGCGGGGCTCGACCACAGGACTGCGGCCCGCTTGCATGGCCTCGACTTTTGACGGGCTGAGGTCGACGCCGATTACGTTGTGTCCCTTGTGCGCGAGGCAGGCCGCAGTAACGGTTCCCACGTAGCCAAGCCCGAAGACGCTAATCGATGGACTCATGCGGATAACCACAGATAGTATTTAAACACGTGGGCACAATTTACAGAGGTCCATGGCAGCACGCAGGTAACTAAGTCTAAATTGTTGAATAGCATTATTCTGGGATGGCGTGACTGCAAGCAATAAAACTTCGACCGATGCCCCAGCCGCAGGCAGAGCGGCGCAGAGTCCTCGGCCGCGTTTCCTGCGCAAGGTCTTTTACCTGGTGGACTCGCTCAACGTGGGGGGAACCGAATCCCAGGCAGTGGAACTGGCGCGCCGGATGCCGGCCGCTGGGTACGATGTGACGCTGGGCTGCTTGCGCGCTCAAGGTCCATTGTTGGAACGCCTGCAAGGGACAGCAGTTGTCCTGCGCGAATTCCATCCTACGGGGGGCGTCGATACGCCGGCAGGGCTTTACCAGTTGCTGCGGCTAAGCTGGCTCTTGAGGCGAGAGAAATTCGACGTCGTGCACACCCACGATTTGTGGTCGAACCTGCTGGGCATTCCCGCGGCGCGGCTGGCTGGAGTGCCGGCGATCGTTTCCAGCCGACGCGACCTCGCGCACCTCGACTGGTACCAGGGCAAGCGCCGGATCTGGTTGCGGCGAATCCAGAATTTGTCGGGTGCAGTGGTGGCCAACGCCACGCCGATTCGAGACGCGCTGATCGCCGAGGATGGGTTCGCGCCGGCAAAGTTGCGCGTGATCCACAACGGAGTCGACATCGAGAAATTCCGGGCTGGCCGAAATGGGCGCGAACATTTGTTTCCAGGAATTGGGGACGGCAAGCTCATCGTGCTGGTGGGCAACATGCACACCGACGTGAAAGGGCATCCGTGGCTGATTGCGTCGGCACCCGCAGTGGTTCGCGAGTTTCCATCCACGCGGTTCATTTTGGTTGGAGACGGAGAACGGCGGAACAGCTTCGAGCAGCAGGTCGCTGGGTTGGGTCTGCAGCGGAACTTTCTATTCCTGGGCCGGCGCGCTGATATTCCTGAGATTCTCGCCTGTTGTGATATCGCGGTGCTCCCTTCCAGGGCCGAAGGCTTGCCAAATGCGGTGTTGGAATACATGGCCGCGGGATTGCCCACCGTCGTGAGCCGAGTCGGTGGAAATGCCGAACTGGTGGAAAACGGAGTGACCGGACTGCAGGTGCCGCCGGAGGATTCGCCGGCGCTCTCGGCAGCATTGCTGAAACTCCTGCAGGATCCGGCGCTGGCGCGGCGGATGGCGCAAAGCGGGCACGAGTTCACCATCCGAAATTTCAGTTTCGAGAGGCTGGTGCGCGAGGTGGATTCGCTCTACTCCGAACTTCTGGAACGAGGCGGAGGACATCACTAGGCGATGGCAAACGTGTCCTCAGCGAATCGCCTCGGCCGCCTTGCCGCCATGGATCGGCACGAACTGTTTGACCGCTTGCGGCAGTACTTAACGGCTCGCGCTGACGTGCTGCGGTATCCCCGCGGTCGCGACTCTTCGGGCGAAGCTCAATTCGCAGGACCTGAAGGCCGTTTCTACTTCACATCCGCGGAAGTTCCATCACTCTGTGCCGTGCTGAAGCAGGTTTTTCCCGCGCAGGCTGATGACATCATCTTGCGGGCGGAAAAGAGTTGCCGCCATCGTTTCGACCTCCTTGGCTATGAAAATCTCGACTATGGCGGCGAGATCGGCTGGCACTCCGACGTTGTGCATGGCAAGCGTGGCCCGCGCAAGCCCTGGTTCAAAGTCAAGTATCTCGACTTCGAAGAAGTTGGAGACTCAAAGATTACGTGGGAGCTGAACCGCCATCAGCACTTCGTCACGCTGGCCAAGGCTTATTGGCTCACGGGTGACGACAAATTTGTGCGCGAGATTCTCACGCAGTGGATGCACTGGCAGAAGGAGAATCCGTACCCCATAGGAATGAACTGGGCGAGCAGCCTGGAGGTCGCCTTGCGCAGCCTGTCATGGATTTGGACCTTCTTCCTGCTCAGGGAGTGCCCGGTTTTCACGACGGAGCTGTGTAAACAGTGGAAGCAGGCCTTGCGCCTGAATGGACGCCACATCGAAACCTACCTGTCCACGTATTTTTCTCCGAATACACACCTTCTGGGCGAGGCTCTAGCTTTATTTTTCATTGGAACACTTTTCCCGAGCCTGCGCGGGGCCGGGAGGTGGCGGCGACAGGGCTGGGACATTTTGGAACGCGAGGCAGGGAAGCAGGTACGGCAAGACGGTTTCTACTTTGAGCAATCTACTTACTACCACGTTTACGCTCTGGATATTTTCTTGCACGCTAGGATTCTGGCCGCGCTCAACGCAGTCCCGATTTCTCCTGAGTTCGACAAAATTCTACAACGCATGCTGAGTGCCCTGTTCTTGTTGGGCCGATCTGGGACGCCGCCGATGATCGGCGATGACGACGGAGGAAGGTTATTTGATCCACGTCGCAACCGGGCTGAGCACATGCTTGATCCTCTGGCCACGGGTGCGGTTCTCTACCAGCGCGGAGATTTTAAGCTTGCCGCGGGCGATTCGCGAGAGGAAACACTGTGGCTGCTGGGTAGGCAGGGGTTGGCGCAGTTTGATGCGCTGCCGGGTGCGCAGCCGTCCACAAGTTCGACCGTCTTACTCGGCAGCGGCCTCTACCTGATGGCCGACGAAAAGTCGAGGCAGCAGTTGCTGATAGATGCCGGACCGCTTGGTTCGGGTAGCGGAGGGCATGGGCACGCGGACGCATTGAGCGTCTGCCTGGTCCGAAACGGACGGCATCTTCTAATCGATCCTGGGACATTCGAATATGTTGGCCCCAGCGGTGATCGCGTTCGCCTCCGTGGCACTGCCGCTCATAACACCATGCAGGTGGATGGACGCGATCAGGCCGAGGGCGCCGGCCCGTTCTCGTGGAGGAACTTTCCGAATGTCGAGGTCGCGCAATGGATCAGAGGGCAGCAATTTGATTTGTTTCAGGGCAGTCACGACGGATATTCGCGGCTGCCATCTCCTGTTATTCATCGCAGATGGGTGTTTCACAGAAAGGGACAGTTTTGGATTGCTTGCGATCTGGCCGAGGGCACCGGAGCGCATCAGTTGGATATTGCGTGGCACATTGGCCCCACGCTTTCGCCCGCTTCCTCGAAGGAATGTCTGTTTGCCGACGAGCGCGAGAGTCTGGCCTTGTTGACCGCCGAGGGCCAGGGCTGGTTGCAGAGTGTGCGCCGGGATTACTGGTCGCCAGTTTACGGGAGCCGCGAGCACGCGACCGTGGTCAACTTCAGCGCCTTGGTCGAACTCCCAGCTGATTTTGCCACCCTGCTGATCGCGGACGAGAACACTCAGGCAGATCGCGGGCGCCTGCTAAGAATCGGTGAGTTTAAGGGTGGACCGGTTTGCGGCTATCGCTATTCCAACCCGCGTCACGAGCATTACTTTTTCTTTGCCCACCATGATCCGGGCCAGTGGATTTCGGGGGCGTGGGCCAGCGATGCAGATTTTCTCTATCTTTCTTTTGATCGTGAAAGAGAAACGTACACCCTGGTTCTGTGCAACGGTTCCTACGCGAATGCGGACGGCCACTCGGTGCTCACCTGTGGAAAGCGAGTGAGCTATGCTGAAGTGTCGAGTTCTGCCATGAAAACAGAGGTCCTCTCGTCCGATCCAGAGCACGTTAAGTTGCAGCAGGCGCTCGATCGAGCGTGGGCAGACGGAAACTTGATTGTGCCGGGCAACGATCCCAAAGGGATGAGCGTGTAGTCATGTGTGGAATCTGTGGCATTTTCCAATCCGACCGGGCCCAGCGAGTGAATCGCGAAACTCTGGAGGAGATGAACCGGCAAATCGTCCACCGCGGGCCGGACGACGACGGTTTCCTTGTCGAGGAAAATGTCGGGCTGGCCATGCGCCGCCTCAGCATCATCGACATCCAGACCGGTCACCAGCCACTCAGCAATGAAGACGGAAAGGTTTGGATCGTCTTCAATGGCGAAATCTATAACCACCAGGATTTGCGGAAGGATCTCGAGTCCCGTGGGCACCGCTATCGCACCCGAAGCGACACCGAAACCATAGTCCATTTGTACGAGGAGTATGGCAGGGACTGCGTCGAACACTTGCGCGGAATGTTTGCCTTCGCGATCTGGGACCGCTCTAAGAGACGCTTGTTTCTGGCGCGCGATCGCCTGGGGATTAAGCCACTCTACTATCGCTATGATGGAGATACATTGCTGTTCGGCTCAGAGATAAAAACTATCCTCGCCTATCCGGGTGTAAAGCGTGAGTTCAATCGCGGTACGCTGGCGGAATATCTGGCCTTCGGCTACATTGCGGGCGAAGAAAGCATGTATGCCGGGATCCGGAAATTAATGCCCGGCCACACCCTTACGATCGACGAGGGTGGCCAATTTGAGAATTCGTTGTATTGGGACCTGAACGTCAAGGCGGATGATGGGAGCCGATCGCGTGAACACTACGTCGGCAGTTACCGCGAACAATTAGAGGAGTGCGTTTCCAGCCATTTGATGAGCGATGTTCCGCTCGGCGTGTTCTTGAGTGGCGGCCTGGATTCGAGCGCGGTCGCTGCGCTTACCACCAAAATCCGCAAGGAGCCGATCGAAACGTTCTCCGTGGGCTATGGTGAAGAGGCCTACAGCGAACTCCCCTTTGCCCGGACGATCGCCGAGCATTTGAAGTCGAGGCATCACGAGGTTCATCTCAACCGCGATGAATTTTTCCAGATCCTGCCTCGAATGATCTGGCATGAGGATGAACCTATTGTGTGGCCATCGAGTGTGGCGCTTTATTTTGTTGCCCGGCTGGCACGAGAACGTGTGACTGTCGTGCTGACCGGCGAAGGCAGCGACGAGACGCTGGGTGGTTACACGCGCTATCCGTGGACCGTGCTGAACTCGCGCATGGACAGGGTTTACCGTAGACTGACGCCGGCAGCCGTGCGCCGTTTGCTGCGAGAAGGAATTGATGCCTTTCCCGTCTCCGCGGCTTCGAAGAGAAAACTGGAACATACTTTCCTGGTGCGCGACGGCGCGTCCTGGCCTTCGTTCTATTTTGATAATTTCTATTCCGCGTTTTCCGCGGCGGACCAGGAGGAGTTGCTGACTCCAGAAGCAAAGCAAACGGCCGGCGATGCATATGCCGGTTCGATGAAGTACTGGAATCAGTCTTCAGGCGACCTGCTGTCTCGGCTGCTCTACACCGATATCAAGACCTATCTGGTCGAGTTGTTGATGAAACAGGACCAGATGAGCATGGCCGCTTCAGTCGAGAGCCGCGTGCCCTTTCTCGACCACAGGCTGGTCGAGTTCACGGCGAGCATACCCGCGAAATACGCGACAAAGGGGATGGCGGGAAAGTGCATTCTGAAGGCGGCGGTGGAGGATCTGTTGCCCCACGCCATTGTGCACCGGCAAAAAATGGGATTTCCCACGCCCTGGGCCTATTGGCTTTCGGGATCCTCCCTGGAAAGCCTGCGAAGCCTTCTGACGGAATCACGGACGCTGGAACGCGGTCTGTTCCGCGCGGCAGCCCTTACGCGATTGTTTGCGGAGCATACGGCCGGCCATCGCGATCACGGCAATCGCATCTGGCGCTTGCTCAATCTGGAGCTGTGGTTCCGGGTGTGTGTGGAGGGTGAGGTGATGGCAGATGTGGTCCAGGGCCGTGTGGCGGCATATTGATGAACGAGCAATGACGCTGGCAAGCATCCTCCCAATTTCTTGAATGCTCAGACAAGTCAAACTCGCAACTCTCGCCGCGCTTCGCAGCAGCGGTATTTTTCGTTTGGTGGCGAACAGCGATTGGCGGCAACGGCGCTTGTCGATTCTCTGCTACCACGGTACGTCGCTTGAAGACGAGCATCTTTGGCGGCCCAGCCTTTACATTCACCCGAAGAAACTCGAGCAGCGCCTGGAATCCCTAAAAAGGGGAGGTTATTCGGTGCTGCCTCTGGGCGAAGGCTTGCAACGGCTGCGTGCGGGGACCTTGCCTCCGCGTAGCGTCGCGCTCACCTTTGACGACGGTACCTACGACTTCTTCCGGCAAGCCTACCCTCTTTTGCAGGCTTATGGTTTCCCCGTCACGGTCTACCAAACCACCTACTACGCTTGCCTGCAGCAGCCAGTGTTCAACCTGATTTGTCCGTACATGCTGTGGAAACGGCGGGGCGAAGTGATCGCGGATGGTGCGGAAATTGGAGTGCATAGCCGGTTGGACTTGCGGACAGAGGCAGGCCGCCGCGCCGTCATGCTCGATCTGATTCCATTTTCCGAGCGCGGCGACCGGACGGGATTGCAAAAGGATGAAATAGCGGCGCAATTGGCCCGCATTCTGAAGATTGACTACGACGAACTAAAAGCCAAGAGGATTCTGCAGGTGATGAACGCGCGCGAAGTGCGGGAAATTGCCCGTAACGGCGTTGACGTTCAACTGCACACGCATCGCCACCGTACGCCCGAGGACGAGACACTATTCCGCAAAGAAATTCAGGATAACCGTTCTCGCATTCGTGAGTGGGCGGCAACGGAACCAATCCACTTCTGTTATCCCAGCGGAGTATACCGGCCAGCGTTTCTGCCGTGGTTGAGAGAGGAGCACGTGGTGTCGGCGACTACCTGTGACTTTGGCCTCGCGACTCGTCGAAGTGACAGCCTGTTGCTTCCGCGTTTCATCGACAGCCAGAATCGTACCCAAATCGAGTTCGAGAGCTGGGTCACCGGTGTGGGCGATCTGCTGGCGGTGCGACGGAGGGCGACCCAGAAGTATGTTCCCGGGCGCAGTTAAGCGTGCCCGTCAAGCATAATGCTGCAATCTTTGTTGTGCCGCAGCAGTGTGACCTGCCACGCTCGAATCGTGCACCCTTGATGGCCGAAGCGGGGCGGGAACGTTACTCCGGTTATCCACGTGCTAGACGGGCAGCCTGCGGCATTTCGGTTAGACTGAAGACCGAAGCCGTCGACATTCATAACTTGTTCTGTATGAAGAATCTGACAAAGAAAGCAGTGCTAGGCAGCGGTTTGCTGCGGCTATTGGCAGGCTTTCGTGGTCCGGGCGCCGCGATTCTCATGTACCACTCGGTAATGGAAAATCCGGCGAGCCAGGATGACTTGCTCGGCGGAATTATCCATTCCCGAGCCGCGTTCCGCGAACAAATGGAATTGCTGGCACGCCGGTATCATCCGGTGAGCCTCGACCAGGTAAAGAACTTTTCGCGCGGCGCGGGGCAGCTTCCCGAGCGGGCCGTGGCGGTCACATTCGACGATGGCTATGCGGACAACTATGAAATCGCCGCGCCTATCCTGAATGAAGTCGGAATTCCGGCAACGTTTTACGTGATTGTAGAATGCGTGGCGAATGCGAAGCTGCCCTGGCCGGCACGTTTACGTTTTGCATTCCGGACCACAAACAAGGAGAGTTGGAACGAAGCTGCCGGCAAAGCCTGGCCTCTTCTCGACAGCGCCCAGCGCGAGAGCGCTTACCTCCACGCTTGCGACGAGTGCTGCAAGCTGACGGGCAAGGCCCAGGAGGAATATGTTGCGCGTCTCGAACAAGAGCTGGGGGCCACAGTGCCCAGAGAAGCGGGCGCTCTCATGATGAACTATGAACAGGTAACAGGACTGGTGCGGCAGGGACACATCGTAGGTTCGCATACCATGACGCATCCTAATCTGGCTCACATAAGTGAGCCGGAAGCGCACGTCGAATTGGCCGAATCGAAACGGCATCTCGAACACCAGCTAAAGTTAACCGTCCAGCACTTCTCATATCCCTGTCCTGCGCTGCCTCCTAATTGGACGGAGAAGACCGCCGAGGAAAGCCGGAAAACCGGCTACGAGACGGCGGTGACCACGGATCACGGAATGGTGCGCGAGGGAGACGACCCACAATGTTGGAAGCGCGTCCCACCCACGAAAACAGCGGATGGGTTGAGGTGGAATTTGGAACGTGCGTTTGCCAGCCGAGGCCGGCATTGATGACCACTACAGAGAGCCGCGCGGAGGCGCCCGCGAACGCTAGCTCCATGGTAGCGGAGGCCCATCGCGGTGGTGTCGAAGTCGTGGAGCGTTGGGCGGACGCCTGGCGCAATTTATGCGATGAAGCGGTTGACGATCAACCTTTCTACCGCCCGGAATGGATCGCGGCGCACATCAGGGCCTTCACCCCAAAAGCCAGGGTGGTGCTGCTCACTGCCAGCTTCGAAGGAAGGTTAATGTTCGTGCTTCCACTGCTGCAGGAGTGGTCGGTATTTAGTGGTGTTCCCCTGCGTGTGCTTCGAGGGCCCGTGAATAGCCATTCCTGCCGCTTTGATGCGGTGCGTCGTTTGGGGCCTTATGGAGATGCCGCGGTGGGCGCAGCCTGGAATTATCTACAAAGTCTACGAGACTGGGACCTGCTGGAGCTTCGTGACGCGCCCGAAGGAGGTACGATTTCCGCCCTGGCGCTGGCAGCGGCAAACGCCGCAGTTCATGCTGCGCAAGTGCCGCAGCGGCGTAATCCATATGTCCCAGTGCCGGCAGATCCCAGCGACCTCAGGAAGCTTCCAGTCAACGCGCGATTGAGAGGCAAGTTGCGGCAAATACGCCGCGAACTTGACAGCCAGGGCGGACTGAAGTTTCATCGGGTCGACAAGGCGGACCGTTCCGTTCTTGAGCATTTCTACCAACTGGAATCCGCCGGCTGGAAGGGTACGGAAGGAAGCGCGATCGCGTGCAGTCCGGAGACTCGCCAGTTCTACGACGAGATCTCCCAAACGGCGGAACGCTTTGGATATTTATGCATGTATTCTCTGGAACTCAACGGAGAACTGCTGGCGTCACATTTCGGTTTGTCGCATAAGGGCCGCTACTTTTCTCCGAAAATTGCGTACAACGAGAAATTCCCGCAATATGCCCCCGGCCATCTTATCGTGAGTGAAATCCTGCAGGAGTGCTCGTCCCGGGGCATTTCTGAATATGACATCACGGGAGTCGACGACGACTGGAAAATGAAATGGGCGTCCCAGAGCCGAGCCAAATTTACGTACTTTATTTTCCGCCGGGGGTTTCTAGGAAGTTTAGTACATGCGCTCAGATTCCGTCTGAGACCTGCCATCAAGAAGTTGGTCCGGCGCTGAAATTTTACTATCGGAGCGAGCGTTGAATTTTCTCGGTTCGTATCGTAGGATCATTTCGTTGCTGGTTTGTTCCTGCCGAAATCGGCATGGTACTCTCCTACCTGTTTCGACATGCCGCCAAAATTGAGGGTTCCTGAAGACACGATTAATTAATGTCCAAAATCTTTAAACATCTCACATATTCAACTCAGGTACTGCTCGGCAAGGTTAATGCGGGAAGGGGTGTCACTATCTTCCCCGACGACCGATTCCTCGTGTCCTATCCCCGCTCTGGCAGCACTTGGACACGATTTCTCATCGGCAACCTCCTTTCGTCTGAGCCGATCACTTTCGCCAATATTGAATCGCGCCTTCCCTCGATTTATCTCTGTACCGATCGCGCACTTCGACGCGTTGCTCATCCCCGCCTTCTCACCAGCCACGAAGCTTTTGATCCTTCCTACAAAACCATCATCTATGTTGTCCGCGACCCCAGGGATGTGGCCGTGTCGTTTTATCACTACTCCGTAAAGAACCGGCATATACCGGATGGCTTTTCCATGGACAAGTTTGTTTCGCTCTACGTCACGGTCGACGTTCACCCCATGTATAACCGATGGGGGTCGTGGGCTGACAATGTAATGAGCTGGGTCGCGATGCGGCAGGACCGCAGCGGATTCCTGCTGCTGCGCTATGAAGACATGGTGGAGGCTCCTGAGCGTGAACTGGCCAAGGTAGCTTCGTTGTTGAAGCTCGATGTCGCTCCGGAAAGATTATCCCGGGCAGTGGAACTCAGCTCGGCGGATCGGATGCGACGCCTGGAGAAGGAGCAGCACCAGCTTTGGACGCAAACCAGCCAGACCCGTTCCGACAAGCCTTTCGTCCGAGCCGCGGCTTCGGGCGGCTGGCAATCGTCGCTGAGCCCCGCGGCCGTTGCCGAAATCGAGGACGCGTGGGGTGCAGCAATGGAGACTCTCGGTTATAAACTGAGCAAGGATTCACCGGTTCAGGAGGCACGCGGTTAGCTATGCCTGCCAGGAACAGGGCTACTGTGGACCTGGCGCCGTCTCCCCTTCCGCCGTGTTGCTTGTCGCCATTTTTGTTTGTTTTCCCGTGTGCCGGATGCCCACATTTATCTTGTGAAGAATTTCCCAGACCTGCGCTGGAAGATGGCGTCGCAGCCATGACTTGCTTTGTCCCGCGAAGTGTCGCCCACGCAGATAGGCTGCGCCGGAGCTGGATGGTCTGGCAAAGCTCAGATCCAGGTAATGTCCTGCCTGAGCGCCCCATTTTGCTTTGTATCCTGGTTCTCCTCCGAGAAAATCATAAGTCCGCACGCCCTGGGCGATCAGTTCCTGGATGACGTGTGCGCGCAGCAGGTAACCCACGCTGTCGTTTGAATACTCGCGGTCAAAACCTTCCTGCAACTGTGAAACCGTGTTGCCAAAGCGAAATCCAAACTGCGCCGCCGCAGTCTGTCCATTCACCTCAAGGAGCCAGAATTCCAGGAGGCCTTGAGCCAAGAACAGGCGCCCAATGTCGGCGTAGAACTGGCGACGCGCTGCGGACGCGAAGCTTCCTGGCTCCCCTGCACTCTGCCAGCGCTTCTGGTGGAGGTCATATAATGCCTCCAAACAAAGAAGCAATTCAGACTCCGTTTCGCACTTATAGAAGCGTGCCTGATATTTCTTTTCCAGACGCTTGCTGTAGTACGCTATTTTTCCACGCTCTTTGCCCGAAAGCTGGCGCAAATACTCTTCCCATGTAGCTGGCAGTGCGATTGCCGAAGCTGGCCTCGTCTTCTCAACTGCGACCCACTTTTTCCGTTCGAGCAGTTGCCGCAAGGCATTGGCCCCCGGCGACTGCGGAGGGAGGGTATTGAGCTCGCCAAAATCCCAATGACTCCGTTCACTCTCCAGAAAATGCAGAAGCGACGCCGCGAATCTCTCCTCAAATCCTGGAATGACCGGCAGGTCGAGGTTGTCTGAGTCCTTACTGCCGTCGCCCATCAGGCGCAACTGCCGAAGTGGAATGGTGTTTGCGACTCGAACTGGGGTCAGAGAGAAGGCCGCTAACGCGACGAGGCGCGAATCCGAGAAGAAGCCGGCCACCAGCAACTCCTGATCTCTCCCAAAATTCCTCCACCAGGAAATCAGCCACTCCGGCGTAGAGAATGTCGTGGCCAGCGGATAGTTCGCCAGCAACTCCTCCCAGGCAGCCGTGATTGTCTGAAGCTCCTCCAACGTGCGGTAGGTTCGGATCTCCAGGGTGTCAGCGCTCATAATGAGACCTATCTCTAACGCGAAAGGCAATACGCTCCATGATCGGCTATGCCGCAGGATTGGGGCCAGGCTGGAGGTCCCCCCGGCTAGGCGACCAATCGCCTACCAGGCGCGACCACTTATGTTGAGTTGCCGGACCTGGCATGGATCTGATTGAGCTATGCCATCCTATTCGACGTGGACCCGTGTGGCGAACGCACCGCTTGTGTGAACGCACCACGCGTTTAGTAGTGCTGCCGTGGCGGCGGCATTGGTTGTCACCGATTCACGAGTTCGCGGTCCGCATCAGCATCCTGGACCAATCCGTAGCCCAGTTCTTTCATGGTTGATCCCCAAGCCTGCTCAATGGTCCGCACCGCGGCCGGCGAAAGTTTGTTCCGCCAGCCCCCGGACTTAGCCTCGCGTACAAAAGGAATATCTTGGCGTGTATCCTTCGTGGTCGTCCATTGTTTCGCCTGTTTCTCCTCCAGAGACTGCATGTGGTGGGCAGAACTCAACCGCACCGCGCGCTCGATACGCTGCGGAGTCGGACTAATCCCCAGCATTGGAGCGAACTTAGTGAGTTCCTTGACGGGGTCGGCCAGAAGGTCTTCGTAGCGTACTAGCGCGAATCCGGGTTTGCCCTCCCTCAGGCGCAGCCAGCTGAGGACGTGGTCCTGCCAGCATCCGACCCGGTCGGCATAGGGAACAACATTCGCATTCACAAACCTGGTAACGAATTCATCCATCGAGTAACCATCGGGAATAACGCGTACTTTAAGGTTGTAGAAATAAAATGAAACCGCAACGTCCCGTGGATCGCGAACTATGTAGATGACCCGGGGATAGCGGGGATCGAAATTTTCGTGGCTTTTCATCACCCTGGGAAGGCGTCGCAGCGTGCGATCCGGCCAACCGTAAATGGAAGGCACCAGCTTTTCCATGTTGGTGAAGGTGACAGCTTCATGCTGATGTATGAAATTTCCGAACAGGAAGCGAGACCAGGTGCTGCCAGACCGGAAGTAGCCCACCAGAAAAATGTCGTCGGAAAACACGGTCAAGGACCGCCCTGCGGGAGTGCGGCCTAAGGCGGTTGACGCTACCGTTTTCAAATAGGTCCTGATTCGACTTGGCAGCTTCAATTCACCCCCTCCGGAATCGGCGTCCGCCTTATGCTTCTTCCTGATATGTCTCCACCAGGGCGAGCGATATTTCATCCTCTCGGTTCCCGCCCAATTGGCCTACATCCCAGGCGCGATGGGTCCAGAATGCCCAGGCCAATCCCGCGCCGTATACCAGGGATGCTATTACCAGTTGTATCAGAAGCGGGCCCAAACGATGCGGGATGTACCAACGCTGCATAAGCAGAAGAACCGCTACCATGGGTGTGCAGAGCGCGAGAGGCAGCACAAATGCGCGATAAAGATAAGTTGTGAGTTTGATTCCCAGCAAGCGGCAAAGATGACGGGGCAGAAAAAAAATCATGGAACAAGTGAGAGGGATCGCGGTGCCGATCGCATCCCCGATGATGCCGTAGGGCCGCACTAAAATCATGCTCAAGATCAGGTTCGAGATGCCTTCCGCCAGCACCACCCAGGCCCACGTCCGATGCTTTGCCATGCCCCAGAGGGTTCGCCCGGACGCAGACTGTGCCAGCATCAACGTGCTCGGGTAAAGCAAGATAAGCAGCACTGGATAGCTGGTGGCAATGTATTTCGGACCAACCCAGGACTCGATGACGGACTTGCCCAAGATCGTGAGGATGACCGTGATCGGAAAAACAATGAAGGCGCATGCACGGTTGCCGGCAACGAAGATTTTTCGCAGCGCGTCCAGATCGCCTTTGGCCTGGGACTGGCTGGACATGGGCACGAAGATCTGGGCCAGGCTGCCCACTACTTCCGAGGCATAGTCCACCAGACGAGAGCCGATAGTGAAGTAAGTGACCGCGGCCGCCGATACAAACGTGCCAATAACGAGAGCGTCAGTCTTAAAACGCAGGCGGCCGGCCACGATGATCAAGAAAGTAGTTCCGCTATAGCTCGCGATCCGGCGCAAGCTCGACCGCTTCACATATTGGGGTCCGAATCGAAGTCGCAAGTGACGAAATACGGCGGCGGCATTGATCAGGCTGCCGAGCAGTGGCAGGCTGACCGTAATCAACGCCACTGTCAGCAATCCATAGCCGTGTCGCAGGGCGATGACGATGAGCAGCGTGCGGACAAGTGTCGAACTGATGCTGGTGAAATTGAGCAGGTAGAAGCGCTGCAACCCCTCCAGGATGCCGCTGAAGACGCCAAGAGGAAAACCCACGGATACAGAGGTTCCCGCCATCAAGAGCAACCAGCGCGCGGTAGAAACGAATTCCGGAGGAATATGAAAAATCCGGTTCACGAAGTATGCGGCAATCAGGGTGATGGTCATGGTCACAACCCCAATGCCGGTATAGCTGAACATGGCCGTGTTCACTAGTCGGTTCAGTTCGTCTAGTTCGTCCGTTGCGGAATATTTTGCGATGTAGCGGACGATGGAAGATCGAATCCCCAGGTCGAACAGCCCGTAATATCCGGTGACAGAAAGGATCAAGATCCAGAGACCAAAGGCGTTGTCACCCAGACGATGCAGGATGTAGGGGGAGAGAAAGATTCCCGTGACAACGTTCATGCCCAAGGCGAACCAACTCGATCCAACGTTTCTTAGGATTTGGCGTTTGTCGACCCTCATGAGCCCCGCTGCGTGTGCTGAACAGAGACGGTTACCGGAGAACCTTGCTGGTCGTCCGCCTGTGACCCTGGCTTAGGGCCAGGCTGGCTGATTCCCTGCATCGCCTGCCCCAGCTTCTCTCCAAATTCGCGAACATGCGGTTCGCGAAGAATCTCCTGATGATGGAAATCAACCTCGTAAATCTCAACACCACCCTCACTTCTCAAGCCCCATCCCATCTGCGGATCCTTGATGTAGTAAAACGGCTGCCGCGGACGCTTAAACAGCATCACCGGAGCTCGGAAGCGCGGGGGAGTGAATCCCTCGGGCCAGTAGGCCTGTCGCCAATCAGTGCGCGCGGAACTCCTCCCGACCAGATGATCCACCTTGTTTCTCGCAACGCGTCGAAAAGAAGCAAAGCGCGCGGCGAGGCTTAGCCGCTCCAGCTCTCGCAGACGCTGGCTAAAATAGTGTATCTTCCATAACCAACGACTCTGACTGTGCTGCAAAACCCAGGTGTCGAAGATGGCGAATAATCCTACTTTGTCCCCCTGCGCTTCAAGACCCAACACAATCTGTTCCGCGATGTGAGTTCCGTCACACAGCCCGCCCAGGCAATACGGTCCGCGCGGCTGGACCGATCGCATCGCGGCAATATACTCGTCCGTCAATGCCTGCATCTCATCCTGGGAATAAGGGCGCTTGCCTCCCACAATCGGGGCGCTCCCCTGGATCTTGTAGACTGTCTGTTCCGCGCCCATGTGCCGCGCCAGGATTGCATATCCTAACGATTCTTCTCCCGGCGGGACGATGGCAAAGAAGGGCAGGCGCCTGTTATCTCCACGCTGAATTTGCATCACCACCGGATCGCTTAGGTCCTGGAGTTGGGTAATAAGTCGAGCCAGCGACTCTACAGTGGCGCCGCGAAATAGAGCGGAAAGTGGAAGCTCTTTGCCGGTTATTTTTTCCACCTCCGATAGCAAGCGAGCTGCCATCAGGGAATGACCACCGAGATCAAAAAAATTATCCCGAACACCTATACTCGGAACGCGAAGCACACTCTGCCAAATTTGTACGAGAGTGGCCTCCAGTTCATTCCTGGGTTTCACTACGTCCCTGCCTTCCGCGGTAGACCAGTCCGGGGCGGGAAGCAGACGGCGGTTCATTTTTCCATTGGGACTCAGTGGAAGGGCGCTCATCTCGATAAAGACGCTCGGCACCATATATTCCGGCAACCGTTGTCTGACTAGATCCTTCAGTTCAGCGCTGGAGATCGAGCTCCCTGACGGCACGACGTAGGCTACGAGGGCCTTATCGCCAGGAGTATCTTCCCGGACAATAACTACCACGGATTGCACTGAGGGATGTTTCGCCAGCACTGCCTCAATCTCCCCAAGTTCGATGCGAAAGCCTCGCAGTTTGACCTGATTGTCGATCCTTCCAAGGTATTGAATTTCGCCATCTGCTAGAAAACGGGCGAGGTCGCCAGTGCGGTACATGCGTGCCGCTGATTGCTTCGCGAAAGGATTGGGAACGAAGCGTTCCCTTGTGAGATCCTCCCGCCCGAAGTAACCCCTTGCCAGGCCCTCGCCGGCCAAGTACAACTCGCCGGGGACGCCAATCGGAAGAGGCTGATGGGTTTCATCGAGGATGTAGGCTTGAGTGTTGGGAAGAGGACGGCCGATGGTCACCTCGGCTCCACGCGGCACAAGAGTGTACGTCGAGTAGGTCGTGTCTTCCGTGGGCCCATAGAGGTTGTAAACCTTCCTGACATTGGTTTTGTCGTAGATTCGCTGGGCCAGGCTGGTAGTCAGGGCTTCGCCCGCCAGGTTGACCACTTTCACCGATGGGGGGACGCCTCCCAGTCGAACCAACTCGGCAATCGCGGAGGGAACGGTATTGATCAGCGTCACTTCACGGGCCGCTGTCAATCTGGGCAGGGCCAATGCATTTTCCGCGATGATGACCGTTCCTCCCATACTGAGGGGCACGAATATCTCAAAGATGGATAGGTCGAAGCAGATCGATGTTGAGAAGAGAGTTCCGGCGACTTCATCGGGCAAAAACACTTCCCGTGCCCATTGGATAAACGTTGCGGCGCTACTGTGTTCGAGTGCGACTCCCTTCGGGCGGCCGGTGGAGCCCGACGTAAACAGGACGTACCCGAGATTGCTTGCGGTAACATTGCGCCCCGGATTCTTCATAGGCTGGCCAGAAATATCGCCCCCGTCCGCATCCAGGCAAACTACACGCGCCGCATGGTTGGGGAGCACGCTAGCCAGGCTCTGCATTGTAAGCAGGATGGGCGCCCTTGCATCTTCAAGTATGGCCGCAAGCCGGTTTCGTGGGTATGTGGGATCCAGCGGCACATAAGCTCCGCCGGCCTTTAGGACTCCCAGAACCGCGACCAGCATTTCAGGAGACCGCTCGAAACAAATTCCAACCAGGACTTCCGGTCCAACTCCTTGCGTCCGCAAGTAGTGAGCCAGTTGGTTCGCCCGGGCGTTCAGTTCGCTGTACGTTAGACGCTCGTGCTGGCAAATCAGGGCTATCAGGTCCGGCGTGCGTTCCGCCTGCTCTTCGAAAAAATCGTGCATGCACAGGTCGCGTCGATAGTCCCTGGCGGTTGCGTTGAACTCGACCAGAATCTTGCTTCGTTCCGATTCGTCTAGTAGCGGGATGTCGAAGACTCGTCGCGATGGTTCATCCGCCACGCCTGCCACCAGTGCGCAAAAATGCTCAGTCATCCTGACGATTGTGGTTGTTTCAAAAAGATCGGTGTTGTAACTGAGTTTTCCCTCTATTGAATCAGATAGCTCCGCCAGATCAAGAGAAAGGTCGAATCTTTCAGTTCCGCTCTCGATCTCAAACGGGACGGCTTTAACTCCTGGTGACCAGCAACTACTAACGTGCCCTTGTCCAAGCTGGAAAGTAACCTGGAACAGCGGATTGCGGCTTAGATCCCGGTCCAGCGGCAACTGTTCCAGCAAGACCTCGAACGGAATATCCTGATGGCAGAACGCCGCTTCGGCCCCTTCACGAACTCGGTTCACCAAATCGGCGAAGCTGGGATTACCAGATAAGTCTGTCCGAAGCGCAAGCATGTTTTCCAAGGGACCTATTACTCTCTCGAATTCAGGGGCCCTCCGGCCTGAGACTCGAGTGCCCACGACCACATCGTCCTGCCTGCTGTACCGGGACAGAAGAACTTTGAAAGCTGCGAGCAACGTTACGAAGAGTGTAGTTCCATGATTATTCCCGAGATTCCGGAGTTGCTCCAGGACGGATTTTCCAATTGAGAAAGCGTGGGATGCACCCGAGAAAGCCTGCTCCGCGGGGCGAACACAGTCGATGGGCAGGTCGAGGCTGGCAGGAACGCCAGCGAGCTGTTGCTTCCAGTACGAGACCTGGTCCTCTGAAACTCTGCCCTGGCGAGAAACAAAGTCGCTGTACTGTACCAGTGGCTCAGCCGCCGCCCAGGGCTTGCCGTTTTCACAAACCTCGTAGCGCAACGCTACTTCGCGTAGAAGAACTTTAAGCGATGCTTCATCGCACACAATACGGTGAGCAACCACGAGAAGCACGTTTTCCGACGGCGTCAAGCGCCAGAGAGAAGCTCGCAGCAGGGGGGCGCTGGAGAGATCAAACGGCCGTCGCGCCTCAACGCACGCCGACTGCGATAGACTCAGCTCGCGTTCCCGGCGGGAAACGCCTTCCAAGTCGCGAGCGCTTAATTGCGGGGAACGGGACATAACCGCGACTGCCCGGGGCACGCCGTGAGTGGCCTGGAACTCGGTTCTAAGAATCCCGTATTGTTGAACTACTTCGCTCCACGCACGCTGGAAGTTCTCAATGTCGAGCGGCCCTGTCAAGCGCAAACCGTATGAGACATTGTGAGCCGGATTGCAAAGATGCAGGCGCTCCAGCACCCAGAGTCGTTCTTGGGTAACTGAAAGAGGGCTCCCCGTGATCAAAACAGTCCCCCTTGTTCCTGTGCTCTAAAGTTCATGCCGAAATCCGCCCCAAGCTCACCCACATTTTACGCTGCGGCCATTTCGGCGAACGGAGCAATCCCCATTTGTGAAAACTTACGTCTAGTAACTGCTTGCGTCGGCTTGTTCAGCCACGTGGATGTGTGGTTCTACAAGAGCGAGCAAATCATCTTTGAGGAAAGGTCCGCTCGCCAGCAGACCTGACAGGAGCGGGTCCCGCCGATTCGCCGTCAGGGGGGTTTTCTCCAAGGTGCTGACAAACCCGCCTGCGCTCTGTACCAGGGCCGCTCCGGCCACCACGTCCCATTCGTTCTTGGGAGTTAGTGTGAAAGTAATGTCGGCCAGCCCCGCCGAGACCAGTGCGAGCTTGTAAGCCACCGAGCCCATGGGGCGGATGGTGAAAGCCGCGTTCTCAAACGCCTTCCATTCACCCCGCTTCACCTC
>DATMOP010000012.1:0-68482 GCA_035568115.1 Candidatus Acidiferrum sp.
GCATCTCCGCATGACGGAGCGTCGCACACCGGATCCTAGTTCGAGTCGAGTCCCCGTTCATTCAGCATTGGTTCAAAAATCGGTTACCGCCATCACCAACCCCGCAGGCCGGCTTTCACTCTGGATGCTAGGAGAACTCCCCACGAATTAGCAAGAGGGAAACCGTAAATAGTTGGCAGGGCACTTGCATCCAAAGTAATCCCGCTCCGGATTCGGTCCTTGTAATTCTCCCGCCGCCAGACTTATTTCGTCCCCACCGCCCAGTAACTGCTCCTCGCCAGCACCACCCTATCCCTCGCATCGCGCACCCGCACCCGAATCTGATGCAAACCCGCATGCGGATTCTTCGGTTCAATGCTCAACAGATAGCGGCTGTGCAAATGATTGGTGAAGTCGATCATCCGGGCCTCAAAGCTTTTCCCCGTGGCAAACAACTCATACTCGCCGCCAGTCATAGCAGCCACAGTCGCCGGAGTATTCTTCCTCATCGCCTGCGCTGCCATGTAAGCCAGCGCCATAAAATCCACGGTTGGATGCATCTCGGCAATATTGTTTCCCTGCATCGTATCCACCACATTGGACCGCGACGGCGAAAATGCCAGCGCATACACAGCCGTGTTGCTCTGCCCAATCTCCGCTACCACGTCGTCCACCTTCGCCTGACTGCCGTGGTCGCGCGTCTCGCTGATCAGCAGCAGCACCCGCGGCCTTTCCTTCGGAGCCTTCTCCAGCAGTTTCACCGAATAATCCACTGCATCCAGGATCGCGGCTCCATCATCCCCCGCCTGCAATCCCTTGAGGTTCTGCGCAATCCGCTCCGAATTCCCGCCGAAGTCCTGGACCAACTGCACCTGGCTATCGAACTCCACAATCGCTACTCTTCCCAGCCCCGCTTCAATGATCGGGTCGAGCATGGCACTCAAACCACGAATCCGCGGAAACTCATAGTTCGCCCGCCGCCCCCGCTGGATCGCCACCACCACCGACACGGCTAACCCCTCGGTCGCCTCATCCAGCCGCACTGCCTGCTCCACGCCATCATCCTCGATCACGAAATCCTTCGCCCCAAGTCCATACACAACTTCGCCCTTCGCGCTTTTGACTAGCGTGGGAATTACCACCACATTCGATTGACTATGGAAGGTTGTTTCTTGGGATAAGCACCATGCCGCGCTGCACGTCAGAAGCGCCAACAACGGAAGAAGATGCACGGACCGTCCCAGCCTGCCCTGAGCGAAGCCGAAGGGGTTATCCCGCCTTGCGCTTCTCGCCCAACACTTCATCCAGCGCATCTGCTAATAGATGCGCCCGCTTCTGGTAATCGGTTGCCCCGCTGTCCTGTTTCCGCTTCAATAAATGATACTCGTCCGCGATGTTTAAGGCCGCCAGCACCGCCAGCCGTGCCGTATCGATCGTATTCGTCGCCTCGGCCACGGCTCGCATTTTTGAGTCGACGTACTCCGCCAGCTTCAAAATATATTCCGGATCCGACCCCCGCAGGTTGTACGCCTGATCAAAAATCTCCACCCGCACGCTGCCACTCTGCGTGTCCCTCGCTGTCGAATCCTTAGTCGCCGTCGCCATAACCGTTAACCTTCGTCAAAAATAACCTTTCCTCATTCCAAAAAATCTTTCTCATTCCGAAAAAATCTTTGTCATTCCGAGCGGAGCGAGGAATCTGCTTTCAGCGTCCATCCGCTCCAACCTCATCATCCATTCGGACCTCTGGCACCTGGCGAAGCCGAAACCTGCAACCCTAACTCGCCCGCTCCTCCGCGATCGACTCAATCTGCTCCAGCATCTTCTCCACCCGCCCGCGAATCTCTTCCCGCTCTTTTTTCAACTGCACCGCCTCGCGCCGCAACGCGACTAACTGTTCGTCGCGCTCCTCCAGTTGTTGGCGCACCCGCTGCGCCTCGCGCTCGGCCGCCGCCTGCCCCTGCCGCGCCGCCTTGTACATCTCGATAGTGCGGTAAATCTTCTGTTCCAGCGCCTCAAAATCGTCCGCCGGAACCTGATCCGTCACCTGCTCCACCGTGTTCACAGCCATGATTGCACTTTTCCCAGAAAAGATTTCAAACTTTCCCGCAGTATACTCCACCCCCCTGTGGATCACGCATGGCACATTGGTGCAGGCATGCCGCAAAATTGGCTATAATTCCCGAATGAAACAAACAGGCTTCCCCCTCGTTGCCCTCTCCGTTGTTCTGATCGTCACTGCTCTCCCCAGCGCGGCCAAAACCAAAGTGGAACTTAAGGACGCCCAGGGTAAGGCTGTCGGCACCATTGCCTTGTGGGAGCAGGAAACCGGGACCGGTCTTCAACTGCACCTTCACGATCTTCCGCCTGGCGAACACGCCATCCACTTTCATCAGACGCCCAAGTGCGATGCGCCCGACTTCAAGTCCGCCGGTGGACATTTCAATCCGGAAGCCAAGAAGCACGGATTCGAGAATCCCGAAGGCCACCACGCCGGGGACATGAAGAACTTCACCGTCGATGCTCAAGGCAAGGCCGACGTGAAACTCGAAGACAAAGAAGTGACGCTCGGCGAAGGCGCCCATTCGCTGTTCGGCAACGGCGGCACCGCAATCGTCATCCACACCAAGGCCGATGACTATAAGACCGATCCCTCCGGCAGTTCCGGCGACCGCATCGCCTGCGGCGTGATCACGAAGTAGCCAGAGAGAAACTATGTGGGGACAGCCGCCCCGGCTGTCCTCCGAGCGCAGCGAGGAACCTGCGTCTACCTCCGCCCTCGCACCTTCCCCAACTTCTCCGCCGCCGCGTCCAGCGTCTCCAACTTCTTGCAGAACGCAAACCGCACCTGCCTCGCACCGTCCCGTGGATCGTGATAAAAACTCGACCCCGGCACCGCCGCAACTCCAATGTCTTTTACCAGATACTTCGAAAACGAAACGTCGTCTTCAAATCCAAACCCTGAAATATCAGTCATCACGTAATAGGCCCCGCGTGGAAGAAAACACTTGAATCCCGCCGCCTCCAGTGCCGGAACCAAATGATCCCGCCGCCGGCAGTATCCTTCCGCCAGCTTCGCGTAGTACTCCGGCGGCAAACTCAACGCAGCCACGCCCGCCTCCTGTAGCGGCGCCGGCGCTCCCACCGTTAGAAAATCATGCACCTTCCGGATCGCATTCGTGATCTTCTCCGGCCCCACGGCCCATCCCACACGCCATCCCGTCACGCTGTAAGTCTTCGACATTCCGTTGATCGTCACCGTCCGCTCTCCCATGCCCTCGAGCGACGCCATCGAGGTGTGCTTGGTACCGTCATACAGAATGTGTTCGTAGATTTCATCCGTGATCGCGAGCACGTCAAACTCGACGCACAAATCGCGAATCAATTCCAGTTCTGCTCGCGTGAAAACTTTGCCGGTAGGATTGTTGGGAGTATTAAGTATGACGGCCTTGGTGTGCTTATCGAATGCAGCGCGCAATTCTTTCTCGTCAAATGTCCACTCGCCGCCATCACTCGCCGGAGGACGCAGCTTCACAAACCGCGGCCGCGCTCCGCTCAGCACCGCATCCGGCCCGTAATTTTCATAGAACGGTTCAAAGATCACCACCTCATCGCCCGCATTGCACACTGCGAGCAAAGTCGAAATCATCGCCTCGGTTGATCCGCAACAGACCGTGATTTCTTTTTCCGAGTCGACCGCAATCCCTTGCCACACGCCCATCTGCCGCGCAATCGCGTTGCGCAGATTCTTCGCGCCCCAGGTAATCGCATACTGATTCACGTCGCCATCGACGGCCGCTCGCGCCGCCTCCTTGACCTCCGCCGGAGCCGCAAAATCCGGGAACCCCTGCGCCAGGTTCACCGCCCCGTAAAGCATCGCCTGCCGGGTCATCTCCCGGATCACCGATTCGGTAAACTGCGAAACCTTGTCGCTGAGAAAATGCTTTGTTGGATTGGATAGAGAAGGAATTACATCCGCCATAGCTGGCAGATTAGCACAGGAAACAAGGGTAAAAGAATGTAGCCAAAATGAAACTGTCATCCTGAGCGAAGTCGAAGGATCCCTACCTCATGCACGCTGCCGTATGCTCCGCAAGGAACGTTGCCGCCGATCCGCACTACGCCCGCTGCACTCCGCCCAACCCCTGCAACGCCGCAACGATCTGCGCCGACCACTGCGCAATCTGCTCATCGCGTAGCGTCCCCTCATCCGACTGCAACTTCACTCGCAGAAGTATTGAATACTTTCCCGCCCCAATCGCACCGCCCCGAAAAATCTCCACCGGCTTGAATTCAAGCAGCGCACTCAACCGCAGCCCCTTTACCGCCCGCCGCATCGTTTCGAACTCCACGTCATCGCCGAATACAAACGAGAAGTCCCGCTCCACCCCTGGATACTTCCCCGGCGGTGTGAACCTAACCGTCCGTAGCCCGAGCGCATGCAACCGCTCCAAATCGATCTCGGCCAGGAAAACATCCTGCCGCAATTTCCGCTCCGACTTAACGCTTTCCGCAATCTGACCGAACTGCGCCACTACGCCCCCATCCATCAGCGCCCGCGCCGATCGTCCCGGATGAAAATACTCCGCTGTTTCCCGGTCGAAACTCAGTTCACCATGTGAAAACGCCGCCAGCAGATTCTCCACGTCGCCCTTGAAGCAGCGAAACGCCTCGGCGGCCGCGGCATGTTCGCCTTTGCTGACATCCAGCGCTCCGCCCACGGGCAATGATTTCTTCATCGCCGCCAGCGTAGCACCCAGGCATGCCCGTGCTGGCTCAACCCGCTCCCCGCCTCGCATTTCGTAGACCCGGCCCATCTCGAACAACCGGACGTTTTCTGAATCACGATTAAGATTCCACGCCAGCATGTCCAGCATTCCCGGCGTCATCGATGTCCGCATCACCGATGCTTCTTCGCTCAGCGGATTCTCCAGTTCCAGCACTGAAGCAGAAGAGAATCGCTCCGCGTCCGTATGAGAAATGAATGTCAGCGATACTGCCTCGCTGTATCCGAGCGCCAACGCTCGCTGCCGCAAAGTGCCGTCCATGGCTGCGTACGGGAGATCCACTACTGCACCACTGTAAGCCGGCAGGGTATTCTCGAACTTGTCGTAGCCATGCAGCCGCGCGATCTCTTCGATCACATCAATCTCGCGTTCCACATCCAGACGCCAGCTCGGAATCTGTACACGGAACTGCGCGTCCTCCTGTCCTTCCGGGATCAGCGTGAACCCCAGCTTTTTCAGGATGCGGAAAATCTCGCCCACCTCAAGATTCCCGCCCAGGATGCGCCGCACCTCGGAAACCCGCAGCACCACCGGCGCCTGATCCATCTTCTTCGAGACCACATCGATGGCGTCGCCAACCAGTTCTCCACCACCCGATTCCAGAATCAGCGCCGCCACCAGATCGCACGACAAAACTGTCGACTCAAAATCCGCGCCGCGTTCAAAGCGGTGCGAAGCGTCCGTATGCAACCCATGTCGTCGCGACATCCTCCGTACAATGCCTGGGTCCCACCATGCAGACTCGATCAAAATATTTTTCGTCTTATCGGTGATCATGGTGTCGAACCCGCCCATCACTCCGGCAAGCCCGACGGGCTTCTTGCCGTCAGCCACAACCAGGTCTTCGGACGTAAGCGTGCGCTCAACGCCATCCAGCGTCTTCAGCTTCTCGCCATTCTTGGCTTT
The DNA here is from genome assembly GCA_035568115.1 of Candidatus Acidiferrum sp. Taxonomy (GTDB): domain Bacteria; phylum Acidobacteriota; class Terriglobia; order Terriglobales; family Acidobacteriaceae; genus Sulfotelmatobacter. The sequence goes on from DATMOP010000012.1 coordinate 5,673, forward strand.
TCGAATGATGAGCCTGCCGCCTTCGAGCAAGTCCATATCAAAGACATGCGTCGGCTTGCCCATCTCCCACAGAACGTAGTTGGTGGCATCGACAGCGTTGCTGATAGGCCGCTGGTCGAGCAGCTGCAGCCTATGTGCGATCCTTTCGGGTGAGGGCCCGATGTGTGTGCCACGTATGACGCGAGCCGAGAACCGTGGGCAAAGCTGCAGCTCTTCGACGGCAATCGGGAAGGAACCGTCGCGGGATGGTTTTACTGAGAACTGAGAACTGAGAACTGAGAACTGCTTCAGCGGCAAGTCATAAATCGCCGCCGCCTCCCGCGCCACGCCGTAATGATTCATCGCGTCCGGGCGATTCGTCCCAATCTCCATCTCAAACACAGTATCCGCGCCCGACCCGCTGATTCCCTCGACGGCAATCCCAACGCCAGTCAAATCCTCAGCCAGCCGCCGGTCATCGACGCCCAGATCGATAAAGTCGCGAATCCACTGTGGAGAAAGTTTCATTGCTTTCTAAAAAGCTCTGTCATCCTGAAGCGCGTTCTTCGCGCTGAAGGACCCCGTGCAACTCGCTGTCAGAATCGGCGCCTCGAGGAATTCGCGCGATGCGCTCGCAGGTTTTGGCCGGCGGCTAACGGCCAAAGACCATCACGCCCACTGCCCCAAAAATCTCACATCCCCCTGAAAGAACAATTGCAAATCATCCACCCCATACTTCAACAAAGCGATCCTATCCGCGCCCATGCCGAATGCAAACCCAGAAACCTTCCTCGGGTCATACCCGTTGTCCTTCACAAACTCGAACACGTTAGGATCGACCATGCCGCAGCCGAGAATCTCAATCCAACCTGTCTGCTTGCACGGACGGCACGGGTCCGCCCCGCGCCTCCCGCTCCCGCCGCATATGAAGCACGAGACAAACATCTCCGCGCTCGGCTCGGTGAACGGGAAAAACGACGGACGGAAACTGGTTTTCACGCTCGATCCAAAAAATTCCTTCATGGCATGATCGAGCGTGCCCTTCAAATCGCCAAACGTAATGTTGGTATCGACCGCCAGTCCTTCGATCTGATGAAACATCGGCGAGTGGCTCGCGTCCGGAGGATCGTTGCGATGCACCGTCCCGGGAATCACAATCCGGATCGGCGGCCGCATCTTCTCCATCGTCCGAATCTGCACCGGAGAAGTATGCGTCCGCAACAACAACCGCTCCCACTGCGGCTTCCCCTGCTGCCCCGCAATGAACAAAGTATCCTGCGTATCCCGAGCCGGATGGTTCGGTGGAAAATTCAGCGATTCGAAATTGTAGTAGTCAGTCTCAACCACAGGCCCGTCTGCGACGGAGTAGCCAAGCTTCTGAAAGACGCTGACCATCTCATGCATCGTCTTGATAATCGGGTGCTCCGCGCCGATGGGACGCCGGACACCTGGAAGGGTGATGTCGAGCCATCCTGATGACTGCAGCGCGCGCTTCGCTACGTCAATTTCCACATCGAGTCCTTCTGCGCGAGCCTTCTTCAGAATCGCCAGACTCTTAATGTGGTCATGCCTCTCTCGAATGGCTGTGTCCACACGCGGGATCACAACTGAGTTGACCAGCTGTCCAACTTCTCGCTTTGCTGACTTCGGTGCACCCTTCAGCCACAGGTCGTTGATCTGTGTCAGCAGGCCATTCTTGCGCGCCATCCACCGGTCGCGGAAAATCTTCCACTCGGCCTCGCTCTTCGCCGAAGCAGCCTCATGCTCCAGCGCAGAGAGGAGTTCAGCAGCTACGCGCTCCAGCGCCGCCGCGGAATAGTCGGTCAACTTGGGAACGTTATACATGGGCAAATAGAGCAGGGCAGCCGCGCCTCAAAGACGCCCGCCGCCCCAATCTGAAAAAGCTAAATGCTAAGAGCTAATAGCCAAAGGCCGTTGCCTACGCCAGCGCGCCCTTCGCCTGCTCCACCAGAGATTTAAAAGCGGGCGCGTCCTTCACCGCCAGGTCCGCCAAAATCTTGCGGTCCAGTTCCACTCCCGCCTTCTTCAACCCGTGGATGAACTGGTTGTAGCTCAACCCGTTCAGCTTGGACGCCGCCCCGATCCGCACAATCCACAGCGACCGATACTGCCTCTTCCGCTGCTTACGGCCGCTATATGCAAATTTGAGGCCGCGTTCCACAGCCTCTTTTGCCGAGCGGTACAGCTTTGATTTGGTTAGGAAGTAGCCGCTGGCGCGGTCTAATATTTTCTTGCGCTTGGCGCGGCGTTTGGTTCCGCGTTTTACACGTGGCATGGTGTTCTCCTTTTTGCTTTCTATTTACTGGCGGCTGGAGGTAAGGATGAATCGCCGTGCGGCGATCTCTAGACCTCTTCACGCGCCTTAAGCAGTGGTCAGTGAATGGTGGCTAGTGGTCAGAAAACCCTTCGACTTTCTGACCACTAATCACTGACCACTGACCACTAACTTATTGGTACGGAATCATCCGCTTTACTTTGCGGACGTCGCCATCGCTCACCAGCGTGGCTGTACCCAATTTGCGTTTGCGCTTGTGAGCCTTGGACGTCAGCATGTGGCGCAGGCCGGAATGTCCGCGCTTTACTTTGCCGCTGGCGGTTTTCTTGAAGCGCTTGGCTGCGCCTTTGTGAGTTTTCAATTTCGGCATAGTCCCTCGATAAGCCCCTCGGAATCACGTCTGCCGGCCGCCAGTTGCCAGCCGTCAGTTATTTTCATCTTCAATTGCTCTGGATAATCAGGGCGAACGCTAAGCCTGCGAAACTGGATTCGGAGTCCCGGCTACTGCGGCTGCCGCTGGTTGCTTATCGGCCTCTGGCACCGGCCCCGGCTTTTCTTTTTCCTGTGCCAGCTTCTTTTCCTGCTTCGCTTTCTGCTTGGCTTCCCGCTCTCGTTCCTTCTCGCGCTCGGCCGCCGTCTTCTTCGGGGCCAGGATGGCGTGCAGCGTGTTGCCTTCCTGCCGCGGGCGGAACTCCACGATGCTGTGCGGCTCCACGTCTTTAATCAGCCGCTCCAGAATCTGCCTGCCTAAGCCCGTCCGGGTCATTTCGCGACCGCGGAAAAATATCGTGGCCTTTACTTTGTCGCCGCCATCCAGGAAGCGGAGCACGTGATTCTTTTTGGTCTCGTAATCGTGGTCGTCCACATTGATGCGGAACTTGACCTCTTTTACGGTGATCGTCTTCTGGTGCTTCTTGGCCTCGCGCTCTTTCTTTTCCTGCTGGTACAGGTATTTCCCGTAATCCATGATGCGGCACACGGGAGGCTGCGCGGTGGGCGAAATCTCGACCAGATCCAGGTTCTTGCTGCGGGCCAACTTAAGCGCTTCAAACGGAGGCATTACGCCAATCTGTTCGCCTTCGTCTCCGATCACGCGTATTTCGCGGGCTCGAATGCGGTCATTGGTTCGGATAAAACGTTTGTCGATACGGTCCTCCGCGCTAGATGCGACTGGGAATAGGAAATTATAACATGGGGATTCGGGAGGGTGTTCTCTGATCTGCCATCGAGGACATGGGCGGAGACTTGCGCTGGCGCATTGCTTCGTTGCAGAATGTGCACTATCGTTCGGACGGGCTGGATGCGAAGTTCTGGATTCGAGTGAAATGGCTGCCGCCGCTCTTAACCTTTTTGAACTGGCCAAGCAGAACGAGGGCCGGCTCAAGCAACAGTTCGACGCGTACCGTGATGGCTTGTCAGATGAAAGGAAGGCGAGCATCGACGGACTCGTGGACGAGGTTCGCGCCAAGGGCCGTGTCAGCACAAACATGCGGCGGACTGGGCTTGCGGCTTTCCTTTCCTCTGGCAAGCATCTCAATATTTATGAGTTCGCCGCCGCGGAGGCCGGGCGCACTGGAGAGGCTATCGACGCATCGCTGAGAAGACTGTTGGGGAAATACTACGAACGAAGAATGGCCTACGACGCGCTCTTCGTCGGAGGTAAAGGTTTCAGATATGGCGCCCTGAATATCGGGTGCGCCGGCACAACGCGCTATGGCGACTTTTGCCTGGTAGCGAAGAGTGCGTATTCGGACAGCGCTCTAGAGCTTGCGTACTTGAAGTCGGATAGCCTGAACGACTACATGTCGCCCGGTCCCATGCTGAACGAACCGGCCCTCCGCTCGGATCTCGCAACGGAGTCGCATCGACAGTTCCTGGCAGCGACAAAGGAAGGGGACAGAACGTTTGCTGTGGCGCGCGAAGAGTGGCCCTCGATTCTCTGCGACAGCAGCTCGTATATCGAGGCGACGTTCACGGGGCAGTTCACGCCCTCCGATTTGCAGGAAGTCCGAATGTCCACATCCGACTACGCCCGCGTAACCAGCCTTGTGTTCGAAGCGGCACGGGATTCGCTGTCCGAGGAGGAGGTCAAAGTGGCTGCGGGATATGCGGAGGTACTCGACTCTCTCCGTAGGAGTAGTATCAAATTGGAGGTTCTTGATGCTTAAGATTGTCGCAATCGCGCCAGAGGATGGCTGGGCTTTTGTGGTCCGGAACGGCGAGACCCTCCTGATTAGGCCCCCTTATGCCCAATCGAGCTTGATGGCCACTTCTGAGGAGGCGTCCGAGGGGGCAGTTCAGAAGTATGGGTTCGAGGCATTGGATAAGGATTTTTCCGATTGGGGGTCGCTGCTAGAGTATTTGCGCGGAAGACTGTCGGAGAGGCAAAAGAAGGAGGTTGCGCCTGTTAGCGAGTTCGCCCCCGAGATCCTAGGCAGTGCCCCCAAGGAACTAAAGGCTAAGATGCTCGCCCGGATAGGCAAAGAGCTTATACCAAATCGAGAATGGAAGGCGGCGCTGCTCCTGCTGCGGTCAATGCAGAAATCACGGGGAACAATGGACGACCCCGAACTACGCAACATGGTGCTGGACATGCTTGAAGATTGCGCTGAGGGTATGTTGAGGTGGGATCTTGGCCGTCGGAAGCTGACCCAAGAAGGACAGGATTTGGCCAATCAATTCCCGATCTTAGCCAGTGCGCAAGACCCAAACGCCGTAAAGAGACTTGCAGAAGACGTCGCTGAGAAGCATCAAGTTTTCAATGTCGGTGTCAGGGCCGCCTGATCGGGAGCCATCGTGCACACAATTTCCTTCTATTCCTACAAAGGAGGGGTTGGCAGAACGTTAGTCGTTGCTAACGTTGCCAAGTTCCTAGCCAGGTTCGGGCAAAGAGTTTTCGCAGTAGACTTCGACCTCGAAGCCCCCGGCCTCCACTACAAATTTGCGTCGCCCGACGGGCAATTCGTCCCGCGGCCCACCATAGGAATGGTCGATTACATCTACAGCTTCGCGGTGGAGCAAAAGTCGCCGGGATCGATTCGTGAACACGCAGTTCGGATTGATACGACCACGGCTAAGGGCGAGGGCGAGATTTGGCTGCTGCCCGCCGGTGAAGTCCCGTCGGCCGACTATTGGAAGCGGCTTGCCCGAATCAACTGGCACGATCTGTTCTATTGTCCCGGGGCGGTTGGCATTCCGTTTTTCTTAGAGTTTAAGCAGCGAATCCAAAACGAATTTTCGCCTGATTTCCTGCTCATCGACTCTCGAACGGGAATCACGGAGATTGGCGGGATAGCGACATCGGTTCTGCCTGACAAGGTCGTTTGCCTCCTGATGAACAATTTAGAGAACTTAGAAGGGACCCGGGAAGTGATGAGAAGCATAAAGCGGGCCCCGAGGCTCCCATCTGAGAAACCCATACAGGTTGTTCCTGTTCTCACCCGAATACCCGAGGGCTACGAGGACGTCGAGCGGGGGATTCTTGCGGATCTGAAGTCTTTCTTGAATGAAGAGGCGCGTGACTTAGCGTCGACTTTGGCCATCGATGACATCCTGATACTTCACTCGGAGCCGCAACTTGAATTGTCGGAATCCCTGTTGGTCGGGGGCGAAACAAGCGCCGAGGAGCCCCTCCTCCTACGAGACTACCTGAGGCTCTTCACGAAGCTTGTCCCGCGAGATGTAATCGACCCTTATATTGCGCCTTTGGTCAGAGAGGCAATGGATCGGGCGTTCGACGATCCGGCTCGCGCCCAAGCTGATCTAGAAACGCTAACAAACACTTATCCCCACCGGGAGGCCTTTCGCGCGCTGCTTAAGTTTTATCGCCTGCGGCGGGCGAGTAACAAGGAGATCATCCACACCGCTGCCCGGTTTTGGGAGGTAACTGGCGAGACGGACGATCCCTTGCTGCTGGAGATAGTGAAGGATCATTTTCTTAAACTCCAAACTCCTGAGGAGGACCCGGAAGCCCTCAGATTTGTTGAGGACATATGGCGACGTTCCGGTGGGAGCGACACCGAGATACTCCGGAAGCTCGCAGTTGCATATGAAGACGGGGATAACGAGTTGAAGGCCGTCGCAGCCATTGAGGACTTTCTGGGCCGCGCAGCCCCTACAATCCAATTAGCGGTAGTCTACCTCCGGTTGCTCACCGCGGTTGAGAGATTTCAGGAAGGGCTGGACTTCATAAACAGATTCAAGAGCGAATTTGCAGGAGATGAGGCATTCTTCAGTGCTTGGGCGGATGTATTGCTTGGCAGGAACGATCTTCTGGGTGTCGAGGAACTTCTCACGCAGGATGCGCCTGGGCTGCAGGAGCTGAAAACGAACAGGCCAACCGTCTATGCTAGGCTTCTACAATTAGCGCGCAAAACCAGCGAACTCGATTCATTCCTGACGCAATCTCTGATGTCCGTTGTCAGGGCGGGGCCGTCGGCTGAGCTCCAGCGAATTGGTGAGCTTTTTGACCGCTTCGGTAGATGGGAAGAGTTCGAGTTACGCGTCAGGCAAACGATGTCCGAAAAAGCAGCGACGGACTTCCTAGTCGATGTAAGAAGGAGTCGAAGAACGGTTGGTGTGAGGAGGCGCTAGCGGGCAAGGGATTCTTTGACTCGCGAACCGAGTCGCTTTGCGAATCGGTTGGCTGCGCTCAGGAAGACAGCAGGGGCTGAAGCCCGGTTCCTCTCGTCTGTGTCTTATCGCGGCGCTGAAGGCGCCGCCCTTCCACTTCTTCTAATCGCGGCGCTGAAGCGCTTCGCCATCCAAAATCGAACGCTCGCAGCACGCGTGACGGACGCTTCTGCCGGGTTCCAGAGACTCGCGGTACAATCTTCAGCAGGCGAAAAGGAGGACACGTGGGGGAGGAGAGGGTTCCCAACCTGATTCCGACGCCCTTGAAGCCATCGTCGCTAGTCTGCGAAAGAAAGCGGAGCGGGTAAAAGTAAAGCTCCCAACGGATGTGGCGCTCTACATTGCGCAGAATGTCCGGTCAAATGAGCGCGAGTTGGGTCTGCTCTCTCAAGGATTCGGCAGGAAGGAAGCCAAAATCAAATTCCAGGATCCGATTGCGGCGGATCGCCAATTCGTTTTCTTTCTGAAAATACGGGATGGGAGAAAAGCCAGCCGGGTTAGGCACGCATTGGAAGTGAACCTGCGCGAGAGCGAGCGTCAGCGGCTGGCACATGGGGACGCATACGAGCGGGACTTGGAACGCCGCTCCAAGAAGCGAAAACAAGGATGAAGCCTGCGCCTGTGTCTCCGGTTAGCGGGATGCGGTCCAAGCCGAGTTGGAGCGGTCGTCCTCGGGGACGGCCCGTACGTAGCGGAAAAAGCGCGGGCGTCCCTTCCTTCTCCAGTAGAGCGAATCGTACAAATCGACTCCGGGACCTGAACGCAGCAGGCTGAAGAAGGAATGCTGGGCGGGATTGATCACGATCCCGGAATGTCCGCGCCAGACGGCCAAATCGCCGGGTTGGGGATTGGTCACGCGGCGAAATTCGTCAATGCCTACGTAGAGGTCTGAGGAGGGCGCGTAGGCATAGGGGAAGCCGGCGCGCTGATAGAGTCCGTGGACGAAGTGGGAGCAATCGGACTTGAAGGCCGCGTGATGGCGGGAATCGAGGGCGGCGCCGATGATCGCTAGACCTTCATCGAGAGTGAGCGGCCTGGGCTCGGGCAGCAATTCGGGATCTTCGCGAGCGGCTCGGGGAGCCTGGCGGGAGCGTCCTTGTTTCTGCTGAACCGGTTTCTGCTGTGCCGGTTTCTGCTGTGCCGGCGCGGGAATGCCCGCGAGGCAGAACAGAAGAAACAACAGGGCGGCGGCTTTGGAGTAGAACTGCATCCTCTATATTTAACGCGCCTTTCGTGGAGACAGACAGGTCACAGGGGTGCCGCCAGGTCCACGAAAAGTGTTCCAGATCAGATGCACTTTCGGGTGCAAGAGGTTTGTGGGTAGGGGTGTTAGGGCTGTTATTCGATCCGGGCGGGCACTTTTCAGCGGCGGGCCGGAGACTGCGCATGCAGTTCGTGGACGAGGGCGCCCGCGCCACACGTGTACCTTGACTCCGGATTCGGAGCACACTTACAATACACATATGCAAGGCACACAGCGGGCACACATTCTGATTCCGGGCGATTTGCTGCGGGAAATCGATGCCCTGGTGGGGCCGCGCGGGCGTAGCGCCTTTTTGCTGGAGACTGCCCGCCAAGAGGTGCAGCGCCGCAAGCTGTTGCATTTTCTGGAGAGCGAGCAGCCCGCCTGGAGAGCCGAAGATCACCCTGAACTTCAGGGCGGCGCGGCAGCGTGGGTGCGGCAACTGCGTCAGGAGAGCGATAAACGCGAGGCCAGCCACAGGCAGGATCGCGCGCGCAATCTGCGAAGGCGGCATCCCGGTTCGGTGCAAAAATCCTCGATCAAGCCACGCCGTTCAAAGTGAGCGTTGCGCATGCAATTGTTGCTCGATTCATCGGTGCTGATTGACGCGCTGAGGTCGCGCCGAGGGCGGCGGCGGTGGCTGGCCGGGCTGGTTCGCGCGGGAAATCGTCTGGCAACTTCCGCGCTCAATCTTGGCGAAGTGTACGCAGGCATGCGTCCCGAGGAGGAAGAGCGGACGAAAGCCTTTCTGGGTGCGCTGGAATGCCATGAGATTACGGCTCGCGTGGCCGAGATGGCGGGCAAGCTCAAACGACAGTGGGCGCAGAAGGGCCGCACGCTAACGCTGGCCGATACGATAGTCGCCGCGGTGGCGCTGGAGCAAGGTTGTCCGCTAGTCACTGATAACCGCAAAGATTTCCCTATGCCGGGATTGCAGTTGCACGAATTGCCGGAAGAGTAGAAGAGTAGAAGAGAGTGCCGAGTCACCACGCAATCGATCCCAGCCTGCGTGATGACTCGGCGGTGTTTACAGGATGTAGAACATCAGTGGCCGTCGAGACATCCGGCCTGGCCTGAGCTGTTGGGATAGCCAGTGCCGGTGTTGAAGGCGTTGTTCGACCACTCGCCCTGAATCTTCCACTGCGTACCGTTGCTGAAGGTGACCAGCGGGACGTTGAAGGTCCAGGCGCATTTATCTCCGTTCTCCTGGCCTCGCCGGTCATACCAGGCGCCGGGACTGTCGGGATCCGTGCGAGCTTCGGAAAGTTCGTGCCCGCTGACGTTGGCTAGTGCGGCCAGGCCTTGCGAGTGCTGGCCGGAAGTGTCCGCGGGATCGCAGCCCGGGTCACCGTCGAGATTGAAGAAGAAGGCAACCTGCACGGTCACGCCGCTGCACGAGCCGAAGGTATGGTATGCGCAGTAGCCGGCGTTGCCACGCTTTACGTCAACGTAGACGGGATAATAGCCGTTGCTTACCGGGCTGGAAATCTCTTTGCAGACTTCGGCCACAATCGCGGACGTCGAACTTCCGTTGGCGGCGGTGGATAGGTCGATGAGATGACCGTTGTGCGTGACGGATGGGCCGACCTGACCATTGGAGCCAGTGTATTCATCCGAGGTCTTGGCGTAGTTGGAGTTGCTGAAACCGGTGTACCAGGAATCGAGGCCGGTGATCTTGTCGCCGACGAAACCGGAGTTGTTCCAGCTTGGTCCCCAGTAAATAGCTTCGCTCACCGTGGAGGGCATGATAACGCCGCCATGGTAGGTCATGTTTGGGCTGCTTCCCTTCGCGGGGCGAGCAAAAGGGTTGAACCCGCGCGCCCAGTGTATTCCAAGCATGGGGGGCTCGTGCTGTGTATTCAGGGCTGACAGGTCTTGTCGGCTGGATGCCGATGAATCCGCAGTCTGGGCGAAGGAGAATACTCCGAGCAATAAAACCAAAGACAGAAGCAAAATCGTTGACTTCATTGTGTGCCTCCTCTAGGGGGAATGTTTCGGCGCGATGAGCGGAGTGATCGTACCGAGCGGGAGAATTATACGTCGAGGATGGGTCGGATGACTCGAACTTCGCCAGCGATTTACGAATACCGGAACGGATCGAGAGCGGAGTCTCTAGGCATGTCCGGGCTTCCCAGGAGCGCTCCGTCTTCAACTCGCTCGATGCGGGCGGTGAGCCAGCGGTTGGGGGCGTGGCGTCCATGCAGAAATAGTTTTTGATAATTGTCGGTGAGAGCTTCGGTGAATTCTCCATCAGGGCCACTGCGTGCGATGTTCAAGGTGATGGCTTCCAGCGGCCTTCCGATAAACGACTGCATAAAAGCGAGTTTTTTTTCTGCGGCGAGGTCGCGCAGGATTTTATTGCGCTCGCGGGCGATTTGTACCGGAACTTGATTGGGCATGGCAGCGGCCGGTGTGCCGGGGCGTGCCGAGTAGGTGAAGACGTGCAGGTAGGTGAAGGGCAAGTCCGCGATAAGCCTTCGGGTGGCTTCGAATTCGGCGTGGGTCTCGCCGGGGAATCCCGCCATGACGTCGGCTCCGATGGCAGCGGTGGGCATGGCGGCGCGAATCTTCTCGATTTTCTCGCGATAGTGCCAGGGCCGATATTTGCGGTGCATGCGGCGGAGAACGGCGTCACTGCCGGATTGCAGAGGAACATGGGCGTGCTTGGCAATGCGCGGCGAGGAGGCGACCAGTTCGATGAGTTCTGGGCTCCAGTCCATGGGTTCAACGCTGGAGATGCGGAGTTTTTCGAGGCTGGTCTCCAACAGGATTGTCCCGATAAGAAATTCAAGTCGTTGGCCGTTAGTCGTTGATCGTTGGCCATCCCAAGCGCGGAATTCGTTGGCGGCTGACGGCCGAGAGCTGATGGCCAGATCTCGTCCCCAGCGGCCGAGGTTGATGCCGCTGATCACGACTTCGCGGTAGCCGGCGGCTACCAGCGCGTTCACTTCGCGAATGATTTGCGGCAAGGGCAAGGAACGGCTGTGGCCGCGGACGCTGGGGATCACGCAGAAGGAACAGCGGTTGTCGCATCCGTCCTGCACTTTGAGGTTGGGGCGGGTGCGGTCGGACTCGTGGGAGCCGGCGGCGTTTGCGGATTCGAAGACCGGGGCGGCCAGGAGTTCGGTGTGGGCGAAGATGTCGGAAACGTAAATCCAGTTCTCAGTTCTCAGTTCTCGGTTCTCAGTTAGAGAGGAAAGGGGAAGGAAGGCTTGGCGACCTTGTTGGCCGTCGACCTCAGCGGCTAAAGTCGCGATTCCATCGGCCGGATCAATCGCAGCGCTGGAAGGGCTGCGCCACCCCAAATCGGAAAGGAGCGGCACAGCAATCTCTGCGAGTTGATGTTTGTGCGAGTTGCCGATGACGCAGCTTACGCCGGGCAGGGCCGCGATTTCCTGGGAGGCGCGCTGGGCGTAGCATCCGGTGACGATGATTTTCGCCATCGGATTCTGGCGCTGGACGCGCCGAACGGCGGCGCGTGCGTCCTGGTCCGCGGAATTCGTCACTGTGCAAGTGTTCAAAATTACCAAGTCGGCGCGGGCGGCGGGGGCGCGGGCGAGGCCGCGGGATTCGAACTGGCGTTCGAGGGCGGCGCCGTCGGCCTGGGTGGCGCGGCATCCAAAATTCTCTACGTGGTAGGTGGGCACGGGACCTTTCACGGAACTATCCACGGAACTATCCACGGAACTATCGTAGCGCATGGGCGCTGGCCGTGCCCAATGCCGCGGCTACCTTCTTCGTCCGACTGTCTCGTCACGCGTCACCGCCGGAGGTCAGGCGGAGGCGGCGGTTTTCTTCTGCGTGAAGCATTCGCGGCAGAGGACAGGGCGGCCCTGCGTGGGGCGGAAGGGGACGGTGGTCTCCTTGCCGCACTGGGAGCAGGTGGCTCGAGTTTCCACGCGCGTGTAGTGGTGTGCGTTTCCGTTGCTCGCAGAGGTGGGGGCGGAGAGCACGGCCACGCGCTTGGACTTGCAGGCTTTGCAGCGCTTGGGTTCGTTCTTGAACTGTTTGTCGTGAAAGAAGAGTTGTTCGCCCGAGGTGAAAACAAACTCGGCGCCGCAGTCGATGCAGGTCAGTACCTTGTCCTGAAATTCCATTGAGGATGGCTCTCCTTGTGCCCGTGGCGCGCCCGCCGTGCGCGGGGAAGCGCTTGGCGCGGAGCAACACAGGATGTGTACATCCCCCTCAAACTGCCCCTGGACTCGGCCCGCCACGCACCCGGACGGGGCGTGGATATAGCTTTTCCTGCTTAAACGCCGAACGCGAATGAACAATGAACGATGAAGCTTGAACTATCCCTGCTTGCAGCTCTGTCTGGTGGGGGCCAGATCGAGCAGGGCCGCCCCGGGACGGGGCGACCCTTTAATGCTGTTTCAATCTTGCTCCTTGCGAACCTTCTTGCGAGCGCGCTTGCGAGCGAGCGCGGCTTTCACGCGTTTCTTCTCACCGGGTTTCAGGTAAAAGGAGTGGCGCTTGACCTCTTTAATAATGTCTTCCTGCTGCACTTTGCGCTTGAACCGGCGCAGAGCGTTTTCGAGGGATTCACCCTCTTGCAGTCGAATTTCCGCCAAACAGACACACCCCCAAACCCGTCCGGAAGGACCAAGTAGTTATTACAAGGAATTGACTGGAAGTCAAGTGGGGAGTGGGGGAAAAAAGTTGCAGGATAAGGAGGGCAGAAGACTCTTTAGGGGACAATAGTCTAGTTCAACTTGAGGCGAAGGGATTGGGCAAGCTTTCGCTGGTGCAGGTCGAAGGTGTAAAGGCAATCCACACTGAGTTCGAGGGCGGCTGCCACGTGCAGCAGGTCGGCGGTGCGGGTGTCTAGTTTGGCGGTGGTTTGCCGGGACAGTTGGCGGGCGCGGTCGAGAATTGGATCCGTTAGTTCGCGGAGTTGGAAGACCCCGTCGCGCAAATCCTTCTCGAATTCGAGCAAAGAAGACTGGGCTTGCACCGGCGAGACTTCTTTGCGAAACACTCTTAATCCCATGGCGTTGACGACTTCGAGTTCTCCGAAGGTAGTCACGAATGGTTGCGCGAAGGTGGCTTGCATGGTGTGGGCGGCGGCGGCAGAGTTGGCGTCTGGGCTGTAGAGCGACACGATGAAGCTGGGGTCGGCGTAAACCTTCAATAGCGGCTCCGGTCGGAGGAGATCAGCTCGGCGCCGCTGACGGCCAGGACCTTGTCGCCGTAGATGGAGCGCAAGCGTGCCACAAAATCAGGGGTTTGTTTTGGGGCTTCGGTGCTTTCGGGCACCAAGCGGGCGATGACGCGGCGTCGCTTGGTGATTTGGACCTCTTCTCCCTGGTGGAGAAGGCGTTCGATCTTCTTGAAGTCGTAGCGGAGGTCGCGGATTGAGGCCTTCTTCATGTGATACATTGTAGCATCACAAAATAAAACTTGCAAAAATTCCATTTCCCGAGGAACGAATCTGTTGCAGGTATCCATACAGATACAGCTTCACCAGATCCCGCGGATCGTATCCCAGACGCCCCGTCTCGGCCGCTTCCGCCCGCGCAAATCCCAACCCCTGCATATCGAGCCGGTCCACGAAAGCGTCAATCACCCGGCAGAAATAATCATCGGGAATTAATCCCTCCCAGGGTCACTGGAAACAGCGTCCTCCTCGTCCGCGCATCCCCTTCGATGAATGCCATGCGTGCCCTCACACCTGCAATCGCATCTTGCACCTATGCTGTTTCTCCGCTAGTAGTTTCGTAACAGCCTCAAAGATCGACAGCTGGAGCAGCCTCAGTCGTGGTAGCGCGCCGGTGGGCCAGCTCCCGTAAGGGTCGCTTGTTCGGAATCGATGGCGTATAAACGCAAAAGAGAGTTCATCCAGAGTTCATTCCATGAAAAGACTCAACTGCGTTTTCATCCCGTCAATTCTGGTCGTGCTGGGTTTGTCTGCGAGTGCGATGTGGGCACAAACCGCGCGCTGGCCGGAGCAGAAGGCAAACGCCTGGTATGCGCAAGAGCCGTGGCTGGTGGGCAGCAATTACGTTCCCAAGTCGGCGATCAATCAGTTGGAGATGTGGCAGGAGGCGACTTTCGATCCGGCGCAGATCGATACTGAACTGGGCTGGGCCGAAGCCATGGGCATGAACACCATGCGCGTCTTTTTACACGACTTGCTGTGGCAGCAGGATGCAGCCGGCTTTACGAAGCGCATCGACCGCTTCCTGTCCATCGCGTCGCGGCACCGCATCCGTCCCATGTTTGTGCTCTTCGATTCATGCTGGGACCCGTTGCCTCATTTGGGCGTGCAGCGTCAACCGGTTCCAGGAGTTCACAACTCAGGCTGGGTGCAGAGTCCGGGCGCAAAGGCGCTGGCGGACGCAAGCCAGTATCCGCGGCTGAAGGCGTATGTACAGGGCGTGGTGGGCGCCTTCGCCAACGACGACCGCATTCTGGCATGGGACGTGTGGAACGAGCCCGGTTCCGACAACGCAGGAAGCTACGGGAAAGAGGAACTGAAAGAGAAAGACAAGATTGCCCGGGTGGCGGCGCTTTTGCCACAGGCATTCGAGTGGGCGCGCGAGGTGAAGCCGGTGCAGCCTCTCACCAGTGGAGTGTGGGCGGTTGACACTTCGCCGGATGGGGCAAACCTCGGCGAGTTGCAGCAGATTCAACTGCGCGAGTCTGACATTGTCACGTTTCACAACTACAGCTGGCCGGAGCTTTTCAAGCGGCAAGTGGGCTGGCTGAAAAAGTACAATCGGCCGGTGATCTGCACGGAGTACATGGCGCGATCGGTGGGCAGCACGTTTGATACGGTGTTGCCGATTGCGAAGGAAGAGCGCGTGGGCGCGATCAATTGGGGATTCGTTGCCGGCAAGACGCAGACCTATTTGCCCTGGGACTCCTGGGAGCATCCATACGTTCGCAATCCACCGGCGGTGTGGTTTCACGAAGTGCTCCGTTCCGACGGAACGCCGTATCGAGAGGCCGAGGTAAATCTGATCCGGCAGCTCACGGGAAAGCAATAGGAATCGGCAATCAGTTGCGCCGGTGGCATCCCCGTGACTACGCCGACACCTCACCCTCCGGCACGCGGGATTAACCGATGCACCTTGCCCCAGGTCCTTGATACAGTGGTAATCGGGATAGGAGCCCGCTCCGAATGGACATTAGCGTGATGATCATGTTCGCATCCGTGTTGTGCACGATGACGGCGCTGTGCTTCATGGAACTGCGCCGCATCCGTAAGAAGCTGGAAGGGAAGCCGGAAGCCAAGGTGGAATCGAAGTAGGGGAATTTCTTAACCAGCGCTGTGGAAAGCTCGATTCGATCACGGGAGATCTTCGCCGGCAAGGTCTGGTGGCACCCAATCGGCCTCCAACCCCAGCTTCTCAGCCGCTACGCGGAAGTCCAGATCCTTATTGCGGCTGATCTGTGCCCCTACTACACGTACGTACGGCTTCGAATTTTCCCACAGTCCTTCATAGTGTTTGCAGAACTGCCGAAATAGCCCTTTGTCGTCGGTGGGAACGATATCCATCATCGGGCGAAAATAGCTGCCGAGATTCACATCATTGTGGGGCGTGAATTCCACCCGCATTCTTCCCGACCGCAACTGGGAATCAGCAATCGCAAGGCTGACGGAAGGGGATTGGTCATAGAAGCGCACCTCGAAGCACGGGCTTCCGCGTCCCCGGCGCGACCCCCGATTGGCAGCTTTGTTTCGTTCTGCAATTCCCTTCGCCAGCGCCCGAATATTTCGTACCGCCTGCGTAAAGTGTTCCTTTAGATTGCCGGGTTCAATCGGATCCAATACGGGCTGACGGTTTTGCCAGCGTTCCGGGGTGAGCATGAGGAATCGGATCGAGCCCCCGACGGCACATTTCGTCAGTAACTGCGGCCGCTCATCGTGCGTCAAATCTTTAAGGGTCACGCCCACTACGAAAAGGTCCTTCTCAAACCCCTGAAGAATGTTGACATAGGCATCTTTTTGCCCGCGGTCAGCCCGGCTAAGGTAGATCGTGGTTATGCCCATCCCTTCCCATCGTTGGACACTCTCGGCGATTCCGGCCCGGCTCTGCTCGACCAGATTCCTGCAGTCCTCTACGGTGGAGCTCATTTTCTCAACGTCGCGCTGATAGCCAAACAGGAAAACCAGAACGAAGGCCGCCAACAGAAACAGGATGGCTTCAGGAATCCGCTCGTGGAAGGACCCTGAGATCCCGAGCCATTCCGTGACGTGTGTAAAAAGAGAAACGATGAGCGCGACGAGAGCGACGGAGCCAAGGGCAACCTTTTCTCCATTTGCCTTCAGCCATTTGAGGAGTCCTGCCACGGCAATTCTCGCGCATGGTCCTTATGAGGTGTGTAGCATAACAGAGAATTGCGCAATACCAAACGCATAGTTGGCGCGTCGGTCTAGCGGGACTGACCAAAATCTGGCGGGAATTCAACCGGTGTACTACTGCTGTGGCGCGAAGTAGCCCTTGCGCGCCCGCACTTGCAGGTCTTTCTTCAACGCGGAAATTTCGATGGAGCGGTAGCGGCCGTCGGCGTCGAAGTCGGCGGGCTTGTAGCTGACCACGTACTGGCTGCGCAGTTCGTCTTCGATGGCGGCGAAGGAGCGCGTGATGTCCTTCATCTTGAAAGGGAAGAAGGCACGGCCGCCGGTGGCTGCGGCGAGTTGCTCGAGAACTTTGTCGCCTCGTAGGATGAGGCCGCTGTCGTCGGTGGAAATGGCGTAAATGATGACTTCGGCACGCTGTGCCATTTCGATGGCCTGCGCGCGCGTGACTTCGCTCTGATTATCCTCGCCATCGCTCACCACCACGATCGCCTTGCGCACAGGATGGTCCGGATGATCCTTCAAGAACTTTTCTTTGCTGGCGCGGTAGATGGCATCGTAGAGCGCCGTGCCTCCCCCATCCTGCAACTTGTGCACTCCGGCGGAGAGCAGTTCAACGTTGTCGGTAAAGTCCTGGGACATCTGGCTCTGGGTGTTGAAGCCGACGATGAAAGCCTTGTCGAAGCCGGCACGGATAGAGTGTTGCAGAAAACTGATAGCGGCGTCCTGCTCGAAATCAAAACGGCTGTGCACCGATCCGCTTACGTCGATCAGCAAACCGAGGTGCAGAGGAAGATCAGTCTCGCGGCGAAAATTCAGAATGGATTGCGGCGGCTTGTGATCGTCGAGAATGGAGAAATCCGTTTGATTCAGGTCACGGACAAACTTGCCGTGTTTGTCGGTGGCGATGAACAAAACGTTCACCTCGTCGACACGTTTGTGAATGGTGAGCAGCGAGCCGGCCTGCGCATCGTCATTAGAACTGGAAGGAGAAGGAGAAGGAGAAGGATAGGTGGCGACACCGGCGGCGGTGCTGGCATAAGTATCAGACTGGGCAAAAACCGGGGTTGCGCAGGCCAGCGCAAAAGTTGCCAGCAGCGCCGCGACCAGCCGACAAGTCCGCTTCGTGTAACTCATGCCCAAACCATCCAATTTTTGCACCCTTACCTGCCGCCAGAGAGTGCCCCACCTGCTTAGATGCACGTCTGGTGCCGAAAGGCGGTTGGCTGTCTTCTTACTGACTGTAGAAGGGCGTGGCGGCTAGTGCCAAGTTACAAAAGTAGCACACGTTTGGGCATGGCCCGAAAACCTGCCGGAGTTTACGCTTGCGGTGCTGTGCACCCCAAATAGCACGGTCCCGCGGTTACAATTCCCACAGAAGAACTTTTGTTGAACGCCTATTATAGGAAATAGCGGAGGATCCGATGGCAATCGAAACGAGAATCAAAATGAAGATGAACAAGATAATCGCATGCGTCGTGACGCTTTTCTTGTGCGTCTCGGCAGCATTCGCCGCCAATGACGAGAAAGAAACCGAACGAGTGAAGGATGCGGGTGAGGTGATGAAAGAAATTCTCAACATCCCCGACGACATTCCTCAGGACTTGCTGGATAAAGCGGAGTGCGTTGTGATTCTCCCTTCGGTGCTGAAAGGCGCGTTCGGTGTGGGAGGAAGCTACGGACGCGGCGTAATGGTTTGCCGCGGTGGCGCGCACTATACCGGACCCTGGGGGCCACCGGCTCTGTATGCGCTGGAGGGCGTGAGTATCGGTTTCCAGCTTGGAGGGCAGGCCACGGATTTTGTTTTGCTGGTGATGAATCCCAAAGGCGCGCGCTCGCTGCTGGTCAGCAAAGTAAAGCTGGGGGCGGACGCTTCTGCCGCGGCTGGTCCCAAGGGCCGCACCGCCGAGGGCGCCACCGACGTAGTGATGAATGCGGAGATTCTCTCCTACTCGCGCAACAAGGGATTGTTTGCCGGAATCTCGCTCGAAGGCTCGACCCTGCGTTCCGACGGCAGTGCCAACGAAAAACTCTACGGGAAAAAATTGACGGCGAAAGAAATCATCGTCGAGCATAAAGTGGGAGTGCCAGCCTGCGCCAGAGAGTTGGTGTCGCTGCTGGATAAGAAGTCGCCGAAGAACAAGTCGGATCCGAAGTCGCTGCAGTAGATGGTGGTATGCCGGTTGTGGAGCGTGCGTCAGAACCTCGGCTGTCCCTCCGGCGTTTGTCATTTTCGCCCTTGCCATCCTGAGGCCTGCGTTCTTTGCGGGCCGAAGGATCCCGTACTCGCCGACAGTGCGTGGGGGCGACAGAGTCTCTTTATCATGAGGTCCCGAATTTCATCCCATGACCCCGAACCGTGAAGTCAGGCACCCGCTGATTCGCTGCGGCTGGGCGCGCAGCGAGCTCATGATTCGCTATCACGATGAGGAATGGGGCGTGCCTGTCCACGATGACCGCACCCTCTTTGAGTTTCTCATTCTCGAAGGCGCCCAGGCTGGCCTGAGCTGGGAGACCATTCTCAACAAGCGGGAAAATTACCGCGCCGCGTTCGACAACTTCGATGCGCAGAAGATCGCACATTATGATCGGCGGAAGATGGCACAACTGCTGAAGAATCCAGGCATCGTGCGCAACCGGTTGAAAATCGCGTCGGCGGTGCGCAATGCCCAGGCGTTGCAGCGTGTGCGGGAGGAATTCGGCACCTTCGACCGCTACATATGGCGGTTCGTGAATGGCCGCCCGCGAGTGAATCCGTGGAAGTCCCGCCAGCTTCCGGCCAGCACCGCAGAATCCGATGCCATGAGCAAGGATCTGAAAAAGCGCGGCTTCAATTTTGTCGGATCAACCATCTGCTACGCGTTCATGCAGGCCGTTGGCATGGTGAACGACCATGCGCCGCAGTGCTTTCGGTACGGCGAACTTTAGCGTTCGCAACCTCGCTGAGAATACGAAAAACCTTCGGAATTATGCTTGATAGACCCACGCTAAAATGACTTTCGCTACATTAGCCGAAAGGCGACCGACGCGGAACGTGCGGCTGGCTCTCAAGGTTGTTGAGGGCAAAGAGACTTACGCTGAGGATCCGAAAACTGGAAACTAAAAACAAGGGTAATACATCCAAATGGAAGGAGAGTCTTCGGTCATATTGACGAAATGGTCCCGTTGTTTGATACTAAAACGTCTTCCCGCAAGGCGGCCTTACTCATGCCACAGCCAATTACAAAGTCCCATCAAGAGCCCGTCCGGGATGAGCCCAAAAAGAGTGCGTGGGGAGACTTCTTGCGGCGGCTTGCATTCTGGAAGGTCGCTAAGCAAGAAAAGTTAGATCGTTTGTTTGATGAAGCTGTCCATGACCTGCATCCAGGCTGGGAGAGAAAACGGCTGGCAAGAAAGGCCACCCAAGACTAGACGAGTATCCCTTCCTGTCTCCCGAACGCCACAAGTAGCCGAGCGTGCGTGTTGAACTTCCCCGCCAGGTATTCCAGCACCTCCATATTTGTTGCCTTTGAATGCCCGAATGTCATTCTCGCAAGCAATTGCCGGAGAATTTCGTTTTGATCTTCGGTGTCAATGGCCTCAATTACATCGTATGCGAAGATTTCGAGCGCCGTTCGTGGGTCCGTGCTATATGCGAGATCATGCCCACGCGCAATTCTGCGGAGGTACTCTAGATCCAGAACATCTGCCGCGTTTAGCTTGACGCCCATTGACTTATTGGTGCGACTGACATGGCAAATGACTAAATAGCGCGTATGCCAATTCCGCCACGCCCGCACTGTAACTCTCTTGTTTTCACTGCCTCGCGCACCTTAGAAATCACTGGAAATGTTCCTCAGTAAACGTTTATGATATAAAGCGCACGAGGGCGCGGGGATGCCCCGCCGCGCACCAGCGCGAGCGAGGCACCTACCACGGCAATCGTCAACCCGTCACGGCTGGCGATTGCGAGGAACACCATATAGTGCATGGTGGCCCTCCTTTCCTCTCGGCTCGAAAAGAACCGGGAGCCTGTGAAAAGCCCTTGAATAGCGGGCCGCCTGAAAACGGCCCGTTTCTATTGTGTGGCCTCCTTGAATCGCCACTTGCCGTTGACCTTCTCCACAATGCCAGACCGCTGTTTTGCCACGAGCGTCCAGTGAATTACGCGACCGGGACTTTTCTCGCCGAAGTCGATGCCAGCTTTTTCAGCAGCACTCTTCAGATCGTTAACAGTTACCGAACGCTTTTGCTTGAGAGTGTCAAGAACAAAGTTGGCAAGGTGCGTGTTTCCGCCCCCGACAGAATGATTGCTGCCGCCATTTCCTGAGGCAGCAATCCCCTGATTTTCCAACTGCAACAGTGCTTTGATTCCGGCCTCCATCTGGTCGAGTCTGGCTCGCTCACTCGCAATTGTCTTGAGACGTTCGCGCAATACAGGGCCAATATCGGTCATAGATGTCTCCTTTCCACTAGCGAATGGTCGCCGCCAGCCACAAATATACTTCCAAGGGCGGCGAAAGGCAACAGAGTAACGGGAGAAATATCCACTATTTAATGGTGTCATACGAAAGGCGCATTCCTTTGTACTTGCCATCTCCTTAGATGAGGGCGATAGAATTAAGCTTGTAGACTGAACCGTGTCCAAAGACCGGTGTAGGTCTACCCTTGAGCCTCCGAAAGGGGGCTTTCTTTATGCACCTAGCCTATGTTGACGAGTCCGGCTCAACCGGGGCTGGAGCATCTCTAACATTCACACTGGGGTGCGTGCTAGTAGATGCCACGCGCTGGCCGGATGTGTTCGACGACGTAATCGAATATCGGCGTTTTTTGCGCGATGAGTTCAAAATCCCCGTTCGCGCTGAGATCAAGGCCAACTATCTTTTGCGAAATGGCGGCGATTTTAGATCGCTTAAACTGAGCGAGCGAGCTAGATATAGGATTTACCGTGGCCTGATGCGTCTTCAGTCGAAATTGGAGCTGCTTGCGTTCGCGGTCGTTATCCGTAAAGATGTTGCCGCGAAAAAAGGGCTTATCCTCGACCCTAGAGAAGTCGCCTGGGAGTATCTAATTCAGCGCCTTGAACGCTTTACTACTAACGACAAGACGCATGTACTTCTTTTCCACGATGAGGGCGAGGGAGCGATTGTGCGTTCGCTGACTCGCAAGGCCCGCCGAATAGGAACCGCTGGAAGTGCGTTCGGTATTGGAAGTCTAAAGAGACCGGCCCGCTTAATCCTAGATGACCCAGTTTCGAGGAAATCGCACGAATCGTATTTCGTACAGCTAGCCGACCTTAACGCTTACGCTGCGTTTCGGAGTCTTTACCCGCCGCCAGTGCGACTGGTGAATATAGTTCCACAAGACATGTGGGACGAACTTGGTGGGGCGAGGTTTGCGAAAGTCAACATGTTAAGAGGCGGAACGCCGGGAATCGTGTATTGGCCTTGATCTAGTTGGGATTGCGTAAAGACATACTTCCGTCAGGCCATCAGGGATCTCTGTACAAAATTGCAAGAATGGGGAAGCGACTGATCCCAGAGTGAGCAGCAAATCTCTTTCTCACTTGTGCGGAGATGGCGGCACGTTTTTCGACGGCTTCGTCGTCGGCTCCGGCACTGTCTGCGCCTTCTTATCGTTTAGGTCAAGCCCAAAACTTGGATGCTCGTAGGTCCCGGATATTCGTATCGGGACAATTTCCCCTTTTTTCTTCTTCTTGAAAAATGGCTCGATTGCCTTCAGCAACAGAGCCTTGGCTCCGCTGCTGGTATTCGAGATCTTCGAATCCACCTGCATCTGGCCGTGCAAGTCAATTTTGTGATTGAGCAGGTTGTAGGTCCCATGCATGCGGGCGGCTGCGCCGGGAACGCCGAAGGAAAGATCGGAGAAGGTTGATGTTCCCCCGAGCAGGTTGACCTGCCCAGTCAGATCCGTGAGCACAGTTTCGGGATCGGCGGGATCTTTTTCTCCACGGGCTCCTGCGCTAAGTTTGTTCACACCTTCCTGGGTGGAAGGTTTCGAGAAAGTTCCCGCCGCGATTCCAAAGCCGCCGCGCAACTTCACCCTCTCGAGGAATTTCTCTTTGCCGGGAGGAATCTCGACCCGTGCCTGAAGAGTCACGCTACCCGACATGGGCGCGCGGTTGGCTTTGACAAACAAGAACAGGATATCTTCAATGCGGGCGCCGCTCGACCGCAGATCGATCAGCCCGGTCTTCCCCTTTCCCCCGGCTGTTTTAGCGATACTGCCTTCCGCCTCGATTTTCGTCTTCCAGAAATTGGCGGTGATGTGCTTCAGAAACGTATCGCCATGCGTGGCATCGACATAGGCGCTGAACGCGGTTGTCAATCGCACCGGGTGCCCGCCCGACGTCACTTCAAAGTCAGGAACGTCAGTGGTGCCTGAGATATCAATGTGGCCGAGAGTTCCATCAAACTTTCCTGTCGAAGACAACTTCCCGGCGATGCCCCTGTACACGCTCAAATCGGCCTGCTCAAACGTATATGCGCCGGAGATGGTAGTCTGTGCCGCATCGCTCCTGTTCCACACTCCGAATTTTCCTTCGACCGATACCTCGCCCGGCGGTTCAGGATTGTGCACCTTCATCCGGTAGCTGAGAGGTCCCTTCCATCCCACGTCTCGGAGAAGCGCTTCATGAATATCGAAGCGTAAAGGTTGTTTGTCCGGGTCGTGATAAGCAAACTCCACCGCCGCGCCGTTGGCGACGATGTCGTCGATGGTAATTTTCGACGGCATGGTGTGAAAAGGAGCTCCGGTGCCGAAGGCCGGAATCGACACCAGCATCCTCTCGGCGGTAATCCGCCGTACTCGCATCTGTACCAGGCCCAGGTAGTTGCCTTGGATGGTTAACTTCTCGATGGTGATGAGGGGTTTGGCTTGGGACGGGCCGTGGCGAAAAACTAATCCCTCAAGCACACAACCTGGTGACGGGAAATAGGTCTGGTGAAAGGCGCGGACCTCCACCTGGCTGTCGCTCACCTCCCGCAAGTCCTGTAGCACGCGTCCCGGCGCGAACCGCCAGCGGCACAATCCCAGAGGCACTGCACAAAGTACCCCAGCAGCGATGACCAGGATCAGGGCGATCCTGCCCCAACGTCTCGGCCCATTCTGCCGACGGGTCTCGAACTGAATGGGCCGCGCAGCAGTAGCTTGAGCCATGAAGAGTTTTGAAGCCGACCTAAGGATGGAGGTTGCTGTCGCAAACTCCGGCTTCCCACTTGCTATAATAACAGCGCCCGTTGCCGGGATGGCGGAACTGGCAGACGCAGCGGACTCAAAATCCGCCGACCTTCGGGTCTTGGGGGTTCGACTCCCCCTCCCGGCACCAAAGATGTTTGAAATCATGCTGCGGGGCTTCGGTTGGTAAATGACGCCCTGTGACGTGTGGCGTCAGCCGGGCCGCACTGAGCTGGGCTGGCTTGCCGGGGTGCTGACCGGTTCTTTGCGCTTTTCGTCTGTGTCCACCGAAAACAACATGTAGTGGCCGAAGCTGTGGCGGCGATAGTAGCGGTGCTGCCGGAAGTCGAAGTAGATCTCGGCGCTTTTCGGAAGCCAGAGCGACATATTTTTCTTTTCGAACCTGACGGGTCCGTATTCCACAATCTGATGCTCGCTCAAGAGCCTTATCTCGGGCATGGGCCGCACCATTTCGGACTCGATGTGAACGATCTGATAGTGGTCCGCTGTAATCCAAGCCCTGCCTTTCAGCTTCACGGGATAAACCATATTGCCAATCTTGTAACTTTGAAGCCGGTTGGGTTTGTCGTCGCGCTGCTTGAAGTCCACCACCCAAATCGCCTGACCGTGCCAATCGCCCAGACCCTCACACTTCATGCCGAAGGCGTCGCGCATGTGAGGATGAAAGACAAGCGCCAACGCCGCAAAGCCAGTGCTGGCGATCTTATCGGGAAAGGTAGTCAAGTCCGCCTTAGCGGCGCGGTCCTCATCGACCGAGAGATACCCCGCCTCCGGTTCGGAGATCGACGCTACGTAGTTGTATTTGCGCGTCTCTGTGCGCAGGGGATTTCCGAATACGTCGAGGCTCTGGTGAAACAGGTCTTCGACTGCCGCAAAGCGGGCGATGTCGTCCACCAGCTCCGCGACGCGCTTTCCGGTTTCGTCCAATACTGTTTCGGCCGGACAGTCAACGCCCGAGGCCAGGGAGAGTTTGCTTTGGTCGAGGCCGGCCGGCTGCCAGGATCTCACAGACAATCCCGGCGCGGAGACCGCCTGTAGAGGATCGACACCGGAAAGTCGCGGCAGAGTCTGCGCTGCTGCATTCTCCGCCGATGGAACCACGGATGCGTGTTCACGGACTTCGGCAATCAGGGTGCGCACCTGCCCGGCCATGGGGTGGCTTGGCGACTCATGCAGGAAAGTCTCCAGCGCGTTGATGCCTTGCTGGTCGGATCCCAGGTTGATCAGGGCCTGCCCGAGGACCAGCAATGCCGGACTTGCTTCGGTTTTCCCTTTCGCAATTGCAGCCTGAGCTTCGTCCCGTGCCTTGTCGTAGTTCTTCT
This sequence comes from Candidatus Acidiferrum sp., assembly GCA_035568115.1. GTDB lineage: Bacteria > Acidobacteriota > Terriglobia > Terriglobales > Acidobacteriaceae > Sulfotelmatobacter. The sequence goes on from DATMOP010000012.1 coordinate 30,647, forward strand.
CGTGGAAATAGGCATTGGCGAGCAAGTTGTGAGGTTGCCAGTTTTCGCTGTCGGCCGCCACCGCCCGCTCCAGTGCCAATTGCGCCGCCGGGTAATCGCTGCGCTCCAGATTCGATCTTCCCAGGAGGGTCAGCGCCTGTGCATTCCGCGGACTCAACGTGGTGGCAGTGCCCAGGTACTCCGATGCCTTCGCATATTCCTTCTGCTGGAAACACAAATAGCCAAGCAGGAAATTGAGTTCGGAGCTAGACGGCGCTAATTTGTAAGCCTGGTCGAGATGATTCCTGGCATCGGTGAAATTCCGTGACTTTAGTGCTGAGACCGCGCGTTTCGCTTCTTTTCGGGCTTTGGGGGATAAGGCGTGGTCGTCGACGTCGAGAGCGATCGCGGCCGGGTCACGGTGCAGCACGATTTCAAACTTGTTGACCTCTGAGGTGGTTACGTACATTTGCTTGTGCTCGCTGAGATAGCCCACGGCACTTATTTCCACATCGTAATTCCCGAACCGAATGTTGGTAAATGCTCCCCGTGAATCCTCTTCTGTAGTCTGCCAGGAAGCTGCCTGATTTTCGAGGTTCACCATCTTGAGCAGCGCCTGGCGATCAAGATGAGTCCTGGAGTTTTCTGCGAAAACCGTGAAGACCAGGATGCCGGTCCCGGGAGCAGTGGTGTACACCGGCACAAAGTATCGATTCAGGCCCTGGGGAGTGGTGTCCAGAGAGGTTGGCAGTTGCTGGCTCAGCACCGTGGTCGCGAACACACAACAGAATACGACCAACGTTTCGGCAACCCTGGCTGTGCTTCTTGCCCGATCTTCGCTGTAGCGCTGCATAGTGGCCAGCACAGAGTCTGCGGGAACGCGATCAACAGGTCAAGCAAAAGATTCGGGTAAGGATGAATTGCCCTCAAACCGCAGGTTTCTGGCGACCCGCTTTGAGAGGAATCCACAAACGATCCACGGGAACTTACTGCACTGGCGGTCAGCCTTGTTCCGTTTGGTTCGCAATGTGATCCGCATACGTGCGCCGATGCGTTCCCCACCGTGTCCTCGGCGTACACTTGTTCCGATTTCGTAACAGAAATTCTTTTGGCGTGGAGGGCGGAGATCACCTCCCCTACACTTCTCCGCCAGTTCGGGAACTCGCCCTCAAGGAGGCAGTCGCATGTCTATCTTGGGTTTAGCGTCTCCGCCGGTTCGCCGCAGTGTCAGTATTTTATTGCTGGTTTTTTCTGTGTTGCTCACCGGATGCCCTACTACTACTCCCGCGACGTGGTCTGAGCGTGGCCCCGCGTTCGGGGGGCGACTGTCCGCGATCGTAGCTGCCGACTCCAGTGGAAACACCCTGGTGGCGGCAAGTCCAGGCGGCGGTGTCTGGCGCAGCGCGAATGGCGGTTCCACGTGGACCTTTCCCGCACAGTACGGGTTGGGTGACAACAGTGCGGTACACCTCGAGTGGGACGCGGGCACGCCCGGACGGCTTTTCCTGCTCACCTGGAATGGCCTCTATGCCACAACAAACAACGGCGACTCGTGGACAAATCTGGTCAATCCCGGTGGCTTCCCCGCGCCGCTTCAGGTTTACCAAACCGCGATTGCCGATCCCAAGCCCTTCGCCCAGATGGTGTTTCCTTCTCAGGCCAAGCTGCAACGCGCGGTCTTCGCTGCGATTCCCTGTAGCGGCCTCTTCTATTCGTTCGACGGTGTGGCCTTCACGCAGAACTGGCCATTCCCCGGAGGCTCGACGAATCTGGATAACTGCATTGGAACCATCGCTGCCGATGCTTTCTCAGGGCGAGTCTATTTTTCGACATTTGCGAGCGATCCGAGTGGTGCGGCACACGTTTTCCGCAGCAACTGCGCGGTTGCGTGGCAACCGGGGACGCCATGTCTCACCTGGCAGGCGGCCAACAACGGCTTGCCGTCGTACGCTGTCATTTCCGCCATGACCTCGGTAGCGACTTCAGCAGCTTCCGCCGATCATCTGGTGGCACAGACCACGGGGACAGGATCGAACCTGAGCACCTATCTGACAACCGACGGAATGTCGTGGACCTTGCAGTCCACTCAGCCCAACAATTGGTCACCCCGGGCCCTGGTCTATACGGGTCACGGGCAAGAGCTTTTTCAGGGGAATGTTTTGTCCGCCTACAGCGGCGACTTTGGGGCGCATTGGAGCACGTTCAACGTTCCCAGCGAGCATCCCGATGTGCGGGCGGTTACTCCAGTGGCCGCGGCTGGAAAAGTCTGGACAGTCACCGATGGATCCATGGAAGGGAGTTACGCAAATGTGACCCGTTGGAACTGGACGCCGGGATCCCCTCCAAGCGCTGGCGTCAATCTTGGCCACTCAGGCCTTACGGTATTGCAGGCTTACTTTGCCGGAGTCGTGCCAGCCACTGGCGGTGTGGGCGCGGGTTCGCGCCGGGTCTTCATGGGCGCGCAGGATAATGCCGCTTTCTGTTCCGATACTCTGGGTACGGGCGGTTGGACGGCGTCGGGCTCTCCTCCCGGCGGAGGTTCGGGAGATATTTTCGCCTTCGCGTCGGCTCCGTCAGATGCCAATCGCGCCTACTCATGGAGCGGCGAAACCATCACTTTTGCGCGGACTACGAATGCCGGCAGCGCCCCCAACTGTACGGCGGTTGCGTGGTCGACTGTCACTCCCACTGAGAATCCATTGAGCGCGCAACTGGTGCCGCCGACGTATTGGTCCTACCATGCCATTGCGGTTCATCCCACCAATCCCGACCGGCTCTATTTCGCTTTCCTGCTCGACGAAGGTGAGACTACCAATGCTTCCGCGCCTACCCCGCTGGTTACGCATCACTCGCTCCCCAACAACCTGCGGCCAACAGTAATTTATGTCGATGCCAACGGTGCGATCTATTTGGGAACAGCAGGACAAGGCGCTTACAAATCTATCGACGACGGCGTCAGTTGGTCGCCCTGGGGACCCGGCACCACTCCCGCACCCGCGCTGGTGACTGCTATAACCAGCTCTGGAGGCGCCAGTCCAACCTTCTGGATTGCCACCACCGACGGTCTATATAAAGGATCAGCCAGCGGCGGTCCGTGGACGCTCTCCACCGGCGGCGGAGGCTACACGGTGAGCGACGTCACCGTCGATCCCAGTTGTGCGACGCGCGTGTATGCGGCGTTGGGTTTCGCCGGAATTCTGGGAGAGCATCGAGGCGGCATCCGGTTCAGCTCCAGTAACGGCTCCTCCTGGACCTCGATCACTTCAGGCGAAGTAATTCATCAGGGACCAGTGACCATGGTCCAGGTTGACCGCTCGCAACCCAACGCGGTCTATGCCGCCACCTACGGCCGCGGTTTTTGGGTGTATGACTGGGGAACTCAGCTTCCCGCTTGCGCTCCATGAGATTCGCCAGGGCTTCTCTTACTGCACTGGCGGGAGGCCGACTTTGGCCACGAGTTCGCGAAATCTCTGGTTCTGGTGCAGGGGCTGGAGGGCGGAGTTAGCGGTGATCGTGGTGAGCAAGAGGTCGTGGCGTTGGTAGGCGATTTCAAGATATTTCATCGCTTCGCCATTATGCCCCAGGGCTGCGTAGAGAGCAGCCAATTCGAAGGCTGAACCCTTACCGTGCTCGAATGAGGTTCGCGCGGCTGCCAGTTGTTCTTCGAACAATCCGCGTTGGCCGCCGCTGGCGTAGGCTTTCTGTTCCGCCTCGAGCCTTTTCTCCGCGGCGGCGTCGTGGCGCAAGCGTGCGACCGTCGCTCGTTCTGCGAAGTAGCCAGCATAGTTTCCCTCCGGAAAATAAATAGCGTCGGCTAGGTAACGATGTGGAGGTTCAAAGTCGGGCTGGGAAGCTGCGAGTTGTGTCAGCAGCGCTCTAGCCTCTTCGGTCTTTCCCGACGCGGCGAGAATGAGTCCTTTATCGGCGAGGATGGGCGTGGAGGAAGGATCGAGTTGACGGGCGCGCTCGATTTCCATCACGGCTTCCGGGTTGCGCTGGATCTCGATGAGGAAGGTGGCATACCAGTGGTGAACGCGGGGGAAGTTTGGGTCCAGTTCGATCGCGCGCTTGAACTCGCGGTCGGCTGTGGTGGCATCAAAGAATCCCCAGAAGGTGGCGAAGGCGAGGGAGTTGTGGGCCTCGGCAGAGTTGGGGTCGAGTTCCACCGCCTTGCTGGCAGCCGCCAGGGCGCGCGGGAACGCTTCCTGCGGAGGCATGGCGCTGTACTCCCGGAGCAGGTTGTAGCTGTCGGCCAGTCCCACATACGGCGCCGCATAGCCGGGATCATGCACGATTGCTTGCGTGAAGAAGTCGACGGCCTTGTTCAGATCGTCGGGAGTGCGCTTCTCGAAGTAGTAGCGGCCTTTGAGGTAGAGATCCTGAGCTTCTGTACTGGGCCGGTGAGGCGCAGCCAGCGCATTCTTGAACCGGGGTTCGCGGTGGCTGAACGAGAAAACTAGAAATGAGCCGGCGATTAGTACCAGAGGCACAAGCCAGAGGAAAGTGCGTGCCGCGGCCAGTCTAGAGGGAGCGGGGACAAGCTTAAGAGCGGGTGCGGAGGGCGTAACTTCCGCCGGAGTCTTGATGGTCAGCACATTGGGCGGGACCGCGCGGTCGCTGTCTTGGTCGGCTGGAACGACTTCGGCAGCGGCTTCGCCACTCTCCAGGGTAAGGTTCGGCGCCTTTAGCCACTCCGCCAGTTCCTCGGCGTAAGCGAACACACCACCGCGAGCGCTTCCCGGCACGCGGTACACGGGAAGACCGCGCTCTTTTTCCCAACGTTTTACGGTGCGCTCGTCACGTCCGAAGAAGGTGGCAATTTCCTTCCACGAATCCAGACGCTTCTTCGCCCCGAGAGGCTCGCCATGAGCTGCCATATACCTGAAATGCCCTGAAATGCCTTGAGTGACGCCGAAACTGCCTTGCCTGGGGAAAGCGAGGCCTCTTGAGTATAGCGTGATGCGCGGCGGTGCGAACTACCACGAACGTGCCTCGGCGTGGCCCGAGAGAGGGAGAGAGCAACTCGAAAACGTGAGGGAATCCGGCGCACAACGAGGGACTAGAGACATTGGTCCTATTTTGACACGCCAGAGGGCGTCGTTCATTTGGGTGGTCTGGTGATCGCGCCTTGCGAAGCCGATGAGACCAGCGCGGCGTACTTGGCGAATACTCCGGTGGGATAGCGCGGCTGGGGCGGCTTCCACATTTTCATGCGCTGGCGCAGAACTTTGTCGCTGATCTCGACTTGCAACAAGCGCTCATTGACGTCGAAGCGGATGATGTCGCCATCGCGTACGGCGGCGATGGGGCCGCCCAGCGCGGCTTCCGGCGAGACGTGGCCGGCCATCAGTCCGTGAGTGGCGCCGCTGAAGCGGCCGTCGGTTAGGAGCGCGACTGACGATCCTAATCCTTCACCTACGATTGCTCCGGTCACGCTTAGCATTTCGCGCATGCCGGGGCCGCCCTTGGGGCCTTCGTTGCGGATTACTACTACGTCGCCGGACTTGATTTTCTTGCTCGTGACGGCCGTCATGGCGTCTTCTTCGCAATCGAATACGCGTGCGGGGCCGCGGTGGGTTAGGCGTTCGTGGCCGCTGATTTTGGCTACGCAGCCTTCAGGCGCGAGATTGCCTTTCAGGATGACGAGGCCTCCGGTTTTCTTCAACGGATGATCGAGCGGGGCGATGACGGGCTGTCCTGGAGTTTCCTTCGCGTCGTTGGCTTCCTCGGCGAACGTCCTGCCGGTGACGGTGAGGGTGGAGCCGTCGGCGCACTTGGCATCGAGCAGACGTTTGGCGATGACCGGGATACCTCCGGCTTTGTCGACGTCGGCTGCGACGTATTTTCCGGAGGGTTTGAGATCGGCGAGCAGAGGAGTGCGCTCGCTGACGGTCTGAAAGTCGTCGATTTCCAGAGCGACTTCAGCTTCGCGCGCGATGGCCAGCAGATGCAGCACGGCGTTGGTCGAGCCTCCGGTAGCGGCCACGGATGCGATTGCGTTTTCAAAGGCGGCGCGGGTGAGAATACGGCGCGGCAGGATTCCGTTTCTCAAGAGATTCATGACCACATCGCCGCAGCGGAAGGCGACTTCGTCTTTGCGTGGCTCCATGGCAGGCACGCTGTTGAAGCCCATCGGCGAAAGGCCGATGATCTCCATCACGGTGGACATGGTGTTGGCGGTGTACTGGCCGCCGCAGGCTCCGGCGCTGGGGCAGGCTACGTTTTCGAGTTGGTGCAGTTCTTCGTCGGTGATTTTTCCGGCCGCGTTGGCGCCTACGGCTTCGAATACGTCTTGAATGGTGACGTCTTTGCCTTTGAAGCTGCCGGGGGCGATGGTGCCGCCGTAGAGCACGAGGCCGGGAAGATCCATGCGCGCTAGGGCCATGGCTGCGGCTGGGATGGTCTTGTCGCAGCCCACCACGCACACTACGGCGTCGAAGAGTTGTCCGCGGCAGACCAGTTCGATCGAATCGGCGATCAGTTCCCGGCTGACGAGGGAAGCGCGCATGCCTTCGGTGCCCATGGTTTCGCCGTCGGAGATGGCGATGGTGTTGAACTCCATGGGAGTGCCTCCAGCCGCGCGTATGCCTTCCTTCACTTTGGCGGAGAGCCGCCGCAGGTGAAAGTTGCAGGGCATGGTTTCGATCCAGGTATTGGCCACGCCGATCAGGGGCTTGTTGAGGTCAGCGTCAGTGAAACCGATGGCCTTGAACATGGAGCGCGCCGGGGCCCGGTCGCGTCCGTCAGTGATGCCGCGGCTGCGATGCTTGAGATCCATAATTATTTAAGACCCATGGGGAAGATTACAACAGAGGTAAGACAAAAGATGAGAGCAACAATCCCGCTCAAGCAAAAACGGGGAACCTGCCGCTGGAGTAATGCAAGGAGGCACGCATTTCCAACTCCAGGTTCCCCAATCGCATGACGCTTACCCAGGAAGCGGTCATGCTGCTGACATCGTTCAACCGAAACTCAAGCCAACGCGGCGCGCGCTGACTGCTCAGGCACGCCCGCCGAAGCCGGCGGATGAGGCGCCCACGCCGCATCTGCGTGTTCGCGCGTAACCGGACTGGAACGAACCTCGGTGACATCCACGATCGCGTACCACTCGCGGTAAAGCTGGCCGGCCTGCTTGGGCGTAACCTGGAGCAGCAGCGTGACTGCGTGGTCCTGCCCGGCGTACTCGGCGTGCACCGAGGTGAGATCGAGCCCACGGCGCGAAACCGCATTAAGGATGCGCATCAGTGTGCCTTGCGCGTTGCGATAGCGGATGTGAAAGACTTGCATGGTCGTTCCCTCGTGATCGATTCGTCTTTACTTATTCGTCCTCGTACACCATCTCCGACAGTGCCGCTCCCGCCGGAACCATCGGGTAAACGTTAGCCTCCGGAGCGCAATCAAATACCAGCAGCTCCGGCTCCGGCGAGCGCAGGAAGTTCTCGAGGAGATCTCCCGTCTCCGCCGACACCGGATACTCCGCCATGGCGGCCTCGTTCAGCCGCCATCCGTGAATCTTGTAAGCCTTCGCGATCTCGACGAAATCCGGATTGTCGCTCAGGTCGGTCTCGGCATAATTGCGAGCATAGAAAAGCTGCTGCCACTGCCGCACCATTCCCAGATATTTGTTATCGACGATCACCATTTTTATGGGCAGGCCGAGCCGGTGCACTGTGGCGAGTTCCTGAATGTTCATCTGGAAGCCGCCATCGCCGGAAACGCACAGCACACAAGTCTCCGGCTTTGCCAGTTGCACGCCCACGGCAGCCGGCAGGGCGAAGCCCATCGCACCCAGGCCGCCCGACGTAACAAAGCCGCGCGGGGACGATGACCGATAGCGCTGCGCCGCCCACATCTGATGCTGGCCCACGTCAGCAATGATCACGTTGTCTTGCGGCAGGCGGCTGAAGAGTTCATCGAGGAAACGAATCGTGGGCTGCGCCAGTCCGCGCGGATCAAGCTCGGCACGCTCCGGCCCGCAAGCCACCGCGCGCCAGCCGCTCCAGTCAGGCAGGGAAGCGCGCCGCAACTCCGCGTGAAACGCCGGAATCGTGTCCGCCAAATTTCCAATCACCGGCAGTTCACACGCCCGCACGCGATCAAGCTGTGCCGGATCAATTTCAAAGTGCACGATCTTCGCGTGAGGTGCAAAGCGTGTAGGATCTCCGGTCACGCGATCATCGAGGCGCGCTCCGAACACGAGCAGCAAGTCGGTCTCGTGAAGCGCAGTATTGGCTGCGCGCGTCCCGTGCATCCCAACCATGCCCAGGTAATAAGGAGATTGCGGAGGCACCGCGCCCAATCCGTGGACGGTGGCGAATGTGGGGATATTCAAATCGTCGAGCAGTTGACGAAGCTGGGGAACTGCTCCCGAAAGCTTTGCTCCCGCACCGACTAACGCAACCGGCCTGGTTGCCCGTTGCAGCAAGGCCACAATTGTGTCGCTGAATGCGCCTTCTGCCTTCGCGTCGGCAGGCCGAGCGTGTGGCGTGAACTTCACCGGGCCGGAGAATTCTTTCTTGGCCTTCAATATGTCTGTGGGAATATCGATGAGCACCGGCCCCGGCCGTCCGCTGCGCGCCCAGTGAAATCCCTCGGCAACCACTTCCGGAATTTCATCGATGGTCCGCACCAACCGGCTCCACTTGGTCAGCGACAAAGTCACCCCAAAAACGTCCGTCTCCTGAAACGCATCCGTCCCGATCATCGCCGTCCGCACCTGCCCCGTGATGCAGACCAGAGGCACCGAATCCATCTTGGCGTCGGCGATGCCGGTGACCAGGTTCGTCGCGCCCGGCCCGCTCGTTGCCATCGCAACGCCAACTTTTCCCGTCACTCGTGCGTAGCCTTCCGCCGCAAAAACAGCGCCCTGCTCGTGCCGCGTGAGAACGTGCCGCACGCCGCTGCCTTCGAGCGCGTCATACAACGGCATGATCGCGCCCCCGGGATACCCGAACACCAGGTCCACCCCTTCGGCGCGCACGCACTGAAGAACGATTTCGGCTCCCTTAAGCATTCACCGCCTGCTTAACCTCTTCCTTCGGCGCCTCAGGAGCCTTCTTCGCTTCCCGTCCCGGTAGCCAACTCATCATCCCTCTCAACTGCGCACCGACGATCTCGATGGGATGCTGCTGCTCTTTCTGCCGCAGGTCAGCAAAGTTGTATCCGCCGTCTTTGTTCTCTTTGATCCACTCGCGGGCGAAGGTCCCGTCCTGAATGTCGGCCAAAGTCTTCTTCATCGCCGCCCGCGTAGCGTCGCCTACAACTTTCTCGCCGCGCGTCAGGTCGCCATACTCCGCCGTATTCGAAATCGAATACCGCATGCGGCTCAGCCCGCCCTCATAAATCAAATCGACAATCAGCTTCATCTCATGCAGGCACTCGAAGTAAGCAATCTCTGGAGCGTACCCAGCCTCCACCAGCGTCTCGAATCCCTTCTTGATCAGCGACGTCAACCCACCGCACAGCACCGCCTGCTCGCCAAACAGATCGCTCTCAGTTTCTTCTTTGAACGTAGTCTGCAACACGCCCGCGCGCGTCGACCCAATGCCATGCGCGTAAGCCAGCGCAAACTCATGCGCCCGCCCGCTCGCATCCTGATTCACCGCAATCAGCGACGGCACTCCGCGCCCCTCGGCATAAACCCGCCGCAGCAAGTGTCCCGGAGACTTCGGCGCAATCATCACCACGTCCACATCCGTCGGCGGAGCGATCGTCTTGAAATGAATGCTGAACCCATGCGAGAACCCCAGAATTTTCCCGGGATGCAGAAACGGCTGCACATACTGCTCATACACCGCCGCCTGCGTCTCGTCGGGCGTGAGCATATGGATCCAGTCCGCCCGCTTCGCCGCCTCATCCGGAGCCACCACCACCATCCCATCCGCCCGCGCCTGCGCCGCGCTAGGCCGGTTCGACTCCAGCCCGACGATGACTTTGCACCCGCTGTCGCGCAAATTCTGCGCCTGCGCATGTCCCTGGCTGCCGTAGCCCAGGATGGCAATGGTTTTGCCCTTCAGGGCGTTAGGATTGGCGTCGTGTTCGTAGAAGATTGTGGCCACTGGGGAAGCTCCTTTATGCAGACCGACCGGTCGGTCGGTCGGTTCATTTATGCTAGCGGACGGTCCCTAGCCTGTCAAGCGAGAAGTTACCAGCAAGTTCCAACACTCACCCGCCCGCGCATCGCCTCGCTGGACGGTGACATCAGAGTAAAATGAGTTGAGACTTGAAGGAGTGCTGTTGTGGGTACACTGCCCCAGGGTGACTCGAGGATTCCTCAAAACGCGGTGCCAGATGAAGTGTTCGAAACCCCGCTCTTCAAGATGGAACGATTCGGGCGCCACGTTCGAATCAACACGTCGCGCTCGAAGGAGGATCACGAGAAGCTGATTCGCGGTATCGTCGAACACCGCCCAGAACTACTCGCGCGGGCAACGGAAATCCGCAATGAATTACAAGACTTGATTCATCGCCACAGCTCGCTTGAGCTGCTTGCACATCTAATCGCGAAGAACGTCTTGCATAATCCCGATACTTATCGGGAATATGATTCGCCGCTGAGGCCGCACTTCACAGAGTACATCGCGCTGCTTGAACTACGTGACCCCGCTTACCAGTACAGGACACTCGAACCTCCCGGTGAAGACGTGGAGAAGGCGCAGACTCTGCTGGAGGAACTGTTTAGCACGGCGATCTTCCACTACCAGACCGAGCATATTTCGGAGACCACAGGGTCGGTTCCTTCCAAGATCCAGGAGTTGCGGTATTCCGCGATAGCGCACAACATTGCGGTGCGGTCTCCTGCATATCACGACCATTGGAGGGAAGCTCTTGTCGCACTGTTCGGCACACCTGCCGTCGCCGCTTGGCTAGGAAACCGGCAACTGACGATATCAAACATTCTGAGTTGCGTCGATGCATCAGAGAGTCTGATGGCACATCGCCTTCGAAATCGCATCGCGATGGCAAAGCAAGAGGAAGAAAAGGTGCGGCAACAGGTGAGGCAGGTGCGTCGGTGCGGCGCGGCGAGCGGCGAAAATGCTGAAATCCTACGCAATCTTGCCGCCCAAAGCGGCAAGAAGCGGAGAGCCAGGCTGCGATGGATGCTAACGGAGTGGGCCTTTTTCGATCTCGCTGGCACCTGGTCCCTCACACCCGATGCTTTAGCTGAGGAGGCGCGAGTCTCGCCGCAGATCGCCACGCGGTTTCTACAGGATTTTTCCGTACCCTTCGGTCAACCGCCGGAAAGGGACCCTTGGCCGAGAGCGACGCACGAACTGCAAGTGGCGCCGTTTATCAGCTATGAGGAGAAGTTCATGCTCACCGCGCCGCACCTCCTGCTGTGGGCTATCAAGCCGAACATCGAGGCAAGACTGCGGGGTGAGTCTGGAGCGCCGTGGGACTCGTATGAGCATGCTCGCGGTGAAATGCTAGTCGAAAAGGCTATAGAGTGTCTACGCAAGGCGATGCCCAATAGCACTTCGTTCCAGGGACTCTTCTACGATTTCGGCGGCAAGCACTGCGAACTCGACGGTCTTCTCATGTTCGACCAGTATCTCTTCCTGATTGAGGGGAAGGCAGGAGTCGCCTCTCAGGCGGGGCGCCGCGGCGCAACCAAGAGCATTGTCAGCGACCTGAAAGACTTGGTCCGCGATCCCCGCGACCAAGCCAGCCGAGCGAGTGAGTTCATACGTTCGGAATTGGCCCCGGTCTTCTCGCTCAAGGACGGCACGAAGGTGCCGATTGACAAAGCCATCTCACCGGAGATCGTTACGCTGTCAATAACGCTCGACGACATGGGCGTCTTCACTAGTAAACTTGCTGAGATTCAGGAATTGGGAGTTCTCCCGAAGGGAGAACTAGCTTGGGCAATCTATCTCCCCGATCTGATGATTGTGACGGAGATCTTGCAGAGTCCGGCCCAATTTCTCCACTATGTCGGTTGGCGCCGATCACTTTTCGAAAGCAAGGGGGTACGCTGCAAAGACGAAGTGAATTGGCTGGGGATATACCTAAAAGAAGGTCCCGAAAGGCTCACGCCACCGGCAGACTTTCAATTCCTTACTTTCTCGACTTACACCACGGACCTCGACGAGTACTTCTTGTTCAAGATGGGACAGCGTTCGAAGCCGGCTGCTCGCCCAGTGCAGTGGATGCCTAAGGAGATGTCAGTGATCCTCGCCCAGATCGGGGAGTCCAATATGTGGGGCCACACGAGAGCCACGAACGCACTGCTCGACCTCACGTACTCGGAAAGAAAGAAACTTGGGAAGATACTGCGTCGGCAAGGGAAGGCTGGCAACATTGATCAGGTGATTGAGGGTACGAAGACGACCGTGGGGCTGGTTAGCGGCCAAGACGACGCGACATGCGCGCGTCACGCTCGAAAGTTCGCCGCTTCCTCCGCGAAGGCTGCCGTAGTGCTAAGTCTCGCCCCGAAAACGCGCAAACTAGAGGGTTGGGGGGCGGAACAGCTACAACGGCCTGAGGGTGCAGTTTACTCGAAGGAGATGTCCACTTCGGCGTAGCTGCCCAAGGCCGCGCTCTAAGCCCTCTGATTCAGCAGCCGCTCGACCCGCTCCGGCTCGCAGGCAATGATCTTCAAATAAGCTTGGGTTGGCCGGTCCGGCTGCGCGCGGCCTTGCTCCCAGTCCCGCAGAGTGCCGAGGGGAATGTGACCTCCGCCGATGTTCGCCTTTTGTAAAATCCCTCGCGTATTTCGCGATTCGTAACACGGCACGACGCATTCGATTATGCGCTTGACAATCTGTCGGCTCGATTTCAACATCGTCGTAATCTGGTGAGGCTGGCAGTCCCCCTCTCTTCAAATCGATTCGGGTCAGTCAATCTTCCCGCAGTAAGTGCAGATCAGCTGATCGCGATTCCTCAGACCCGGGCCTCCGGGGGGACGGCTGGCGCGCACCAGCCATCCGTGGAGGTCACATCATGAAAAACCATTTCACTCGCCGCCGGTTCCTGGCGACCGCGGGCGCTACCGCTGGGCTCAGTCTGGCGGGAAGGTCGCTCTTCAACGTTGCCAAAGTATTCGCGAATGGGCCGTTTGTGCGGCCTAACGTCGCCGGGCTTACACTTACCAGCACCGAAATCACCTCGTACATATCGGCTATCACCGCAATGAAGGCGCTGCCTGCCACCAATCCAATTAGTTGGACGTACCAAGCCGCCATTCACGGGACTACTGCGGCGCCTCTGCTGGCGCAGAACACCTGCCAGCACGGCACCAATTTCTTCTGGTCCTGGCATCGCATGTACCTGTACTGGTTCGAGCGGATCATCCGCAAGCAGTCGGGCAACACTTCATGGGCCTTGCCGTTCTGGGATTGGCAGGCAAACCCGGGCTTGCCTCCGATGTTCCAGAATCCTCCTACTGGCAGTCCGGTGTTGAATATAGCCGGCCGGACCGCGTCCATGAACAATGGAACAGGATCGGTCAGCAACATGACTCCTGGAGTAAATGCGGCACTCGCGCAATGTCTTTACGAGGGAGTATCAGGGGCGGATGCCCTAGTCCAAAATCCGCACGGCAGCGTGCATGTGCAAGTCGGTGGATTGATGGGCAGCATCACCACGGCGGCGCAGGATCCCATCTTCTATCTGCACCACGCCAACTGCGATCGCCTGTGGGATATCTGGCTGGCGCAGGGAATGCGTTGCGATCCAGTGACCGACCCGGTATGGGAGGGCCAGGTGTTCACCTTCTTCGACGAGAATGGCGTCCAGCAGAACATGACGAGTTGCGACGTGGTTCGCGCCGCAGCCCAGCTCAATTACACCTATCAGGGAGAGCCGCCGCAGGTGAACCAGTTCTGTGGTGTCGCTCCGGTTTGCTGCAGTGGCACTTCCACGGTGGTGATCGACCAATGCATTCCCAATCCGCCGTGTCTTCTGCCGCCTGGTCCGGGACCTTTTTACTTCGAGTTCACGGTCACTTCACAACTGGCGCAACAGCTTATCGCCTACGCCGAAAACAGCGCGGATACCTTGTATCTGGAATTCAGCGGGGTTACGACTCCTACCCAGCCGGGCGTAGTTTGGGACCTCTACGTTGGCTTGCCGCTGGGTGGCAAAATAAATCCCACCAGCCCCTACTACGTCGGCACTTACGGAATGTACGGTCCCGGAGTTGCCGATCAACCTCCGGATGGGAACCAGCCGGCAAGCTTCAGTGTTCCGGTAAACGCTGCCCTGCTGAAAGCGCTGCAGGCGGGGGAACTCACTGTGCCGGTGCAGTTCTCTCCGCACGGCGTGGTCGTTGGCGGAAACTTGACCCTGCCAAACCAGGCATCGACTGTGAGCATTGGTCAGGCTCAGTTGACGGTGCAGAGCGTCGTGCAACGGGAGAAAGTCATGGCAAAAGCGGCTGCCGGTCGATAGGGCCGAACGGCCGAAGTTGAGAAACATGACGCGATAAGGTCCGCCCTCGCAAAGTGCCGCGAGGGCGGATCGTCATTCACAAAACTCTGAGCGCATGTCCCTGGCTGCCGTCGAGGCCGCGACGGTCTATTCCAGGGCAGATCGCCGTGCTCTAAGACCTTGGATTCAACAGCCGCTCAACGCGCTCCGGCTCGCACGCAATGATCTTCAAATAGGCTTGGGTTGGCCGGTCCGGCTGCGCGCGGCCTTGCTCCCAGTCCCGGAGAGTGCCGAGGGGGATGTGGTAGCGGACTGCGAATTCCTCCTGCGTCAATAACCGTCAGCAACTACAGGTCGTGCTGCCGTTTGAATCCTCTCACCTTAGTATGGCAACGGAGGCTTGGAAACCTGCTTCCCTGAAAGCCATGCCGCCGCGGTCAAACACAATGTAACCGCGATTGAGAAAACGATGGGAATCATAAAAAAGTATTTCCAGGCCAAGACCGTGATGGCGGCAAAGCAAAGGGCGAACGTCCACGCAGTGCCGCGCATGCGCGCCAAAGACTCTGGCGGAAGGCCGCCTAGCTGCCACGCCAATACCACCGCCAGTAGAAAAAATACGCTGACAAAGAGTCCGAACCCAACATAAAAATCCCAATAAGTCCGGCTAAACCCCATAATGTAAAAGTGAGTGGACTGCATGGGGCCAAGATCCACTCGCCACTGGGGATCGGACCAGGGAAAACCAGATGTGTGTCCGGCCTCAAAAAGTACCAGAAGAACAGCAGCGATTCGATAAAACATAGATGCTTTCATTCTTGCCTCCAGAAATCACGGCGGCTCAGCTCGCGGTGCGAAATGCTTTCTGAACCAGCGTGTAACGCGCCGCCCCGATCATGCCGGAGTCGTCATTCGCCACGATCTTCACCGGCATGTCCTTCAGGATCGTTTCCATGCGTCCTTTGTCCAGGAAGGATTGCAGGAACAGGGGATCTTTCATCTTGGGCACGATCTTTGCCGCAATGCTACCGCCGATAAAAATCCCGCCCGTGGACATGAAATTCAGCGCGCAGTTCCCCGTCTCCGCGCCGAACACGCTGACGAAAATCGACAACGTCTGATCGCAGATTGCGGCCTTACCCTCCAATGCCGTTTGCGAGATCAGAGCGGGAGGATCGGGCGCCGCGCTCAACTGCGCGCGCAACCATTCCGGTTCTTCGACTTTGTGCGCATCCCGCAGAAAGTCGTAAATATTCTTGATCCCGGGCCCGGAGAGAATTCGCTCACAGCTGATGCGGCCATACTTCTTCTGAAGGTAGGCCAACAATTCCATCTGCAAGTCGTTCCGGGGAGCGAAGTCGGCATGTCCTCCTTCGCAAGCAAAAGGATGATGCCGATAACCATCCCAGTAAAGCCCCGCCATCCCGAGGCCGGTTTTGGCCGAGATGACAGCGCGGTTGCCTTCAGCGTCTTCGGCGCCTTCGCTCAATGTGATGAAGTCTTTCGATTCCAGGGCATCGATTCCATAAGCGAAAGCTTCCAGATCGTTAAGCAGTCCAACCGAATTCAGTCTGAGTTGCGTGGCCACTTCCCGCGCATCGATGACCCAGGGCAGGTTGGAAATCTTGCTTCGTCCCGCCCGCACCGGCCCGGCCACGCCGAGACATGCGCTGTGAACCGGAATGCCTTCGGTTTTTATGAAGTCAGCTAGGATGCCGGATAACCCGTCGTGCTGCTGGCTCATGTAGTTTTTTTCGACCACACGTTGCAGCCGGTTGCCTTCGGTTTCAAAAGCCGCCAGCCGTGTGCGCGTTGCGCCGATCTCGCCTGCAAGAATCATTGTTCGATAAGAATCATGGCTCGATTCTCCTCCACTGGCGGCCGTCACGTTGCAGCAGTTGATCGGCCTCCGCTGGCCCCCAACTGCCGGATGCGTAGTTCGGAAACTTACGCGGCGGCAGCGCTCTCCACACGTCCAGCACTGGATCTACTACCCTCCACCCGGCTTCGACCATATCGGCTCGCTGGAACAGAGTTGCGTCTCCGATCATGCAGTCATACAACAAAACCTCATAGCCGGTATAGGCGTCTGCGCCGAAATACTTGGAGTATTCAAAACTCATGTCCACTGAGCCGACGCGCAACAGGGGCCCTGGAATCTTCGCGCCAAAGCTCAGCGAGATCGCTTCCACGGGCTGGATTTGGATGACCAGCGTGTTGCTGTGCAGCTTATGAAACGGAGCGTTGCGAAACAGTTCGAACGGCATGCGTTTGAATTGGATGGCGATTTCTGTGTGGCGCTGCGACAAACGCTTGCCCGTCCGGAAATAGAATGGCACTCCCGCCCAGCGCCAGTTATCGATGTTAAGCTTCAGGGCCACGAACGTCTCAGTGCGTGATTCCGGAGCGACTCCCGGCTCGGCCCGATATGCCGATACTGTTTTCCCGTCCAGCACTCCTGGTCCGTACTGGCCGCGCACGCTGCGCTGCAGAACGTCGTCCGAGGTCAGCGGCTGAATCGAATGCAAAACTTTAGCCTGCTCGTTGCGTACTGCGTCCGCCTGAAAAGATACCGGCGATTCCATCGCGGTCAGGCTGAGCAGTTGCATCACATGGTTTGGGACCATGTCGCGCAGCGTCCCCGCCGTGTCGAAGTAGCCGCCGCGCTGCTCCACGCCTACGGTTTCGGCATTCGTAATCTGCACATGGTCAATGTAGCGCCGGTTCCAGATGGGCTCGAAAATGGCATTGTCGAAGCGGAAGACCATGATGTTCTGCACCGTCTCTTTGCCCAGATAGTGATCGATGCGATAGATTTGATTTTCCTGGAGCACGTTCTTGATGTCGCGGTTCAGTGCCTGTGCAGATTCAAGATCGTGGCCAAACGGCTTTTCGATGACCACCCTGCGCCAGCGTCCATTTTCCTGCCGCGAAAGCGCGGCTGCTCCCAACTGCTGCACGATCTGCGAAAAAAACCTCGGAGCGGTCGCCAGATAGAAAAGATAGTTGCCCTCCGTATGTTGCTCCGCGTCCATTGCCGCGAGGCGTTCCCGGAGTTTCGTAAACGTATCTGGATCCGCAAAGTCGCCGCGCTCGTAAAACAGCCGTTTCCGGAACCACTCCAAGGCATCCGCTGACTCAGTTCCAGCCGGCAGGAAACTGGTAACCTGGCTGCGAAAATCTTCCAGGCTCAGGTCGTCGACGGAAACTCCCAGCACCGCGAAGTTCTCTGGCAGCAGTTTAGCCTTCCCCAAATTGAAGAGCGCAGGCGCCAGCTTGCGCTTGGTCAAATCCCCAGCTGCGCCAAACAGCACGAACACGCAAGGACCAGCCGCCCTCCCGGCATACCCGAGATTATTCTCCAGATTGGTTTGCGTGGTGGCGCTCATCTCTGCAACTTGGGAACTGGTCGCCCATAGTAAATGACCGCTGCCTCGCTTTCCAGGGGATACTGCGGAAGAGTGCAAGCTGTCCGTTCAAACGGTCAAGCTGAGAACACATTGGCATTCCCGGCCGCAACTGTTTACCATGTCACCCGATGGCCCGCGAGACTGTGGTCGACTCCCGGCAGGAAATTCTGCGCACCGCCGCACGCTTATTCCAGCAGCGCGGCTACGACGCCACTTCCATGAATGATGTGGCCGCTGCGCTCAAGCTTAGCAAGGGCGGGCTCTATCATCACTTTCAGAGCAAGGACGAAATCCTGTTCGAGATCATGAACCACGCCATGGAGATCACACAGGAGCGCGTGCTCAATCCCGTGCGCGACATCGCTGATCCCGAGTTGCGGCTGCGGGCGCTGATCCGGCTGCACATCGAGGTTGTGCTCAGCCCGCGCGATCGCGAGATCACGGTGATGCTCCACGAGAACCATCCCCTGCCACCGGCGCTGCGCAAGCGCATCAACGCCCGGAAAAAGGACTACATACACTTCCTCGAAAACTTGATGGCGGAAGTACAGAAGCAAGAACAAAGAGAATCCGGCCGCAAGGTCAGCGCGCGCGCCGCCGCCTTCGCCCTGCTCGGCATGATCAACTGGATTTATCAGTGGTATAAGCCGGAGGGCGAACTGCAGGCGCAGAATCTCATCCCGCAATTCACTGATTTAATATTCGGCGGAATCTTCGCGTGAGAATCCCGTGAAAGCCCTCTTCGCCAGCCTCCCCGAGATCGACCAGCAGCGCACCGAAAGCGGCAAGCCGTACCGCGAGTTTCTGCGCGTGCCCGCGATGAGCGCGGGTCTTTACGTCCTGCCCGCCGGGGCGACGGACTCGCAGAGGCCGCATCAGGAAGATGAGATCTATTATGTGGTGCGGGGCCGCGGCCGCTTCCGGGCGGATAAAGAAGACCGCGAAGTTTCCTCAGGCAGCGTGATCTTCGTGGCGGCGGAAGTGGAGCATCGCTTCTACGACATCGAAGAAGAGTTGGCGGTGCTGGTGGTGTTTGCGCCGGCCGAAAGCTAGAGGTGTTCAGAGTAGGCTCGACTGCCGCCGGTCTTCGCCCCTTCGACTTCGCTCAGGGCAGGCCCAGGCGGGACAGCACGAGGCGGCTGTCTCCACATGTGCAACTACTTCGCCGGCACCCAGTAAATTTCTTCCTTAATTGCGGTCTTGTCGAGGAAGCCGCGGCGCTTCAGGATGGCCTTGCTGTTGGCGATCATGTCAGGATGGCCGCACAGGTAGGCGTGAGTATTGGTGGCATCCAGTCCCCACGAGTCGGCATACTTGCGCAGGATGTCGTCGGCCCGCCCAATCTCCCCTGGCCAGTCGGCGTGATCCCACGGGCGGCTTACGGTGGGAACATACTTTAGCCACGGAAGCTCTTCGGCAAAGCGTGTCAATTCATCTTTGTAGCCAAACTCCCACGGACGGCTGGCGCCATTGAGTAAATACAATTTGTGCACGCCGTCGAAGCGACCTTCCTTCCAGTCTTTCGACAGGGTGCGGATGAAGCTGACGAAGGGAGCTACGCCGGTGACCGTGGACACAAGTAGGTGATTGGTGCGCCCGTTTGTAGTCTCGAGCGTGAAACGTCCTTTGGGCGCTTTGCGCATGAGCAATTCGTCGCCCGGTTGCAGCTTGTGCAGGCGCGGCGTGAGCGCTCCTTCGGGAACGAGTTCAAAGAAAAACTCAACTTCGTCTTCGGAAGGCGCCGATGCGATCGAATAGGGACGCTCGATGCGCTTGCCGCCGTCTTCCACCCCTAGCGTGGCGTACTGGCCGGGCAGGAAGTTGAAATGTTCTCCCGATTGGATGCGGAACATCCACAGGTCGGGCGCAAAGTCGACGCGCTGGGTAACCTTCGCGTGGTAAAACTTGTCGTCCGCAGTCGTCATATTCCCAAACTCATAGGCTCCACAGCAATCTAGGATGACCGGGTCAAAGAAGGAGAATCAGAACCACGAGAATGGAAAGATATTACACGGCAAAAGGGCAGTTTTTCAACCGAACGGTCGTTCGACTTCTTGCGCAAATTTCCTCCACCACAGAGGCACGGGAGACACAGAGAAAACAAGAACGAACCAGAAACCGATTCCAGGTTTCTCTGTGCCTCCGTGGTGAAAACTACTTACCCACAACCAGAACCACGAAGCTGTCTGGCAAGATAGTGCGTCGGGGATGCGGGTTGTCCGCTGTCGCCGCCGGCGGTGGACCGAACTTGGCCGTCACTACGTACACCTGGTGAGTCTTCGAATCGAGCGCCAGCGTGCGCGCGCCCTGCTGCGTCGTAACATTTTCCGCAACGCTGAATTTGTCGGGAGACTCCTCGCGCACCACGGTCAGTACGCCCTCACCGCAGGAGGCGAAAGCCAGCCCGGTTTCGTCGTCAAATGCGGTGGCATCCACGCCGTCACCGATCGCGGGCGTGGCCAGCACCTTGCCCGTATCCGCATTTACCACCGCCATCATTTTGTTATCGCAGCCCACAAACAGGCGGCGATTCTTGCGGTCCATAGCGAGTCCGCTTGGTTCCTTACAGGGAGCGAGTGGCCACGACTGCTTGACCACCAACTTGTGAGGGTCAATGGACGTCAGCTCACTCTTGTCTTCAATGTTGACGAACACCCCGCCCTTGCCGTCGCTGGCGGCGAATTCGGGCTTGCCGTCCAGACTGATTGTGCCCAGCACGGTGCCGTTGGTGGCGTCGATGGCCGTGGAATCGTTGCTGCGGCCATTGAAGGTGAACACACGTTTGGTTGCAGGATCGTAAAGGATCGCATCCGGATTCTGTCCAACTTTCACCTTACTGCTGGTCGCCAGAGTTTTCAGATCGAAGATGCTGACCGTGTTTTCGCGGCCGTTGCTGACAAAGCCGCGTCCCAGCTCCGGAGCCAGTGCAATGCCGTGAACCCCGGGCGTGTCGGCGATGTCGCCCACTGTCTTGCCGGAATCGAGGTCGAGCACGATGACGTGAGTCGCTCGCGAAATATAAAGACGGCGCGCGGCGGCATCCGCGGTCAGATAATCCCAGCCGCCATCGCCGCCGACTTTGTAAGTGTTGACAACCTTATACCCCGGACCAGCCGCAGCCATAGCTGCAGCAGCGACCAGCACTGTAAGCGATGCCCGCAACCAATGGTGCATGAAATTTCTGTTCGTAGACATGATTTCCTCCGCAAACTTTCTGGACCCGTGGCTTTGCATTTCCGATGCCTTGTGAAAATCCCGGCAGTCCGCTCTTGCATCCAATCTCAGTGGGGCGGGGTCCAGAAGTAACTTTACCCTATTCCGGGCCGTCCCTAAACTCTTGCTATGGATGTATCTTCCCCAACCGCGCCGGAACATGCCGTGCCAGAACGTGGCGTAGCCGAACAAGGGCCACGGCCTGCAAATCTGCGCTGGCCTCATTTCGCCGCAGTCCTGGCGGGCGTTCTGTTCGCGCTTTTGGTTTCCAGCGGCGGGGGTGTGGCCGCCGTCTGGGGAAAAACCGCCGGCATATTCTCGGCGCGGAGAACTTCTCACACCTCCGCGCCGCTTTCGGATCGCGATCTGGATCGCCAGAGGCCGCAGACGCAGGCTGAGATCCTGCTCACGCGTGCCGTGAACCGCAACGACGGAGCTACTGACCAGATTCAGATCCGCATTGATGCCTGGCGTGGCAAGCTAAAGTGGGATTCGCAACTCGGTGACCTTACCACCGTGGCCCTCAATTCCAACGACCATAGAGTGCGCGAGTCCGCCATCGAGGTGCAACTTGCGGCTTATGGCCTTACGAAGAGCCAGTCAAGTGTAGACGCGCTGGTGCGGCAGGCAGCTTCCCGCGATCACACGCAAAAGATTTGGGCATTGTGGGCACTGGGTTTGCTCGGCAACCGCGGAGTTCAGACAGATCGCGTGGTGCAGGCGCTGACCGGGCATCTGAAAGATTCCGAGAAGGATTCTGACGAAGATTCGCGCCGGTGGGCCGTCGAAGGTCTGGCTCTCGTAGGAACGTCTTCAACCATCGCGCCCCTGCTCGAGACCATGCACAATGATCCTTCCGCGATGGTGCGTGAACGTGCCGCTTGCAGTCTCGCGCAATCCGGCATGTTGAGCCACGACCAGCGGCTTATCGCCGTGCCACAACTGATTAACTACTCCGACGATCCCGCGCTCGATGCTCAAACTCGAGCCTGGGCGTTCCAGGCGCTGGCCGACATCACCAAGCAACGTCTGCCCAACGAGTCGGGCGCGTGGCGGAACTGGTACAAAACATCAGTGGCCAGTGGCCAGTGATCAGTGGCCAGTGCGTTCGTGCCACTGACCATCGGGAACCCTTCCCCTGGTGTCTTGTTCGAAGGGCGCGTCTTCAAAATCGTGCCGTGATACAAGTTTTCTCCCTAACCGGATTCTGCTTTTACTGGCCACTGACCACTAGACACTGACCACTGCTTTTACTCTGCCATCTTCGCCACATGCACGTCGAAGCCGGTCTTTGGCAGCAGCGATGTCAGCGCGAACGCTTTGAATCCATCGCCGTTGACTTCGGTGTGACGGTAGACGCCGGGTTCGCTTTCAATCGTCTCCCTGCGCCCGTTCATGGCTGCCAGGAACGCCTCCGCCTGAGCCAGGCTTGCTTCGCCGCCCTTTGCTCGTGTTACTACCGCTTCTGACGCGTACGAGCGCACCAGCTTCGGCCAATATTTCTCCAGCAGCTCCGTGCTGGCAAAAACGTCGGCCCAGATGATGCGCCCGTTCACCGCGACGACCACGCCCACCGCCTTACGATCGCGCAATTGCTTGATCAAGCTTTCATAATTGTGTTGGATGGGCGCGGCAATCTCGTCCACCTTCTGCTTCACGTCTTTATTTTCCATCACCCGGGCGTACGAACTGGTGGAGCGAATCTCCTCTGTGCTGGCTACCGGTGCTGCCCCCGCCACTTCCACCGTTTCCATCGCTTGCTGCTGCTTCTTCACTTCCGCCCAAACCTGGTTCTGATCTTTGTCGCCCATGGCTTTGGCGCGCACCGAAGGCTGGGCCATCATAGTGCCGGGCACTGCCCCATGAATCGAGCCTCCATAGGATGCTCCCGATGTTCCGAAGTGGTCGCTGGTCGTGACCCAGCGGCCGGGTTCCACGCAGAACACGCTGAGATCCACGGGATCGCTTTCTGCGGGGACGATGCGATCCTTTCCAATCACACGATCCTGCTTGCCTCCGGTGACAATCTCGCCAGCGAGAAGCAGCAGGGGGCGCTTTGAGTTGTTGATCAGCACAAGGCGGTTCACCTCGGCGCCACTTTCGCGCTGCACCGCCGGCGTGGTGCGCCGCCGCATCAGCCCGCGAACATTTCCATACTCCGTCACAACAACATCGCCTGATCGCAGACCTTCATCCAGCGTGAGAAACTCGCCCGTGGCGTAAGACTTGGGAGCCACGATGGGAAACACGGTTAAACTTCCATGCCGGATCGGCTCCAGCACCTTGTATCCGGAAGCCGAAGGCTGCTCACCGGCATGAACTGGCCGCAAGTTCAGGCATACCGCTCCGGCCACCACCGCCATCACTGTTACTGCTGCAAAGAATCTCGGACGCATAGTTCTCCCCCTTGGCGGGCCAGCACGCCGGGAAAGGAAGACCCGGCCGCACTGCCCATCTCGACTCACTGGAAGAACGAAAAAGAAGTCAGGGCTTGCGGCCAAAATTAGCTTCGCACGCGTCTAATAATTGGTAGCATCGAGGCAGGACTCGTCGTACTCTCTTTCTCTTCTGCATGCGCGCCACGAAACCGATCTCCGCAGCGGTGCAATCGGCAGTTGACGATCTGGTCGTGGAGTTGCACGCCAGGAGCGGCTGCGAAAGGATCGGCTTGGCCTGTGAGTCTTTCGCCGCGATTCTCTGCGACGTGGCCGCCAAATATCTGCCCGGCGGAAACACCGAAGCAGAGGCGCGCGCTTTTCTGCTGACCCTGCGCGTCGACGAACTCGCACTCGCCCGGGCCTGCGCCGCAGGCAATGACTCCGCCTGGGAACTCTTTCTCACTCGTTATCGTGAAAAGCTCTATCTCTCGGCGCTGCGAATCGCGCGTGACGATTCCGCCGCCCGCGACCTCGCTGACAGTCTCTACGCCGAACTCTACGGCACCACTACGCGTGAAGGCGAGCGCGTTTCCAAGCTCGCATCGTTCACGGGACGGGGGTCGCTTGAAGGCTGGCTGCGCACTGTGCTGGCCCAGGAATTTGTGAATCGCTACCGCCGCACCAAGCGTCTGGTGAGCCTTGAGGAAGAGAGCGAAGAGGGCATGCAGCTTGCCGCACCGGAGCCGGAGCCGGTTCCATCCGCCGACTCGCGCCTGGAATCCGCCACGGACGAGGCCCTCGCCTCGCTCGACAATGAAGACCGGATGGTGCTGGCGGCGTATTATCTCGATGGACGCACGCTTGCGGAGATCGCCCGGATGCTGGGGGTACATGAGTCCACCATCAGCCGCAGAGTGGACAAGCTGGCCAAGTCGTTGCGCAAGAAGATCCTCGCGGGCATGACGCAGCAAGGCATGTCCCGACGCCAGGCCGAAGAGGCTTTGGAAGCGGACGTGCGCGACCTGCGGGTGGATATTCGCCGCAGTCTGGCGCAAGATTCCCCGGCCCAGGCGTTCTCAGAGAAGGAAGTGCAGGTCAGGACTCGGGAGGGCTCCGGATAGTCAGTCCGTGGTCGTTGCGTAGCACGCAGAACCCAGAGTGAAAGGCTAAGAGTTGTAAGCTGCAATGCAGGATGTCCCCAAAATCGTGGTGAAGCGGTTGCAATCGACGGCGGCGGAATCGCATCCCGATGCCGATCTGCTGACCGCATTTGCCGAGCGCTCTCTTGCCGGCCGTGAGCGGGACCGTGTGGTGGAGCACCTTGCCCTCTGCGGCGACTGCCGCGAGATTGTTGCTCTCGGCCTGCCTGCCACCGAAGCTGCCGCTGCCGTCCGGTGGGGCAGGGCTCCGCGAGGTGGATGGTTAAGCTGGCCCGTTCTTCGTTGGGGTGTAGTGGCTGCGGGAGTGGTGGCGGTTACCTCTGTCGGAGTCCTGCAATTAAGGCAACGTCACGAAGGAAAGACACTGGTCGCCAGCCGGCTCGTGGCGCCGAATCAGGTGGCTGACACCATGCAGAAGCTTTCATCAGCTCCGGCCCCGTCCGCTTCGCAACCACTTCTTCCGCCGCTGGAGATGCGAAAGCCCGTGGAGGCGCGAAACAAGGCTGCGGTTCGTGCCCAGAACTCCGACAGGCATACCCCCTCTGCAAATACAGTGTTTCAACAATCCAAACCTATGGAGGGCGGAGTTTCGACCGGCGCGACGGGAGGAGGGTCGGCTGGCGCTGCATTCGGCGGACCGGTCCAGCGCAGCGCGACGCCGCGTTCCGACTTTGCGTTTCAGCCGAGCCCGCAGAACCCCGCGCCAACGGTGCCCGCAAAGCAGAATCCAACCCCCGGACTGTCCAAGGAAGTAGTTGAAGTCACGGGCGCGGCTCCGCAGATCTCGACGGAAGCCGCCGGGCAAAACCAGTTGCACGGTGAGCTCACTCAGCAGGCAGCGGTGGAGCAGGCGCAGCTTTTGAACGGCCAGCAACAAGCTGTGGTGAGAGCAAAGCCCACATCGCCGCAGACGTCCCTCGCAAGCCTCATGAAAATTCCCCCGGCGCCGCGCTGGACGATCAGTTCCAACGGCGTGTTGCAGCGTTCCCTCGATGGGGGCAAGACCTGGCTGGATGTGAACATCGCAGTGGATGATTCCATGAGTTCCAATCTCGTTCGCGGTTCGCAGTCCGAAGCAGTGACGGCCGAAGCGTGGGCTGAGACGAAGACCACGCGGAAGAGCGTGGCGAAGACCGACGCGAAGGAGAAAGCGAGATCCAACGCGCCCTCCGCCGCGAAGTCCGGTGTCAGCGCTCCGCCGTCGGCCACGGCGGGCACGATCTTCCGTGCCCTGTCGGTTTCCACCAACGCCGCCGACGTCTGGGCCGGAGGTTCCGGTGGCGCCTTGTATCACACGATGGACGGCGGCAATCTCTGGGTCCGCGTGCTTCCCTCCGCTGCCGGCATTGCTCTCACCGGCGACATTGTCAGCATTCAGTTTCCCGACCCGCTCAGTGGAACCGTGACGACATCGAACGCCGAGGTCTGGGCCACCAGCGACGACGGCCAAACCTGGCGCAAGCAGCAGTGAATCCTTACAGGTTCCCAACAATCCCCGCCGATTCAGCACCCACTCACACGCGGAAAAGTCCGATTACCAAAGTGACGTTTACAGCTAATGAGTAGTTCTCTACTATCCATTTCGTGGTTTGGCAGTTCTGGGGGAGGGCTGCCGAGGCGTCCTTGACTGAAAAGTCCGGGGCGCTTTTTTATTGCCTGGCCATCCATACCCGACCAGTTCGTTCTGCGACCTTCGGCTCGCCCCACGCATCAAACCGGAGTGGTACGATAAGAGGTTGGCCCCAAGTACGGGGCAGGCATTCGTAGATCGTATTCATAGGTCGTATTTTAAAGATCGTCCGGGCCCCGGCTATGACTGCTCGTTGTTTGCAAGACATGGGAGCGTCCGCCGACAACGCGACGTTACAACGAGGAGAAACGATATGGCAGGCAATGGAATCGTCGAAGTCACAGATGCGAACTTCGACGCGGATGTTTTGAAATCGGACAAGCCCGTGCTGGTGGACTTCTGGGCGACTTGGTGCGGCCCCTGCCGCGCCATCGCTCCCATCGTCGAGGAGCTGGCCAAGGACTACCAGGGCAAGATCAAGATCGGCAAGATGGATGTGGACGCGAACAGCTCTACCCCGATGCGCTACAAGGTGACCGGCATCCCCACGCTGCTGGTCTTCAAGGGTGGGCAGGTGGTCGAGCAGATCGTGGGCTACCGTCCCAAGGAAGCGATCGCGCAGGCGCTCGACAAGCACATCGCGTAAGAAACAGCTGTCAGAGAACAGCTTTCAGAAAAATCAATGCCCGGGACTAGTCCCGGGCATTCGTATCTGTCTGCTGAGAGAGCCTCCGCGCAGAGGCTCTTTACGGCGCTTCCGGCAGCGTGTAGTCGAACTCGTAGGAATGCTTTCCCTGATCGATCTTGATGGTCAGCGTCCCGGTGATTCCTTCTAATTGACCGGTGCCGGAGTCAGGCACAACCGTGACACTCAGTAGCGGCGTTCCCCGCGTCATGGTTCCGCTGTGCTGCAGGACGAAGCTGCCCGTGCGTCCCTTTAGCGTTCCTGTGACGCGCTCCATGGCGACGTATCCCCCGGAACCCTTCACGACGGTTGCCGCGGAGGAGAGCATGAATCCTTTGCTGGCTCCTTCGAGGTCGCCGTGAAACTGCTTATCGATCGTCATTCTTCCGAAGCCGGTGTCGGCGTCTTCGGGTTGCGGCGTCAGCTTTACGTCAAACGTTCCACTGGCGTGTTTCGTCAAAGCCTTCTCCTTCGCGGGCGCACTCGGCACTGCCGGTTGATTCTGCGCGTGTCCCAAAGCAGAAAGACCCAGGCACAGTATCCCAGCAATCAATCGACCTTGCACCCCACGCTCATGTCGCATAATTTGTCAGCTCAAAATGTCAGTAGAAAACAATTCCGCTGGATTGAGTAGAAGCTCAAAGCTAGAAACTGAGAACTGAGAACTGGGAACTGAGAACTGCCTTCAATACTTCCGCAACACGCCAATTACCCTACCCTGCACCTCTACCGACGCCGCGGGCACGATGATCGGCTTCATGGTCGCGTTCGACGGCTGGAGGCGGATGTTGTCGCCTTCGCGGTAGAACCGCTTCAAAGTGGCGTCGTTCTGGTCGACCAGCGCGACCACGATGTCGCCGTTGTGCGCCGTCTTCAGCTTCTCGACCATCACGTAGTCGCCGTCGAGGATGGCCTCGTCCTGCATGGAATCGCCGCGGACCTCCAATACGAAAACCTCCTTTGAGCGGACAAAGTCGGCGAGGGAGATGGTCTCATTGCTCTGCACGGCTTCGATAGGCTGGCCGGCGGCAATGCGGCCGAGCAGCGGCAGCACCAGGCCGGTGTTGACGCTCATGGCCTGCTTGAGCCGTCCCTTGGGCGGCAGCAGGTCGATGGAGCGGCTGCGGTTGTAGTCGCGGGTAAGCAGTCCCTTTTTCTCGAGGTTGGTGATGTGCTTGTGCACCGTGGCCAGCGAGTTCAGGTCAAGCCCGTTGCCAATCTCTTCAAACGACGGAGAGTAGCCATGCTCCGCCACGAAGCGGGAGATGAAGTCATAGACTTCGTGCTGCCTGCGTGTGATCGCCATGCCCGTATTGTTGGCGAAGGGAAGGCGAATGTCAAGAGGAATCAGGTTGCCCTTTTTGCAGGCGCATCGGATAACAACAATTTGTATGTGTGAGACAGCCGCCACCGGCTGTCCGGGCGGCACGCGGAATTATCGCTCCGCTGGCTGTAGCTGGTATCACCTCTGCCTTCTTTCGCTGCGCGGGCCGAAAACCAGCACCAGCAGCCCGATTCCGTCCATTATCAAACTCGTTAATGGGCCTTTAGTCTCGATTGACACTAACCTCTTCACGCTGTATTCATTCCGAAAGTTACTAGCAGCGGCAATATTCACCAGATTTCTCAGCGGCTTCATTGCGCAGACGCTTTTCAAACCCAGGTGGAGGTCAGAACATGTCGTTTCCCGCAACTCCCGCTGTTCGTCAATCCCTATCCAACCTCTTTCTGTTGCTCGTAGTCATGGCCTTCTGCCTCGCGGCACAGGCACAAGTGCCTCTGACCCAGATCAGCAGTGATCCTTTTACCAACCCCATCAGTGACCACGCGACCGAAGTTGAAGCGGCAACTTTCTTCAACGGCAATACCATCGTTACGGCCTTTCAGCAAGGCCGCTACACGGGTAATGGAGGCTCAAGCGATAACGGCTTCGCCACTTCCACTGACGGCGGCGCGACATGGACCAACGGTTCTTTGCCCGGCCTCACCGTCTGGTCCGGCGGCACCACCCCCCGAGTCAGCGACCCGGCAGTGGCGTACGACGCCAAACACAACGTCTGGCTTATTGCCAACCTGGAGGTTTACCCAGGGGGGCAAGCGTCGCAACCGATGCTAGTCAGCCGCTCCACCGATGGCGGTCTCACCTGGAACAATCCCGTCAGCTTCGGCCCCACTTACTCCAAGCCCGACAAGACGTGGATGAGTTGCGACAATAACTCTGGCAGCCCCCACTATGGTAACTGCTACGCCGAGTGGGACGACAATGGCTCGGGCGACATTGTCTATTTCGCCGTCTCAACCGACGGCGGACTCACCTTCGCCAATCCTGTGCAGCCCGCTGGTGGCCCCGCGGATTTCGGAGTGCAACCTCTCTCTCAACCAGGCGGCAAAGTCATTGCCGTCGGCGCCGACGCCTTCGATTCCAACATCGTGGCCGTAACCTCCAGCGATGGCGGCGCTACCTTCACCGCGAACAAGACTGTTACCAATATCTCATTCCATCACGCTGATGGCGGCTTACGCGATCTCGTGCTGCCCAGTTCGGCCATCGATGCTGCCGGCACGGTTTACACGGTCTGGCAGGACTGCCGTTTTATTTCGGGCTGCACCGGCAACACGCTGGTGATGTCCACGACCGCCGACGGAGTGACTTGGACCGCCGTGACTCGCATTCCCATCGGCTTCAAAGGTGCGCACAACGACGTCTTTCTTCCCGGCTTGGCGATTGTTCCTGGCACATCCGGCAAGAACGCCCATTTGGGATTGACCTATTACTTTTACCCAGATCGCACTTGCGGAGTGGTCAGTTGCCAACTGGAGGAGGGCTACGTCTCTTCGCACGATGGCGGCGCAACCTGGAGCCCGGAAACGACCATCGCCGGAGCGATGAACCTCACCTGGTTCCCTAACACAACCCAGGGCTTCATGCCCGGAGACTACGAGTCGCTCGCCTTCGTCAACGGCAAGGCTCTCCCGGTCCTCGCGGTGGCTCAACCTAGAGTGCAAGGCGCCCCCTGGAACGTCGCCATGAACGTGCCTTCGTCGCCTTTGGTCGACCTGCCGGACACATTCAGCGCGGTTGGCGAACTTCCCATTCGGAGCGCCCATTCGGATCATCCATCGCGGAACGTACCAGTCTGCGATAGTTGCGAGGACGAAGACTAACGGCGAAGCGGCGATCGGCAATGCTCATGTGGGAACAGCCGCCCTCGGCTGTCCAACCGGCCCGGAAGTATCGGGCCGCTCTCTTTTTCGGCCAGGACTGTACACGGCGCTCGGAAAGCAAGATTTCATTTGTGGGCCTTTTGCGGTAGGCTTATGCCGTCTTTAAGGAGGCTTTATGGCACAGAACACTCCGGTTGAGATGGTGCGGCACGCTTCGACGACTTCCATTTTGTGGGGCGTTTTGCTGATTGTGTTTGGCATGGTGGCGGTTGGTATGCCGCTACTTGCCGCGGTGGCGGTTAACGCGCTGGTGGCGTGGCTGATTGTCTTGGCAGGCGTCGTCCACCTCATGCTTGCCTTTCGCGTGCATGGCGCGGGGAGCATGATCTGGAAGGTGTTGGTCGGGATCGCGTATGTGTGCTTCGGCGCTTACTTGATCCTGCATCCCGTGATCGGCGTGGCTTCGCTCACGTTGCTGCTGGCTTCGCTGTTTCTGATTGAAGGCATCCTGAACATCGTGCTGTATGTAAAGATGCGTCCGATCCATGGATCGAGCTGGCTGCTGATCGACGGGATCATTACGCTGCTGCTGGGACTGATGATCTATATGCAGTGGCCGTCGAGTTCGGCGTGGGCGATCGGCACGCTGGTGGGCATTAGCATGATCTTCAGCGGAGTGGCGCGGGTGATGATGTCGCTGGCGGTGCGCAAGGCAACGGGCGGGATGTCGGGATCGTCTTCGTTGGCAGCTTAGTAAAGCAGTTCTCAGTTCTCAGTTCTCGGTTCTCAGTTTTTGGTCCGAGGGCCATCTTTGGGAACTGTGAACTGGATTTATGTCTGGCGGAGGGCTGGAGGAAGAGGAAATGGGAGGACTGATTCCGTTAAGCGACGCATCGCGGCGACCGGTGCGCATCCCCGTCGTCACGATCTTCATCATCCTGGTGAATGCCTTCGTTTTTGTGCTTGAGTTGATGGGTGGCGAAGGATTCGTGACCCAGTGGTCGGCGATTCCTGCCGAGATAACTTCCGGGCATCACCTGGTCACGATTCTTACGGCGATGTTCATGCACGCCAGTTGGTCGCACATCATCGGCAACATGATTTTCTTGTGGGCTTTTGGCCCGGAGATGGAAGATGCGATGGGGCGAGGGCGGTATCTGGTTTTCTATCTGGTGGGCGGGCTGGTGGCCATGCTGGCCCAAGTCGCAGCCAGCCCGCATTCTACCGTGCCCAACCTGGGGGCTAGCGGGGCGATCGCGGCGGTGATGGGCGGGTTTCTGGTTACGTATCCGCGCGACCGGATTCGCTCGATTCTTGTGATCTTTATTTTTGTGAAGATTACGTTCATCCCGGCCGCGCTGTTGATTGGCTTCTGGTTCCTCACCCAGCTTTTCAACGCTGGCCAGGTGGCGCATGCGCAGACCGGCGGCGTGGCTTACCTGGCGCACATTGGTGGGTTCATTTTCGGAGCTGTCACGGCCCGTCTATTCGAGAGGGCGAACCGGACCTCTGTTGCTTCCAACGTCTAGACGCTCGCAGCCGCTATTTTTCTCAGGTGTGCGTTGGTGACATTTAGCAGCGGACAGCCGAGGCGGCTGTCCCTACATTTGTCGTGACAATGACATCCGAAACTTCCACTAGACTCGTAACTCTAATACTGGGAAGAGCGGTGATTGGGTTGGCGGGTAGGTTCGGAGGGATTATGTCCAGAGTTTCGGTTCGGGTTTACACGAGAATGTTCGCGATGGTGTTAACGGTGCTGGCGGGGACGGTGGCTTGCCAGGCTGGAAGTGGAGCTAGTGCGGCCGTGCCTGCGCCGGCGGTCGATCAGCCGAGGGCTGCTACTGCGGCGAAGCAGACGGCGACCGTCGCTGGCGGATGCTTTTGGGGGATCCAGGCGGTGTTTCAGCATGTGAAGGGCGTGCTCTCGGCGACTTCGGGATATGCGGGTGGGACGGTGAAGAATCCCGACTATGAGACGGTGAGCAGCGGGCGGACCGGGCATGCGGAGTCGGTGCAGATTGTTTACGATCCGTCGCAGGTTACTTATGGAGAGTTGCTGCGGGTGTTCTTCTCGGTGGCGCACGATCCCACGCAGCTCAACCGCCAAGATCCGGACGAAGGCACGCAGTATCGGTCGGTGATCTTCTACGGCAACGATGAGCAGAAGCGCATTGCCGAGGCTTACATTGCGCAGCTCGATCAGGCTAAGGTCTACAAGCACAAGATTGTGACGCAGGTGGTGCCGCTGCAAGCGTTTTATCCGGCTGAGGGTTATCACCAGAACTTTGCGGCGCTGCATCCTAACCATGGTTACATCGTGACTTACGATGCGCCCAAGGTGGCGAATTTGCGGAAGGAATTTCCGGAGATGTATACGGGGAAATAGCAGTTCTCAGTTCTCGGTTCTCAGTTCTCAGTCGCGCAAGAAGGTTTTTTCCGAGAACTGAGAACTGGTTGGAGGGAGTCATGTTCGAGTTTGATCGCAAAAGCGAGGGCAGCGTTTCGCGGCGGGTGTTTCTGGCTGGCGCGGGATCGGCGCTGGGTGGCGCGCTGCTGTGGCGGTGGCGAAAGCCGTACGCGATTGCGGCGGCAGCGAAGTCGGAGCCCGGAGAGGTGACGATTGTGCAGTTCTCCGATGATGGCAAGCGGCTGGAGAAGGTGAAGATCGCCAAGGTAGTGAAGACGGAGGAGGAATGGCAGAAGCAGCTTCCGCCAGGAGTGTTCGAGATCACGCGGCATGCCGATACCGAGTTTGCTTACAGCGGGAAATATTGGAATGTACACGACAAGGGAATCTACCGCTGCATCTGCTGCGACAATGCGCTGTTCAGTTCGGCGACGAAATTTGATTCCGGGACGGGCTGGCCGAGCTTTTGGGAGCCCATTGCCAAAGAAAATGTGCGGGAGATCAGCGATAGCACGATTGGGATGCAGCGGATTGCGGTGGCCTGCAAGGAATGCGACGCGCACCTGGGGCATGTATTTGACGACGGTCCGCGGCCGACTGGGCTGAGGTATTGCATGAATTCGGCTTCGCTGCGGTTGGTGAAGGCGGCGTAGGGCGACGCTGCGCCGCCGTGCCGAAAAAAATCCTAGGAAATTTGCTTTTCCTCTTGCGCAGAACCTGGAGTTATGGCATCTTCAAACATCTTCTTACGAAAGGACGCTCGATTTGGCGGACTACAACTACAAATCGCTAAGCGGGCAACGAGGGCCAATCGCAGGCCTGCGTTGCTTCAGGGCGTCATCCAAACGCGTCAGTTAGTCCTCGGCGCCCTTTAACGCAAAGCATCGACAACCTAACTGCATAGACGGAGCACCCGTCCGTGCAAATGCCGTCACTGCCGTTGTGCGTGCCTCTTCCGAGGCAGGCATTTAGCGGTAGTTGGCGTACGCTCCGGCAAATGCCGGTTAGAAAGACTTATGAGCATCACGCTGAAAATCAAGAACGGAACCCTGGTTGAGGGCGAATCACTGTGCCGCACCTGCCGTTCCGCCCACATCCAGAAAGGATTTCGCGAGAGCGAAGAGGCGATTTTCTGCACCTTCAGCCGCTTGCGTGCCGTCCCCTTCAAGGTGGCGGAGTGCACCGACTACGAAAACCGTAACGTGCCCTACCGTTGGGAACTGGAGAAGATGGCCCTGCTGATCAACGTGGATCCGGCTCGCAAGCGCGCCGGTTTCAAGGTTGGCGGAGGCTTTGCGGCGCATGATGAAGATGAAGACGAAGAGGACGAAGACTCCGTCAGCATCATGGAGTAATAACAGAAAAATGGAGGACGGGCGACTTGCCCGTCTCTCCACCTTCGGTGTTACAACGCGTTCGAGGAGGCTAACGTTAGTGTCTGTCGCCGTCGTGATCGACGCCGCCGGTGCTTTTCAGCTTGACAGTGTCGGAAGGTAGCGAATTGCTTTGCTGAGGTTGAGGTTTTGGGGATGCCGGTTTGGCGGCTTCGCTGGCTTGGCTGGCGTGTGCACTGCTAATTGGGTTCACCATATGAGGGAGGATCGGCGGCGCGTTGGCAAAACTTGAGCTGGAGGCGTAGGTCGAAGATTAATCTTCTGTAAGAGGTCTCAGGTGCCCGCGTTGAGCGAGCCGATCTTCTCGTCTTTCACTTTCGTCTTTCAACTTCACGCCCCGGTCACAAAGAAGTTCTCCTCCGGCTTGCTTTGAGGTTTTCCGGCGGACAGAGTTGCAGTCACATCCTGCACGAACTCGCGGCGGCGTTCCTGGCCCTTGCGTTCAATCACGCGCACGCGGCGCGCCGGGGTGTTGGTGGGTTCGAGGGTGAGGATGCGGCCGTCGCGGACCTGGATGTGCGAGCGAAACCAGTCGGTGCGGAACATTCGTCCCGCGGCATAGAAGGTCATGGAGGCGGCGATCGGACCTTCGAATTCCTTTCCGGTGCAGGCGAGGATGCGTCTGCCCAACTCCTCGGTCCAAGTCATACCGCCGACCAGGGGATCGTTCAGGCGGCAGCGTTCGAAGGGGACTGCGTGCGAGAGTTTGCGCAACTGCAAGAGTTGTAGCAGGACGGAACTCTTGGCTAGGTTGGTGACGATGACGCGGGCTTCGGTGGCCGAGACGCGCTCGAGTTTGATATGCAGGTCGGGCGTCCATTCGCGTTCGAATTCTTCGCGTGCGAGGGCCAGACCTTTGTCGGTGGCTTCCACATAACGCAGTGTGGCGCGCGCCAGAATCACACTGAAGAAGCAAGTCACTACTGTTGCGATGAGCGGAATGTAGGTGACGAGCGTGGTCGCCGAATTGCGTAGCGAGTTAATCGCGGGCATGGACATGTTTGTTGTTCCTCGCGAGGTTTGTCGTTGGGAAAGTCTAGACAGAGACGCGTGCTCGCTCTAGATGCGCTTGGTGAGCAGGCGGGAATTGGATGTGGGCAGCGACTTTGGTAACTGCGAAGAAAAATCTTTACCACAGGGAACACGGAGGAACACGGGGTAAAGCCAGAGCAATTGCCTATTCGAGGACGCTGTCGTCTAGTTTTTTTCGGCCCCAGTCGGCGGCGGCTTGGACGAAGGCTAGCACCACGGGATGCGGTTTCTTTTCGGTCGAGGAGAGTTGCGGCTGGAAAAGGGTGGCGATGAAGAAGCGGTGGGTGGGGGATTCGATGGCGCGGATTTCTCCTTGGGTGCCGCGCGCGACCACGGGGAAGCCGGCTTCCATGGTGGCCCACTCGTATTCGGGGTTGACTTCGAAATTGCAGAAAAATTCTTCGGTCACGGCTTCTTTGTCTTTGCCGTAGAACGACTGCAGGTAGGAGCCGGGACGGAGGCGAATCTCCGGCATCTTGCCCGACAGCTTGGGGGCATCGCCTTTGCGATCGGGCATGGCACAGGCTACGGGATAGATCACGATGTTCTTGGATCCGGAATTGTTTTCGGCGCTGTCGGCGTCGGCGATGCCGAGGGCGTTGCGGGCGAATTCAATGAGGGCGTACTGGAAGCCTCCGCAGGTGCCGAGGAAGGGCCAGTCGCGGCGGCGGGCGAACTCGATGCCCTTGAGCATGCCGTCGAAACTCTTGTAGGGACTTCCCGGGGAGGCCCAGAGGCCGTCGAAGCTCTCAAGAACTTTTTCCGCACCGGGGGCGGTCAGCGATGGCGTGGGGATCCATGCGGATTCAACTTTTAAGTTCAGTTTGCGGGCGGCGTGCTGAAGAGAGTCGTTGGTCGCGGGGTGGGAGCGGAATTCAGGATTGAAGTCACCGAGGATTCCGATGCGAACGGCGTTACTCACGGGGTCATTGTACTAGAGCGGGTGGCGGGGGCTGGGAAGAACAAGAACAAGAGCAAAGTCAAAAGCAGCGGGCGAGGGCGCCCGCTCCACACGTGCTAGAGCAGATGTGTGACGTTTAGGAGGATGTAGAGGCTTAGGAGCGCCAGGACAGGGCCGCCCCAGATCATCAGGGCACATTTCCAGCCGAGGGAGCGGGCGAGGTTGCGCTGGCTGCGCCAGGAGATAAGGAAGGTTGGGTTGTTCTTGCCTTTCATCAGGACGACGGGTGGATGCGGGTCGAAGCCGTCAGTTGATGCCGTGGATAACGGAGTTGGGGCTGGGCCGTTCGGGGTGTTGGCATGAGGTGCGCCGTTATTGCTGTTGACCGCGATGGCCGAAGGTGTGACTCCGGCGGCGGCCCAGCCTGCCGGACTGGCGACGCCGGCTTTCATCAGGGCGGCGGAGATCTTCTGCTGCTGGGACATGTCGGCGGCTTTGGTTGGGGCGGGATCGGGCGAAAGCCGGATGATCCGGGCCGCGGTCGTGGACAGTGCTTTGTCGTAGATCGGGTCGTAGGCTGGATCATGCTGAAGGCCAGCTGTCAGGGAGAGGCCGCTCAAGACATCACCGTCTCCGATTACGGGCGACAGCGCGGCTCGTATTACTCCAGGGTCCAGGGAGAATGAAAGCGGATTCCCGACGACGAACGGCGCTGTATCGTCGTCGCGAATTGGTTTGGGGGTGAGTTCGAGGCCGGGATTTTCGTCGAGCGTTCCCAGCAGAAAGAGCGCGTTTTTTGGTTTGATACAGAACTCTTCGACTTTGATTTTGTTGGTGGTCATGATGCCATGGCGCGAGAGGAAACTGTGCACGTTCGGTGGGGCTTCTTCTTTGGTGGTGAAGAACCCATCGCAGAATTCCTGTTGGAAGTCGCGATGCAGGTCGAGATCGGCGCCGCGGGGGTCGACCATTACCTTGCCGGTGTTGTCGTCGAGGAAGAAAGGCACGTACATACACTCGGCGGCCACCTTGACCCAGCGTTTGCTCTTGCCGGACTGCTTCCACTCCGAGACGATGGTGCGGTAGTAGTAGCAGGGGCGTGTGGTGATGGGGGCGATCATGGTGTAGGGGCCGACGGCGAGTCCGCTGAGTTCGACCAGTCCGAGAGGAGCGCTGCGAATTTTGGAAGCTGGAGTGTTGACGATGAGATGGCGGCGCTGCAACAGGCGGAAGCCCTGGAAGAATAAGAAGAGGCCGATGCAGAGTCCGATGATGCACCAGACGATGAGGTCGCCGGAGTTCGAGGATCGCAGTAGCAGGGTGGCGAGAGTCAAGGGTTTTCGGCAGGGCTGAATTTTGGGGACGTGCCCTGTGTCGAGGCTAGCGGAGCGGGTTGGGGGCTCGCAGCAGGAAAACGGGAATCGGGCTTACGTTGGTAATGGAATGTCGATGAACTTACGGAGACTAGAACCCTCAACCACGGGGGACCCTTCGGCTCCGCTCAGGGCAGGCACGGGGTTTCACGGGGTAAACAAAGGCTTTCATCGGCGGCGGCCTTTCAGCAGGAGGTAGGCGACGGTAAGGGCTGCGAAGAAGGCGAATCCACCGACTTCGTTTACGCGCGTGGAGAAGAGCGTGTGGAGAACTGCGATTGAGACCAGGACGAAGCCAAGGATCGATCCCCAGATTCCCAGTGGAGAGCGCATGGGCAGCTTTGCGACTTGTTCTGGAGTGAGGCGCCAGCGGAAGCTGACGTGGGCTGCGAGAGAGACGATCCAGGAGAAGATGAGGCCGGAGAATGCGGCGCCCATGATGTAGAGGAA
The DNA here is from genome assembly GCA_035568115.1 of Candidatus Acidiferrum sp. Classification (GTDB taxonomy): domain Bacteria; phylum Acidobacteriota; class Terriglobia; order Terriglobales; family Acidobacteriaceae; genus Sulfotelmatobacter. The sequence goes on from DATMOP010000012.1 coordinate 68,137, forward strand.
GGCTTGTTTCGGGGCCCAGTTCTCGATGATGAGAGCGGTGACGATTCCGTAGGAAGAGACGAACAGAGCCCATCGCGGTGATCCGGAGGCGTTTAATCTTCCTAATCGCGCTGGAGCCCATCCGGTACGGCCCATGGAAAATAGCAAGCGGGAGGCCACGTAGAGTTTCGCGTTGGCTCCAGAGAGCGCGGCCGTGAGGACGACAAAATTCATGAAGTAGGCGGCAGCTGGGACGCGGGCCAAGCGAAGCACGCTGACGAATGGGCTCTCGGAGACCCCGGTGTGGTTCCAGGGCATGACACCGGCAAGGACAGTGATGGCGCCGAGGTAGAGGCCAGCCAGCAGG
>DATMOP010000013.1:0-218928 GCA_035568115.1 Candidatus Acidiferrum sp.
ATCATCATGCACATCGACAAAAACGAGACCGGCATCCGGGTGAAGCGGGAACTCGAAGCCGGATACTTCCAGTTCGTCGAGATGCCGCTGCCCGCCGTGCTGACGATTCAGTCCGGCATCAACAAGCTGCGCTACGCCACGCTGATCGGCATCAAGCAGGCCAAGAACAAGCCCATCCGCAAGGTGGCGCTGGCGGAAGTGCAGTCGGCAATCGGCGAGAACCTGCAAAAGATCGAACGCCTCTACGTGCCGCAGAAAACGAAGAAGACCGAACACATCGAAGGCTCACCAGCCGAGATCGCGAAAAAGCTGGTGGACAAACTGCGGAACGAACTGCGCGTGCTGTAGCGCTCACGTAGGGACAGCCGCCTCGGCTGGTCCAGCCAAGCGAAGCGAGGCAGTCTGACTGAACCGAGAACTGCTCTTATGCCCGATAACATCTTAGTAGTCGTCGAACAACGCGAAGGCAAACTCAACCGTGTCTCCTGGGAGACCATCACCGCCGGCCAGGCCATAGCCGCCGCCACCGGCTGGACTCTCGAAGCCGCAGTTGCCGGAGGCAGCGCGTCCGCCTTCGCCGCCGAAGTTGCTGCCAAGAAGGTCGCGAAGGTCTACGCGGTCGAGTCGCCAAAACTCGAGCCCTACACGCCCGACGCCTTCGCCGCCGCACTCAAACAGCTCATCACCGCGAAGCAGCCGAAGCTCGTCCTGATGCCGCACACGTATCAGGTGCGCGACTTCGTCCCCAAGCTCGCCACCGCCATGGGACGCGCTGTCATCAGCGACTGCATCGGCTTCAAACACGAAAACGGCAAGCTGCTTTTCACCCGGCAGATGTTTCAAGGCAAGCTCGCCGCTGACGTGAGCTTCGGTTCCGACGGTCCTTGGTTCGCCACTTTTCAGAACGGAGCTTTTCGTGGAGACAAGGCCGAGGCCGGTGCCAGTCCAGCCCCGGTTGAAACCGTAACCGCCGACATTGCCGACGGTGTGGTTCGCAACAAACCGCAGGAAGTATTCAAGGAAGCGAAGCAGGCGGTCGACCTGACGCAGGCCGAAATTATCGTCTCCGTTGGCCGTGGCATCAAGGAGCAGAAGAATCTCGAACTCGTCAAGCAACTCGCCGACGCTCTCGGCGGCGAACTTGCGGCCTCGCGCCCCATCTGCGACAACGGCTGGCTTCCCATGGACCGCCAAATCGGCTCCTCCGGTCAAACGGTTGCGCCCAAGCTGTATCTAGCGCTAGGCATCAGCGGCGCCATCCAGCACATCGTCGGAATGAAAGGCTCGCGGACCATCATCGCCGTGAACAAGGATGCGGAAGCGCCGATCTTTGAAATCGCCGACTACGCGATAGTGGAGAATTTATTTGACATCGTGCCGCCGCTGACTGAGGAAGTGCGGAAGGTGAAGGCAGGAAGTTGAAGGGCTTACTCTTACCGATTGACCTTTAAATTGACTATGGTTAAAATAATGGTCATGCGCGACGTTCCCATCTCGAAGTTCAAAGCCAAGTGCCTCGGGCTCATCGAACAGGTCCACAAGACACGCCAACCGCTGCGCATTACGCGTCACGGCATCCCTCTGGCAGAAGTAATTCCAGCCGGACCTGACCGCAAGCGAAAGTTTTTGGGAGACATGGTCGGAACCGCTGAAATCGTCGGCGATATAGTTTCCCCTGTCATCGATCTGGAAGACATCGAGGCCTACCGCGATTGAACTTGCTTCTCGATACGCATATCTGGATTTGGAGCAAGCTCGATCCGAACCGGCTTGGAAAGCGTGCCGCCGAAGAGTTGTCGACCAGCAGCAATGAGCTCTGGCTATCTCCAGTTAGCGTTTGGGAAGCTCTGACGCTCATACAGAAGGGACGTATTCGCGTGGAGAACCCTTTCGCCTGGGTCGAACGGGCTGCCGAACAGTTGCGCGAAGCACCCCTGACCAATGAGATCGTGCGCGTCGGCTTGGCCATGCCTTTGCCGCATGCAGATCCTGCCGACCGGTTTTTGGCTGCGACTGCCAAAGTGCTTAAGTTAACCTTGGTTACAGCAGATCAACGGTTGCTCGGACTGGGTGAAATAGCCAGCCTCGCGAACCGGTAGGGTTTTTATGAGCGTGATCTTCCGCAAACCCATCGCAGGCGTCGAGCGCCCGCAAATGCCCGCCGACGTGGTCATCGTCGGCGGAGGCCCCGCTGGCATGGCCTGCGCTCTGCGCCTGTCGCAACTGATCGACGCACATAACGCCGCCCATCCCGACGCCCAGCTCAGCAAGGAAAACATCTACGTGCTTGAAAAAGCCCGCGAGATTGGCCAGCATTGCCTTTCCGGCGCGCTGCTCGATCCGCGCTCAATGCGTGAACTGCTGCCCGGATTCGAGAAAGAAGCTCCGCTCGAAGCCACGGTCACGAAAGAAGCCGTATACTTTCTCACGGAGAAGAGCAAGTTCAAGCTTCCCATAACACCTCCACCGCTGCGTGACCACGGCAACTACGTCATCTCGTTGAATCGCTTCGTGAAGTGGCTCGGCGGCAAAGTGGAAGAGACCGGCATCACTATCTTCACCGGATTCGCCGGGTCGGAATTGTTGTTTGACGGCGATCGGGTTACCGGGGTTCGTACCGACGACAAAGGCGTGGACAAAGAAGGCCGCCAGAAATCCAACTTCGAGCCAGGATATGACCTGAATGCCAAAGTAGTCATTCTCGCCGAAGGCCCGCGCGGATCGTTAACCAAACAGCTCGTCTCGAAATTCGATCTTGCGAAAGACGCCAACCCCCAAACCTACGGCATCGGCGTGAAAGAACTGTGGGAAGTTCCTTCCGGCCGCATTGCTCCCGGCGAAGTTATCTACACCCTGGGCTGGCCGCTCACCACCAAAGAGTACGGCGGCGCGTGGATCTATGGTTCGAAAAGCGAGGGCGGCAAAGACAACGTGGTCTCGCTCGGCTTCGTCACCGGACTCGACTACGCCGACCCGCGCCTCGACCCGCAGCGAGTGTTGCAGGAATTCAAGAAACATCCTCTGGTCGCGAAGCTGCTCGAAGGCGGCAAGATGATCCGCTACGGAGCGAAGTCCATGCCTTACGGCGGCTGGTGGGCGATCCCGCCAGTGGCGGGCAACGGCTGGATGATTCTCGGCGACTCGGCCGGATTCCTGAACTCCGCTCGGCTCAAGGGAATTCATCTCGCCATCAAGAGCGGTATGCTCGCCGCTGAAACCGCTTTTGAAGCGATGAAGAAAGATGATTTCTCCGCCGCCTCGCTCAGCCAGTATCAGAAGAAAGTCGAATCCAGTTGGATCAAAGATGAACTCTGGAAAGTCCGCAACATGCACCAGGGCTTCGAGAACGGCTTCTACGCCGGCATGTTCCACACCGCTCTGCAGATGATCACCGGCGGCCGCGGCCTGCGCAACCGTTATCCCGGTAAGGCTGGACACGAGCACATGCGCAAGCTTACCGAACTTCCCGCCGATGGAGGCGCCGAAGCCCATCTCATCGGCCTCGCCAAAGGCGATGGCAAACTGACCTTCGACAAGCTCACTGATCTCTACCACTCCGGTACCAAGCATGAAGAAGACCAGCCCGCGCATCTGGTCATCGACGATACAAATATTTGCAACACGCGCTGTATAAAAGAGTTCGGCAGCCCCTGCCAAAATTTTTGCCCCGCGAACGTCTACGAAATGCTCGACGACGCCACCCAGCCCAACGGCAAACGCATCAGCCTCAATCCATCAAACTGCGTGCACTGCAAGACCTGCGACATCGCCGATCCCTACCAGATCATCACCTGGGTGCCGCCCGAAGGCGGCGGCGGGCCGAACTACGACGGCATGTAGGTTTGTGTGGCGTGGGCACTCTTGCCCGCGAAAACTATCCACTCAACAGGTGCACAGATTTACCCGGATCAATTTGGGAAATCTCTGATACAAAATCATTCTAGATGTAGTCGCCAGTGCCTCCGCCAGCGTTACAATCGCCAGAAGTTTTTTCGTTTGTCCTTGGTAGTTGTCCAATGTCCTATACCAAGACGATTGTCTGCCTGGCGAATTCCCGCAAACTTGCCGGACGCTGCGTAGCCGGCAGGGAGTGGGATGGGCAGCATCCGGGCGCATGGTGCCGTCCGGTAAGTGCGCGCGATCGCGGCGAACTGACCGCGGAGCGCTGGTATTACAAGACGTGGCGCGATCCCCAATTGCTCGACTTGATTGAAGTAAGCTTGCTGGGGCCGCGGCCTTCTGCGTTCCAAACTGAGAATCACCTGGTAGATTCGAGCGTGCGGTGGAGATACGCCGGGCACGTTTCGGCGCGGCATCTCGTGCCCGCTCTCGACAAGCCGACGGGTCCGTTGTGGGCCAACGGGGATTCAACCGGGAGCGGCCTCAACGACAAAGTTCCGGCCGCGGTTGCCGAGCGTCAGGGAAATTCTTTGGTCTTGGTGCAGCCGGAGCTTTTGACGATGACCGTCGGCACGGAAGGAGTGGATGCTGGAAACCCGAGGCGGAGGGTCCGAGGGCATTTTTCGCTGGCCGGCCACGAATACGCTCTCGCCATCACAGATCCCATCGCCGAAAAACAGATCATGTCCAACCCGGACGGCTTCAGTAGCGAGTTGCGGAACCCGCTCCTGTGTATTAGCCTCAGTGAAAAGTATGTCGCGCAAAACGCATGTTACAAGCTGATTGCCGGCGTGATGCGAGTTTATCCGTGACCGTTCATCTTTGACCGTTGATTCATGACCACCTATTCATGACAAAGACCGTTTACACCATCGGACATTCGAACGGCACGGCCGAGCGCCTGCTGGGCCTGCTGCGCCACCATGGCATCGGCACCGTCGCTGACGTTCGATCCCAGCCCTACAGCCGGTTCAATCCCCAGTTCAATCGCGAGGACCTGGCCAGCGTTTTTAAAGCTTCCGGGCTGGAATATCTTTTTTTAGGCCATGAACTCGGGGCTCGCTCCAGCAACTCCGCCTGCTACCGGGACGGCCGGGCGCAATACTCTCTCATTGCAAGGACTCCGGTGTTTGAACAAGGAATCGAGCGCTTATGCGCGGCGATGGAAGATCGTCGAGTCGCGATCCTATGCGCCGAGAAGGAACCGCTTGTCTGCCACAGGTCGATATTGATTGCGAGGTATCTTCACGAAAAGGGCTGCGACGTACGGCACATCCTCGAAGACGGCAGTCTCGAAGCTCACGACGCCTCTCTGCTTCGTCTGCTTGCTATGCACGGGATGCAGGAAAACAATCTGTTCCACACCAAAGACCAGCTGGTGGCCATCGCCTACGAAAGGCAAGCGGAGCAGATCGAGTACTCCGCGAGCCAGGTATCGCAGCCGGCTTAGTCGGCGGAGTGCGCCTATGAAAGTCTTCACCATAGGATTCACGAAGAAACCGGCCCGAGAGTTTTTTGACAAGCTGCGGCGTCCGGGGCTGGCCCGTGTGCTTGATGTGCGCCTGAATAACGTCTCGCAATTGGCTGGCTTCACCAAGCGGGACGATCTCCTCTTTTTCTGTCACGCGATACTGTCGATTGGATATTCTCACCTGCCGGAACTCGCGCCGACTCAACTCATGCTCGACGAGTATAAGAAAAACGGCGGAGACTGGCTCGGCTATGAGGCCAGGTTTCTTGCGCTGATGTCTGATCGTAAGGTAGAAGACACCATCGCTAAGGAATTAATTGACGGCGGCTGTCTTCTATGCAGTGAGCCAACACCGGAGCATTGCCACCGCCGGTTAGTGGCGGAATATCTACTGAGCAAGTGGGGCGGCATGGAGATTGAGCATATTGTGTAGGGCCAGCTTCGGAAGAGTCTTTTTGGCGAAGGCACTGTCCGTGTCGGGGCACTCTTGCCCGCGAATGCCTCCCTCCGGTTCAACCCGTGGTAGCATTTCCGGCATGCGACGTAGCGTGCTGATTTTCACCGTCCTGGCTTTCTGTACTTTCACTGCCCTAGCCCAGCAACCTACCCCAACCCTGACCCCGGACCAAGCGCGCGAGCAATACCGCAACTCAAAAGCCGCCACTCTTCGCGACGACTTTGGCGAACTCGGCCGCTACCGCGAAGCCAACGCCTCCCTCAAGCCGCCCGCTCCCGCAGAGAACCGGGTCGTCTTCTTCGGAGACTCCATCACCGACATCTGGCGGCTCGACGAATACTTCCCCGGCAAGCCCTACATCAACCGCGGCATCGGCGGCCAGACCACGCCGCAGATGCTCATCCGCTTTCGCCAGGACGTGATCGACCTTCATCCCAAGGTGGTGGTCATTCTCGCCGGCACCAACGACATCGCCGGAAACACCGGCCCCATGCGTCTGGAAGACATCGAAGCGAACTACGCATCTTTTGCCGAACTCGCCAGCGCCAATCGCATACGCGTCGTGTTCTCGTCGGTGCTGCCCGTACACAACTACACGCCGCAATCGCAGAATCTCTTTGCCCTGCGCTCGCCTGAGAAGGTTCTGACACTGAATCACTGGCTAAAAGGCTACGTTGCCGCGCACCCCGACTGCCTATATCTGGATTATTTCAGCGCCATGGTCGATGACAAAGGTCTGCTCAATCGCGAACTTGCCGAGGACGGGCTACATCCGAACGCCGCGGGATATAAGATCATGGCGCCGCTCGCCGAAACGGCGATTGAAAAGGCCCTCGGAACTTCGAAACCTTGAAACTTGAAGCCTTGAAGCCTTGAAGCCTTTCCTCGTCCCGCAGGCTCTATAATGAGAAGCGAGTTTCCGACCGCCCCGGCCTTTAGGGCATACCCAGGCTGTGGCGGCGAGGGACAGGCTCCCCCGTGAACTACGCGGCCGTTCTCAGCGCTCTGCGATCAAAGCCTTTGATACAGAGGACGCGGAGAAATCTCGCGGAGGTCGCAGGAAACCTCCCCCGAGGGTGCGAGCAGAAATGTCCGCGCCTCCCGCGCTTCGCGAGGAGCGCATTGGAAAGGAAGCGCCCGCCGGGATGTTCCCGCTCGCGTCTCTTTCCCACACAACGACCGTGCCTCTTACAGACAAATTCGGGCGCCCCATCACCGACCTGCGGATCTCCATCACTGACCGTTGCAACTACAAGTGTGTCTACTGCCGCACGGGCAATGAAGGCGCGCTGTACGGCGACCTGGCGTTTGAGGATTACCTGCGCATGGCGCGAGTGCTGGTCGGGATGGGTGTCACGAAGATTCGCCTCACCGGTGGCGAACCCCTTCTGCGTAAAGGCGTCGTCGATTTCGTTCGCGAGCTGTCCCAACTCCGCACGCCCAACAATGGCCGTAGCGCCCCGCTCGACATCGCGCTCACCACCAACGGCCACTTGCTCGCAGATCTTGCCCAGCCGCTGAAGGCTGCAGGCCTCACCCGGGTCACCGTCTCCATGGATGCAGTCGATCCCGACCGCTTCGCCCGCATCACCCGCGTGCCCAACGGATACGATCACGTCCTCGCCGGCATCCGCGCCGCCCGCCGCGCCGGGTTGTGGCCGCTGAAAGTGAACTGCGTGCTGATGCGCGGCTTCAACGAAGATCAAGTCATCCCCTTCGGCATGTTCGCCCGCGAAGAGGGCGTCACCATGCGCTTCATCGAATTCATGCCGCTCGAAGAAGGCCGCACCTGGTCGCCCACCACGGTCGTCACGCTCGACGAAATCCTGGCCCGCATGGCCGAGTACCGCCCGCTGGTCGAAATCCCGCACGCGCGCTCGGAAACCGCCCGCCGCTACCGCTTCGACGACGGCGTCGGCGAAATCGGCATCATCGCCCCCGTCTCGCATCCCTTCTGCGGACACTGTAGCCGCATCCGCATCACCAGCGACGGCAAAATCCGCACCTGCCTGTTCTCAGTGTGGGACCACGACCTCCACGCCCAAATGCGCCGCGGCGCAAGCGACGAAGAGTTGGAAGATTTCATCCGAGGCGTGATTCAGAAAAAAGAAGAACGCCACCACATCGGCGAGCCGGATTTTGTGCCGGCATCAAGGACGATGGTGCATATTGGGGGATGAGGTCTTATCTGCCTCCTCCCAGCGCAATCCATATTGATCTCGCAATCTTCTGCAGATGACCGAATTGCGACCCGCCCAGAAAAAGAAGGACCGCAAGTAGCGGGCTACCCAATGTAATCACCGCGGTCCTAGTCTGTCCCTTCTTTCGTGTGATCCAGGCAATTTGCACCAACGGCGGGGGCTGCGGATCATGCTTATCAGCGCTCTCATTGAAAGCATGAGGCTCGGTTTGACCTACACTCTTCATGGTTCGTCCTCTCACATTGCCCAATAGCTTTTCCTCGTGCATATTGCGAGTCTGGACTGTCTAGGATTGTCTGTAAAAGGCACCAGCGAAGAATTTCAGGCGGGATTTTTGTTAGGCTTGTACCCCTGATTCGGCTCGAAGCGGCCAACCGCGACATGGACAGCGTCACAACCCTGCGATTTGCCCGTGATGTACTTCGCGCTGTACTTGACCTTGCTAACACAGTGCTCTGTCCAGAATGTATTTCTCAGGCGTCCAACGCGCACCTCTGACTCATTGCCGCTCAAGCTGCATTCGTGACGGAAGAACCAATAGAGTTGCACCATCCCGAACACTTCAGCGTCCTCGTCTTCGGGTGCCAAAGACTCACTTGCAAGTTCAACGTGTTCTCGCGCATCGGGAAGGCCCTTTATGTCCAGAGCTCTCAGAGCTTTGCCCGCCGCAAATCGATACGGTTGCCCCAACACTAGCCTTGCTGAATGGCGCGATGCGTCAAGGGTGTTCCCCTTCCCCGAATCCTGCGCGTAGGTCATCAGTTCCTCTATCGATTGTCGGGCCTTCTGGAGCTTTCGACTCAGTACCCTTAGCCGCGTTGTTGCCTCCATGCGAATCTGTCTCTTAAACTGCGAACTTCGGGCTAAGGCAGGACGCATTTCTAGCGCAACCATTGTGTCAAGCAGGAGTGCGGCGAGCTGTCTCCGCTGCTCTGCGCTAAGCCCCTCAAGGCAGGGAGCCGCTACTGTCTCTTGTGCAATGCGCGTCTCCCACTCCGCGAACAACTGAGCGGCGGTCCTTTCTCCGGATTCACACATGATCCGGCTGTGGGCATCGCCGGGAACTGGCTGGGGATGGAGATTCGGGTATCTCGCAAGCATGAACGGACCGTACTGTCCGAGCCAGTCCATCGCTCTTGGCAGCGTTTTCGCTGCTTCGTCAAGCGCCTTCAACCAATTGCAAAGGCAAGCAGGCTTCCGCCTTCCAGTATCGCCGCTGGACAAATGCCACCTCCAGAGTTGCTTCCCGGTACAGCATCGGCGAAGGCGAGCCGGGGCGCGCCGCCATTCGGTGCGTCCACCTAGCCGACGATGGAAGGATACCGCAAGGTCTGATTGAGGGGGAGCGTCACTACGTTGCCGCTGAGCGCTCAGCGCAAGGCGAGGCTGTGCCAGTCAATGCCCTTTCTTGGATTGACATTCCTCGTATTCGGCCTCTTGGCTGTCGTATTCTTCGCATCCCTCAGTGAACTCGGACGAGGAGACATTACAGGAGCGGCCATGTTCTTCGGCCACTCATAGCCTTTGTATTGAGCTGTTCCGGAACTGTAGGGGTTCTCTGGCTCAGTGCAGACATTATCTTTGCTCTCATCCGAGGAACGATCTGAGGATCGGGAGGACGACGAAGTGCAACTTGCGAGGAAAATGATTCCCGCGAACAACAACACAATAATCGATAAGGCTATGAGTCTCCGCATGATGCCTCCCTTCTCGTTAAACCAATCTGCTATCGCGTGTCGCATTTTCTGAGTTCAGGCCCAAGATCTCTCGGCTGAATAAAGTAACATAGTTGTCAGTGAAGCGAACCTCTTTGGCTCTTATCGTCTGGCTCGTAATTGCGCTGATTCTCCCTGCTGCCGCGACGGGACAACCCAACTCCGCCCGCGCCTACCTTGGCTTCGACCGCAACGCTTACCCCGGCGACGCCAACCTGAAAACCCTGCACGAAACTTTCTCCTACACCGGCTACTGGCTCAACAACCCTCCTGGCGAAAGAGCGAACACCTGGACCGGACACCGCGCCGCCGTCGAATCCGCCGGCTTCGGCTTCCTCGTGCTCTTCAACGGACGCGTCTACGCGGAGCTAAAAACGGTTACCCACGCCACGAAGCTCGGCGGCTACGACGCGCAAGCCGCCGCCGCCGCCACGCGCCGCGAGGGCTTTCCCGCGCACACCATCATTTTCCTCGACCAGGAGCAGGGCGGACGCATGCTGCCCGAACAGAAAGCCTACATCTACGCCTGGGTCGATGCCGTCACCGCCGCCGGATTCCGCGCCGGAATCTACTGCTCCGGCATCGCCGCGAAAGATGACGGCAACGTCGTTACCGCCGAAGACATACGCCAAAGCGCCGCCGGACGCCACATCGCTTACTGGGCCATCAACGACGCCTGCCCGCCCGCCCCCGGCTGTTCTTTTCCTGTAAAGCCGCCCGCTCACACGCCCAGCCCCGCCCAGAGCGGCGTAGGCTTCGCCGAAGTCTGGCAGTTCGCGCAGTCCCCGCAGCGCAAAGACGTCGCGGCTCGCTGTTCCAACTACAGCCGCGACGGCAACTGCTATCCGCCCGGGATTTCCTCCTCACTACAACTCCACGTAGACGTGAACACCGCCACGTCACCCGATCCTTCACACGGCAGATCACACTGATTCGCGCATCTGAGCCCGGCTTTCCCGTGCATGGTTTCCGGTTTGCTAAACTGTAACCTGCTTCCTTCGAGTCTTTTCCAGGGGGATTCCAATTGAGGTACCGCACTCTGTCCGCACTCGCTATCGCGATTGCATTTGTTCTCACGCTGTCCAGCACCGCACAAGACGCGTGGCAGATTGATCCCAAGCACACGGCGGCGCAGTTCTCCGTCCGCCATCTGGGAATCTCCACGGTTCGCGGCGCATTCACCAAGGTGAGCGGTAGCGTGCAATACGATGCAGCCAATCTGGGCAAGTCTTCGATTCAGGCCACCATCGAAGCCGCGTCAGTGGATACTCGCGTCGAGATGCGCGACAACGACCTCCGCAGCCCTCACTTTTTCGACGTGGAGAAATATCCCACCATCACCTTCCAGTCGAAGAAGGTCGAAGCTGCCGGAGCGGGAAAGTTGAAGGTCACCGGCGATCTCACCATTCACGGGGTTACCAAAGAAGTGGTTCTGGACGTGGATGGCCCGTCGGCGGTGATGAAGGACCATGGCAGCGAGCGGATGGGCGCTTCGGCGACCACCAAAATCAATCGCGTGGATTTCGGAGTAACCGGCGCTCCCGGCGTGGCCGGCGACGAAATCACCATCACGCTCGACATTGAAATGATTAAGCAGGCGCCGAAGTAGAGAACCGTCGTTGGTCGCTTCGCTCAGCTCAGGGCAAGCTAAGCACCCTCGCTGGTCGTTCACAATGTTATTTGTGAACGCCGCCCGTGCTGTCCTGGGCTTTTTTGGTTTTTCGCGTGCTGAGACAGAATTTAGAGCGCCACTGGAAAGGCCAACGACTAACGACCAACGACGATTTTCTTCCTTTGCGCTAGAATAGACCTGTCCCCCATGTCCGACCGAACCTTCACTCTCGACGAAGCCCACTCACTGCTCCCCGTGCTCGAGTCTCTTCTGCGCGCCGCCATCAGCGGCAAGAAGGTCATGGAAGAGTTCGAGGCCGAGATGCAAGCGCTCAATCACCGCATTTTCCTCAACGGTGGCACCCACGTCGATGTCGTTGCCGTTGCGCGCCGCAAAGCGGAACGCGCCAAGGCCGAACAACGGGCCAAAGATGCCCTCGCCGAAATCGACTCCATCGGCGTGCAGGTGAAGGATCTCGACATCGGCCTGCTCGATTTTCCGTGTGACGTCGAGGGCCGCATCGTTCTGCTCTGCTGGAAGATGGGTGAACACTCGATCACGCACTGGCACAGCACCGATGAAGGATTCGCTGGCCGCAAGCCCATTGATGAGCGTATTGCCCGCTCCAAAAGAACGAATTAGCCTACCGAGCCCTGACATTTCAAACGGCTTCCTCCCCCAGCAACATCTTTCCGGAAAAGGTGTTTACCCAGAAGGAACGTTATCAAGCCGAATGCTTTGGTTTCGCGGGACAATATCCGCAGCCAAAGCTTTTGGCCCGCGAATTTTCGACCGCCCGGGCGCGGCAAGGATTGGAACGAGCGCTCCGGGTATGAGGAACATACGATGAGACTTCACCGAGCAGTTCGTTTCTTGGCCTTCGGACTTCTCCTGCTGGTTATTCCGGCGGCCTTGTCTTCTCCATCTTCAGCGCAGGTCTTTGTTTCCGTCCGCTTCGGACCGCCTGCGTTGCCGATCTATGCGCAACCCATCTGCCCAGGCCCTGGCTATCTGTGGGCTCCCGGCTACTGGGCCTGGAACGATGACGCCGGCTACTACTGGGTGCCTGGCACCTGGGTGGTCGCTCCCATCGGCATGCTCTGGACACCCGGCTATTGGGGATGGGGCGCCGGTTTCTACGCGTGGCATCCCGGCTACTGGGGCCCGCACATTGGTTTTTACGGCGGCATTAACTATGGCTTCGGCTACGGCGGCGTCGGTTTTGTCGGCGGCGAATGGCGTGGCGGAGCTTTCTTCTACAACACTGCCGTGATGCATGTGGATACCGTCCACGTCACCAACGTCTACGTCAACCGGACGGTCGTGGTGAACAACGAATCGCACGTCGCATTTAACGGTGGCGAGGGCGGCGTTGCTGCCCGCGCGACTGCGGCGGAAGAGTCAGCGTCGCGCGAGCCCCACCAGGCTGCCCTGGCAACCCAGACTCAGCACGAACATGCTGCCAGCCAGAACAAGGCGCTGTTCGCGTCGAATAATCATGGTGCGCCCGCAGTCGCGGCCACCGCCCGCCCCGGCGAGTTCAGCGGACACGGAGTTGCCGCTGCCAAAGCTGGAGCTGAGTATCACGCGCCGGCGATGTCGCCCAAAGAAGCTCGGGCTCCGGCGGCGGGCCCGAACCGCCCGTCCGCTGTGAACGGTTCGACTACGGCCAACAAACCGTTCACTCCGCCCTCAAACAGCGGCAAGAACAAGATGGACAGCACGCAGACGAATCCAATGTACCAGGACAAGGCGGCCAGCGAGCCGAAGCCCGCTCCGCACGGCGAGTCACATGCTGAAAGCGCTCCCAAGTCGAAGCCGGCCAAGCAGGGGAAGCCGCCCAAGCACCAGCCTCGCGAGGAGAAGCGCGAGAAGGGACGGTAACAAGTTAGCGTCAAGGGTAGATGGCCAGCGGCTGCTCGCAGCCCTGGCCATTTTCTTTTCTGGATGTGTGAAACGTTCGGGTGGGGAATGTTTTTGCGGACACAGCCGAGCTCAGGCCGCCAGCGGAGCGAAGCTTCCGGCCTTAGTTCGTCACGATTGCATCAATTGTCGCAGAGGATGTTGAGGAGCCTGTGCCGTACACAACGGTAATCGTATAGGTACCCGCGGTTGTAAGTTGGGCAACAGTACAAGTCTCCGGAGAGGCACCGCTATTCGTGCACGTAATTGATGATCCGGCTGCCGACGAAACTGTCCAGGTCGAGGCAGTGGTAAAGTCAAGCGTTGTGCCATTGGCGGTACCCTGTGCGACGAAAGTCTGGATCACGCTATTCTGCGCGTTTACATTCCAAGTGAGCCGGCTGGAACCATTGGAGCAAGTAGTTGTAGCGCCGAACGTACCCATGCACACCTGAAACCCGGTGATGTTGCCAAGAAACACCGTTGCCGTCGCCGTCGTGCTAAGACCCTGGGCAGCGGCGGTCACTGTGGCGGTGCCACCGGTGCCCTCACCTGTGGCCACCCCGGTGGTGGGGCCTATCTGCAGCACGGTGCTATCACTGCTGGTCCATTGCACCCCGCTCGTGATCTGTGATCTCGAGTTATCCGAAAAAGTTCCCCAAGCTTGTAAGGTCTGAGCGTTCGCTGCGCCCACCTGGATCTGCGGGCTCGGAGGCTGGATCGAGATCGCCGAGAGAGTGTTCTTCGGGAAGAACCCCGTACAACTGACCCCAAAGGCCAGTGCAACCAGAACCGTGAAAGCAAGCGTCAACGCCAGTTTGCGCCCAGTCAACATAAGTGATTGCCTCAGATAGCTAGATTTTAGCAGAATGCCCGGACTCTGCTCGGTCTCGATAGTGCATGGTTTGGGTCGTATCTTCGCCGCCCGCATACCTTATTGCCTGCCCGGACATTCTCGAATCAAGAGAACGGGATGCGCCTCGAAACTTGCGCGATGTTTTCTGGGAGGCCGCACCCGATCGCGGGCGCGGCTGCGGTCCAGGAAATCCTCAAGTGTTTCCTTCGTTCTAGAATCGGGCCGGCCTGCCAGTGCCGAAGGCAGATTCCCACGACCACTCGTAAGTTGCCATCCGCCGAAGCCGAAGTATTATCGTAAGGGCGGTAGTGCCTTTAGGTTCTACCAACGACTAACGACCAACGACTCTTTTTCTCACCCTATGTCAGACATTCGCTGTATCGGCATCGGCACCGGAGGCGGCGACGCTCCCGGCCTCAACGCGGTCATTCGCGCCGCCACCAAAGCTGCCATCATCAAGTACGGATGGAGAGTCATCGGCATCCCCGATGGCTTCGACGGCCTGATCTGGCCGGAAAAAGCCTTCGAGCTCACCATCAAAGAAGTGAGCGGCATTCTGCCCCGCGGTGGAACGATTCTCGGCACCACCAACCGCGGCGATCCTTTCCACTACAAGACCGTCGAGAATGGCAAGGAAGTTTCCCGCGATATTTCTGGCCAGGTAATCGCCAACGCCGCCAAACTGGGCATCGACGCGATCATCACCATCGGGGGCGACGGATCGCAGAAGATCGGTTACGAACTTTTCCAGAAGGGGATGAAAATTGTCGGCGTACCCAAGACCATCGACAACGATCTCTCCGCCACCGAGGTTACGTTCGGATTCGACACCGCGCTGCACACCGTCACCGACGCCATCGACAAGATTCACACCACGGCCGCGTCGCATCATCGCGTGATGGTGGTCGAGGTTATGGGCCGGGACTGCGGCTGGATCGCACTCGAAGCCGGCATCGCCGGCGGCGCCCACGTCATCCTCATTCCGGAGATTCCCTTCACCATCGATCATGTCTGCCGGCATATCGCCGAGCGCGAAAGGATTGGCAAACATTTCACCATCGTGGTCCTGGCCGAAGGCGTGAAGCTTCCTCCATCGATGAAGGAGAACCGCCGTGCCGGTTCTATTGGGAACCTGATCGGCAACGCCATCGCACGCGGCTCGGGTAAAGAAGTACGGATCAGCGTGCTGGGCCACATTCAGCGCGGAGGCTCACCCTCGCCCTTCGACCGCATTCTGGCGACGCGATTTGGCGTGGCTGCTGTCGATCTGATCGCCGCCGCAGGTTTCGGCAAGATGGTCGCCCTCCAAGGCGAGTCGATCGTTGCCGTCGACGTAGCCCATGCTATCGGCCATCTCAAGTCTGTCGATCCGGGAGGCGAACTGGTCCGCGCCGCCCGCGCCATCGGCATCGGATTCGGAGATTGAGATCCGGCGCCAAGACGGGCGTCCGGCGGCGATTCGCATGGAACCACAAATTTACCGGCGACAGAAAGTTTTGCTTGATGGCCGGGCTTCTTCGAGGTACCTTCGTAATCTCCCCCTCAGTACCGGAGTCGCGCTTCAATAGAAAGCAGACTCTAGCATTGGAATCATTGCGATGAATATTTTGGAATTGTGCGTGGTGGTTCAGTTGTGTCTGGCGTTCGGAGTGGCCGGATTGATTTGGCCGGAGAAATTCAGGCCAGTCTTCGACGTACTGCTGTTCCCCTGGGCGGCCAGCTATCGCGCGGTTCGGGCCAACAGCATCGCTGCGATTGCATTGTCACTCCTGCTTCTTGCCAGACTTCTCATCGGCATCCACTGAACCGACGTCCTGACACGCGTTTCGAAATGCCGGATGTCGCTATCAGTCTCTACTCGCAAGAACACCAGCGACCAGAGTGAGCGGGTAACTCTGGGGTCTTGTTAAGTTGGCGATTCTTCGGGCTACCCCTGTAAGTGATTGATTCTTCGTAGAACCTTGTAAGTTATTGATTCCCCGTGTGGGCGCATTTTTGGTGTTAGCTATAAGCTAATAAACGCGTTAGAGATGATTCTAGCGCCGCGAAGAGTCCAGGACGACCTTTCCTTCGTCTGGGGTTACGAAACGCTTGTGAGGGCTTCTAAATGCAAATGCCGGGCATTCTACATGAGGGGTTCGATACTGAATTCCGCTCGGGAAACGAGTTCCACGAGAATCAATGACTTAGCCGGAAGCAAAACAGGCCGCCGGCTTCCAGCAGTCCCGTGGCCCAGCCGACTTCTTAAGAGAATGAATGACTTCCACCAAGACTCAACAACTTAGGGTCATCAAACGGGCCGAGCGGCGAGGAACCCGGAACTGAGAATGAGAACCGAGAACTGCCTTACTCCTTCATCATGGCATCGATCAGCGCATAGAGTTGGCTGACCTCTTTCATCTCGACGTAGGGCTTGTCGGGATGCCGGCTGCTCACTACGTACACCGTAGGAGTATGTTCGAGCTTGATCGCTTTACCCGTGTCGCGATCAGCGTTCACCTCGGCGGCGAACTTACCTTGGGGATCGATGACGAAGGGCAAACCTACTTTGTGTTCGGTGGCGAATTTCTCGGCATAGCCGCGCAGGTTCTGCGGATTGATTTCGAGCTGGTGCGAGAAAATATAGTCGCGGAATTCGTTACCCAGCGCTTTCGAAGTCACGTCAAAGTAGCGTCCCATCACGGCCGCGTCATAGGACCAGTTGTGCATGGGCAGAGGAAAGTCATGACGCACCAGCGGAATCTTATAGGTCTTCGAAGCCTGTTCGAGAATGGGCGCCACGCGGCGGCACTGCGGGCATTGCAGATCCTCGAACACCACAATAGCGACCTGCGCGCCCTTGGGCGGACGCAGCACGGGGTTCACCGAGTCAGCCGCCGCGCACAAGCCAGCGGCAAAAACCAGCAACAGCAGCCACAAAAGCGGGAATCGATTCCTGGATATGTTTGTCATCACTTTTATCAGACTTGCTCTACCTTCAATGGTAACCGAATCGCCTTCGCATGTCAGGTTTCCAAGAGATTTGGTCCCGGAGAGATGCGTTCCGCGCAGTTTGCCTTTTCCGCGAACGATCGCCCAACGCGTTATAGTAGGACGTTAGCCTCAGTGATGCTGGCCCGATTGAAAATCTTGAAACCATCCTCTTCATCGCGTCCTGACCGACTCGCGCTTGCCTTTGCGCTGACCATCTGCTTACTGGGACTCTCCGCCTGCAATCGCAGAGGCAGGAAGGTGTTGGAGGTGAATTATGTCTCCGCGGTGCAGGCCACGCTGCGCGACCAGGTCGCGACCATCTACAACCGCGTCGGCACGGTGAAGAACGGCGAACGCGTGGAGGTGTTGGAGCGCGAGAAACGTTTTTCCCGCGTGCGCACCGCCGATGGAATCGAGGGCTGGATCGAGCAACGCTACCTGGTGGACCAGGCAACGTTCGATTCCCTGCAGAAGCTGACAAAAGACAACCTGAATGATCCGGTGCAAGCGCCCGGCGTGCTGCGCAACGAGACGAACCTGCACATCACGCCCGGCCGCGAGACCGAGCATCTCTACCAGCTTTCGGCGGGCGCGAAAATTTCCGTGCTGAAGCGCGCCACTGCGGAGAGGCAGCCGGGATCCGCCGCCGCGTCGGCTAAGCTTGCGGGCAAGACTTCCGGCGGGAAATCTGCATCCGGTCCGGTGCTGGAAGACTGGTGGCTGGTACGAGACGCGCAAAACCGCGTGGGTTGGGTGCTGGCTCGTATGGTGGACCTCGACGTTCCGCTCGACGTTGCGCAGTATGCCGAAGGCCAGCGCTTCGTCGCCTTCTTCGTGCTGAACCAGGTGCAAGATGCGGGCAAAGAGGGCGCAGACAAGAAGGTTTCGCAATATCTTTGTGTCGTTACGGAACCGCACGACGGCCTGCCCTATGACTTCGATCAGATCCGCGTCTTCACCTGGAACGTCCGCAAGCATCGCTACGAAACTGCCTACCGCGAGCATGGACTGGCCGGAGTGCTGCCGGTGATCGTGACCACCGAGAATTTCGAGAAGGAAGGCATGCTGCCGGTCTTCATTCTGCGCGTGAAAGCCGACAACGGCAACGTCAGCGAACGTAAGTACAAACTGAACACGCCGATCGTGCGCCGGGTGCTGGCGCCGGGCGAGCAGAAACAGGTATCCAGCCTGCAAAAGAGGCCGGCAACGAAACGGAAGCGACGCTAGCAGTAAAAGTCCGCGATGCTTTTCACCACCCAGCGCTGCTCGTCTTCGGTGAGTTCGGGGAACATGGGCAGTGCCAGGACTTCCTTGGCAGCGCGCTCGGCTTCAGGTAGATCGCCCTCGCGGTATCCGAGATATACGAAGCAGGGTTGCAGGTGCAGCGGGATGGGATAGTAGATCTCCGTCCCGATCTTTCGCGCGGTGAGGAACTCGCGCAGTTCCTCGCGGCGGTAGGCGCGGACGACGTACTGGTGAAAGACGTGGTGGGCCTGCGCGGAAGTCCGCGGAAGTTGAATGGGCCCGGCGTTCTCCTGCTGGCCGTTTGATGTGAGGCCGGCCGCGGTGAAAAGTCGATCGTAGATCGCGGCACGCTGGCGGCGCGCTTCGTTCCATCTCTCGACATACTTCAGCTTCACGCTCAGGATGGCGGCCTGGATGGCATCAAGACGGCAGTTCCATCCCAACTCCTCGTGAACGTAGCGGCGCGGACTGCCGTGATTGCGCAGGCGCCGCATGTGCGCCGCCAGTTCCGGATTGCTTGTAGTCACTAGACCGGCGTCACCGTAGGCGCTGAGATTTTTTGTCGGATAGAAGCTAAACGCCGCGGAGACGCCCATCGATCCTGCACTGCGTCCGTCCCAACGCGCACCAATAGCTTGTGCGGCGTCTTCAATCAGTGACAGCCGGAATTCATCAGCCAGCCGCTGCAATGAGTCCATGTCGGCGCACTGGCCGTAGAGATGAACCGGAAGGAGCGTACGCAGTTTGTCACGCCGGCCGCTGCGCAGAAAAGATTCGACTTGATTGGCATCGAGGCTGAAGGTGCGCGGCTCGATGTCCGCAAACACCGGACGCGCCCCCGCCCGCACAATGGCGCTGGCGGAGGCGAAGAAACTGAAAGGCGTGGTGAGAACCTGATCTCCCGGCTGTACTCCGGCGGCGACCAGTGCCAGCCACAACGCGTCAGTGCCGGAAGCGCAGCCCACGGCGTCGCCTGCGCCGCAGAAGGCGGCAGCTTCACGCTCGAACGCCGCGACCTCCTGCCCCAAAATGTAGTGCTGTGAAGCGCAGACTCGGCCGACAGCGGCCAGCACTTCGGCGCGCACCTGCTCATACTGCCGCTGCAAGTCAAGCATCGGCACCGAGTCGGCAGTGATCGCGTTCGATGAATCCGCGTTCGCCGAATCCCGCTTCGTCAGCTCGGATCTCGTGGAAGAGGAAGAGGAGGTCACGGAAAAGGAGATTGTAGCAGGAGGAAGCGCAGCCCGAGGCTGCTGTCGTTGGCTTCTCTCGGATGCGCGTCCAAGTTCAGGTGGTTCTGGCCGAATTAGATTTGCAAAACAGCCGGGATGGAGTGCCGTACTTCTACGTAAATCCATATAGATTGACGGGTCAATCTTCCAATTCAAAGAATACGCGGGGCACACGGCATCACAATCCATTGAAAACAATGACTGTTAGCGCAGGCTGCTTTGGAGTGTTAGTTGCTAAGTACTTACGTTTGGCACTTGTGTCCAAGCCCTAGGTTTATATTTCCGGGCGTGCGGTAGGGATCCTAGGTTTCATCGTCCTGACCCCTTCGGAAATAGAAACATACGCAACACAAAAAAGAGAAATCGTTCATTTACGGAGATAACACCATGAGTCGTGCGTCAACAAAGTTCGGGATTTTGGCCGTTTGTCTCTTTTCTTTACTGCTGCTGGTTGCCAACGTGTTTGGCCAGGAAACCACCGGCGGACTGCAAGGAACCGTGAAAGACCCCAGCGGTGCAGTGGTTAACAAGGCGACGGTCGAACTGACGGGCGTCTCGCTGACCGGTTCCAAGAAGCTGGAAACTGACAATAGCGGCTACTATCACTTCGCGAACCTGCCGCCTGGCACTTACACCGTGTCGGTCAAGGCATCGGGATTCTCGGAATTGAAGCGCGAAGGCATCACGATCGAGGTAGGACACCTTCCGACCCTGGACCTGACATTAGCGGTGGGCGCAGCCGGCACCGTAGTCGAGGTGAGCGGCGCGGCTCCAGTCATCGATGTGACGACGGAAACCACGCAGACCAACATCACACAAGATGTTGTCCAGGATGTTCCGCACGGACGCTCCTTCCAATCGGTGATTCAGTTTGCGCCCTCCGCCCGCAATGAACCTTTGGCGGGCAGCAATCCCTATAATGGCGGCACTGGAACCGGCGGCACTTCTCCCGGCAACGGCAGCAACGGAGGCAGCGTCGGCTTCATGGTGGCTGGCGGCTCCGACTCAGAGAACTCCTACCTGGTGGAAGGTCAGCAAACCGCTGACGTCGCCGGCGGCTTCTCTCACACCAACGTTCCCTTTGACTTCATTCAGGAAGTTCAGGTCAAGAGTTCCGGCGTCGAGGCTGAACACGGCGGCGCTCTGGGCGGCGTTGTCAACGTTGTCATGAAAAAGGGCAGCAATGGCTATCATGGATCGGTCTTTGCCCAGTTCGAGAACGACCCCTTGGATGGTTCCCCAGTTGCCTATCAGCGCTATGACCCCAATGGAGTGACTTTACCCGCGCCGGCTCCCGGCGCCGTTAATTTCATTGATACGCCCTACCAACTGGTTCAGCCCATTCGGCCCCACACCAGCGACGTCCAGCCCGGGTTCACGTTTGGTGGGCCGCTCATGAAGGATAAGGTCTTCTTCTTCCTCGGCTTCAATCCAGAGTGGACGAACTCGGAACGGCACGTGAACTATGGACCCACCAACGGCGGGATTCTGCCGTTCAGTCGCAACACACAGACCTACTACACAACGGCTCGCATTGATGCCAGCTTGACTCAAAAAATCCGCATTTTCGGTTCCTGGCTTTACCAATACCAGCGCCAAACCGGAGAAAATCTACCCAGCTCTGATTCGACTACGGGTCTATATAACGTCAGCACCGGGTGCTTCGCCGGGGCCACGTCGACTCTGGGGTGTCTTACCAACGGAGTGCCGGCGTTCGCGTACTCGCACTCTCTTGGCTATTCGGCACCTAACCTCGTTACCAACGTGGGCGCGGACATTACCATTAATCCGCGTTTAGTCTCCACCACCCGTTTTGGATATTACTTCCAGAACTATCACGACTTCGGCTTCCCGACCAGCGGCGAGCTGACTTTCTGGAATAACAGCGGCACCGGCGGCACAGACGCTTTCGGCAACCCTCTACCCGCGTCTCTGCAGCAGGCGGGCGGATACTTCAACGCTCCAGAGAATCAGAACTTCACGCCTCGCAACGCGAACAAGGCCATCCAGTTCGATCAGGACTTGGCCTGGTTCAAGAGCGGATGGAAGGGAACGCACAACTTCAAGTTCGGCTACCAGCTCAACCGTCTGTCGAACGATCTGGATCAACACTGGAACGAACCGGCAACGCTTTTCAACGTCGGCGCCGTGAGCTATAGCTCGTCCAGTCCCAACGGTGCCACTGCGTGTAACCAACTGGCCGCCATCTACGGTGGCTGCGAGGGTCAATACGGTTACATCACGGTGGAGGACTTCGGTTCCCTGGGAAAGGCGACCAGCTTCAACCACGGACTCTTTGTTCAGGACGCCTGGACCATCGGCCGCGGCATTACCATCAACGCCGGAGTTCGGTTCGACAAGGAGTATCTGCCGGGCGAAGGTGGGGCAACAGGTTCAAGCAATCGTCCCATCAACTTCAGCTGGACCGACAAGATTGCTCCTCGCATCGGTGCTGCCTGGGATGTCTTTAAAGATGGCCGGATGAAGGTATTCGGCAGCTATGGTAAGTTTTACGACATCATGAAGTTGAATTTGGCCATCAGCTCGTTTGGCGGCCAGTACTGGCAGAATTGCGTATACGGATTGAACACCTCCGATCTCAGCACGATCACCCCTCTTTTCAATGGCTCGGGGCGCTTCTGCGGCGGTCCAGGAACTGATTCGACGACGCAAGCGAATGGGATTACGTCCGTACCCGCGGGCAGTCCGGGATTAACCTTCATCGAGAACTCGAACTTCCGCGCCTTCCCCACCACGTGTTCAACTTGCAGTGCCACTCAGGAAGGCGTTACACCCGGCCTGAAGCCTTACGAGCAGCATGAGTCGGTATTCGGTATCGACTATCAGATTGCCAAGAACCTTGCGTTTGAAGCGCGCTGGGATCGTCGCAGGCTTGACCATGTGATCGAAGACTCAGCTCTGTACAACCCCAACATTGGCGAGACTTTCGTCATCAACAATCCTGGCCAGGGTGTGGGCAAGACCTTCAACGGGTTCTGGGACTTCCTGTACGGATGTACTTCGGACCCGACGAAGTGCGCGTCCTACACCGCGGCGTCGACTGGAAACGTACCGCAGGTCTGCGACCCAAGTACGGGACTATGCCCTCCGGCAAACCTGATTCCGGGAGCCCGCAGCTACGACGGTATCGAACTGCGGTTAACCAAGAGCAGCAGCAATCACTGGTTTGGGATGTTCTCCTATACCTACAGCAGGCTGCGTGGAAATTACACAGGCTTGACCACCACTGACGTCGCGGACGGTGGCGGCGGACGCAACGCACCCAACAACAGCCGTTCGTTTGACGAGCCGTTTTTCCAATTTAATGCCAACGGCGGTTCCTCCAGCGGGTTGCTCCCGACGGATCGCCCGAACGCATTCAAAGGGTACGCCTACTACCAGATGCCCTGGGGCAAGCTCTCCAATAAGTTGAGCAGCGATCTCGGCGTCTTCCAGTACCTTTACAGCGGCTCGCCGCTGACCAGCTACCTGGATGTGGGCTACGCCTTTCCGGGCGCTTTCCCGGTGGATATCGTCGGCCGTGGAAAGTGGGTAGACGTTAGCCAAGATCCGACCACCGGTGCTGTCACCGTAGGCGCACCGCGAGTCAACCGCACTCCGTGGTATATGCAGACTGACTTCAACTTCGCTCAAAACTACAAGTTGAGCGAGCAGAAGGTTCTCAGCTTCTCCGTAACCTTTGCCAACCTGTTGAACCAGCGCGCAGTAACCTCGTACGGTCAGCAGATCGACTCCAACATTACCCAAAGCTATGTTACGCCTGCCGCCACGTTCATTGCGAGCCAGGGCTTCTATGCGAACGCCGAGCGTCCGTATGACTACGCGGCCCTGCTGAACCAGGCTAATTTTGGTGGATTTGGGTTCGGCAACACGATTAACAGCCAATACGGAAAGCCTTATCTGTTCCAGGCTCCCCGTAACATTCGCCTTGGGGTGAAGTTCACCTTCTAGTCGACTGAACGTCCGAAACAATTTCGGGAGGCCCAAACGGGTCTCCCGATTTTTGTTTGCGAAGATGTGCGGCTTAACCTTACTTCCCGAACATTGGGTAGTGGCTTGCCGCGCCCATGAAGAACAGCATTACGACTGACAGGAAGGCGTTGGCTCGGCTGGCCAGGAAGGCTTGGCGGGCCATGGCTTTGGCTTTGTCGGGGATGGGGGTGCCGTTGGTGGCGTTATCGCGCGTCCATTGAATTAGGCGCTTCTGGATGCGCCAGATTACTCCCCAGACGTTGAGCAGCATGACCCAGCCGATGCCGCCGCCGATGCCGATGGAAAGCAGGCGGTTGCTCTCCCAGCCGTGGCTGTTCAGGCTGAGAAAACACCAGGCTGCGAGCGCGATGACCACGGCATAGACCACGCCAACAAATGCGCCGTTATCGAAGATTCCTTTACCGGGGATGAGGCAGGCGTAGAGGACTCCCCAGACGATTGTCCATATCAGGAAGAAGCTGCCCATCACAGCTCCGCCTGAGCCGCCACCGTTGCCTGCGTCTGTGCCAACAGTGTTTCCAAAATAAGCCAGGCCGGCGAGCACGGTTAGTGCCGCCGACATGCGAAACCACCACAGGGCTCGCGTCATAAGCGCGGGCAACACCTTGCCTTTGGTGGTGGCGTCGAGCTCTTTCATCAAGGGCACGTTCACCAGATTGAAGAAATAGAGCAGGCCGATCCAAGTGATGCCGGCGAGAAGGTGGATCCAGCGGGTCACCATGAGGAAGTTCGTGTTGAAGTCCTGCGGAATGTTGATTTGGGGTGTGAAGAAACTCGCGAGAGCAGCGCTTGCCATGATGCCTCCTGGGATTTCACCGGTACCTTCGAAGGGGCGAGAAGGCTGCGGTGTGGTGATGCGCAGGCAGAATTGCCCACGCGGGGATTGTACACAAGGGAGTGCGGTGGCAATGTGCGTCGTCCATCGTACATTCCCGCAACTTCCATGTTGAAAAGCGGAGGGGGACACCGTATGGTACTCGCAGCTACCTGCTGGGCGGCGCAGCCTTGGGAAAACCGGGCAGCGAGGAGGCAGGTTAATCCCCCCGTGTTCCTGACGGGAAGTCCGTGAGGAACATGCTGTTGAGTTGACCTTGCTCTGAGTTCTGTGCGGAAGGGGCAAGTTGGTGTCGGAGGTCAAAGACCTTAAGGAGATCGGCTATGGAAAGCAGCAAGCCGGCGCAGAACATCCAGGATTCCTTCCTGAACACGGCCCGCAAGGAGCGACTGAACATCACCATCTATCTTCTGAGCGGAGTGAAGTTAACGGGCCGGATTCGTTCCTTCGACAAGTATTCCGTGGTGCTGGAGGCCAACGGACAAGAACAATTGATTTTCAAGCACGCCATCTCGACCGTGGTGATCGGGCGCACGGGCCTGCATGGCGCACACTTAGCGCACCCGGAGGCGAAGGCCGCAGGAGGAGCCGGGACCGCGACATCCTCGGCGCCGGCGGCAGCTTCGGCGGCCAGCGCGTCGGGCACTGAAGGGTAAGGCGTCTCCGGTTTGCGCAGTTCTCATCCCAAGAAGACCCGCAATCGTGCGCCTGTCGCCGCACGTGTGCCCCTGGGCGCGGCGCGCGAGGAGGATGCCCGGGAGCGCGCATTTCTGGTGGGGATTGAGGTGCGCACGCGCGGCCGCGGTAAGGGCGCGGTAACGGCGCAGGCGCAGGCGGCGCGGGATGCGGCTGCGCCCGCAACAGGGGGAAAGGCTGGGCCTTCAGGGAAGCCCAACACCAACAAGCCGAGCATTCCAGAGTTTGACGCGGACGAGTCGTTGGCGGAGTTGCGCACGCTGGCGGGCAGCGCGGGCGCGAAGGTGGTCGGCGAGATTCTTCAGCGGCGGGACCGGCCTGATCCCGCCACTTTGATCGGCGCGGGCAAGCTGGAGGAAATCGCGGGCGCGGCTGCGTCGGTGAATGCCGATCTGCTTCTCTTCGACCACGATCTCACCGCTTCGCAGCAGCGCAACATCGAAAGGATCGTGGAGCGGCGTGTGATCGACCGCACCCAGCTCATCCTCGACATTTTTGCGCGGCACGCGCGCACACGGGAAGGCCAATTGCAAGTGGAGTTGGCGCAGTTGCAGTACATGCTGCCGCGGCTGGCGGGACGCGGCGTGGAGATGTCGCAACTCGGCGGCGGCATTGGCACGCGCGGTCCAGGTGAAACTCAGCTCGAAACCGATCGCCGAAAAATCTACCGGCGCGTGCGGCACGTGGAGCAGCAACTGGAGAACGTGCGGCGCATACGGGCGCAGCAGCGGCAGAGGCGGGAGTCGGCTCCCGTGGCGACCGTCGCGCTGGTGGGCTACACGAATGCGGGGAAATCCACACTTTTCAATGCGCTGACGCGGGCCGCGGTGGTGGCTTCGCCGCGCATGTTCGCCACCCTCGATCCGACGATTCGGGCGGTGGTGCTGCCGTCGAGGCGTAAGGTGCTGTTGTCAGACACGGTGGGATTCATTCGCAACCTGCCGCACACTCTGGTGGAGGCCTTTCGCGCCACGCTGGAGGAGGTGCAGCGGGCGTCGCTGATCCTGCATGTGTCCGATGCCAGCAGCCGGCTTTCGGCGGAGCAGGACGCGCAGGTGGAAATCGTTCTAAAGGAACTCGAGGCGGAAAAGAAACCGCGTCTGCGAGTGATGAACAAAGTTGACCTCCTCGATGTGGAAGTGGCCGAGGCTCTTTTGAATGATGCGGTCCTCGATGCGAAGACGGTGTATGTGTCCGCGGCGGAAGGCTCCGGGCTGAATCGGCTACTGGCGCGCATCGATGCGATGATCGAGGAGGACCCAGTCAGCCGCGTGCATCTGCGCGTGCCACAGAAAGAAGGAAAAACGCTGGCAATGCTTGAGGCCAAGGCGCGCATTTATTCGCGAATGTACAAAGATGGAGCCGTGGAGTTTGAAGTGGAGGCGCCGGAGTCGGTGGTGAGGAGAGTTCGGGAGTGGGTGGTAGGAGGGTAGGGCGCAGGTTCCTTTGCTGAAGCGACCCTGGCTGTTAGTCCTCGGCAATATCGACAAGGATGGGCACGTGATCGCTTGTTGGCCGCCAAGTCTCATAGGCCCCCACTTTGACATTTCTTATTCGAGGACTCCAGTCACCGGGCACGAATATGTAGTCGATATGAAAGCATCGATCTTTCCTATGCCAGAAATAGTACGTGGGTCTTGTTTCCTCTCCCTGTTCTTCAGAAAAAAAGGAGTGGTAGGAGCTGACCAAGTTGCGGTCGCGAAGTAGTTTCACAACCGCTGAATGGTTCCGCGTTTTTCGCGAGTGATCCCATATTGCATTGCTGTTGAAGTCGCCACACATGACCACGGGTCGATTACCAGCGAACCAACTGGGGTGTCTGGTCACAGCCTCGTAGATTTGTCCTATATAGCTCCTTTCTTTATTTTCGCCAGCCCGCCCTGCCCAAACCGCCACTAGCAAGAAGTCCAGCGGGCCATGCACTTGTACCGGGACAATCCATCTTTGGGTTGGCCGCCTTCCGGCTTCCAGGGTCCACGGCTTCGCTGCCAGCACTCCCAGTCCCTTGTTTTTGTTGTCCCCCCACCAGCAAGCTGAGTATCCTTCATCGTTGCATTCAAGAATTGCCTCGCGCGAGCACTCCGGAACGACGGCGATGTCGGGTCGAAGGCTGTGCAGGAATATGCGCTTCTTCGCCAAGCCCATCCTGCAGTTCCAAACGACGAGTCTCACTTCACCCCCTAAAGAGTAGACCTCTCGCAAAAGGATTTGGGCAAGCATAACCATAACAATGACCGGTTCCCTGCGCTATACGAATCGTCTTTGCTTGGGAGCACGGAGCCTTCCTCGTGGAGTAAACTTGGCAGCTTGAATTACGGAAGGCGGAACTCACTACGGTGCTGGGTCAACGGCCGCCTTCGCATCAGGGAGCACATCATGCTTACAGATCGGCACGTCGTCAGCTGCTGCGTTACGCTTACGATCCTCTTCTCAACGGCCGCGCTGCTTGCCAGTGACACGGTTCTGATTCACGGGCACATCTACACCGGCAATCCAAAGGCTCCGTGGGCACAGGCGCTGGCCATCACGGGCACTAGGATTGACGCAGTGGGGAGCGACCAGGAGATGTTGAGCCGAGAGTCTGCCAAGACTGAAGTCATCGATCTGCAGGGACGCACGGTCGTCCCAGGATTCTCCGACGATCACACGCATATGTGGTTCGGTGCTCTGGAACTTCACGGGCTCAATCTCTCGACTCCTGAGGCGAGCATTGCGCCGGAAGACGATCCCGAAGGCGTTGTCAGCAGGATCAAGGCATTCGCTGCGAGCCATCCTAACGATAAGGTTCTGTTTGTCCGGGCGGACTACAGCACTACGCCGCCATCGACGCCAACGCATGAGTTGCTGGACCGCGCAGTATCTGATCGGCCTGTCGTTGTGCATAACACGGCTGAACATGCGCTCTGGGTGAACGCCCGCGCTCTAACTTTGGCCGGGCTTACCGATCAGCCGGTGACCGATCCGGCGGAAGAGAAAAATATCATCCGCGACGCCAGCGGTCATCCCAGCGGAGTACTGCTGGAAGCCGCGATGGCAGTGATGGAGCGGGCCCTGGCCAACCAGTTCTCTCCGGAAGAAAAGCTCACCCTCCTGCGGGACGCGTCGCATCACTTAAACAGCTACGGCATTACCAGCGTCACAAATGCGACCGGAGATCTGGCGGAGATTCAGCTTTACGCCGCGTTGCGCGACCGCGGCGAGCTTACGGTCCGCACCCGGACTTCCTTCGGAGCTGTGGCAGTGAATCATCACCTGACACCGCAATTTCTGGCCGACCTCGACAGGGCGCGCACGCTTTATCACGACGAATGGGTTTCGGCTAACCTGGTGAAGTTCTTCGTCGACGGAGGCACGGGGCTTATCCCACCGTTGACTTATGAGCCTGCGGAATATAAAAAGCTGGTTCTCGAATTGGACAAGCGCGGTTACCAGATCATGACGCACACCTACCGTCCCGACTCGTCTCGGTTGGTCGTGGATATTTATGAAGAGGTGGAGAAGATCAATGGGCCGCGGGACCGGCGTCTTCGCCTGGAGCACGCGGACTTTGTTCCGGCCGAGGACATCCCGCGGATGGCGAAACACTCCATGATTGCCAGCATGCAACCCACCTTCTGCTGCGACGAGAATGGATCGAATTACGATCCGCGCGATCGCACCACAACCGACCGATGGCAGAGTATGGAAAGGAGCGGAGTCACGCTGGCCTTCGGCAGTGACTGGCCGTGCACCTGGCCGCCAAACCCGTTGGTAGCGATCCAGGAGGCGGTCACCCGCCTGATCTGGCGGCCGGCAAAAGGTGGCACCGACTTTCCAGGTGGAGTCTTTGACGGCGCAGGCCAGGGTGGAACGGTCGCAACCAAGAAGGTATACGTTCCCGAGGAGCGGCTCACCGTGCAACAGGCCGTCGATGCATATACTCGGGGTTCGGCCTTCGCAAGATTCTCCGAGGATCGGCTTGGAACGCTCGAAGCGGGGAAAGAAGCCGATCTCGCGGTGCTGTCACAGGACATTTTTTCGGTGAAGCCGGAAGAAATTGGAAACGCGCGCGTGGTGTTTACCATGGTCGGCGGGAAGGTAGTATTCAGGGAGGGAAAATAGCTTCCAAATGAAAACGAAAAAGACAGCTGCTGTGCTTGTATGTGCAGGCTGCGTGCTTCTTGCGCAGATCACATCACTTCGAGCCCAGAGTGCTAGTAACGCCGGATCAAAGGAATCCAGATGGCCGACCCATGGTTGGGCGAAGGGCGCACCCGCCAGTGTCGGACTGGATGAAAAAATTCTCGCTGCACTGGACTCCGACCTGGCAAGCGGCAAATATCCGCTGGTGGATAGCTTCGCCGTATTTCGCTGCGGCAGCGACGTCTTCGAGCGGACTTACTCCCACGACTATGGAACCATCTTCGCGAAAGAGGCGAAGACGCGGGGGCCGCTGAATGCCCGCCTGACGGGCCCATACAACTACTTCGATCCGGCCTGGCACCCTTACTATCACGGGACCGACCTGCACACTATGCAATCGGTGAGCAAGACGACCTCCTCGGTAATTGTGGGGATTGCCATCACGCGTGGCGACTTCAAGGCCAGCCTGGACACCCCGTTACTGAAGTATTTCGACGTGGCGAGAGTGAAGAATATCGATGAAAGAAAGCAACGCATCACCCTGCGCCATGTTTTAACCATGTCAACCGGACTCGACTGGAATGAAGAGGTGGCCTACGACGATCCCAAGAACGATGCGGATTTGATGGAGGCAACTGACGATTGGGTGCAGTATGTCATCGACAAGCCCATGGCGCAGGAACCGGGGAAGGTTTTTAACTACAGCAGCGGCGTGTCGGAATTGTTGGCCTACATTTTTCAGAAGGAGACGGGGCAGGACATTGAGAAGTATGGCGAGAAATATTTGTTCACGCCGCTCGGAATGGATCACTACTGGAAGCGGTCACCGATGGGCGTGGTCGATACGGAAGGAGGGCTGTTCCTGCGTACCACAGACTTGGCGAAGATCGGATATCTCTACCTGCACGGCGGAATGTGGGACGGAAAACAAATTGTTTCGAGAGACTGGGTGAAGCAGTCGCTGGCTCCGTTCATCGATGCTGAGGAGGGCTTCAAGTACGGATACAAATGGTGGTTGCTTCCGCGCACGGATCGGCAGGGTTATGTGTGGATGGCCCGCGGCTTCGGCGGACAGCGTTTGATGGTGTTTCCGGAGGAAAGTCTAATTGCCGTGTTTACCGGGTGGGACATTCTCAACGATCCCTCGCGCGATCGGGAGCTGGTCAACCGGATTCTGCCGGCGGTGCATACGCACTCGTGCGGTTCCAAACACTGAATACTCGGGGATGCCGATTCGTGAGGGGCTAGCCAGCGACCATCGGCCAACGACTAACGGCCCCAAAATTAAATGGGCCGGCAACCAAGAAGCGGTGACATTCCTTGGCTATCGGCCCACTCGATCCTGAATTGGATCGGAGGTGATAATTCAATGCTAGTCCTCTTTACCGGGAAGTCAAGGGGTAGTTGCAGATTTTTGCATGGCCATCCCGTATGGGCTTGACAGCCGGATTCGGCCCATTTTGAGACCTTCCAACCAGCCGTGAAATCGACTGAAATCCGCCCTTTGCGTTGACATAAGCTGCTGCGGACGTTAGACTTAACAGTTTTCATAGCCCTCATTTCCTGTATAGCAGCCATCAATGGATGAAACGCTACGACAACTAGGCGAATTACTGCTCGGAGCGGTGCCGACGGTGATTCTGCTGGCGCTGCTGTACGTGCTCTACACCGTGATCGTACACAAGCCTTTGCGGCGCGTGCTGGAGGAGCGGCGGAGCAAAACGGAGGGTACGGTCGAGAAGTCGCGGGCTGACATTGCGGCTGCCGAGGCGCGCACGTCCGAGTACGAGCTGCGGCTGCGCGAGGCTCGGGCGACGGTGTTCCGGGCTCAGGAAGCCCGGCGGAAGGCGGCGCTGGATGCGCGGACCGCAGTGCTGAACCAAGCTCGCGGCAAGGCTCAGGCGCAGGTGCAGGCCGCGAAGGCCGATATCCAGAAGGATCGCGAGGCTGCGCAGGGCGCTTTGCAGGCTGAGGTGCAGACGTTGGCGGCGGAGATCATGCGGCGCGTGCTGGAGCCCGCCGGGGCAGGACGCTGATGTTGCAGTTCACGACGCAAAGTCTGATTTCAACGAAGATGCATTCTGTGAAAAGAACAATCCGGGCGGGTGTGCTGGCGCTGCTTGTGACGGGCTTTGCCGGAACAACCGGATCACGCGCGCAGGAGCCAGCTACAACTCCCGGGAAACAACAAGCGGAGCCCGCTCCCAAGCGGCGAGGTCCGGCACAGGAATTAGCGCATGAGACCCGCGAAGCAGCAGGCGAAGAGAAAGACGAGACGGCGGAGTTTAAGCAGTCAGCGTCGGTGCAGGCCATTGCGCGGCTTACCGGACTGAGTGTGAACCGTGCATTCCTGTTGAGCGACTTGCTTAATTTTGCCGTGATTGCTGCGCTAATCATCTGGGCTGGCCGCAAATTCTTGCCGGGAATGTTCAGCGCCCGCACGGCGGCTATCCAGAAAGCGATGCAGGAGGCGCAGAAGGCCAGCGATGAAGCGCGGCGGAGGCTGGCGGAGATTGAATCGCGGCTGATGAAGCTTGATGTGGAAATTGGCATGATGCGCGATGCTGCGGAAAAAGATGCTGCGGCGGAGGAAGCGCGCATCCAGGCGGCAGCACAGGACGATGCGCGGAAGATGGTGGAAGCGGCGCAACAGGAAATCGCCGCAGCTGCCAAAACCGCACGCCGCGAGCTGACGGCATACGCGGCGGATCTGGCGGTGGGACTGGCGAAGAAGCAGATTCGGGTGGATGCTGCAACCGATCAGGCGCTGGTGCGGAATTTTGCCGGGGAGTTGGGTTCATCGGACGCGTCAGGGCCGCGGAAGGGCAGGGGCTAGGAAGAATGGCTTCGGTCGCTAGCACGTATGCGCGGGCGTTCGCGGATGTGGTGATGAGCGCGCGTCTTGATTCAGACCGGTCCATTGCAGAATTGCGTACTATCGACAGCTTGCTGGTTGAAAGTTCGGAGTTGCGGCGCGTGTGGGAAAATCCTGCGATTCCTGCCGAGCAGAAGCGGCGAGTGCTTGACGTAGTCGCCGAGCGCGATGGAATTTCAAAGCAGGTCAGGAACCTGGTCGCGGTCCTGATCGACCACCGCCGCGTACATTTTCTGGGGCCCATCATCGCGCAATTGGAGAAGGAACTCGACGCGCGGTTGGGATTCGCCGAGGCGCAGATCACGAGCTCCCGCGAACTGGGCGATGCCGAGAAGCGCGAGTTCGAGGCGCAGGTCGGGAAATTGACTGGGAAGAAAGTACGGGCGCGATACGGACAGGACGCGTCCCTTCTGGGAGGCGCAGTGGTCCGCATCGGCAGCACAATTTACGACGGGTCGGTGAAAGGGCAGTTGGAGAGATTGAAAGAAGCTATTAGCTCTTAACGGTTTCATTTGGTTCAAGGCAAGAGCGACTTTCGGAGCTAAGCTGAGAAAAGCCTTTAACCGCAAGGGTCGCGAAAGGAAGACGCAGAAGCAGAGTGCTAACAGCTAAAGGCTAAAAGCAGATTCTATGGCACAGATCAAGGCAGACGAAATAACCAAACTGATCCGCGAGCAGATCGAGAACTACGAGTCGAAGATCTCCGTGGACGAGACCGGCACTGTCATAACGCTGGGCGATGGGATCGCCCGCGTGTATGGGCTCGACAAAGTCATGGCCGGCGAACTTCTTTCCTTCCCCCACGACGTGGCCGGTATTGCCATGAACCTGGAAGAAGATCAGGTCGGTGTGGTGCTGCTCGGCGAATACACCGAGATCAAGGAAGGCGACGAAGTCAAGCGCACCGGGCGCATCATGAGCGTGCCCGTGGGCGACGCCATGATTGGGCGCGTGGTGGATTCGCTGGGCCGGCCTATCGATGACAAAGGTCCGATTTCCACTGACAAGTTCATCGCTTTGGAGCGGCTTGCGCCTGGAGTAATCGACCGGCAGCCGGTGCGCGAGCCCATGGCGACCGGACTGAAGGCCATCGACAGCATGATCCCGATTGGCCGCGGGCAGCGCGAGTTGATCATCGGCGACCGGCAGACTGGCAAGACCGCCGTCGCACTCGACACCATCATCAACAGCAAGGGTAACGATCTGGTTTGCATCTACAACGCAATCGGGCAAAAGCGGTCGTCGATTGCGCAGGTTGTGAAGATTCTCGAAGACGCCGGAGCGATGGAATACACCATTGTGGTCGCAGCGTCGGCATCGGAACCCGCGCCCATGCAGTATATTTCGCCGTATGCGGCGACTGCCATCGGCGAATATTTCCGCGACACCAAACGGCACGCCCTGGTGATTTACGACGATCTCTCGAAGCATGCGGCTTCCTACCGCGAAATTTCGCTGCTGCTGCGGAGACCGCCGGGACGCGAGGCGTATCCGGGGGACGTGTTCTATCTGCACTCGCGGCTACTGGAGCGCTCCGCGAAGTTGAGCGACAAGAATGGCGGCGGATCGCTGACCGCGCTGCCCATCATTGAGACGCAAGCCGGCGACGTTTCTGCTTACATCCCGACCAATGTTATTTCCATTACCGACGGGCAGATTTATCTGGAAACAGATTTGTTCAACCAGGGCGTGAGGCCGGCAGTGAATGTGGGCCTGTCCGTGAGCCGCGTGGGCGGCAGCGCGCAGATCAAGGCCATGCGCCAGGTTGCGGGTACGCTGAAGCTGGAGCTCGCGCAATACCGCGAACTGGCGGCGTTTGCGCAGTTTGGCAGCGATCTTGACAAGGCCACGCAAGCGCAACTCAACCGCGGGCAACGGCTGGTCGAACTGCTGAAGCAGAACCAGTTCTCGCCGCTGCCGTTCTCGAAGCAGATTCTGATCATCTTCGCAGGCACCAGCGGATTTCTCGATGATCTTCTTGTGAATCAGGTGCGCGATTTCGAGAAAGAACTTTACAAATATGTTGACGCCACCCAGGGCGGCCTGTTGCGCACGATCATGGAGAAAAAGATTCTTGATGACAGTCTGAAGGCGCAGTTGACTGATGTGATCAAGCAGGCGAAGCAGCAGTTTGTGGCGGAGCGGGAAGCGGTAGCGAAGTAACGAAGGACTTTGACTAACGACTAACGAGATTCATGGCAAACATTCTCGACATTCGGCGCCGTATCCGCAGCGTGGTGAACACGCGGCAGATCACCAAGGCCATGAAGGTGGTCTCGGCGGCGAAGTTGCGCCGGGCGCAAGACCGCGCTTTGGCGGCCCGTCCTTACGCGCAGATGCTCACAAATGTGCTGAAATCGCTGGTAGCCCGGGCGGAGATTTACGATCCGGAGACGGGTGAGCCGAAACATCCCTTGCTGGCGCAGCGAGCTGAGAAAAACATTCTTCTGATCGTTGTAACGGGCGACAAAGGATTGGCGGGCGCTTTTAGTGCCAATATCACCAAGGCTGCCAGTCGGTTTCTTGAGTCCAAGGCAGGCAAGAATGTCGACATTGAAGCAATTGGCCGCAAGGGCCGCGATTTCCTACGCAGACGCTATCCCGCCGCTTCCGTGCAAACGCGGAGCCTGGCGGAGACCGAAGAATCTCTCGAGACGCAAGCTGAGGCAGGGGAACGACGGGGAACGATACAGATTGCGGGCGAGCACATTGGAGTTCTCGGGAAGTTACAGTTCTCGCAGGCGCGTGCTCTGGCGGAGAGCGTGATCGAACGCTACGAGCGGGAAGAGGTTGACGCGGTCTATGTCGTCTTCAACGAATTCAAGTCGGTGATTGCGCAGCGCCTTATTGTGGAACAGATTCTTCCCATCGAGCAGGTTGGCGAGCAGGCAGTGCGCTTGACAGAGGAGATGACTGAAGAAGAGAAGAAAAAGGCCAAGGAAGCCGCGATCAGCGCGGGAGTTGGCATGCGCGGTTCCGAGCCTCCCGCAGATCAGGTTGCGGCGCAGTTTGGCACGGCTCAGGTGGATTACATCTACGAGCAGCCGCCGGAGGAATTGTTTCGGGCGTTACTGCCCAAGTATGTTGCCATCCAGATTTTCCGGGCGCTGCTGGAGTCAGTGGCGGCCGAGCATGCCGCGCGCATGACCGCGATGGATTCCGCCACCAGCAACGCCACCGACATGATCGACTCGCTGACTCTGGTAATGAACCGGGCGCGGCAGGCGAAGATCACGAAAGAGATTATCGAGATTGTGAGCGGTGCGGCGGCGATGTAGCGAGTGCCGATTCGAGAGTGATGAGTATCGAGACGAGCTGAAAATATATGGCTGAAAACGTAGGACATGTAGTTCAAATTGCGGGGCCAGCGGTGGACGTGCAGTTTCCAGAAGGCAAGTTGCCGCCTATTTATCAGGCGGTGCGAGTGGTGAGCGACGGCTTCACCGTGCCCAGCTCCATCAACGTGATTCTCGAAGTGCAGCAGCACCTCGGCGAAGGGCGCGTGCGCTGCATCGCCATGTCGGCGACCGACGGCATGGTGCGCGGCATGAAAGCGATCGATCAGGACGGGCCGATCTCCGTCCCCGTAGGCCGCGGCACGCTGGGACGCGTAATGAACGTGATCGGGGAACCGGTGGATCAACTCGGTCCCGTCGAGTACAAAGAGCGGATGCCGATTCATCGCCTCGCACCAGCGTTCGACGAGCAGGCTACGACCGCGGAAATGTTCGAGACCGGAGTGAAGGTCATCGATCTGATCCAGCCATTTTTGAAGGGTGGCAAGATCGGCTTGTTTGGCGGCGCGGGCGTGGGCAAGACCGTTGTCATCATGGAACTTATCAACAACGTCGCCAAGAACCATGGCGGCTACTCCGTGTTTGCGGGCGTCGGCGAGCGCACGCGTGAAGGCAACGACTTATGGCTGGAGATGACGGAGTCCGGCGTAATCAAGCCTGGTAAGCCCGCGGAATCGAAGGCCGCTCTCATCTATGGGCAGATGACCGAGCCTCCCGGCGCACGCTTGCGCGTTGCGCTGACCGGACTCACGGTCGCGGAATATTTCCGTGATGCCGAGGGCGCCGATACGCTGCTGTTCATCGACAATATTTTCCGCTTCACGCAAGCGGGTTCGGAAGTGTCCGCGCTGCTGGGTCGCATGCCCAGCGCTGTAGGCTACCAGCCAAACCTGGCGACGGAAATGGGCGAACTTCAGGAGCGCATTACCTCGACCAAGAAAGGTTCGGTCACTTCGGTGCAGGCGATTTACGTTCCTGCCGACGACTTGACCGATCCAGCGCCTGCGACTACCTTCGCTCATCTCGACGCGACTACCGTGCTTTCCCGCGCTTTGACGGAGATTGGAATTTACCCCGCGGTCGATCCGCTGGCTTCGACATCGCGCATTCTCGATGCGCGCATCGTCGGGCAGGAGCACTACGATGTGGCTCAGTCGGTGAAGAAGACGCTGCAAACCTACAAAGATCTGCAGGACATCATCGCGATTCTCGGAATCGACGAGCTGAGTGAAGATCAGAAGCTGACCGTGGCGCGAGCGCGAAAAGTGCAGCGTTTCCTGTCGCAGCCCTTCCACGTGGCCGAGCAGTTCACGGGCGCGGCGGGACGTTACGTCAAGATCGCCGATACTGTGAAGGGCTTCAAAGCGATTGTCGAAGGCAAGTACGACGACATCCCCGAGCAGGCGTTTTACATGAAGGGCCCGATCGAAGAAGTGCTGGAAGCGGCGGAGAAGATGAAGACGGCAGCGTAGAAGCAGTGGCCAGTGATCAGTGTTCAGTGGTCAGTCAAACCGGCTGATTCGCGAGCGAAAACTGATCACTGACCACTGGACACTGACCACTGATGCCAGATACTTTTAAACTCGAGATCGTCACGCCGGAGAAGAAGGTGGTCGACGTCGCGGCGACGGAAGCTCAGATTCCCGGCAAGAACGGCTATCTGGGTGTCCTGCCGGGTCATGCTCCGCTGATCACTGAACTGGCCGTGGGTGAGATCACGTTCCGCGCCGGGGCTGAGGAGCAGCGGTTGGCCGTAGCCTGGGGATTCGCGGAAGTGCTGCCGGATAAAGTAACGATCCTCGCCGAGACGGCGGAGCGCCCGTCGGAGATCGACGTGGCGCGCGCGCACGAAGCCAAAAGGCGAGCCGAGGAGCGCCTTACAAGCGGCGATATCAATGTGGACGTTGAACGATCCCTGGACGCTTTGCACAAGGCTGAGACCCGGATCGAAGTGGCCGAAGGCAAGGGCCATTCATAAGCCCCGGCTGCCAACGCTGCGCTGACCTTCGGCGCGCACAAAGAACCCCATCTGCCGGAGTATGCGATGCAATTGATCTCATCCATTTTTCAAGCTTGTGTCTGCGCTCTCTCGACGGTTGGAATCGTGGCCGCCGCGCAGGACAAACCAGCGTCCACGCCGCCTCCCCGACCGCCAGCAGCTCTGGTCTCACCCGAGGTACACTCCGGCGGCAGCGTTACGTTTCGTTTCCGTGCCCCTAATGCGGTTGAAGTGAAACTTGCGCGCGAGGGCGCGGAGCCAGTGTCCATGCAAAAAGACGACAAAGGCGTGTGGAGCGTTACGACCTCGCCGCTGGCGCCGGACTATTATGGTTATTCTTTTCTTGCCGATGGAGTACGGCTGATCGATCCGGAGAATCCGTTACTGATACCGAACCTGCTCGCTACCGGGAGCGCGGTGCATGTTCCTGGTCCGTCATCGTTGCCTTGGGAGCTGAACGACGTCCCGCATGGCGAGATTCATCATCACTTCTATAAGTCCAAAGTGGCGGGCGATGACCGCGACTACTACGTGTACACTCCGGCGGGCTACGCGCCAGAGGCGAAGAAGACTTATCCCGTGCTCTACTTG
Source organism: Candidatus Acidiferrum sp. (assembly GCA_035568115.1). GTDB lineage: Bacteria > Acidobacteriota > Terriglobia > Terriglobales > Acidobacteriaceae > Sulfotelmatobacter. Next base: position 37,993 of record DATMOP010000013.1, read on the forward strand.
CTGCACGGCTTCAGTGACGATGCCAGCGGATGGACCGCGGTGGGGCACGCCAACGTGATTCTCGATAATCTGATCGCTCAGGGAAAAGCTAAACCGATGATTGTGGTGTTGCCGCTCGGTTACGGCACCATGGAGTTCGTGTACCTGGGATGGAACGCCTGGAGCCATACCGAGATGCGGGATCGCAACTTCCAGAACTTTCGTGAGGCGTTGCTCACTGAGGTCATGCCGAGAGTGGAAGGCGAGTACCGGATCACGAAAGACCGCGATGCGCGGGCAATTGCCGGGTTATCCATGGGCGGCTCAGAATCGCTGCTCACCGGTTTGAATAACCTCGACACGTTCTCCTGGATCGGCGCTTTCAGTTCGGGCGGGATTCCCGACGACTTTCAGAAGGATTTTCCCGCTATCGACGCAAAAGCAAACCAGCAGCTGCACTTGCTGTGGATCGCCTGCGGCACCGACGACGGTCTGATCAAGGTCAACCGTAATCTGCGGCAATGGCTCAAGAGCAAAGGCGTGAAGGCCACGGAGATCGAAACGACGGGCGCTCACACTTGGATGGTTTGGCGGCGGAACCTGGCGGAGTTTGTGTCGCTTCTGTTCCGATAGGGCAGACCGGTTCGCATTCGAAACGTTGCGAAAAGAATGAGAGGCGGGAACCCGATTGCACGGCGTGTCTACGGCGCATCTCCTGCACAATCGCTGCGGCGGGCACGAGTAGTGGGAGCAACAAGAGCAACGACTGCCGGCGGTATTTGCGAAAAGCCGCGCGCTTGTCTCCCAGGTCATCGGCAATTTCCTCCCCAGCACTCCCATGTCGCGCCAGGTCGATGGCATGTAGCAGCAGCGGCACGTAGTTGATCCCCAAAAACAGCAAGTACGCACCCAGTACGATCATTCGCGGCGAGTGAAAGCGGTAGATGCCCGCGCGCAGTGTCAGAATCCCCAAGATTGCCGAGCCCAATGCGCCAAGGCCAAACTCGGTCAGGATTAGCTTCGGACCCAGGAACTCTAAATCGATGGCGGCGAGTTTGCGGATATTGAGCATCGAACCAGCCGACTGAGGTACAAACTGAATCTACGGCACGTTCACCTGATCCCGACTCTCAGACGGCACATAATTCACCGCCGCAGTCCGCTCTAATTTATCCCACGCGAACCTGCGGCCTTCGAGCGCGCGCTTCAGCGTCTTGAAGAGGACCACGGAGAACAACTGGCGGTAGGCGAACCGCTGTAGCCAGACCTGGCTCAGCAACCAAGGGTCTTCTTTGTCGTCGGGGCGGCGGCGCTCGAGCGCGAAGGCCAGGGCGGACGCCAGAAAATCAATCACCAGAAACGCGAAGAAGAATGCGACAAGCTTGTGGAAGCTTGCGGGATCGGTGGAATCAGGGTGAAAGTGTTTCTGGATGAAATACCAGATGGCGCCGAAGGCGAACATGATGTCGATGAGCGGGGAAACCAGCGGCAGCAGAATCTGGAAGATCACGATGTTCGGCAGCGCGACAAAGCCCAACGCTCCCTTGCGCGCGAACACTCCGCGATGTTTATAGACAGCCTGCAAAATCCCGAACGACCAGCGAAAACGCTGGCGCATCAAACCATTCGCGTTGGTGGGGGCTTCGGTGTAGGCCAGCGCCATGTCTTCGTACTCCACGCGATAGCCGCGGCGCAATAGAGCCATGGTGAGATCTGCATCCTCGGCGACGGTGTCGATCTGGTAGCCGCCGGCCTCACGCACGGCAGAAACGCGCCACGCCCCAATCGCTCCCGGCACCACGCTGACCGCGCCCAGCACATCCAAAGCGCGGCGCTCGAAATTCTGGCTGGTGATATATTCGAGGGCCTGCCAGCGCGTCCACAGATTTACGCGGTTACCCACCTTGGCATTGCCCGCGATGGCGCCGACTCTAGGATTGATGAAATGCGGCACCAGACGCGCAATGGCGTCATTGGCGATGATAGTGTCCGCATCGATGCCAACAAACAGTTCGGCATCCTGAATATGCTCGATGCCATAGTTGAGTGCCTCCGCCTTGCCGGCGTTCGGTTTGGTAAGGACCAGAACTCTTCCCGCAGCTTCTTCCCGGGCGAAAGCCGCGCGTGCTACTTCAAGAGTGCGGTCGCGGGAACCATCGTCGATCACGATCACACGCAGGTTGGGATAGTTGGAGTTAAGCGCGGCGCGCACAGTGCGTTCAATTACTTTCTCTTCGTTGAAGGCAGGAATGAGTACCGCGACTTTCGGCTTATACGAAGCGACTTCCGCAGGCCTTCCGAAAATCTTTTCCGCAAGGCGGTCGTACACTGCAGCAGCGCCGATGAACAGCAAGCGCCCGGTCATAAGAAGATCGCCGAGAAAAAAGATTAAGGTGATGCTCATCACGGCCACGTCGAAGAGCCAGAAGCCCAGCCGGTCAAGGCGCGCAGCCCAGCGCTGGCCGGTCGGCAAGGGAGCCATGACGTCGGCCCTGGTTTTCCCCAGTAGCTCATAGACCGGCGCGATCTCATAGCCGCGGGACCGAATGCCCTCAATGATCATAGGCAGGGCGCGCACGGTTTCCACGCGATTTCCCCCGCCATCATGCAGCAGGACAATATTGCCGCAGCGCAGATCCTCCTGGCGGCAGGGTGGCAAATGCGAGAGGACATAAGAGGAAATCTGCTCGGCGGAGCGGCGAGGATTATTGCTCCAGTCGTTGGGGTCAATCCGGTTCCCTACGGTGATATATCCCATGTCCTGCGGGATTTCCAGCGGCCGCACCTGGTCGGCGGTATCAGGCTCCTCGTCAATGGCATAGGGCGGACGGAACAACATGGCGCGAACCCCAACCAGGCTGGCGAAAAACCGTTCGGTCAGATTCAACTCCACCTTCATGTAGGTGTTGGAGATATTGCTTACGTCAGGATGCGTGAAGGTGTGGTTCCCGATGATATGACCTTCGTCATAAATGCGATGCACTAGTCCGGAGAACTTGTCGCCCTGAATGCCGATCAGAAAGAACGTGGCTGAGGCATGTTCCCGTTTAAGCACATCGAGAATCTTTGGAGTCCACTCGGGATCGGGGCCATCATCGAAGGTGAGCGCGACTTTGTTCGGACTATAGCCGTAACGCGCCACACGGTAGGGTTCTGGCAGAGCCTGAAAATTTTCGTCGGTGATTATCTTCGTCTTGGCGTCGATCGTCAGGTCGCGAACACCGGGAGTGGGGCGGCTTTCAATGCGCAATATTTCGCCCTGACCCTCCATGTCCACATCCTGTCCCGGCGGCACGCTGCGCAGCTTAGCAGGTGACGTGGGATCGCCGGGAATGTCCCATACGCGCCATAGCGTGCGATCCTCGCCACCCAGTTTCCACAGAGCAAAAGTCCTGATGCCCAGCATTTGCGCGGCGCGCATGTGGTTCAAAGCCGTCACCGCGTCGAGAAACCAGACGTCGTGGCGCAGGCTGCTCTCGTCCAGATAGCTGAAATGCGGATTCAACGCATCATCGTCGAAGGTGACGTCTTCCTCCGAATCGCGCGCTTCCAGCCACGCTTCCTGCACTGATACGCTGTGGTCTTTGGCATCGGGAGGCAGCTTACCCTTCTTCGGTTTGAGCACCCAGTCGTAGCCATAGTTGGCGATAGCGCAGATAAGCTTTTCCCGCGGGATGACGTTCACATCGAACCTGAGATTCTCGACGAACCAATCCTGAGACGCGACCGGGCCCGAGGCCGCGCCGGGATAGTGCTCGTCGTAGTTCATGACCACTACGCCGTCCGCGGGGGCCGCGATCGCGGCATAGTCAAATTCCTCATTGTGCGCAGGCACGCTGACGTAAAGCTTCATCCCGCGAGCATGCAGATCCGAAGAAAGTTCGTTCAGCAGGGCAACGTAGCCCGGCTGCCCGACGCTGGGGAAGGCCTCGAAATCCACCATCAAGCCCCGAAAGCGGTCCGAGGAAAGAAACGTCGAAACCTGCCGGCGAAAAACCACGCGGGCCGCGGGATCGTTCAAAAAGTCCGTGATTGCTCCCACCCACTCGGTGCCGTCGAAATTGTTCACCATGGGGAAGACTTCCATGGAAGAGTCTTCCCCTTTGAGAAGAGGCATCACGCGGTCGTCGACGGAGCGCACGTGATTGTTTTGCAGCACATCGAAAAATTTGTTGGTCTGGTCGTCCACTGCCTGCAGGTGTCCGTCGGGCGTGAGCACGTGCAGCCAGTCGGGATATAGCAGATCGATCTGACGAGAAAAATCGCGCAGAGAGGAGAAGCTGGCGGCATCCCATGGAACATAGAATGCCGCGCGGATGCCCTCTTCCTCATTTAGAGTTACCTCCGAGGGCGGCAGCTTCGTCTTGCGGTGCGACCGGAGGGCCAGCTTCTTCTGGCGGTCGCGAGCTTTTTCCTTCTCGCTCTCCTTCAAAGCCTTAAAGGCGCGCTTCTGCGGCGAAAACAGCAACTCAGGCAGGCGCTCATCCCGCAGTGTGGTGTACACAAAGAAAATAACCAGCGCCGAGAGCGCCACGACCAGCGCGTCAACCAGACGCCTTAGTCTCTTCCATCGGGCGCGTTGCGGATCGTAAAAGACGGGTTCGGCCATGGAGAGTTAAGCGTTCATCGTATGCCGCGGGAAGCGGACGGTCAATTCGTGGCGGGACAGGGCGGAAGTCCTTGTGGATTAAGATGCACTTTCCCGGACGAAAGATGACTGAAGATGAATGACGAACATGACCTTAAACGCGCTATATTCTCAGCGTGCTGGAACTGGTGCGGAAGAATGCTCGGTTCTTTCTCGCGGCAAGCCTTGCGGCGCTGGCGCTGCGGCTTTTGTTTGTCCTCCGCTTCCCCGGCGTCGTAGACGATTCCCGGCTCTATGCCGATATTGCCATGAACTGGCTGCAGCATGGCGTCTACGGCATCACTGATTCGGGCCAGGTTGTCCCGACGTTTTCTCGGTTGCCAGGATACCCGGCGTTCCTGGCGGCGATCTTCGCGGTCTTCGGGTCGAACAATTTCCGCGCGGTTCTGTTGATTCAAATCTTGTTCGATCTGGGGACGTGCCTGCTGGCCGCGGATCTCGCGCGCCGAATGTTTAGTGGGCGAGCGGCAAAAGCTGCATTCCTGCTGGCCGCACTGTGTCCCTTCCTGGCCAACTACTCGTCCGCTGCTCTCACTGAGACGTTGGAAATATTCTTTACCGCGCTGGCTCTGGATCTGGCAGTGTGTGGACTTGCCTCTCTTCGGCAGGAGAATGATTCAAGCTCAACACGAACTTCAGCAGTCTGGCTCGCGTGCGGCCTTTCCATCGGGGGGTGCGTTCTGTTGCGGCCGGACGGCGGCATTTTGTTCGCGGCCGTTGGCGGGTGTTGGCTTCTGCTATTTTTGCGAAAGCTCCTCTCGAAGGAACAGCGAGGATCCAATCCCGCTTCTAGCGTGCTTCCTCTGCTCCGCGTGGGGATAATTCTAGCCATCGGCGCGTTCTTGCCCCTCGTCCCGTGGACGTTGCGTAACCTGCACACCATGCACCGCTTCCAGCCACTCGCGCCCCGCTATGCCAACGACTCCGATGAACTGGTGATGGCGGGATTCAATCGCTGGACTAAGACCTGGATTGCCGACTACACCTCCGTACAGGAAATCTATTGGAGAGTGCCGGGGGATGCGATCGACGTCACGCGCCTGCCAGGACGTGCGTTTGATTCGGCCCAGCAGCGGCAGGAAACGGAGCAGATCTTCGCTGACTACAACGAGAATCACGACGTGACGCCGGAACTCGACGCGCGTTTTGCGGCTCTTGCCGCAGCCCGCATTCAGGCCGCGCCTTTGCGCTACTATATCCTGCTTCCGGCGGCGCGCATCGCCGACATGTGGTTGCGCCCGCGAACTGAGCTGTTGCCCTCTGATCCGCGCTGGTGGGAGTTCGATGATGAACCCGTATGGCTCACCGTCAGCATCGTTTTCGGCCTGGTCAACCTGGCCTACGTTGCAGCGGCGGCAGCCGGACTGCTGCGATCCCGCGAATTGTCTGGCCTCGGACTATTCGTTTTATTTCTGCTGCTGCGTTCTCTGTTCCTCGGAACGCTGGAGAATCCGGAACCACGCTACACCTTGGAATGCTATCCGGTGGTCATAATCATGGCTGCCGCGTGCCTCAGCGGAAAATCAAATCGCAACGATCAAAAACCCGCATAAACAGGCTTCCAAATCTGGAACGCGATATGTGAGAAGACAAATCCTCGACCTTGTAAAAACTGCGAACCTGTTGAAGATTCAGCTTGAAGTTTGTGGCCCGGTAGTTGCACAATAACGCCCCATCAGGTCCCCCAGGGTCTCAAACGCCGTTCATTCCTGGGAAACACAAATCCGAAGTGCAACACCCATCGTGGGTGAAGGGGGCTCTATGCGTTCTGGCTCACGTGTAGTTACTCTATTGGTTGGGCTTCTGTTGGTAGTTTGTTCTCTAGTCTGGGCGCAGACGGGCACGACATCCTTGCGCGGAACCGTCTACGACGCCAAAGGCGCCGTGCTGCCGGGCGCAACGGTTACGGTTACCGACACGCAGACCGGGTTCTCGCGCAGCGCCAAGACGGATGGTCAGGGCGATTATCAGCTCCTGCAATTGCCGCCAGCGACTTATACGGTCACCGTGAAGGGGGGTGGCTTTGCGACGTTGAAGCAGGAGGGCGTCCAACTTTTGGTGAGTGTTCCCTCGACTTTGAATTTCACTCTACAGGTGCAAGGCCAAGCCGTAACCGTAGAAGTGACCGGCGAAGCGGCCCACGTGAATACAACGGATGCCACGATCGGAAACGCCTTCGAAGCCCGGCGGATCATGGAGTTGCCGTTTGAGGGGCGCAATCCGGTGGAGATTCTCAGCTTGCAGCCGGGGGTCACCTATACCAACCCCACGTCAGGCACCGCGATCGACAATGTGTTCGATACCCGCAACGGGACAGTCAACGGCGGACGCAGCGATCAGTCCAATGTTACGCTGGATGGCGTCGACAACAACGATCAGAACAACGGCTTTGCTTTTGTGGGAGCTCTGCGTTCCACCACGGACTCCATCGAAGAGTTCCGCGTGACCACCACGAACTCGAACGCAGACTCAGGGCGCTCCTCGGGCGCCCAAGTGTCATTACTTACCAAAGGTGGAACCAACAAATGGCACGGCAGCGCTTACGAATACAACCGCTCCAACATCGGCCAAGCCAACGATTGGTTCAACGAGCAGGCGCAGGTCTCTTCCGGGCTGCCTAACACCCCGCCATTTCTGCGGCGGAACATCTTTGGCGCGTCGCTGGGAGGGCCCATCAAGAAGGACAAAGTGTTCTTCTTTCTGAACTGGGAAAGATCGGTTCAACACGAGAGCGTTCAGACCACGCGCATCGTGCCCAGCGACAACCTTCGCAACGGGTTTGTGAGTTATCTCTGCGATGTCGGCGATCCCGCCTGCGTTACCGGCAACACCGGTCTCAACGGTGCCAGCATCACCGTCGCCCCGGCGGCCGGTCAGCCGTCTTCGGTGCTTCTGGCGACCATGAGCCCGGGCACGCTGGTGCTCCTCGATCCCAACTGTACGACGAGCTGTCCCCAGGGACCAGGAGCGGATCCGGCCATCGAACAGATCATGCAGGGTTATCCTCACTCCAACACCAACGCCGCAGTTGGCGCGGATGGCTTCAACTATCAGGGGTACACCTTTGCAGGACCCGCCCCCACAACTCTCAATACCTACATTGCGAAATTCGATTACAACATCACTCAAAATGGGAATCACCGTCTCTTTGTGCGGGGGAATCTGCAGGGTGACAGGCAGGACTTTGCACCCCAATTCCCCGGGTTGACTCCGACTTTTGCGCGCGTTGTACCGAGCAAGGGCTTTGCCGTGGGGTACACGGCAGTCTTGTCACCCACGCTGATCAACAACTTTAGATATGGTTTCATCCGGCAGGCGCTTGGTGAGGTAGGGTCGGGGAACACAACCTATATTACCTTGCGGGGCCTGGATACCCCGAGCGGCCAGGAAAACGATTCCTTCAAGGTGGCCGTGCCGGTGCACAACTTTGTGGATGATATTTCGTTGACCCACCAGAAACACACGCTGCAATTCGGGGCCAATCTCAGAATCATTGGCGACATCCGGAATTCGACGTTGACCTCGTTTTCCGGGGGCTCTACCAACGCGTCCTGGCTGAATGTCTCAGGCATCGCGAATAAGGGGACCAGTCTCGACCCGGGTGCTCCGCAGTTCGGTCCGACAGGGGCAAATTACAATCTGCCCCTAGTTGATTCCGGCTTCAACAATTCCTACGACTACCCGGTGATGGCCCTCGCGGGAATCATCGCTGAAGTAGATACCAGATATAACTTCGACACCAAGGGCAACACCCTCGCTCAAGGCACTCCGAACCTGCGTCATTTCGTCGCGCACGAGTTCGAGTCCTATGTGCAGGATTCCTGGCGGGTCAAACCCAACCTCACCATCACCTACGGACTCCGTTGGACGTTTCTGCAGCCTCCCTATGAAAAGAACGGAGTGCAAGTTGCGCCCACAATCAGCCTGGATGCCTGGTTCAAGAAACGGGGACAAACCATGCTGGCAGGGCTACCCTTTAACGAGCCAATCTCGTTTGATCTCGCTGGCCAGGCCAATGGCGAGAATCCGTACTGGCGTGACGACTTCAAGAACTTCGCTCCGCGCTTTGCCATCGCGTACTCCCCCGGCTTCGAAAATGGCTGGCTCAGACAGCTATTCGGTGGTCCGGGCAAGACTTCCATCCGCCTCGGAGCCGGTATGTATTACGACCACTTCGGCGAGGGTATCGTGAACACTTTCGACCAGGATGGGTCGTTCGGGCTTTCGACCCTGCTCAGCAACACCGGAGGCGTTCAGACCGTGGACGCGGCGCCTCGCATGGCGATGTTGCCCAACGAGGGTGGTCTGTACACCTTGCCGCCCGCCCTCATTACTCCATCACCGGGCGCCACTTTTCCGGTGCAGTTCCCATTGACCAACTTCGCCGTTCAGTGGGGCCTGGACGACAAGCTCAGAACCCCTTACTCCTACGGCTTCGATTTGTCCTTTGAGCGTGAACTACATCACGGTTTTGTGATTGAAACCGCCTACGTGGGCCGCATCGGCCATCGTTTGATACAGCAGAGAGATCTGGGTCAGCCGAGGGACATTGTGGACCCGGCTTCCCACATGGACTACTTTACCGCTACCCGTCAACTCGACAATTTAGTGCTGGCGGGTACGCCGGAAGGCTCGGTTGCGCCAATCCCCTATTGGGAGAACCTGTTCGGCGCCACATCCGCCGGTCCAGGAGGGATTGCTAGCGGGGTGATCAACACGACTTGCGCGAACCAATTCGGTCCCATTCCAGGAAGTCCAACGGCGACGCAAAACATGTACGACCTGATGGCGTGCGGCTTCGTCCACAATGAAACCACGTTCCAACAGATCATCGATGGCGTGGGCGGGGGATCGTGCTTCCCGGGTTGTATCACTCTGGGCGGCGTGACCCAGACGACCCCGCAATACTTTGCCTCCCAATTTGCCAATATGTACTCCTGGCAGTCCATCGGAAACAGCGCTTACAATGCGGCCGAATTAATCCTGAAGCACCCCATGTCTCATGGCGTGCAGTTCGACTTCAACTACACCTTTGGCAAGTCCATCGACATTGGATCGGACGCGGAGCGGATCGGCAACCTGGGCGGGCCGGGCGACCAGATCTATAACGCGTGGAGCCCCAAGTTGCAGCGCGCCATTTCCACCTTCGACACTACCCATCAGCTCAATTCGAATTGGCTGGTGGAGCTTCCCTACGGCCACGGTAGAACGTTTGGCTCCGGCGCTGGCCGTCTGGCCGAGGGAGTTCTGGGCGGATGGGAGCTAGTCGGTCTTTTCCACTGGACCAGCGGGTTTCCTTTTGCTATCGGCAATGGCGCAGCCTGGGCTACGAACTGGAACTTGAGCGGCTACGCTACGCAAGTCGGACCGTCAGCCAAAACCGGAACGACCGTCGTCAATGGGAGTCCGAATGTCTTCAAGGATCCAACCACCGCGATCACATCGTACCGGCAGGATTTTCCGGGAGAAGTCGGCAACCGCAACACCCTTCGAGGACCTGGATACTTCGGTGCAGACATGGGCCTCCATAAGGTTTTTAAGATCACGGAGGGCCAGCAACTGCAATTCCGGTGGGAAGTCTACAACGTTTTCAACAATGTTCGCTTCGACGCCCTGACGGCAAATACCGGAGTCGACCAGGTGAGCTCGTTTGGGAACTTTACCAAAACCCTGACGATCTATCGCAGGATGGAGTTCGCATTGCGGTACACGTTCTAGTGGGCTCTCGAATGGCCATGAGGGGGCGGCATCGCCGCCCCTTTTCCCCGACTCTATTCGCGCCTGAAATAGAACAGCGCCATCCTGTTCTCTAAGGCGCGCCTAGCAAAGCGTTTCGGACTACCCTCACTGACTGCGAGTCATCTCCATTCCGTTATTCCCTTGAACTGAAGGGAGGCGGCGGGACACAATAGCGGCCACCGTTTGCGGAGCAAGCTTCGGTGTGGTGCGGCTGCGTCGTGCGGTCCAGTTCACTCTGTCCAGCCCAACATGACACGAAGACCCGAGGAGTACCCATGCGACCCTGCTTCCGGCTCGCCGTTCTTTCGCTATTTTTGAGTCTGTTTGGTTCTCTGGCGGCTGCGCAATCCACCACGTCCCTGCATGGCGTGATCAGCGACCCCAAGGGCGCGCTGCTGCCGGGCGCGACCGTGACGATAAATGACCCGCAGACGGGATTCGCACGTACCGTCACCTCGGGCCCGGACGGGGTGTACCAGTTTCTACAGATTCCTCCGGCGACCTATACGGTGACCGTCACGGCGAGTGGATTCGCTACCATCAAGCGCGAGAACATTACGCTGCAAGTGAGCTCTCCGGCCACGCTGAACTTCACCATGCAGGTTGGAGCCGCGCAGGTACGGGTCGAAGTGACCAGCGAGGCGCCGCTGGTGAACACGCAGGACGCTTCGATCGGCAACGCATTCACCGAGCGGCAATTGCAACGACTTCCTTCGGAGGGACGAGACCCTGTCTCCATTCTCAGTCTGCAGCCGGGCGTGACCTTCATCGGCAGCGATAAGCAGATTGATCAGACCAATGACAGCCGCGGTGGCTCCGTGAGCGGCGCGCGAAGCGATCAGACGAATATCACCCTTGACGGACTCGACGACAACGAGCAGCTAAGCGGCAATGCCTTTCAGGGAGCGCTACGGGCAACACTCGACTCGTTGCAGGAATTTCGTGTGACCACCAGCAACGGCAATGCCGACGAAGGACGATCCTCGGGTGGACAAGTGGCGCTGGTCACGAAAAGCGGAACGAACAGCTTCCACGGCTCGATCTATGAATACAACCGTTCGAGCATCGGTGAAGCAAATGACTGGTTCAACGAGGCGGCGCAAGTGGGCGCAGGCCTGCCGAATAAGCCGCCACACTTGATCCGTAACACGTTTGGAGCAACTTTCGGCGGTCCTCTGAAGAAGGACAGAATGTTTTTCTTCTTTGCCTACGAAGGACAACGGAAGCGCGAGACGACGCAGATCACGCAAACCGTGCCCAGCGACGAGTTGCGGAACGGGATGATCCAGTATCTGTGCAATCCGAACGCCAACCCGCCCGACCCGAACTGCGTTCTAGGGAGTCCGACGTCTGGTGTCACGGTGACCCAAGACACCGCGGTCTCGGCCGCAGACTATGTGGTTCAGCTCTCTCCTGCTGCGTTCGCCGCGTTGGATCCGAACGCGGCCTCCAACGGCACCTGTCCGTGGGCCAACAGTAGTGGCCAATGCGGCGTCAACCCCAACGTGCTGCAAGTCTTCCAGCAGTACCCGCATACGAATACCGATACGGTCGGGGACCTCCTCGACTACCGCGGCTATACATTCGCCGGAGCCAGCCCGGAGAAACTCAACACCTATATTCTCCGGCTGGATTACAAACTCACGGCGAACGGCAACCATAGCCTGTTCCTGCGCGGCAACCTGCAAAACGACAATCAGCAACTGGCCCCGCAATTTCCCGGACAGCCTTCCAGCGACTTCCACACCAGTAACAACAAGGGCATTGCGGCCGGGTATACGGCCTTGCTCCGCCCGACCTTGATCAACAATTTCCGCTGGTCGCTGGTACGCGAAGGCGTGGGAGACACGGGGGTGAATTCGCGGCCTTACGTCGCTTTTCGCACGCTCAGCGACCTGACGGCGTTAGCTTCGCACTCGGAGTACTTCAACCTGCCGGTACACAACCTTGTCGATGACATGACTTGGACGAAGGGGAAACACACTCTGCAATTCGGCGCGAACCTGCGGCTGTTGCACAACAACCGGAATGGCAATTTTCAAAACGTTACCAATGGGTTGACCGATCCTTTTTCGCTGCCAACAGCCACCATAGCAAATTCTGGCAGCAGCCTCGATCCCAGCATCGGCGCGAACTATCCCCTCGTCGATCCCGCCTTCGGCCAGCTCTACGATTTTGCCGCCACCGGGCTGGCTGGGCTGGTCACGGTGGAGAATGCGGTGTTTAACCAGGATAAAACCGGAACGGTGATCCCGCCCGGAGCTTTGATTTCACGCCACTTCAAGTCGTGGGAAGCAGAATGGTACGCGCAGGATGCGTGGCGCGTGACGCCGCATTTGGTGATCACGGCTGGCCTGCGCTATTCGCTTTTGCAGCCTCCCTACGAGGTGAATGGCAATCAGGCCGCGCCGACCATCAGCGTCGGTAACCTTTTTGCCCAGCGTGCCAAAGCGCAACTGGCAGGGCAATCGTACTCGCCGGGGCAGAATGCGGCGAATGGAGTGCCGGGAGGTTTGCCGCCGCTTACCTTTGGTGTTTCCGGCCAGGCGAATGGAAAACAACCCTACTGGAACTGGGACTACCGCAACCTGGCCCCTCGACTCGCAGTGGCCTACTCTCCGCATTTCGACAAGGGCTGGCTGCACCAAGTATTCGGCACCGCGGGCAAGAGTTCGGTGCGTATGGGCTATGGGCTCTACTTCGATCATTTCGGCGAGGGCCTGGTGGACACATTCGACCGCCAAGGCTCATTCGGTCTGACGACGACGGAGACGAATCCGTATGCCGTCCAAACGGTGGACTGCGCGTATCGCTTCACCGGCATTTACAACCTGCCGCAAGGCCAGTACTGCGGGCAGACCATGAATGGAGCAGCTCCCGGATCGTTTCCCGTCACTCCGCCGCTGGGGGTGAACGCTCCGGGAGGTTTCGCAATCTACTGGGGCATGGACGACAAGCTCAAGACGCCTTACTCGCACGTCTTCAATTTTTCTTTTAGTCGCGACCTGGGCCGCAATTTCGCGATCGAAGCTTCGTACGTGGGCCGGTTGGGCCGCCACCTTTTGCAGGAAACCGATCTGGCCTTGCCGCAGGACATTGTGGATCCCGCTTCGCACACCGACTATTTTGCAGCGGCCACTAAGTTATCGAAACTGGCATATGCGGGTACAGCGGTCAGTGATGTAAACCCTGGCAATGCGGGAATGTACTGGGAAGATCTGTTTGCAGCAGCCGCAGGTCCGGCTTCCTCGCAGCTCTTCAGTGCCAATTGCCAGGGAATTCCCCTGGGCACTATTGATCCGAACGCCTCAAATCTCACTGCCACGCAGGCGATGTATGACACCTTCGCCTGCAACTTGGGAGACGAGATCGTCGCCTTGCAAGACACGGATACGCCCACGTTCGGAGCATGTTTCCCGGCATGTTCGCAACTGCCGGGCCAATCCAGTCCGCAGGCCTATAACTTCTTCATGCCGCAGTTTTCCTCTCTCTGGGGATGGCGTTCATCTGGAAACAGCTCCTACCACGCCCTCAACCTCACGCTACGGCGCGCACTCTCCAGCGGCGTCCAGTTCGATTTGAACTATACAGTTTCAAAATCCATCGACGTGGGATCGAACGCAGAGCGTATCAGCCTGTTTTCTTCGGGTGGAGTCGGCGGCTTTTCCAGCCAGGTAGTTAACTCCTGGGCGCCAAACCAGCTTCGCGCCGTTTCTGATTTCGATCTGAGGCATCAGATTAATTCCAACTGGGTCATTGATCTGCCGGTGGGACGAAGCAGGAAGTTTGGATCAGGTATGGGCCGAGTTGCCGACGCAGTCCTCGGTGGGTGGAGCCTCACGGGCCTCTTCCACTGGTCGAGCGGACTGCCCTTCAGCATCTTTCCCGGCGGTGGCTGGTCCACGAACTACAACATACGGGGTGAAGCGGTCGAGATTGCCAACCCGGGGTCAGTGGGAGTGCATCGCGATGCCTTGGGCAACCCGACCATGTTTGCGAACAAGGACGGTGCCAAAGCGGACTTCCGGCATCCTTATCCCGGTGAAGGCGGACAGCGAAATGAGCTCCGCGGGCCGGGATTTTTCGGAATCGATGCTGGTGTGGACAAAGACTGGAAAGTGCGAGAGGGACAAACTCTCAGTTTCGCCTGGGAGGCGTTCAACGTGACGAATGCTGTGCGCTTCGACGCTGCAGCCTCGTCCAACAACTTCGATACCAGCTCAGTGACGGCCTTCGGGGTCTACAGTTCGACGCTGACGCAGCCCCGGGTAATGCAATTCATGCTGCGTTACAGCTTCTAGGCGGGACGATTCAGGCACAGGGCGGCTTACGCCAGCGGTGAATCGCTCATGCGGAAGCGGGTGCGCACATGCTCGGAAATCAATTCGATTGCGGGCCGGTTCGCCACAGGATCTGCCTGAGCCAGGTACTTCATGGCCTCGACCAGCACGCGCTGCCCATCGACGTATCGAGGATCCGACGTACGCTCTCTTCGCTTACTGCCAAACTTGGGCGGAACTGGAATCGTAAAAACCTTGGCCATGAATGAACTCGAAAGATGAACTCGAAAGAAAATCCTAGGGCAGTATAGCGCCCACCGTTCCTTTTTCAGTACAGATTCTTGCCCTTTAGATTCAATTACTTACCCGCGCGGTGAGACGAATTGTGTTTTCTTCGTGGTTTTTAGCTGAAACACGTCGTTGCCGATCTTGGCATTTATCCGTACCCCGGAATACCTCGCCAGGCGATAGTCCCCCTGGATTTGGAAGAATTGCTGTTGGACCGAGATGCCGCGGCTCAAGTCGATCCAGAGGATTGCCTTGGCGAAGAAGTTGTTGCGGACCTTCTCGCTTTTCGGAATCAGTTGCAGCTTTCCGGTGGCAATGCCGGCCACGGTTTCATCCCCGGTGTAGCTCACATCGAACGACTTCGTCAATTCCTGTCCGCTGCCACCGAACCCGAGCACCAGATAACTTTCGATGTCGCCATGACTGCTTGTCGGGTACACGAGGACCTGCTCGATCTTGGGCTGGTACACCTGGAGCTTTCCCTCTCTGTAGAGCACGAATTTCGCGTCGGGTTCCTTGATCTCCGCCATCATTTCGATTTCCTTTCCCGACCGGCGGTAGTAAACCGTGCCCTTCTGCGTGTCGGTTTCGTCCACAACTTTCTGGTACTGATCCCAGACGAAATCGGCCTGCGTAGTGTGGAAGTTCGCTGCAGCATCGTCCATTTTCCTGAGGACGCACTCCATGACGCAGGTTTCGGGGCTCGGTTGAGCCGCGAAACCGCACAGCAGGCTTCCCAGAAACAAAATTGCGAGGATGCGGTGGACAGGTCTCATTCGCCTGCTATCTTTTCACCAGAACTTTATAGGTCTGTACGTGTCCCTTGCCGTCGGTGACCGGCTCGTAGCTCACGAGCGACACTTCGCCCGAAATCGGTTTGATGATATGCAGCAACTGATCTCGCACGGACTGATCGTCTCCCGGAGTGATCGCGCTGGCGGAAATCTGGTAGAGCAGGCCGCCCTTCGCATCGGGCGTGACCACCACATCAGTCAGATGCAAGGGCCGGGGAACCGGTTTGTCGTTAAAGTTGATAACCCGGGGCGAGAAGAAAACAAAAATCAGGATCAGGGTGACCATGATGTCGTAGTGCAGCGTGCCACGCTCGTGCTGCCACAGGATGTAGCTCCGAATTGTGCGCCAGACGCCATTCATCGGTAGAGAAGGCGCGCCAGCCGCGGTCGTGCTGATGTCCACACTCTGCATGGCTTTGCCCTATGCAAGTCTAGTGACCGCTTGCTTTCTTGGCAATGGCGGAGCTAGAAAGCTAAAAGCGTTTCGCCGTGATGCGCTCCACCCCAATGTAAGGCCGCAGCGCCTCGGGGATTACAACGCTCCCGTCCGCCTGCTGGTAATTCTCGACAATCGCCACCCAGGTCCGGCCCACGGCCAGGCCGCTTCCGTTCAGCGTGTGCACGAACTCTGTCTTATTCTTGCCCTCGGGACGGTAGCGAATATTCGCCCGCCGTGCCTGATACGACTCAAAATTTGAGCACGACGAGATCTCACGAAACAACTGCTGTCCCGGCAGCCAGACTTCAATGTCATACGTCTTTGCCGACGATGGTCCCATGTCGCCGGTGCACAATACCACCGTGCGATAGTGCAAGCCAAGCTTTTGCAGAACGGTCTCGGCATTCCGCGTCAGCTTCTCGTGCTCTTCATACGAGTTCTCCGGCCGCGAAAATTTCACCAACTCCACTTTCTGAAATTGATGCTGCCGGATAATACCGCGGACATCTTTTCCGTAGGATCCCGCTTCGCTGCGGAAGCACGGCGTATACGCCGTGAGTGAGATCGGCAGCCGCGCTGCATTGAGAATTTCATCCCGATAGAGATTCGTCACTGGCACTTCGGCCGTTGGAATCAGCCACAGATCCTTTTCTCCGTGTGGCACGCAAAAAGAATCAGCAGCAAACTTGGGCAACTGCCCCGTGCCATACATTGATTCGGAATTAACCAGGTATGGTGGCAGCACTTCGGTATATCCATGCTCGCGGGTGTGCAGATCGAGCATGAAGTTCGCCAGGGCGCGTTCGAGCTTCGCGCCCAGGTCCCAGTAGACGGCGAAACGCGCGCCAGTAAGTTTAACCGCGCGCTCTAAATCCAGCACGCCTAGTTCTGCGCCGAGATCCCAGTGCGGCTTGGGAACGAAGTCGAACTGCGGAGGCGTCCCCCAGCGGTGGACTTCTACATTCTCTTCAGCGCTGTGGCCGATGGGAACGCTGGCGTGCGGTATATTCGGAATGCCGGCAAGGATATCGTGCAAGCGGGTATCGAGATCGGCGGCGGTTTTCTCTCGCACCTGAATCTGCTCGCGCAGATCTTTGGTTTCGGCGATCGCCGCAGTGGCATCCTGCCCGCTCTTCTTCAGTTTGGAGATGTCTTCCGAGGCCTTATTCCGCCGCGCCTTCATGGTCTCAGCCTCCGTGATAGCCTGCCGCCGCCGGGTATCGACGTCGCTGAAATCCCTGAGCACGGCAGCCGGATCCGCGCCGCGCTGGCGCAGCATCTCTTCCACCCGGGGCAGGTTGTCACGAACGAAATTCAGATCAAGCATGAGGAATAACTACTTTATCGGAAACCGAGCGAGGAATGCACGCGAGTACAAGGAACGCTCGTGTGGGGACAGCCGCCCTCGGCTGTCCGTCGAGCCAAGCTCGACTCCCTGTCTCTCTTTCGCCCAACCCACTCCCCTGTGTAAACTACCTTCGCGATGAGATTCCTCCCCCGCTCCATTGCCGCGAGCCGCGTTCTTTTGCTGGCATTCATTGCCGCCCTCATTCTGGCTTCCGATCCAGCGACTTTCGGCTCTGCCTACAACGCCCATCCCAAACTTGTTGTGGTGATCGTCATCGACCAGTTTCGCGGCGACTATCTGGAGCGCTACCGCGACCAGTTCGGCGAAGGCGGATTCCGTCTGCTGCTCGACCACGGCGCCAACTTCACCGATTGCAACTACGACTACGCCAACACCCGTACCGCTCCCGGGCACGCCACGCTGTTTACCGGCGCTTACAGCAACGATCACGGCATTGCGGCGAACGAGTGGTGGGACCCTAAGAAAAAGAAAATGGTCACGTCAGTGGAAGACGATGACACAAAGCTCGTCGGCATCTCCGGAGACAAGGCCGGCGCATCGCCTCACAACCTGCTCGCCGACACGCTCGGCGACGAACTGAAACTTGCTACCCAGGGGAAGTCGCGAGTCTTTACGCTGTCGCTGAAAGACCGCGCCGCCATCCTGCCCGGAGGTTTTGCAGCAGACGCGGCATACTGGATTGACGCGAAAAGCGGCGCGTGGATTACCTCCACTTACTACCGTCCCGATCTGCCTAAGTGGGCGCAGGATTTCAATGGCAGCAACCGTGCGGCAAAATACTGGGCCCGCGATTGGAAGAACAACAACGGAGACGTGATGCGTTCGACGGCGCATCGCAAGGGTAAAGACGGTTCTGACGCGGGTTTCTATGAAGTGATCGGCTCCACGCCCTTCGCCAACGAGTACGAACTGGAATTCGCCAAGGAGTTGGTCCTATACGAAAATCTCGGCGCCGGACAAGCCACCGACCTGTTAGCGATCAGCCTTTCTCCGAACGATATTCTCGGCCACCAGGTCGGTCCCGATTCGCCCGAGATGGCCGCCATGGCACTCGCGCTCGATCGCGAACTTGCCGACTTCTTCACCTTCCTCGGCCACCAAGTCGGCCTCGCCAACACCTGGATCGCACTCTCGGCCGACCACGGCATTTCCGCTCTGCCCGATGTGGCGAAGAAGCTGCGCATTCCCGCCGCTAATCTCGAAGCGAGTAAACTCGAAGCCCAGATCAATGCAGCTCTGGCCGCGAAGTTTTCGCCCGGTCATCTCGCTTCCTACGTAAAACTCGATTACCCTCTCGCATGGCTCGACCCGGACGCCTTCGCCGTATCGCACGTAAAGGAGCACGACGCCGAAGCCGCTGTGGGCGAGGCGATGAAGCAGGCTGGACTGCGCGACTACTTCACCAAGTCGCAACTCGCGGAAGGTGCAGTCCCCGATACTCCATTCGGAAAGAAATTCCTGCACAGTTATTCGCCGGAAGGAAGTTGGTTTGTAATGGGGGTGCCGGAGCCGTACACCGTCGGCCTTGCTAAAGGCACAGACCACGCATCGCCCTACAACTATGACACGCACGTGCCGCTCGCCTTCTACGGACTGCCATTTCGCCCGGGAACCTATCGTACGCACGCCGAACCGGTCGATCTGGCTGTGACGTTGGCATCGCTGCTTGGCATCAACGCTCCCACGCATGCCGCGGGACGCGTGCTCACTGAGGCGCTTGCCCCGACGCGTCACGCGGAAAGTAACGCGGGATCTCCGAACGAAAGGCCGCCACAGTGACTTCGTCCTCTGAAAACGGTGGCAAGTCTCCGCTCGACCTTAGGGTATCCTTCGCTGGCATCGAACTCAAGAACCCAGTCATCGCCGCCAGCGGAACCTTTGGTTACGGCGTCGAGTTCGAGGACGTCGTCCACCTCGACAAACTGGGTGGCTTCGTCGTCAAAGGGCTGTCCCGCGAGCCGATGATCGGAAATCCGCCGCCGCGCCTGTGGGAGACGGCCGCCGGGATGCTCAACGCCATCGGCCTGCAGAACATCGGTGCGGCGGCATTTCTCGCAGAGAAGCTCCCCAAGCTCCAGCAGATGAAGAACATCGTGGTGCTGGCCAACGTCTTCGGCTACACCCGTGAAGACTATGAAAGAACCATCGAGATTCTCAACGACGGCGAAGGCATCGCTGCCTACGAACTCAACGTCTCCTGCCCCAACACAACCGAGGGCGGACTGCAATTTGGCAGCGATCCGCGCTCCCTCGACGAAGTGGTGACGACGGCGAAGCGCGCTGCCCGCCGTCCTCTGATCGTCAAGCTCTCGCCCAACGTGACCAGCATCGCGCAGATGGCGCACATTGCGCAGGAAGCGGGCGCCGACGCGATCTCGCTGATCAACACCTTCGTGGCCATGGCCATCGACGCTGATACCCGCAAACCCCGCATCGCAAACATCACGGCCGGACTCTCCGGCCCAGCCATTAAGCCGATTGCCCTTCGTATGGTCTACGATGCCGCGCATGCCGTGAGCATTCCCGTGATCGGCATGGGAGGAATTTCAACCGCGGCCGATGTTGCGGAATTCATGCTTGCAGGTGCAACCGCCGTTCAAATCGGCACAGCGAGCTATTGGGATCCTTGCGCGACGGAGAAGATTGTGGACGAACTGCAGCGCTGGTGCCAGGATCGCGGCATCACGCGCCTGGCACACCTTACCGGGGGCATGATCCTGGAATAAAGGAATCTCTTACCGCCACGCCCCCATGATCGCTCCCATCGCCAGGTAGCAAACCAACTGATAGCCTGTGTTGATCGCGTACAGTTTGGCCGGTTGCCGGCTGAACAGCGAATTGGTCAGTTGCACGGTGGTCACGAATCCCAGCCACACCGCCAGCCCAACCTTCATGCCATACAGCGGCGTGTTGACGGTTGCGATGACAATAATCTTTCCCAGCACCGCCGCCGCCAAGCTGGCGACCAACGACAGCATGTATGACGGTCCCGCGCTCTTCTGCATTTCGGCGAGCTTTGCCTTGTCATCCGGATCGTACCCCATCAAGATTGTCCAGGGACGCGCAAACAGCAACGGCGAATACCACACAAACCCGACCACCATGGTGGCCAGGGCGCTCACCAATACCGCCCACAGGTTCACACCCATGAATTTCATGCGAATGCCTCCGTTCATCAGAATCGGGCAATCCAGCCCGCTACGAATGCGGCTGCACTAATGTCGAATGACGAAAAAAGACAGGAATGAAAGGAACGGACGCCTGTGACCTAACGCCCGTGAGTGTACCAGATCGAGCCCGGAGACTTATAATTCCGCCCCTCGCCCCAGACTGCGTGCGTGTTTCCAAGACTATCGATGGCGATGGAGAAATAGTCTCCGAACGGAAAGCGGAAACCATCGGGACGAACGTAATCGTAACCCCGCGCCCCACCCGAGAGTTGCGTCTCCGCCGACCAGGTTGCGCCACCGTTGCTGGAACTGCGCTGGAAAACATTCCACAGAGGAGTGTGGCGCGTGTCCATCCAGGCGATGCGTACGTCGCCGGCCACGCCGGCGGTAATCGCGGGGAAGCAGTGCTCTGCCTGATCGTCCGCCGAGGATACGTCGGTCTTCAAAGACCAACTCGCGCCGCTCGTAGTGGAAGACGAAAAGTAAATGCGTTCGGGCCCACCGTGCCGGGTGCCGGCATTCCACAGCGCGTAGAGCGTTCCCGCGGCGTCAGACGCCAGCGCAATCTGTGCGCCCAGGTACTCAGCCGCGCACCCCTGGGCGGCGCATTCGGGCGGTGCGCTCGAAACGTCCAGGAGAACTGTGTTCCAGCTCTGCCCGGCATCCGGCGACCGGCTCACGTAAATGCTCACTGGGCGTGTGCTGAGCTCCCGCCGCGCGTAGGCCGTCCACGAAAAGTAGACCTCGCCCGATGGGCCAACTGTCGCGCCACCCGTCAAAGACCAGCCGGGCTCCGCATTCGGATTCACTGTCGCCGAAGCGAAGTTCTGAGCATAATCATGCGACGCGGCGACCACGATGTGCTGTTCGTGATTGAATCCCAGGTACACATCGGCCCCGTGTACCGCCAGCACAGGCTTGTCGGCGTCTTCTTGCGAGTGTTGTGCGATCGCGAGGTACCAGCTGCGCCCGAAATCCTGCGACCGTGCCACCATCACATCGCGCTTGTTGTTCTGAAGCCAGGAAGCGTACACCGTCTGCCGGTCCACGGGATCGACCACAACCTGCGGATCAAACTGCCCAGTCGTAGACGGCACCAGCGCATGCGGCGCTTGCCACGAAATTCCGTTGTCGTTGCTGACCAGGAGCGCGATCGTAGGAGCGGTGCAGGCCGGACAATCGCTCACCGCGCCGTACTGGGGAAACAGAATATAGATGTGTCCATGCCCGTCGGCGGCCATAGCGGGCTCCCACTGATCGCCGGAGTTGTAGCCGACACGCTGCTGGGGAGTAAAGTTCGGAATCGCCAGCGCGGCCTGCGCCGTAGCCAGCGCCAATAGCAGGCACACAGCAAACTTCGACGCACTCCGGGCGCGGCTGGATCGACGAACCACAGACTTCTCCTGGGACAACCTACGACGACAACGACTGCGACAACGTTGGACGCACTTTATCGCGAATTGGTTCGCAGCGTCAATTGCCCAGGAAGGCTATACCGGGCCGTTCCGTCGTACCCCCGTGTTACGCCTTGTCCTCTGTGGTAAAGGTCTTGGGGCGCCACCCGACACCTCCGCCGCGTGACTTTCTACCGATTTCGTCATCTAATAGGAGCGGTCCGCAACCACGAGCTGTAGAGGAGCAGTCAGAAGATGGAGAAAGCTACATTTGCAGCGGGATGTTTCTGGGGAGTAGAAGCGACCTTCCGGGCGATGCCGGGGGTATCGTCCACACGCGTCGGCTATACCGGCGGACAAACCGACAATCCCACCTATAAAGAAGTTTGCACCGACCGTACCGGCCACGCCGAAGCGGTGGAGGTGGAATTCGATCCCGCCCAGGTTCGCTACAACGACCTTCTAAAAGTCTTCTGGGAGAACCACGATCCCACGCAACTCAACCGTCAGGGCCCGGATTGGGGCACGCAATACCGCTCCGCCATCTTCTTCCACACGCCGCAACAGCAGGCTGCGGCGCAAGCCTCAAAGGAAGAGTTGGAGAAAGCGCATCGTTATTCGAAGCCGATCGTAACGCAGATCGTGCCCGCAGTGACGTTCTTTCCCGCCGAGGATTATCACCAGCAGTATCTGGAGAAGCGCGGTCTGGCCAGTTGCCACATCAAGGCCTAAAGATGGAAAGCCGCAGCTCGAGCAGGCGACGTTCGCCTTATGCCGCAGTCAGTAGGATTGGCGGACCCTTGGTAATTACGAGCGTATGCTCGTAGTGCGCCGAAGGCCTGTGATCGGCCGTGACGACTGTCCATTTATCGTGCGCGACGAACGCCCTTCCCGATCCAGCGGCAATGATCGGTTCCACAGTGATCACCAAGCCTGCAGTAAGAACTTGATTGGCTTCCGGATCGGCATAGTTCGGGACTCGTGGTTCTTCGTGGATGGTGCGTCCAATGCCGTGCCCTCCCAGATCGCGAATCACGGAGAAACCGCTGCGCCTGACCTCATGCTCGATGACTCGCCCAATTTCTGAAACTCGAAAACCCGCCCGCGCCACCAGCATTGCCTTCGCGAAGGCTCGCTCTGCACATGCCACCAGGCATTTCCGCTCCTCCGACACTTCCCCGACCGGAACGGTCACGGCAGCATCCGCCATGAATCCATTTTTTTCGACAGTGACATCCAGCTTCGCCAAATCGCCCTCTTGCAGCGCCCGCTTGCCCGGAATGCCGTGGACAGCTTCATCGTTCAAGCTGATGCAGTTCGCCCCCGGAAATCCGTAGATCAACGCTGGCGCCGACCGTGCTCCGTGCTGCCTCATCACGCCCGCTCCCACTTCGTCCAACTCGCCGGTTGTGATTCCAGGCCGCACTGCGCTTCTCATCGCGCTCAGCACAAGGCAAACCACTGCGCCCGCGGCCCGCATTCCGCTCAATTCTTCCGGCCCATTGATGGACATCGGATCACCTCAGGCAGATCATAACCCAAGGCGGGGAAGCGGGTGGTTTTTCGGGGGGCGCAGCAATTCCGGAGGCGTCACCGTGGCACGACCACTCCACCTTCGATCTTCGGGATCCCGAAATGTCCGCCGAGGTGCGAGATGTCAACCGGACTGATGGACCCGGAGACCACGACGAAGTGGACCTCGTTCGGCCGCGCAAGAAAGATCGCAACGTCGCTGATCGCATTGTTCTCCAAACGGACCCAGACGTTGCTGGCCACCGGGCTGCCTTCCTTGTCGCGTTTGTCCATCAGTTGCTTCCAGCCGGCTGCCCGATATTCCTCGTTCACGGCCCCGAGAGTGCCCGGATCGTATTGCCAGGCTCCGGGAAAATGGTATCTGCGGATCGAGATTCCGCTTACGCCGGCGATCACGCGCCGGAGATCCTCGTTGTCGGGTTCCAGCTTCGACGCCAACACCAGCATCGAGTGGTCAAAGGTGAAGTTCACCTTCGAGGACGCTCCTTGCTCCAACGTCTTGATCCCCTGAGGAACCCAAGGGTGCTGCTGTTGCGCCTGAGTAGATTGGAGGGTGGAAACCACCATCAAAATGACAAGAAGAAAAGGGGTTAGCCTCATAGCAGCGCCTCATCGGAAGAGATTCTTGACCCCAGACATGGGCCAGAACCCTGGCTAGTGAGAACCCAGCGGGAAAGAATTAGTTGTCTGAACCTCCTGTCGGCGGGTCCGGAATCTGGGCTGCCGCTCCAGTATGGACCGGCTCTCTCGGTCCAAAGAAGAGAAGCAGTACAAACCCGCCAATGTAATACGGCAGGCTCTGTTGAAGATTGAAGCCCATGAAGCGCTGGATCAAGCCAAACAATGCCAGAGCCTCGCACAATGCGTAAGTCGCGATGTAGCCGCTCTTCCAGTGGCGCAAAGTGAGGGCATCGTCGGGACGGGTCGCCAGGCTTTCCGCGGAACGCAACACCAGCGTGCGCCGTACCACAAAAATCACGCCAACAATGGCCACACTGGCCGTCGAGAACACGTAACTGAGGGAGGGATCTGCCGCCCTCCCGCCTGTACCTAGGACTTCACCGATGACAACATAAAGGAGAATGCTGCCCAGCATCGTCCACTGCACGATGCGCAGCATCCGCAGAGTCCCCTTCATTAAGTACCATTCTCCCGCAATTGCTGCGCGGTAGTGAGCAGTTTCTCGGTCCGAACCCCGGTAGGCAATACTGGGTTTCTTGTATTAGTGATGATGTTCGCCCGGGTGCAATCCCGGCCGCACGCGCAAAAAGATTTGGAACGATACGGGGCGGTTGCCATATGCCGCGTCCAGCGCCGCGGGCTTCGAATAAACCGTCATGTCCGCGCCCAGCCCCAACTGGCATGCGCGATTCTGCACCAGATCGCGCACTCCACCGAAGGTGTAGGCTCCGATGCGGTAAGCCGGATGCACCGCCGCCTGCGGAAACAATTCATCCTTGTCCACCAGTTCCAGCCGCGCAAACGCATAATCACGCCGCAGAAAGTTCAACGTGGATTCCAGCAGATAGCCGTTGAGATTCGTCCCAGTCGCGATCTTATGTACGCGCCCCCAAACAACAGACGTCGCCCAATTACCGCGCGCCAGCGGCTTGTCATATTCCACCGAAGCCGTCTGCCGCCACTGGCTGCCAGCCTCCAGCGCTTCCGGATGCTCCAGCCGTCCAACGCTGTACTGCGCGGCCCAGTCGCGCGCGGGCGCAACGCTCACCCTCCCGGACCACGAATCCCAGGCAGCAGCTTGAATGCTCCAGCGCTGCTCATTAGGCTCCCGCCCGTTGAACGCCGAAGCCTCAAGCTTGACGCGGTTGATTAGAAACCCGGTGGTGACCACGCCAAAACTGGTATGGGTCGAATCCTGCAGGTGATGGCTGAGCGGCGCCAGGGGCGGCTCCGAAGCGGAAGTGCGGTGAATGTAGGTGACCGGCCCGAGCGCCGGCTCCGCCGCCGGGCCGCCATACAATTCCCACGAGATTCTTTTCGACAGCGGCAGCAGGTACAGCGCTGAAAGTTCCGCGAACACATTGTGCGGATGCTGATGATCGACCAGCGGCGCTCCGTGATAAGTCTCCCCAGTCTGAAACAACTCCGGAAATCCGGGATGCGGCGAGGTCAGCGATTCCGCCGAAAGCATTTGGCGCAAAAGAATCGTTCCGCGACCCAGCCCGTGCTGCTCCATCAGCATGCCCCAATTCACCGACTCGGCTTTGCCCTCGCCACGCGGGCCGCCTTGCTGGTTGTAGCCGGCGAAGATCACCCCATGTGCCATCAGCTCCCAGCCGCCGCGCATCAGCATCCACTCGGGTTCTGGTACTGAAGGCGGCTGCCAGCCCGTTCCCGAACCGGCGTGCGGCGAGGGCAGCTGCGAAGGCTCATGATTTTCCATGGGCATGTGCATCCCGCTCATCGAAGCGTCCTGTGCTGAAGCCGCACTCAGCAAGGCCCCGACGACTGAACAAATGACGATTGACCACAAAGCGGACCTGGCCATGGAAACCTCGTTCTCACAAACGGGAGAAAACAGCCTGATGTCGAAAACATGCGCTGGGTGAGCGCACGTCAGCGAAGAATGGAGAGAGGGGTCGTGGATCAGATTCTAAGAATCAGACGCCCGGGAGGGCCCCCGGAGGGCCAGGAAAAAGCGGGAAGCGGGCCGTCACTACTGGCAGCGATGGGGACGCCAATTGCGGCAGCATCCAGCGCTTGCAGCGCAGGCCGGGGCGAGAAAATACCAGTCGTTAGAGCCGAGCGATGCCTGCTCACGCAGCACCGATAGTCGGCAGGTTGCGGATTGGACGGAGCCCGCACGGGATGACATCCAGCGCTGTGTGAAGGTTCGGCGGCGGCAGCCCGTGAACACATCGTTCCCGCACTAGCGGCCACCAGCACGCCCAGCAGAATAACCGCAACGACTCTAGAGACAGGCTGCATCGCCGTTACGTCCCCGTGATCTTTACGCGCAGTTCTTCCGGGAGGCGCTCCCGAATTTCCTGGGGCAGGCGGTCGTGAACGCGGCGCGCCCCTTCTTTGGCAGCATCCAGCACGGTTACGGGCGCGGGCGTCGCCACGGCCACCACCAGCCAGATCAGCGCCGATAAAGCAAATCCCGCCAGCGCTGCAATCTCCAGCCACAGCGCATGCCGCGGACCAAAGTGGCGAATCACTCCAAAGGCCAGCAAAAACACTCCCCCGGAAACCGAAGCCAGTGCAATCAAGCCCACGTCAATGATGCGGTGGATGCGCTGGCGGCTGCGGCAGTGTACGCAGTCGACAAAGTGGCTTTCGTAGTCGCCGCGCATCTCCGGCGCCAGCCCGGAAATGTCGTATCTCCAGCCCGCCAAAATCTTGCCCACCATGGGATCGATGCACTGCTGGCTCATAAGTAACTACAGCTGGGTCCTTCACAACTGGATTGGCGGCAGAACCTCGGACTGCACCGCCACCAGCACCCGGTTCTGAAACAAGCCACCCCGCTCAGCCAGCGCTCTTTCGGCCCCTCTCCGGGCTATCTCCGGGTGATTGTTCTGCTCAGAGAGATGCGCCAGCACCACAAACGCTGCGTTATTATCATAGTCCCCAGTGAAGAAATCCGCGAGTTTCTCGTTCGAAAGATGGCCCACGTTGCTCGCCACTCGCTGCTTCACCGCCCACGGATAAGAGCCGCCGCGCAGCATTTCGACATCGTGATTCGACTCCATAATCAGGATGTCGGACCCGCGCAAGTGGTCGCGAACATTCACCGGCAGGTATCCCAGATCGGTGGCCACGCTGACCTTCGTGCCTTCCACGCGGAACGTGAACCCCACCGGATCGGCCGCGTCGTGAGGAATGGTGAAGGGCTTCACCTCAATGTCGCCAATCTGAAAGCGATGCCCCGATTCGAAGCGTTCCAGTTTCTCCAGTTGCGGCCGCTCGCCATTTACCGTGCGCATGGCTCGCGCCCACGCCGCGTGCGTTGCCCCCGTCATAAACACCGGGATGCGCAACTTCTTCGCCAGCGCGGCTAAACCGTAAATATGATCGGAATGTTCGTGCGTGATCAGAATCGCCGACAGCGACTGCGGATCTTCGCCCAGCGACTTCATGCGCTTAAAGGTCTCGCGGCAGGAGATACCCGCATCCACCAGAATCTTCGTCCGCGAGCTGGCCACAAACGCACAGTTCCCCCGGCTTCCGCTGGCCAGCATCGAAACCGTTACACACATGCTGGCAGCATACGCGTCAGCCCTGTGGATTAGGAGTAACTTCTTGGTTATCTGCTACCTTGGGATGCGTGGTCGGAACTCGAGTTCAGGATGTGCTCGGATTCGGGAAGGAACGGATAGGTGTCAGGTCTTAGGTCTGAGGTGCGACCGACCGCTCTGGTGCCCAAGACCTAACACCTAGGATCTGACACCCAAGACCCGCTACGCCCCCGCTGTCCGCGCGCCAATCTCCGCAAAGCTGGGAAACGATCGCGGAGCGCACAACGTCCGCTCGGCCGGCATGGAACCGCTGCTGACCGCTTTGGCCAGCATCTCCAGCGCCAGCCCCGCCATCGGCGGAATCACCACGGTCGCCCGTAACTGTCCGCTGCGCACCCACTCCTGCCCGGTCTTGGTGACGCCGTCGCACCCTAGGAATGGAATGTTCAACCAGCGTTCGCATTCCGCTGCGCTCAGGTCCACCAGAGCTTTTCTTGCCCCCATCGCCATGGCATCGTTCTGGCATACGACGGCCTGAATGTGCAGTTCCTTCGATGTACTCAGCGACGACCAAGCCTGTACCGCATGGTGCGCGCTCCGTTCTGACCAATCCCCCTTGAGCACCTTCATCGCGATGCCGCCAGGCTTGGTCGAAAGAATCCCCTTGCTGCGAAGACTCGCGGCACTGCTGCTGGAGGGGCCTTCGATGTAGAGAACGTTTCCTTCCGTTGCTACCGCACCCAGTTGCCGACCTTGAATCCGCCCCACTTCTTCCTGATCGGGACTCACCGCAAACACTGGAATCCGCGTGTCCCGGCGAAGCTCCGCAATGTAGTCCGCCTCGCGATTCAGAATTCCCCAGGCAATGCCCGCACCCACCGCCGCCTTCGCGACTTGGGACATGGGCGTGCCCACCGGCTCAACCAGAATCGCGTCCGGGCGCTCAATCTTGTCCTGGATGATCTTCACTAGTTGTTGAGATTGGTTAACCGCATCGTTGTCCGCATAAATGATGCTGATCTTTACGCCCAGCCGCGAAGCAACTTCGGCGGCGGAGGCTGATTGTTCTGCCTGGTAATCATTTTCTCTTGTGGTCAGAGAAATAACTACGTTGAGATTGCTCATAGAAGTCTAGACGCGTGCTGGCCTCAAAACTTCTACGGCGGGGCCGGAATGTTAAGCATTCTCCCATGAAGACTGAATACCCCCAAATTACCGAAGTTTCCTGCCTTGAGTCGGACGCTCTGGCCACTGACCACTATTCTTACTTCCCCGGCCGCAAATTCTCCACCACACCCCGCACGACCGCACCACCGTAAGCCCCCGCGATCCCCGGCAGCGCTGCCAGAAACGATCCATACACCTGCGCCCGCATTGGTTTCACAGTCAGGATTAAATAGGCTGCCAGTTCGGTCAGAGGAATGAACAGTCCCACCACCACCACCCACCGCCATGGCCAGCGCGGCCGCAGCAGTCCAAGTAGCATGCATGCCATCAGCACCAGCAATGCGGTAAAAAGCAAGTCATTGACCGCCACGTCCGCCCACCCCGTAGCAATCCCCGCAACCGCAGCCAGCACGTAGATCGGTGCATCGCTCCGCACCCGCGGCGAGACTGGCTCGGTTGTCATTGTTGATTGCTGATTGATGATTGCAAATCGAAAACGCGCTCCCCGAGATCATCGGGTTTTCAATCAACAATCACCAATCAACAATCATCAATACTTGTAAAACCCCCGCCCGCTCTTCCTTCCCAACCATCCCGCGTCCACCATCCTGATCAGCAGCGGGCACGGCCGGTACTTGGGATCCCCCAACCCGTCCTGCATCACCCGCATGATGTCGAGGCAGACGTCGAGCCCAATAAAATCCGCCAGCGTCAGCGGACCCATGGGATGCGCCATCCCCAGCTTGAACACCTCATCGACGGCCTCCGCCGTGGCTACGCCCTCCATCACGGCATACATAGCCTCGTTCAGCAAAGGCATCAGCACGCGGTTCGAAACGAATCCCGGTGCGTCGTTCACTTCCACTGGCGTCTTATCGAGCTTCACAGCCAAGTCGCGCACCGCGGCAAAAGTTTCCTGGGAAGTAGCCAGCCCGCGAATCACCTCCACCAGCTTCATCACCGGCACCGGATTAAAGAAGTGCATCCCAATCACCCTGTCCGGCCGCTTGGTCAGCGAACCCAGCTTGGTGATCGAGATGGACGAAGTATTCGACGCCAGAATGACGTCAGGCCGCGCCAGCCGGTCCAGATCGCGAAAAATCTCCGTCTTGATCTCAAACTTCTCCGTAGCCGCTTCCACGATGAAGTCGCAGTCGGCAAGCTTCGAGCGATCTGTGACCGCCTCGATCTTCGCCAACGCGGACGCCTTGTCCTCCGCAGTGATCTTGTTCTTCGCGACCTCGCGATCGAGATTCTTCGTGATGGTGGCAATCCCGCGCTCCAGAAACCGCTGCTCCACATCGCATAGGACTACGGAATAACCGCTGCGCGCAAAAACGTGGGCAATGCCGTTGCCCATTGTTCCCGCGCCGATTACGCCCGCACGTTTGATATCCATGATCCGCCTCTCGCGACAGAGAACGCCATCTCACTGAGGATTGCCCAGTTCAAGAAAACGCTTGAGTCTAACATTGCCAGCCCTGTCTCCGCCTGATTGCTGACATATCGTGCGAGAGTTCCTGTTCTTACCAATCCAGAAATGCTGGACCAAGCGCCGTGGCGAGACAGAGACATGGTTCAGGTGTTCGTGAAGGAACAAGAGGAAGACTTGTTTCTGCTTCGGTACAGCGGTGGTTCTACTCAGAAAAAGCCTCGTTGTGAGATTTGTATTCGCGAAGCATCCCATCCAACTCCAGCCTCGCCCGGTCAAATCGACCCTTCGCCCAAGGTGTAAAATACTCAAGCACGTTCTACGGTCCGAGCTCCGGATTGCAGGATCAACGCTTGAAAGGATTACTCCCATGGCAACGCTAGAAGCCCCCGTCCGGCCGCGCTCATCCTCCCATCAAGGCCCGTTCATCAACGAACCCTTCTACGATTTCCGACACGAAGAAAACGCGCGCAAGATGCGCGCCGCCATCGCGCGCGTCCGCGGACAACTTGGCCGCGAGTATGACCTCATCATCGGCGGCCAGCGCGTCAAGACCGCTGACAAGATCAAGTCGCTGAATCCGTCGCGCCCCTCGCAAATTGTCGGCACCCATCAGAAAGCCGGCAAAGAGCACGTCGAGCCAGCCATGGCCGCCGCCCTGAAGGCATTTGCATCCTGGAAGAACACTCCCATCGAAGAGCGTGCCAGCCTGCTGTTCCGCGCCGCCGATCGCATGCGCGAACACAAAATGGATTACATGGCCTGGCTCGTCTTCGAAGTCAGCAAAAACTGGGGGGAAGCCGACGCCGATATCTCCGAGACCATCGATTTTCTGGAATTCTATGCCCGCGAAGCGCTGCGTTTTGCCAAGGCCCAAACTCCGGTGCAGATGCCCGGCGAGCACGATTCGCTCACCTACATCCCGCTAGGCGTAGGCGCGGTCATCCCTCCGTGGAATTTCCCCTGCGCCATCATGTCCGGACTGGTGGTAGCCTCCATCGTCAGCGGCAACACCGTAATCCTCAAGCCCTCCAGCGATTCCCCCACCATCGCCGCAAAGTTTATCGAGTTGCTCGAAGAAGTGGGAATGCCCGAAGGCGTGGTCAATTTCTGCCCCGGCGCCGGCGCCAGCTTCGGCGATGCCGTAGTCGCGCATCCGAAAACGCGCTACATCGCCTTTACCGGCTCCCGTGAAGTCGGCCTGCACATCAACAAAACCGCCGCCACGCAGGCTCCCGGCCAGATCTGGATCAAGCGCACCATCCTCGAAATGGGCGGCAAGGACGCCATCATCGTCGACGCCGACGCCGATATCGACTCCGCCGTCGAAGGAGTCGCGCAGGCCGCGTTCGGCTTCCAGGGCCAGAAGTGCTCCGCCTGCTCCCGCGCCATCGTCGATGAGCGCGTCTACGACAAGTTCCTCGAACAGCTCAAAGCGCGGGTTGAAAAAATCACAGTCGGCGATCCCGCCGAAAATAGCAACATGGGCGCCGTGATCAACGAAGGCTCGATGAAGACCATCCTCGCCTACATCGAGCAAGGCAAGAAAGATGGACGCATCCTCACCGGCGGCGAGCGCGCCACTGAAGCCGGAGAAGGCTACTACATCCGCCCCACTGTGATCGCCGACATCCCGGCGAAATCAAAACTCGAGCAGGAAGAAATCTTCGGCCCGGTTCTCTCGGTGATCAAGGCCCGCGGTTTCGATCACGCGATGGAAATCGCCAACGACACCGAGTTCGGCCTCACCGGCGCCATCTACACGAAGTCGCGCGACAAGATCGACCGCGCCAAGCGCGACTTCCACGTCGGTAACCTCTACATCAACCGTAAGTGCACGGGAGCGATGGTAGGCGCGCACCCCTTCGGCGGCTTCAACATGTCGGGCACCGATTCCAAGTCCGGTGGCCCGGATTATCTCTACCTGTTCACGCAGGCCAAGTCGATTGCAGAGAAAGTGTAGCGCCGGCGTCCGCCGGCCTTTTGGGGCAACGTGAAGACGGGCGTCAGTTCACGCCCGTGCCTGAGAGAGTCGTTTGTTGTACTCCTCCGCCTCCATTGTCCTTCACTTGCAGAACGTTGGGAAAGCTTCCCGTTCTGGTTGGGGCAAATTGAACGCCGATAGTGCAACTGGCTCCCGCTGCGAGAGTACCGCATCCCTGGTTCTGAAAAACGAATTGTATATCACCCAAATTCTTCAACCCGATCTGCGAAACCATTACCGGCCCGGTTCCAATGTTGGTCAGCGTCACCAGTTTCAACCCGCTCACCGTGCCTACTTTCTGATTTCCGAAGTTCAGACTGGATGGCGACAGCGTCATCCACGTGCCGGTTCCGCTCAGTGGAATCGACTGCTGCTGATTGATGGTGTTATCCTGCACGACCAGCGTCGATGCCCGCGCCCCTTTGTTCTGTGGCGTGAAGGTAACGTCAATGTGGCAAGTGGCGCCGGCCGCTACGCCGCCACCGCAGTTGTTCCTCTGCGAAAAATCTTGGGCTTGCATTCCGCTGGCGCCAATCTGGCTGACGTTCAGCGTTTCCTTCCCAACGTTGGTCACGCGAACGGAGATCGCATTGGAAGTCCCCAAGAGCTGCGTTGGAAATTTCAACTCTGCCTGCGAGAACAGAACCGCTGGTCCATTTGTTTGCAGCGACACATAGGCTCCTCCGAGACTGCCGCTGCCGAACGCCGCAAGAGCCAGGTCCATCTGCCCGTCGTTGTTAAAATCGCCCACATTCAACGCTTGCACGTTCACACCGCTTTGGAAAACGCTGGGGAATATCTGGAAAGTCCCATCGCCATTTCCCAGCAGTATCGAAATCGTGTTCTGGCTCGCATTGCCGACCGCTATGTCAGGAATTCCGTCTCCGTTGAAATCGGCAACCGTCGCGGCGTTTGCCAGTGAGCCGAACATAAGGTAGGTGGTGGGTGGACCGAAACTCCCGTCCCCACGGCCAATCAGTACTGAAGTCCCATCATCGTCGCCCATCACCAGATCGAGTATGCCGTCATGATTTACATCGATGGCAGACACTGTGACCGGCTGGTTTCCCCCAAGATAAGTTTTGGCCGGTTGAAACGTTCCATCGCCGTTGCCCAGCGCGACAACGGCCGCACCCGGAAAAGAGGGGAAGTTGGCGGTAGCAATATCGAGAATGCCATCGCCGTTGAAGTCGCCGATGCAGATTCCAAAGGCGCCAATATTCAGTGCCGGACCAGAACGAAACGTGCCGTCTCCATTTCCCAGAAAAATGGAAACTCCACCCGCAGCTACGGCCAAATCCAGCTTGCCGTCTCCATTGAAGTCGCCGGTCACAATGGCGACCGGGCTTTGGCCTGTCGAGTAGCTGATCGGCGATCGAAAGGTTCCATCTCCGTTCCCCAGAAGGATGGAAAGCGTATTGGAATAGTAATCGGCGGTCGCCAAATCCAGCTTGCCGTCGCCGTTAAAGTCGCCGACCGCGATTCCACTCGTCATATCGCCGGCAGGATAAAAACTCGCGGGACGAAAACTACCGTCGCCCTTTCCCATCAGTACCGCGACGGAATTTGTGGCGGTGAAGTTGCCGATCGCCAAATCCAGAATGCCGTCGTTATTGAAATCGCCCAGCGCAACATATTCCGGATTTCCCGAAGTCGGGAAATACGATCCCGTGAAGGCAACCGTGGTGACCGGCGCCGTTACTGAAAAGAAGGCGACCTTGGAGGCGACCGTCGACGCGCCGGGATTGGTTACAGTAATGGCAGCGGTCCCTGCGACGGCGATATCACTGGCTGGAATCGTCGCCGTTAACTGCGTCTTGCTGACGAACTGCGTTGTGCGCGGATGGCCATTCCAGCTCACCCCGGCGTCTGAAACAAACCCTGCGCCATTTACGGTCAGCGTAAAGCCCGGTCCTCCCGGCGCGGTGCTGGCAGGCACTACGGGAAGATCGATCAACGGAACCGGATTCGACTGCGCCAAAAGGAATGTGCTGGCGGAAAAGAATAAGAAGAGACAAACAGATTTCATAGCGCCCCTTTTCAGAATGACGGAGCCGCGGAGCCTGCCCGCAACTAAGCGGTTCGCGGGCGCGTGAGAATCTTCTTATGTAGCAGCTTATGCGTCAAGTGTGCAGGAATTTGCAACCTCAAAGCTCGGTTGCTTCAAAGGAAGCGAGCTCAGAAATCGCCGGAAAAAATGAAAGGCCGCTCCCAAGCGGCCTTGTGGGACAGCGAGAGAATTCCTACGGCATTACGCCCGCCGGAGGCTGCGGCGCGGTTCCCTGCGTGGTCGCCGCTGCCGCCTCATTCAAAATCCGGTGATGGATGGTAAACAGCGCCAGCTCCAGCCGGTCCGACACGCCGATCTTGTCATACACGTTGCGCAGGTAATTCTTGATGACCTGCTCTGTCGTCCCAAGCTGCGTGGCAATCTCTTTATTCTTGTAGCCCTGCACGATCAGCGCCACGATGCGCAGCTCTTTCGCCGTCAAGCGATCGCGCACCCGCAACCCGACCATGTCGTTTTCGGTCAGCTCGCTGGGCACCGCGACGTCCTGCACCCAGGTCTCGCCGCGCGCCACCTTGCGCACGCAATCCACCAGGGCCGCGCTGGTCACGTTGCGGTAGACCACGCCATGCGCCCCGTTTGCCATGTGCCGCTGCGCGCTCTCGCCCGTATCGGCCAGAACCACCACGCGAGTCTTGGCGCGGTTGGCTGCCTGAATGATGGCGGCGAAATCACCGTGAAAGCCCGCGGCCACTATCAGCACCGCGGCGCGGAATTTGTCCAGAGCCATGAACATCTGCTCTTGCGTCTGAGCCTGCGCCACAATGCGCATCTCGTCTTCCACCGCCAGTACTTTGGCGATGCCCGCGCGGAAAATTGCCTGGTTATCGGCCAGTATCAGTTTGAGCATGTTATCGGCGCTCCAAAATTCGCTGCAAAAATTTTAGGATTTCCTCACGAACTCATACGAATCAATCACGCAGGCCACACCCTTGCCGTCGGCGCTCGTTCCAGTTGGGTCAGTGCGGACCACGCGCCCCTTGCACTGAATGGTGACGTTCTCCGTCCCCCCGGTCACGTCGGGTGGAAGCGTGATCTCAAACTCCACCGGCGAACCAATCTCCATCGCCGCGTCGGCGCGAATATAAACTCCCGCCGCACTCAGATTCCCTGTGAGCCCCTTGGTGTCGCCGCTGGCGTGCTCATCGTGAATCTTGATCGGCAATTCCAGCGGAAATCTCTTTCCGGTTCGTGCTTCGGCCACAGCCCCTCCTAGTTCGTTCATTTGGCTCGCTCTCCTTGACGGGATACTTGGATTTCCACTGCCTCGCTGCAAGCCGAGCCAACGCCACCAGAATACGCCACTGGCAGGCGGATCACCCACTTTTTCTTGCCCAGGGCAGGTTATATCACGGATGTAACCGGGATAAAAGCCTGATTCCGAGTTAGTTAAGGGTAGAACCTAGGTTCCCCCTTCTCTAGGCATGGGATTCCGCTCAGCCGCCCTCCACTCCATCATCGTCCCACTCCGCATCGCAGGAATGACACCGCCAGGCCGGGAGCTGCACGGGCATGGGTACGCGCAGGAATGCACTCAGGTAGGCGATGGGACGGTCCAGCTCCTGGAAGTTCACATCCAGCGACCCGCACTTGGGACAGCGGGGCTGCTCGTACAGCCCGACACCCTGCACGTAGAGGCCTTCTAGAATCGGCTCGTCGAGAAGTTGCTGCGCGTTTTCTGCGTCCGCGGTGCGCACGTTGAGTTTGATACCGCCGATGAAGTTTGAAATGAACCAGTCGAGGCGAACCAGATTTTCGTCAGCCAGAAAACATTCGATGCCCGCTGACTCCAGACTGCCTTTCGCCAGTAGCGCCTCCGGCAGATCGCGAAACTGCCGGATGGTCACAAGCTTCTGCATTTCCATTTGTGGCTGCGGTTCTGGCGCTGTGTCTTCGGCAAATTCCAGATGCCTGCGGTCCATCTCATCTTCAAGCGCATCCCAGGCTGCTTCCGTCAGCGACTCTGCATTCCGCGCCAGGCGTTGCAACTCGCCGTCGGTCATGCTGGCGTAGTTGGCCGCCAGACGGCTCCGCTCGCGCTGATCGTCAAGATAAGATTCGTCCAGGTGCGGCACTTGGCAAGAATACTTCGGAGGCACGCAATTGGCCAACTGCCGCTGGGCCCGTGCGGAACCGTGCAGAACTATGTGACGGTTTCTTCCCGATGGCGCCTCCGAGGGCGTGCCCTAACTCTTGGGTCACGGCCAGCCCTCGTTAGTAACGTTGACATGAATGCCGACTCAATCGATCCTTAATTTTTGTCAGATTCCTTTTTTTGCGCAAGCCTCGACCGTGCGCGTATTTGTGCGCCGACGAGTACCCCTCGGGTTGAGGATGCTCGGCTCACCCCGCAAATTTTTCGAGCAGAGGAAAATGCTAATGAACTGCACAGGCAAAAAGCTGCTTTTGGCTCCGGCGATTCTTCTGCTCGCCGCTTTTGCCGGGGCACAAGATCCGTGTCGACCCACGGCAACCAGCCCCTGCCCTCCTGCGCCCACACCCACGCCCTACTCCACCGCCCAGTTCTCAGCGACCTTCAACGGGCCGGTTGAGACTTGGAGCGAGCCTAACGTGCAGAAGACCAGCATGGATATTTTCTACGCTTCTAAAGCGAATCGCATTGAGCAGACGGTGGCATATCGAACCATCAACGGCGAGATTGACGTGGATACCGCGTCCCTCGATTTCTACGTCAAGGCGCTTACGAAGAAGGGCGAGACCTTGAAGAGTCGTCAGGATGGCACCCATCATGGCCACATTTTCGCCTACTTCGAAGTGGAAACCGCTAATGACCCCCCCCGGCTCCGCAGAGCGTGGCTCCTCATACTGAATTCCCATACGGTGTTCGTAGTGATGCAGTCCGCCGCTGAAGGCGTAGACGACAGTGGGGAATGGAACGCCTTCAGCAAATCATTCGCGATCAAAGAGTAAGTGGAGTCTGCCCGGGAAATCCTGGATCCAGGAAGGACTGGCGCAGACAGCAAACGGCCCACAGGCTCTTAGAAACCTGCGGGCCGTCCGGTGGACTGTTTGGGATTGACCAAGAGGTGGTCACTCTACGTGGCCTCTCACGGCAACTCCCGGGTCAGGGCTTTAAGCGCAAGCCCCAAAGATGAAAGCCTTCGCGCGACCGACGCGATGCCTGCATCCGTAATCACCGGCTAGTGTGCGGGCTGTAGCTCCGGCGCGATGCTGATCCGATTCTCGATGATCAGGTCTGCGTCCGAAGCCCCGCTTAGAGCAACCAGCTCTAAGTCTCAGCCACCTCACCTGGTCTTAGACTCCCACAACTACTGCCACATTCAGAACTTGTCATTCGACCACCTCCTTTCCGGTGTAATCGCAGATTAGTACGAAATCCGCGGGCAAGTCAACCGGCACGAAAGTGGGTGCCGCACTCGATAACGGGATTCGAGAACCTCATTGCCCGGCGGCCGCGGCTGCGGCTTTCGGAAGACCAATGTCGACCTGATCCGGCGTGGTCCACACGGCTTTTCCATTGTTCAATTGCAGGCGATTCATTGTTACGTTCAGCCGTTGCTGGTCCACCTCAACCAAAAGGTAGTGGTAGTTGATTTCCTTGCTCTGGAAAGGATCTTCCGGGGCCCGCTCTATGGGGTAGGCGTGGGCCGCTCCGCCACCCGTAACAAAGTAGGTCACGCCACCATGCTCGTGGCGCTCATAGTTGTGCACGTGGCCGGAAAACACCACGAAACGGGCACGGGTGTGGGCCTGGCGGTCTTCGAGCATTTTGGCGAGCATGTGTTCTGGTGATCGTGCCGAGTGGCCCCCGCCATATTTCTTCTCGTCGGAAGAACTGGTGTAGGGCGGATGGTGCAGCATGACGAAAACAAAATCCACCTTGGAAGGGATATGGTCGAGCTCGCTGGCCAGCCATTGACCCTGCGGGCCGGAGGTTTCATCGAGCGCGCTGTCCAGGATCAGGACGAGCGCATTAGCGGCGCGGACGGAATAGTAGCGGCTGTTTTTCAGGTCAGGGAAGCGTTGAAAATAATTGCCCAGCGCAACCGTTGGGTCTCCGTGAAGATCGTGGTTGCCCAGGGCAGGGAAGATGGGAATACGCTTTTCGCGCCAGATGCTGGTCTCGCTGTCCCAGGTTTTCCAGTCGTCCGCGTCGTTGCCGTTGTAGACGATGTCGCCGGTGAAGCAGACGAAAGCCGGATTGGCGTCGGCGATGGCCCGCACTAAAGCGACGCGTACCGGAGGATTCGCCGCTTCGGTGTCCTGTGGATTGTGGAAACGAGTGTCCCCATAGGCGACAAAGCGAAACGGGGAACTCACTTTGACCTGCAACTCCACAGCAGATGTGGGGCTTTGCGTGCTCGCCTTCTTCTTGCAGCCGATCAGTGTGAACAGACTTGCGACGAGGCTCAGCAGCAGCAACGTGCGCGAGAAGCGCGTAGGACGCGAAATCTTCATGTGCGGTTGATCGTCAGGCAGCGCTTCCATTATTTTCCCACGGCCAACACTTCGAACTGCCCATTCTCCGCCGTGGAGAGGAAGAGTTGGTGCGTTTTCGGATCCAGCGCCATGGTCTTGGCCTTGGGCACAGTCTTGACGGTCTCGACCACGGAGTACTTGTCGGGACTGTCCTGGTGAATCACGGTGATGGTGCCTTCGCCGTTGGAGTTGAAGATGAGCTTGGTTTCTTCGTCGAAGGCGGTGGCGTCGACGTGATCGCCGATCGGCAGCGTGGTGATCACTTGACCTGTGTCGGCGTTCATGACAGCCATCACTTTGCTGCGGCAACCGACGAACAAGCGGCGGCTGGTGCGGTCGATGGCCATGCTCGAAGGCGCTTTGCAGGGAGCGGTTGGCCAGCGCTGCTCGACTTTGAGATCGCGAGAATTGATCTTTAAGACCAGGCTTTCGTCTTCCAGGTTGTCGAAGACGACGCCTTTACCGTCAGCCGCGGCGAACTCGGGGCCGCCTTCCAGATTCACTGTGCCTGCAACTTTGCCGGTGGCGGCGTCGATGGCGGTCGCGCTGTTGCTGCCGCCATTGAAAGCGAAAACGCGGGAAGTGGCCGGATCGTAGATGATGGCATCCGGTTTCTGCCCGGTGGGCGCGTCGGCGATAGGCTTCAGCGTCTTCAGATCGAAGATCGTGACCGTCGAAGCCTGGCCGTTACTCACGAATCCGCGGCCAAGTTCGGGAGCGATTGCGACTCCATGCACACCCGGCGTTTTCGGAATGCTGCCGACGATGGCGCCTGAATCAACGTCGAGCACCTCCACCTGGGTCCCGTGAGAAACGTATAAACGGCGGGCGGCCGCATCCACGGTGAGGTAGTCCCAACTTCCTTGCCCGGCGATGGGGATCTTCTTGATGACGGAGTAGCCGCCATCGGCTGCCACTGCGGGAAGAACGAGAGACGCGGTTAACATTGCGAGAATGCTGTGCGTGCCAAGACGTACAAGCCGGCTGATCATCATGGAAATGAAAGTCCTTTCGGGAGGTCCGCAAGTTTCGCAGACACAGACTTGTGGGTCGACTTTATTTCTACACGCGCAAGCTGAAGGCAACCTGAAATCCTGAAGCCAAGATTATTGCGCTTACCCCACCCGCGGTGCCGTTGCCAACTAGAAGTCAAGGCGAAGCATGAATTGAATCTGCCTCGGCAAGCCCGTGCCCGTGTTTGGTGAAGCGGCGTTGTCGTTGTTGTTGTTGAAGTTGACGGTTCGGTCGATGATGCCAAAGTTCGAATCCGGGGAGAGCCCATTCGGTTTGCTGGAATCGGGGCTAAGCGACAGGACAGAAGGATCGCCCAGTTGAATGTGGTTGAAAATGTTGAAGACCTGAACCCCGAATTCCATGCGGACTCGTTCCGTGAGCTTCGTTTCCTTCATTAACGCCAAGTCTATTTGCCAGGAATTCAGGGCACGAACGACACCGTTTGGGGCATTGCCAAACCGCGTCTGAATGCCATTGCTATCGACCGGTGGGGCCTGAAACGCCGCAGGGTTCACAATCGGCACACCATTCCTCCCGCCGCCCGGCAGAGTGAGCGGCACCCCTGGAATGAGATCGGGCCTCTGTGTCGTCTGATCGTTTTCATCCGGAAGTTGTGTCGGAGACACACTGTAGGTAACGGTGAGCGGATGGCCGGTATGCCAGAGGCCGACGCTGCTGAAGCTCCAGCCGCCAACGATCTTGCCCAACACGCCAGAATCGTTCAGGTACGCCTTTCCGGGCCCAATGGGGAGTTCGTAGACGGCATTCACCGTGAAATTGCTGCGAACATCGAACACGCTGGGACCCTTATCGCAAGGGAGGCAATTTACATTTTCTGGCCCGTTGGATTCTCCGCCGCCGACCGATCCGTCATTAATGGAGTGAGACCACGTGTAGCGAGTCTGGAACGAAAGACCACTGGCGAACCGGCGTTCCAGGCTTAGAAGGAGCGCGTGGTAGGTGCTGGCTCCAATGTCGGATTTGTAATCCACGGAACCATAAGGGTCGAGGGTGGGAGATTGTCCGCTAGGGTCGGGGAAGTACTGGTCCAGCGGCCGAATGCAATTGCCGCTGCTATCCGGCTTGGTGATGCAAAGGTTCACTGCGCCCCGGGAAAACAATCGCACGCCGCGGGAGCCAAGGTATTGCGCGGAAGCGAGGAGATTGGCGGGCAATTCGTGTTCGATCGTCAAGCCCCAAACTTCTGCGTAAAGGTCGCGGCGCCCGTGTCGCTGCAAACCGCGGGGATGTTGTCCGGCGCGTGTCACGGAATTCGCCAGGCTAGTTAGGTCGGGAATTTCTTGTTGAAAGGCGGGCAACAGAGGTGTCCCCGGCACTGGATTGCCATTTGCATCCTGGGTAGGGAAGCTGACCGATTCCGCAAATCTGTCACTCTCTAGGCCGGCGTTCAGATCGTCGTTCTGCGCCGCACCGTGGTAGATTCCAAAACCCGACCGGATGACGGTATTCCCGTGAAACATGCCAGGAGCCCACGCGAAGCCCACCCGCGGGTCAAAGTTCCGGTAGTCCGAGTTGTACAGCGCGGGATTTCGTGGACACGGTGGTGTGTTGATCGGCGCCGGATAGGGTCCGTTAGTCGAGCCCGATCCCAGGCAGACCCCGTGAAATTCGTTCAGATCGAAAACCGTTGTTCGATTGTCCGCTTCGTGCGCAACGCCGTAGTATTCCCAGCGAAGTCCAAGGTTCAAAGTCAGATTGGGCCTTGCCTTCCACTCATCCTGGAAATAGGGCATGTAGAAAGTGCGCCGGTATTTGTGGCAGCACCACGGCGATGTGAAGGAAATGCCGTAAAGTTGTGCATTTACGAAGCCGCTGTCCTGACTGCTTGTGCTGTCCTGAAAGGAAAGGTTGTTATCTGCGGTCTTGCCCTGGTTTAGCCGAACCCGCCGAATCTCCATGCCCGTCTTGAATGTGTTTCTGCCTCGAGCCCAGGTAAGATTGTCGATGACGCCATAGGTTGTTCCTACTTCGTGGTCCGCATTGTCATTGTTGATTGTGACCCAGTTATTCGTATGGACCGCGTAGTTCAGCGGGCTTGACTGCGGGTTGATGAAAGGGGATCGGTTGACGAAAACCTTAACCTCGTTGAGCACCCTTGGCGACAAGGTCTGCTGTAGGGCGAGGAAATAGTTCGCCGGATGGTTGATGGTCTGGAGCTTGTCGGATGGAACACTGCTGCCGTCTGGGGCGTCCACCAGGCTGATGTCCCGCTGAGCCCGCCCGTACAGCGTCGTCCTGGCGTTGATCACATAGTCGATTCGAGCAAGCCAAGTGTCCTCGTGCACCGTCGTTACGGCTGGGTTTGTAAATAGATCGGAGTCAGACGGTTGGCCGGTGTTGTTGAAGGCGCCGTCGGGAAACACAAATTTCGGAATACAGCCTCCGATAGAACCAGTGGACACCCGCCAGGGGAAGGCCTGAAGGATTGAGCACATCTGACCGATTTGCTGCGCTGAGAGGTTAGGATTTGTGAGAGTTGATTGTTGGATGGAGGGTGAAGGCACGACGACTTGGTTGTTTGAAGAGGCCGCCTGATATTGCCGGAGGCCTTCATAGTTGACGAAGAAGAAAAGTTTGTCCTTTACGATTGGTCCACCAAAGGTCATTCCGTACTGTCCCATGCGGAACGGAGGAACGACCGGATTACCGCTGAGATCTAGATCATTAAAGTTGCGGGCATCGAAGATGGAGTTCCTTAGATAGCCGAATGCTGAGCCGTGAAAGTTATTGGTGCCGGACTTGGTGACAACATCGATCTGGCCGCCGGCTTGCGTACCGTACTCGGCGTCGTATAAGGCGCTATTGACGCGATACTCCTCGATCGCATCCTGAGATATCTGCAGACGGGTTTGCGACTTTTGAGCTTGTTCCTGAATGCCGCCCGCATCGACGCCGTCGAAGCTGAAGTTGTTGTCGTCGCGGGCGCGGCCGGCGAAGCGGATCGTGCGCTGATCGCCGCCGCCGTCATCCTGCGCGAAGGGTGCGAGCAGCGTAAAGCTCGCCCAGTCACGGCCGTTATTGGGGAGATTGCCAATCTGGTCGGTAGTGATGACGGTCGACGCCTCAGCGGAACTGCGGTCCGCAGGCGCGCTGGATGCCTTGACCTCGATTCTTTCATTGATTGCGCCAACGTCAAGCCCGATGTCCAACGTGCGAGTCTGGCCGACTTGTACTGTGACGTCGTCGATGGTCTTGGTCTTAAAACCGGTTTCGCTAACGGTCACCTTATAATGCCCAACTGCCAGACCAGGGAAACGGTAATAGCCCCTCGCATTGGTTAACTGGTCCTGAGTGAGTCCTGTGTCCGGAGCCAGAACTCTTACCGTGGCTCCAGCGATTACCCTTCCTGAGGGATCGGTCACGGTACCTTCGAGCACAGCGCGATCGATTTGCGCGTACAGCGGCAACGTTACAGACACGAGTGGCAATATGCCAAAGACGAGAGCAGTAAAGAATTTTGAACTCAGGGCAAAACGCTTTGGCTTCATGATGTTAGCTCCTTACCCGGCATGTGAGTGTAACCGTCAGATGTAAGAGTGACCCCGACCCAAACGATAATGATGCGATAAGAAAGCGCAAAAATGCCGGGTGCAAGCCAATCTGGACAGAGAATGAACGGATTGACCCTTATACGAAAAGACTGTTACTGCAGGATTAAGATCAGATGAATGTTGTCTTACTTTTGCCGCTAAACCCGCCTGAGTCCAGGGCAGCCCGAATGCGTTCTACTGCATTCCCCGCCGCGCCCGGAACGAAGTGAATTTCGTCTGTTGTTATTCCCGGGCGGAGGTCCAACGAAATCCGATCGAAGCGGTCGGATGATAGAACTCGCGCTGGATTGGATATTGTTTACTGCCCTGATAGAAGCCAAAAACCTCATTGCTCAGGTTCAGGCCATAGGCTACGACGCTGAGTCCCTTGTAGAGCCGGTAGCTGCCCTGAATATCGTATTGCGTGTGGGCGTAGAGGTACTGGTCGCCGTTAGGACCCCTCAGGCCCAGAACGGGATCGTTGGTGGGAGCGGCGTTGATCCAAAAATACGAATAGATGCTTGCGTCGTTGTGAGTCATCGCGAAACGAAGGGAGAGTCGCGATTTGTCGTAAGTCAGACCGACGTTGTAGTTGTTGGGCGCCTGCCGCTGCAGCGATGGGTGGTCGCTTCTTCCGGGCGGGTTGGGGTCGCTCGCAGTTGGCGTTATCGCGTTGAAGCCTGCCGGGAACGTTACTTGTGAGCTTGTGTAACTGTAGTTCAGGGCCACGCCCAGGCCGCTTAGAGGCCCGGGAAGGAAAGCCAGGCGCTGTTCCCACGATGCCTCGAAGCCGGTGATATGGCCGCTGGGTCCGTTGATGGACTCCAACACGTCACAAATCGGATATTGCACGCACTGCGCCGAATTACCGGTAAACCGATTTCGCGTCGAATAGATGGCGTCGGAGAGAGTTTTATA
The DNA here is from genome assembly GCA_035568115.1 of Candidatus Acidiferrum sp. Lineage (GTDB taxonomy): Bacteria > Acidobacteriota > Terriglobia > Terriglobales > Acidobacteriaceae > Sulfotelmatobacter. The sequence continues at coordinate 82,423 of DATMOP010000013.1, forward strand.
GAAGAATCCAGCCTGCAGAATTCCGTACGGCCGGAAGTAGTGTTCTACCAGGATATCGTAGTTGTTGGCCCGGGTGGGCTTCAGGGCCGGGTTGCCAGCGGAGATCGTGGGGTAGGGACTGGTATTGGGATCGATGCTGCGTGACGGCACAATGTCGGCGAAATTGGGCCGGGAAATACCGATGCCGAAACTTCCGCGCAGGTTGGTGTTCTGCTGGAGCCGGTATTGCAGCTGAACGCTGGGTAAAACGTTCACATAGTTGCTGCTGCCGGTCACTGATGTAGGATTTCCCGACACATCGAGAGCTCCTGACCGGTAGTTGGCGTCAGTTGCCTCGAATCGAACGCCCGCTTGGACACTGAGGTTTCCGAATCCGATGGTGTTCATGAGGTAGCCGGCGTAGATGCGCTCATTAGCGTCAAAGCCTGCCGGAACATTCGACGAGATGCTGGCACTCTGGTCATACCCTAGCTGAGACAAATTTCCGCCCACCTGTTGAATGATCTTCTTGTAATCGGACATGGGGCCATACTTGTAGGCGCCATCGTAATAAGTGGGGTTTGTGAAAGTGCCCAGAACATCAGCCAGGGTTGTCGTCCCCGTTTGGTTGTCGTAGATGAAGTCGTTTTCGCTTTGCGTCTTATGTGCATTACGAACTTTCAGGCCAATTTCGAAGGTTCCGTAGTGGTCACGAGTGCTGTAGCGCCGCGCATAGGACGCCGCTCCCTCGAAATTCAATTGCGTACTGGCGTAGTTTGGGATGGTGTAGGAGCTAACTACGTATTGGGTGGGATCGTAGATGTTGACGTTGCCCACGACGGGGAATTTCGGCTCGTAGGGATTGCTCGTATCCAGATTGATCTGAATGCCGGGCTGGCTGACGGGTCCGCCGTTGAACCTGGTGGTGGCGAAATCCTGGCCCCCGATATTGTGGGCGCGCGAGACTGCGAATGCATAAGTAATCAAGTTCGATGTGAGATCGTGCCTTCCTCCTACCATGCCACTGTAAATCTGCTGGTCGGGGCGGCGGATGTACTCGCGGTACTGCATGAATCCGGTGTTGTCAAAAGTGTACTGGGGCCCATTTACGGCCACCAGTGCCCCTACGTTGGGCGTGTAAACGTAGGTTTCGCCGTAGTCATGAAAATCCGAGTAAAGACCCTTGAAATAGATATTGGACCCCGGCTTCAGGACGTAATCGACCTCGGGAGCAAAGCCGTAGCGGGTACGATAGTACTTGTAGGTGCGGAGGTCCGCGCCTGCGAAGTAAGGATAATTGATCCCGTTCAGGCTTGTAACTCCGGGCGCAGGCTCAAGGTCATTGATGCCGCGCCCATTCCAGTCGTAGGTGCCGCCGAGCAGAAAACCCCACTGCTTGCGAGCACCGGCGCGTTGCCCGACCGTGCCGCTGAAGGCATCCAGCCAACGTCCGCCGATGATATTCGTGTATCCGCCCTGACCCTCAAAGTCGAGAGTTGGCCGTTCCCCTGCCGTCTTCGTCACCAGATTGACGGAGCCGCCAATGGCGTCGCCGTCCTGGTTTGCGGAAAGAGTCTTATTTACCTCGATGAACTCCACGATGCCGGAAGGAATGATATCCATCTTAATATTGCGGACGTTCCCTTCCGGAGAGGGAATAAGGATGCCATTGATGGTCAGGTTGCTCAAGCGTGGTTCGGTACCCCGAATCTGGACGTACTTGCCTTCGCCTTCGTCGCGCTCGAGGGAGACACTTGGCAGGCGGCCTACGGCGTCTGCGATGTTCGTGTTCGGAAGGCTGGTAATAACTTGCGACGGCAGCACCTGCACAATGTTGTCCGCGGTGCGCTCGATGTTGATCGCTTCTACCTCGCCGAGTTCGCGGTCTCCACTCACGGTGACGATTTGACGGCTGGACTCGACCTGAAGGACGGCGTCCACATGCGCGATTTGACCCGCAACCACGGTGGTCGAGGTCGAGAATGACGAGAATCCCACATAGGAAACTGCCAGCGTGTAGCTACCGGGGGCGAGATTAGAAATGATGAATTGCCCTTGGGCGTCAGTGACCGCCGACGGCCCCTTCTGCTGTAGTTCAACGCGTGCTCCCGGCAAAACGGCGTTGCTGGAATCCTTCACGGTTCCGGCGATCGTGCCCCGATCGCCCTGCGCTCTGGCAAAGCCTAATCCAATGAACATGACGATGAGGGTGAGAGAAAAGAAATAGAGAATGGAACGCATGGGGCCATTGCCTCCAGGATTTACCGTTCACCGAAAGCGACAAGGCCTAACGCCCGAGCAACGCGGCCCTCCGCGGGAAATTGTCGCTGGTGTTATTCGTGAGGTTAGAGAGAGAAAGTAAACGTCAGATTACGGCCAGATTAAGCGGATGTTAAAAGTTTTCAACCGCAGAAGTGGAAAACGTTCATTCTTTTCAGGTTGATTTCATCTTCGCGGTGTAGGGACAAATACCGCTACGTTTGTCTCACGCCAAGGGCAACGGCAAGAGTGGTTCTCGATTACGGCAGACCGAACGCGTAGAGCGCGCTGCCGGCCGCGATTGCCACGTATTCCTTTCCGTCTACAGCGAAGGCCATCGGAGCGGCATAAACTGCGCCGCCCATCTGAAAGTGCCACAGCGCTTTGCCCGAGGCCCCACCCAGTGCGATGAAGTTTCCCTCGGCATCGCCGGTGAATACCAGGCCTCCAGCAGTTGAGAGCACCCCGGACCATGTCGGAGAGGTGTGCTCAAAGGTCCACTTGATCTCGCCTGTCACGGGATCGATCGCCTTCAGAAAGCCGCGATAGGGCTCGGCCTCATCCGAAGGGAAATAGGCGCTGCCGTAGTAGGCATGACCGGCTTCGTAGGGCTGCGGTGCCGTGGAAAATGTGTCGCACTGATCACGGGCCGTCACGTAGAAGAGCGCAGTTTTTGGATCATACGTTGGAGCCATGAAGTTTGTCGTTCCCAGCGCTCCCGGGCAAACTGTGCGTCCCTCGAGGGTAGGCGAAGCTTCCTTCTTTGTCACCGGACGTCCCTCGGCATCTTTGCTGTCGCTCCACGTGGTCTTACCATAGGCGCTCGCCGAAATCAGTTTCCCGGCCGCGCGATCGAGCACGTAGAAGAAACCGTTGCGGTTGGCTTGCGCGATGAGATGCTTGCCGCCGGAATCGATGATCACCGGCACTTGCGTGGCGTCCCAGTCGTGCTCGTCGTGCTTGGTGAACTGGAAATACCAATTCATCTTTCCCGTGTCGGCATTGAGCGCGAGCAGCGAGTTGCTGTAGAGATTGTCTCCGGCGCGCCCTTCGCCGCGATTCGATGGCGAAGGATTTCCCGTGGGCCAGAAAATCTGGTTCGTCACCGCATCGTAGGTCCCCGTGTTCCACGCGGGAGCGCCACCAGTCTTCCACGAATCGCCCTCCCACGTTTCATGCCCGGGCTCGCCCTGTCCCGGGACCGTGTAGAAGCGCCATTTGCGGGCGCCGGTCGCGGCGTCATAGGCGTCGATGAAGCCGCGCACTCCGTACTCACCGCCGGAAACGCCAATCACCACCAGGTTTTTCACCGCCAGTGGCGCGACAGTGAAGCTGTAACCCTTCTGGTATTTGGCGGCTACGACGTCCCAGACGACATTTCCCGTCTTCGTATCGAGTGCGATGACGTGCGCATCGAGTGTCCCCAGAAAGACTTTGTCGCCCAAGATTGCGAGCCCGCGATTCACGCGCCCGCAACACGGACGGATATCGCCCGGCAGTTGATGCTGATACATCCAGATCGGACGCCCGGTGCGTGCATCCAGCGCAAACGCGCGATCGTCCTGCGCCGTGGCGTAAAGAATGCCGTCCGCGACTAGCGGCGTGGTCTCGAGTTTGCCGGTCGCTCCAGTCTGATACACCCACTTCGCGGCGAGCGAACGCGCATTCGTGATATTGATCTGATCAAGCGGGCTGAAGCGGCGGCCCGAGTAGTCGCCGGAATAGGTCAGCCAGTTCTGTGGTTCCTTGCTGGAATTCAGGAGGCGCTCGAAGGTGACCTGGGCGTGAGCTGCAGTCGCGAGAAAGCCGCAAACAAGTCCAGCAGCCAAAACACTCGCGAAGATTCTCCGTCTTGTCATTTCGCCCCCACGCTGACCAGGTAGGCCACTATGTCATCGAGATCTTTATCGCTCAAAACGTCCGGCTTGTAGACCGGCATCATCGATTCCCGGCTCTTTTTGAATGACCGCAGCTTGTCTTTTTCCAGCAGGTAAATCTGCTCGCTCGAGTCCATCATCTGCACGCTGAAACTGTCTTCGTTCAAAGCCACGCCCTTGATTTCTTTTCCGTCCGCGGTGACCGCCGCGATGGTCTCGTATTCCTGGGGGAACTCTTTCGTGGATTCGGTCAATCCCCAGGCAAGCCTGCGGCTGGGATTGCGGACCGAATCGACAATTGCTTCTCGCGTGCGCGATCCGCCCACGGCCGTGAGTTCCGGCCCCACGCGTCCTCCTTTGCCTTCGACCATGTGGCAGAGCGAGCAATTCGCGTCGCCATAAAAAAGTTCTTTGCCATGCGCTGCATTACCCGTGGGCTTGGCCGGGGCCTTCACTTCGATGCGGCGGATGTAAGTGATGATCTGCCAGATCTCTTCGTCAGTCATGCCGACGCCCTGCCCGTTCGTCCCGTTGGCGGGCATGACTGTGCCGGGAATTCCGTTGCTGATCACCTGAAACATCTCCGCGTCGGAATGAACGTGCTTCTTCTTTGCCCGCGTCAGGTCCGGCCCGCGCCCACCGCCGTGCGCCCCCAGTCCGTGGCACAGGGCGCAGTTAATGCGAAACTCAGACTCGCCGGCTTTCGCGGCTTTGGGACTGTTGGCAAGAGGATTTTGATTGTCCGCAGCATAGGCCGCGGTAGCCGCCACCAGCAGGAGTCCTGCACACAGCGACGACACGAGACTTCTCCAACGCTCCGCTTGGTGAATAGTCAAAGCCATAAATCACCTGTCAGAAATTTTGCCCGCATTCTACGCCAAGGAAGCGAAATCGTCGCTTTGGATTATCAGAGGCCACGAGATGCGCACGATTTCGCCCTCTCGTACATGTCCGGCGGGCATCTGGGACCTGTACTTCTGAATGCCTACACTTAGGATGCTACTCAATCTGAGTCCGATCTTCCCCTAGGTCGAAGACTTTTGAATGTAGGCGGGTAAGTCGCTGATAGTTCAGCCCTTCCAGCGGAAAGCATCGGACTGCGGCAAACCCAGATGGGCCAGGACCCGGTAGGCAAATTCGCGGGCCAGATCATCTAAACCAGCAGGCCGGTAATAGTAAGCCGGAATCAGCGGAAAGATGGTCGCCCCGGCATCGGCGGCCCGGTACATGTTGCGGATGTGGATTTTGTTGAGCGGCGTTTCACGTACGCACAGCACCAGCGGACGCCTCTCTTTGAGGCAGACGTCGGCGGCGCGCTCGATCAGATGCGAGGCGACGCCGTTAGCGATGCGGGCCAATGTGCCCACGCTGCACGGGAGCACGATCATGGCATTGGTGGGGTAAGAACCGCTGGCCACGTTGGCTCCGATGTCGGCGTTTGCTTGCTCCTTGATTTTGGTTTTGGACGAGGTGTTCGAGGCTACGCGAGCTGAGGGTTTCGTCTTTTCTCCGGCGAGAATCTGGCGGACAAGATTCGCGCGGCCCCGGATGCCGAGTTCTTCGGCCAGTACGCGCAGGCCGGAGTCGGAAGCGATGAAGTTCACGGTCTGAACGCGTGCATCGCGCTCGACCGCGAGCAGAAGTTGCCGCAGAAACACCGACCCACTGGCGCCAGTGGTGGCGATGGTCAGATTCTGCGGCGGATTCGGCAAAGCGCCTCCGGCGAGCCGACGCGAGTGTGGCCCCGAGTTGGAGCATAGGTATGCCGAGCTGTCGAAGTCAAGGTAAGGAACCTGAGAACTGAATATGGCATCCGCGGTCAATTTGCGATTCCGCCGCAGCGCAGCGCAACTTCATGCGCTGGCGGGAGTGGAGCGCGAAATCCGCGCCCAGGATTCGCATAGTCGCCGCAAATATCTGCGTGAGTTCAATCAGGCCTTCCGCAGCTACGATTCTGTTCTCGACTCGCAACAGATGCAGAATGCTCTGCACGCCGCCGATGTGGTTCTGATCGGCGACTACCATGCTCTCCCCGTCGCGCAGCGCTATGCGGCATCGCTCCTCGAACAACGGGCTTTGGCTGGAGATCGTCCAGTCGTCCTCGGAGTGGAAACCATCTTTGCTCGCGATCAGCACATCCTCGAAGAATGGTGGCGACGCGAAATTGACGAGAGCGAACTTCGCCAGCGCATCCGCTTCGATCTCGACTGGGGATACGATTGGACGCCGTTCCATGAATTGTTGGTTGCGGCTCGCGACCACGGCGAGGCCATCTTTGGCCTCGATTGCATGCCCCGCGAAAGTCTGCGGAAAATTGGAGCGCGCGATCGTCACGCCGCGGCCAAGCTTGCAGAAATTCGCGAGCGTCATCCCGAAGCGGTGATCTTCGTGCTGTTCGGCGAGTCGCATCTTGCTCCGGAGCATCTGCCGCGCGTGCTACACCAGCAAATGCCCGGCGCCCAAGTGCTCACCGTATTGCAGAATGTGGACGCTCTGTACTGGCACGCCGCCGGCGAGCGTGCCGACAAGGTCGAGGCGGTGCGCGTGAATGAGAACGTGCTGTGCGTCTTCAATGCCACGCCCCTCGAGAAGTATGAAAGCTACCGCTTGTGTCTCGACCAGTGGAGCCGCTGCGACAGCGGCCCCGACTTCGCGCCGACAATCTACAACCTGATCGACAGCCTGGCCAGCTTTCTCGAAATCAACCGTTACTCGCCGCACAATGGCACGCAGCCAAAGTTTCTGGTCGATATGCTGCCTGAGGTGCACGGCCACTCGTCGGATGCCATGCTGCGCCGGCTGCTCTCGCGCAAAGGCATCAGCGAGCCGCAACTGGAAACCATGCTGGCAATCGTGGAAGAACGCGGCAGCGCGTATCTTCCGCTGGTCAATGCGTTCCACATTCGCGAATTTCAAATGATGCACGCTGCAGAAGATGCGACCCGTTTTCTGCATCATGCCTGCCGCGGTTTGCCTCAGTGCCTGAATGGTCGCGGCGTCGACGGCAACGGTCTGCAGGAGGAAACAAGCACAGCCCTTCCTCTCGACGCTTTCTATGCGCGAGTGATCGAACATGCCGTGGCTTACTTCGGTTCGCGGGTGCTCTATCCTTCAAGGCCAGCGCCCGCCGAGGATTCAGCCGCATTGTCGCGCGCCGCGGTTGAAAAAGCTGCGCTAGCCGCCATCCGAGCCGATGTCGAGAAGCTTGAATCCAGCGCGCAGGATTGGGGGTATCGCATCGGAAGCCAGATCTACAAAGTTTACCTTGCTGGCAAGGTGAAGCCGAGGGGCTTGCGCCGTTTGTTTCTCGCGCATCTCGACAAGCCCGGTTTGGCCCGTAAGGTCTGTACTGCCGTGATTGCCAGACTTCGCTCCGCATCAAAGTAGCCGGAGCAGTCCACGCGGCGATCCCACCGCGAATGCTAATCTAGACTTGACTGAATGAAGAGCGCTGATTGCTGACTGCCGCCGTGAACGCCGAATCCATCCGCAAACTTTTCGAGCAAGTACGCCAGGGCAAAGTCGCACCCGACGACGCCGTCGACCGCCTGCGTCATTTGCCGTTCGAAGACCTTGGCTTTGCCAAGGTGGACCACCATCGCTCTCTGCGGGCGGGCATGCCCGAAGTGATCTTCGGCGAGCGCAAGACCCCGTTGCAAGTGGCGAAGATTTTCGCGCGTCTGGCGAAGCATGGGGGCAACGTTCTGGCCACGCATGCTGACAAGAAGCAGTTTGCCGCGGTCAAAAAGAAAGTACGTGCCGCCGAATATCGTGAACTGGCGCGGGCGATCGTGTTGCAGCGCGACCCGCACACCCACGGCAAAGGAACGATCGCCGTGGTTTCGGCGGGAACCAGCGACATCCCGGTCGCGGAAGAGGCAGTCGTAACCGCCGAACTCATGGGTAACGAGGTCGAGCACTTTTACGACGTGGGCGTCGCGGGAATTCACCGCCTGCTGGCGAATCGCGAGGCATTGACGAAGGCACGGGTCGTCATTGTCTGCGCTGGCATGGAAGGCGCGCTCCCCAGCGTGGTAGGAGGCCTTGTCGGCGTCCCGGTGATTGCGGTGCCCACCAGCGTTGGCTACGGCGCGTCGTTCAAGGGGCTAACGGCGCTGCTGGGAATGCTGAATTCCTGCGCGTCCAACGTTAGCGTGGTGAACATCGACAATGGATTCGGCGCCGGGTATGTGGCGTCGCTGATCAACCGGCTATGACAAAGAAAAAGAGCGCGGCTTGCGCCGCGCTCCAACTGTCCAGATGAAACCGCACTACATCCGGGATTGTCAGGAATTCTTTTCCACCACCAGCTTGTTCTCCACGCTGAAGGCACCGAAGACCTGGCTGGCCCGCATTCCCGCGATCTGCTTGTCCATGGGGCTATCCACAGAACCGTACAGCGTCACGTGCCCGTTGGCCACGATAATGCGGATCGAACGCGCCGGATCTGTCGCGTACTTGCTCAGCACCGGATCGCGATAGATGGCACGCGCCGTGCGCACGCGGATTCCGTCGTCAAAGATCGACGTGGGCTCGACGGAAATGTTTGCGACCACATCCTTCACTCCGGGCATGTTCGCGATATCAGCCAAGGCTTCGTCGCGGCCCACGCCAGTTCGATCCTGACCCTCCACCGTAACTACGCCGTCCTTCACGCCAAGCGCGAAGTAGTCGAATGTATTGTCGTAGCCAACCCGCACGTAGGTGAGCTTCCTGGCCAGTTTCTGCTCAAGTTGCTCGTCGGGAACGTTCGGTCCCGCCACCGTGATCAGGTTGCGTACGCCCTGCACGCTCGCGGTTTTTCGAGCGAGCTTGGCGGCGTCCAATTTGCGTTGATAAAGATCGACGGTGCCAGTCAGGGTTACGATGCCGTCTTCCACGCTCGATTGCACGCCGCGCAAGTGATCTTTCGCCGCAAGCCTGTGCGTGATCGTGGTTTGAATTTGATTGTCATAGCGAGCCGCAGCCGGGGTCTGGGCGAAAAGCATCACGCTCAACAGTCCCGTGGCCAGCAGCGAACCCGCAGTTTTCAGCAAGCCTTCCTTTGCAACCGATGTCATAAAGGTCACCTCCGACCCAATTGACGAAACTTTACGATCTAACTACCTGGTTAAATGATTCGATGCGAGGGTGGGAATGGAAGATGCACGCAGGCAGGCCGTGCGGCGAAGATTAAGGGCCGCAACTTTCCGGGTCAGAAGGGGTTAGTTAAGTGGCCGATCATTACTCGTCGGATCAGTGTGCTTTGATCTTGCGAGACTTGTTGCGGCGAACTGCTTTTGCGCCAATCGTACCGCTGTTCCCGAAGACGCGGGCAAATATCTTGTCCACGTTCCGCAACTGGCGCGACAGGTCGAAGGCGTACTCGATCTGCTTGCGGGGAACTTTTCCCGTAATCTCTTTATCGGCCAGTACTAGCTGTTTGAAATCCAGTCCCTCTTTCCACGCACGCATGGCATGGGTCTGTACCGCCCGGTAGGCTTCTTCCCTGGAGACCCCGTGTTCCACCAGATCGAGCAGCAACTGCCCGCTGAAAATCAGTCCGCTCGTGCTCTCCAGATTGGCCCGCATGCGTTCGGGATACACAAACATGGTCTCGATCAGATTGCTGGTCTTGTTGAGCAGGTAGTCCAGCAGCGTGGTTGAATCCGGAAGAATTACGCGCTCCGCGGAAGAGTGCGAAATGTCGCGCTCGTGCCATAAGGCAACGTTCTCGAATCCTGCCTGGGCGTTGCCGCGTACTACCCGCGCCAGACCGCTGATCTGCTCGCAGGTCACTGGATTCCGCTTATGCGGCATGGCGGAGGAACCCTTCTGCTTTTCGCTGAAAAACTCCTCGGCCTCGCGCACCTCGGTGCGCTGCAGGTGCCGAACTTCCGTAGCGATCTTGTCTAGCGTTGATGCAATGACCGCCAGTGTCGCCAGGTAATGCGCATGCCGGTCGCGCTGAATCACCTGCGATGAAACCGCTGCCGCTCTCAGACCCAGGCGCGCGCAAATCTTTTCTTCGAGCTCCGGTGTCAGATGAGCGAAGATTCCAACTGCTCCGGAAAACTTCCCGACGCGCATATCCTCGGCCGCAGCCGTGAAGCGCGCAATGTTGCGTTGCGTCTCCGAATACCAATTGGCCAGCTTAAATCCGAACGTGATGGGCTCGGCATGGATGCCGTGCGTACGCCCAACCATAGGGGTGTCTTTGAACTCCCACGCGCGGCGTTCCAGCACTTCCGCCAGCCGTTCCAGATCCTGCGCGATCAGCGCGGACGCTTGTTTGATGAGCAACGCCTGCGCCGTATCGACCACGTCGTTCGAGGTCAGCCCGTAGTGAAACCAGCGCGCGTCCGGACCCACAATCTCGGCTACCGCCGTGGTGAAGGCGATCACATCGTGGCGCACCTCGGCTTCGATCTCGTGGATGCGCTCCACGCTGAAATCCGCGCGCTCGCGGATCGCCCTCGCCGCCTCTTTCGGCACCATTCCCGCCTCAGCCAGAGTCTCTGTGGCGGCAACTTCCACGGCCAGCCAGGTGCGGAAACGGTTTTCGTCGCTCCAGATGCGGCCCATTTCCGGGCGGGTGTAACGCGGAATCAAGGCGGTGCTCCTCTTAATCGATGCGGATGAAAGCGCGACAGAAGATTCTAAATGGAGCGAGGAAAAGAGACCAGCGCTGGCAGGTTCATGGGCAAACGTCATACAATGCTTTTGCAGAGATCTGCTATGTCGCCCACGCCAGAAGATTTAACCATCATTAAAGATGACATGATCGCCTTCATCGAAGGCCATGGCATGAGCCGTTTCCACGGCTATGTGGATTATGACGAGGTGCAGTGTGTCATGTGGGAGATGGGGACGAATCCCGATGGCTGGAAGGACTTCGTCGAACTGGCCAAGAGCGCTGGCGCTCCCTTCTTGACGATGCATTCCTGGAAGATGGAACGCGAGGAACTGGACGAACTGGTGGAGCGCCTGAACCACTCCGAGTTCTCCGACGGTGACGACGTGGAAGATGCGCGTTGGCTCCGTGCTCATACTGGCAAGGTCGGGTTTCTGCAATTGGGCTGGGCCTATCAGGGATCAATGTTCCTGTGCGAAGTCAGCACCGATTGGTACGACCGCTACCAGCGCCTGCTGGAAGTGTCGGAAGATTTTGGCGGCATCCCCATCGATGAACCAGACCAGGACGACGAGAACTAGCCGTGCGCTGGGAATTGGCGGCTGAGGATCCAGGTCGGGTGCAGGCCCTGGCTGCGGCTCTCCGCGATTTACCGGATCTTCCAATTTCGAATCGTGCGAGGAGTGCCACCGGGCCGGGCAGCCCTCTTCATACGCTGGCGCGCTTGCTTGTCCGCCGCGGTCTGACTGAGGCCGACGACGCTGCCCGCTTTCTGATCCCGTCTATCACTCACCTGCACGCACCTGCGGAGATGACTGGCCTGTGCGCTGCCGTCGACCGTATCGACGCGGCCATTGAACACAAAGAGCCCATCCTGATCTACGGCGACTACGACGTTGATGGCACGATGGCGGTCATCATTCTCAAAACCGCAATCGAACTCTGCGGGGGAGCGGCCGACTTCCACGTTCCGCATCGGATTCGTGAAGGCTACGATCTTCGCGATGACGTGATCGAGAACGCCGCTGCCGCGGGAATTCGCCTCATCATCAGCGTGGATATGGGCATTCGCGCCTTTGCGCCGGCGGCGACTGCGCAGCGCTTGGGCGTGGATCTTATCGTTACAGATCATCACTTGCCCGGGCCGGATGGCGTGCCCAGGGCGCTGGCGGTGGTGAATCCGAATCAGGCTGGATGCGGGTATCCCTACAAGCAACTTTGCGGTGCCGGCGTGGCGTTCAAAGTCGCGCAGGGATTGATGCAGCGCCGCCTCGACGAAAAAGATCAGGCGCGCATGTTGCGTTCGTTCATGAAAGTTGTGGCCATTGCGACCATTGCCGACTCCGTGCCGCTGACCGGCGAGAATCGGCTGTTTGCCAAGATTGGCCTCGATGAACTGCGCCAGGCGGTGAACCCGGGATTGAAGGCGCTGCTCGAAGTGGCGCAGATTTCCCACAAGCGTCCGCCCACCTCCACCGAGGTTGCGTTCCGTATTGCGCCGCGCATCAACGCTGCCGGCCGCATGGACATTGCCCGCGACGTGATCGATCTATTCAGCGCGAAAGATGCGGATCGAGCCCGTCTTTTGGCCGGGAAGCTCGACCGCCTCAATGCCGAGCGGCAGGAAGAAGAGCGCCGTATTTTGCGCTCTATCGAAGAGCGCATCAGCGGCGATCCCGCGCTGCGCGAAGCCTACTGCATCGTGGTCGACGGCGAAGGCTGGCACCGTGGCGTCATTGGTATTGCTGCCACGCGCGTGGTCGAGCGCTACCACCGGCCCGCGCTCGTCATCTCGCGCGAAGGTGAAGAGGCCTTCGGTTCCGGCCGTTCCATTCGTCCCTTTCATCTGCTCGAGGCGGTCGAGGCATCGCACAGTCTTTTCACACGCTACGGAGGACACTCGCACGCTTGCGGATTCGCCATGCCGTCGGCCAACGTGACTCAACTGCGAAGGGAACTGGACGCGTTCGCGCGAACGCGCCTGACGCTGGCGGATTTCGATCCGGTGCTGGATGTCGAAGCCGAACTCGATCTCGACGAAATTTCTCCCGGACTATATCAGGCCTTGCAACTGCTCGAGCCGTACGGAGCGGGTAATCACGAGCCTGCATTTTCAGCGCGCGGCGTGCGTTTGATCGCTCCGCCCAAAATTCTGAAGGACAAACACATTAAGCTGAAGCTGAAGGCGGGTGAGGAGATGAGTTACCAATTCTCTTCTGACGTCGCCGCTGAAGAAGACCGCGGCAAAGAAGAACTCTTAGCGGTCGCGATCCTCACCACGCCGCGCTGCCATCCCGATGGCGCAACCATAACCCGCGCCGAAAAAGCCGACGCCAAAGGTTTTCAATTGAGAACTGAGACCCGAAAACTGAGCCCTGTCTTTGACGCCCTGGGCTGGCACATGGCGGAACGCCTTCAGCGATCTCCGCTGCTGGCCGGCGACGCCATCGACATCGCCTTCACCATCGGCCACAACGACCACCCCGACTTCGGAGGTTTGGAACTGTCGCTGCGCGACTTCAGGGGTCCGCTCGGTGTACCGGCCCCGCCCGTCGATCCAGATCAAAAATAAAACTGATACCTTCGAGATAAAATCTCTGGAATCAGCAGGTTGCGGGCTATTTGATTTGGCGGCTAATATATACTTGACGCACATTGTCCTATGCGTCATGCTTGGAATTGCCGTGACAGGGCTGGCGGTAGCCCGCCTAGGTGTTTTCGTTGTACTTCCAATAAGAGCCGGGAAGTCGCTCAATCTTTTCTCCGAGAGTAACCTCATATCCGAAAGTAGTTTGGCGATCTCGTCCAAAAACATCCCGATACCGAACGACCCCATAAAGCACAACCCACTCATCCAAACCTTGATAGCCGGGAGCGGAAAAATGTTCGTCTCTCTTGGTGAGCGACTCCTTCCCGGCGGCCAAAGGTTCGGCGCGATCATCGAATACTTCCGTGGCTTTGAGGTCGGGTTTCGGCGGCAGACTGTTCTTAGGGATGATTTTCAGAGTAGCCCGCTTTTCTGTTATCAGGGCTGGCGTTCTGCCGTGATTGATACAGTCAAAGCGGAATATGAAGTCGGTGTGATGCGTTTCGGGTTCGTCGCGCACTTTGCTCGTTCCGAGGAACCTGCCTTTCATCCCTGGCGAGTATTCAATATTTACCATGATCCAAGGCGACTCCGCCGCAAGTTGAGCTTCAGCACTAAGCGCCTGTCGCTTGATAGCTCGAAGGCTGAAATAGGAAATCGAGGCATAAATGGCGGTTATGACGGCAATGATTCCCTCCCCACCAGTAATAAATGGTCTCGCTTCGGCGCGGGGGTTTTCTTTGTGTGTCTCGCTTACCCCTGTGCTAGACGGAGTGCCGATATTTATTTCGACCGTGGGAGCGGTTGGCGCTGGCGCTGGCGCTGGATTGGATGGTTGACGCTCGGCTTCCCTTTGTTGGCTTTCGGGTTTGCTCTTATCTTGAGCACCACTAGATGAAAGAGGAAGGCTCAGTAAAGACGCTAGGGCGAATGCCGCGAAGAGGCGCATAATTACTCCATGAAGCAAGCTGAATACAAGGAAGGCCCGGAAGCACTGGAGAACTTCAAACGCGGAATGATAGCACTGTTTAAGGTTCCCAAGAGTGCGGTTTTGCAAACGAAAAAGCAGCCCAAAAAAGCTGCTAGTTCGCGCAAATCCAAACGCTCCGACAGGGACTAGAAGGGAACGTATTTTGGCGCTTGCCCCGTCCCTGTCGTTTCGTGGCGCGGCGATCCGTCTTTACCTGTCAGTTCGCTGTAGGTTAAACGGCGTCCAGCAACTTGGCTCATAGCACGAGTGAACCGAGTAGAGTCAGAAACTTTATTTTCGCCGTCCTTGCGGTTGTTGTAACGGAACACTTGTTCGTCGATATAGCGGAACAAATGAAAAGGTTCAACAGCAACGTAAGTTCCCTTGAGTCCGCGCTTGAGAAGCGACCAGAAATTTTCCATGCCGTTCACATGCACGCGGCCACGGACGTAAGTCTCGGACTTGTTGACTACTTCATGCACGAAGCGCCAATCCATTCCGGCAGAGTACGCAACGGCTTCATCGGTATAGACCTTAGAGCCGTACTTCACGTTCTTAAGAATGAGGCTCTGCAATGTTTCCCGCGTAACGTTCGGCACAACGTTGGCTCGAACTTGACGGAGATTGCGGTCAAGAATTCCTTGCACGATAGTCTTGTTCTGATAGGGGCCAGCGCCTTCGACTTTGGCACGGCGGCTTGCGTGCATGTTTTTGGTAACTCCGCCGATGAAGGTTTCGTCCGTCTCAATCTCCGAGTCAGGGCCACCAAGTTTCGAGGTAAAACCAAACGTCCGATTGTGAAGCGCGGTGCGAAGCCGTTGCAGCATGAACCATGCCGACTTTTGCGTAATCCCAAGCGTGCGGTGAAGTTCCATGCTGGACACTCCGTTCTTGCAGTTGACCAGCATCCAGAATCCGGTCATCCACTTATCGAGGCCGATGGGCGAATCCTCAAAGATCGTGTTCACTTTGAGCGTGAACTGCTTGTTGCAGCCCCGGCAGAGCCAGAGCCGCGCCGTTCCCTTTTTCGTCTTGCGCCGAATGTGATAGTTCGACTCAGAACTGCATCGCGGACAAATGATCTTGCCGTCCGGCCAGCGGAGTTTCACGGCGTAATCAAAGGCGCGATCAGGATCAGAGAAGTAAACGATGGCTTCTTGGAGTGTGCGTGGCGGCTTCATGTCATAAATGTACGCTTTTTCGTCGCGTGTGTCAAGTATATATTTACCGATTTGGCGAGATCTGGCTAAAATATTGAAAACAAACGGCTTGTCCGTAAAATATTACATTCAAATGACTTAGGTCGCTTCGTGTGGGCAAATGCCAATGAATTCGAGCTCTCGGCCCGCAAAATATTCGATTCACAGGACTTATATCTGCATGCTATTCAATTGTCAAAGATATAATGCGCATAGAGATAGGGTCTCAGGTTTGGGAATCGAAGTCAAGGAAATTGTCGGCCGAGAGCGTTGCTTTCTTTGGCGTTGCCCCAGTGCTTGTTTTTCAGTATCTTGAAGGCATGGAAGTGCACGTCAATAATCCGGCCATTCAGGCGAAGATCGACCGCTGGGTTGCAGAAACGGGACGCGGTCCCGAAGAACTGGTTGAGGACGCCGTGGCCGGGTATTTCGAAGAACTAAGCCAGACGCGCGAGATGCTCAACAGCCGCTATGGAGACCTGAAGAGCGGCAAGGTAAAGCCTGTCTCTGGCGGCGAAGTCATTGCCCACTTCCGTGAAAAAAGCGCGGCCCGCCCCTGAGAGGAGCGTTAGAAAATGGGAAGTCTCGATTGGTCACAATGTCCCGCCGTGGAAAGCGTCCCCGGCAAGCGCAGCGGCGCGTGGGTGTTTAAGGATACTCGCATGCCGGTCTCCACTGTCTTCGAGAACCTCGAATCCGGCGCCAGTATCGAGGAAATCATGGAGTGGTTCGGCGTGACGCGGGAACAAATTGTTGCCGTGCTCGACTTTGCGGCCCGGAGTCTTGAAGCCCCCCCGCCCGCCCGACATTCGCTGCCTTCCGCCGATGCGCATTCTCTTTGATCAGGGTACGCCCGCGCCGCTTATCCCGTTCCTGGAAGGCCACACCGTCACCCAAGCGAAGGATCTCGGATGGGACAGGCTGGTTAACGGTGAACTGCTGAAAGCCGCCGAGGAATCCGGATTCGAAGTGCTCTTGACGACTGACAAGAACATAACAGCGCAGCAGAACCTGAAGACCCGCGCAATTGCGATTGTAGTGCTTGGAAATTCGCAATGGCGTATCGTGCAACGCTACGTTCGGAGGATAGCCATTGCCGTGAACGCCGCGACGCCCGGCAGTTATTTCGAGGTGGAAATACCGTTCAAGTAACACTCAGCTAGGCTCGCTGAGCGACGCCGCTTCTGGCCCGGCGACGCCATCGACGTCGCCTTCACCGTCGGCCTCAACGACCACCCCGACTTCGGTGGACTGGAACTTTCCCTTCGGGATTTCAAGGGCCCGCTGTCTAAAGCAGCGATGCCCGTCCGTCCAGGTTAAGAGAATTGATACGTTACATCAGTTAGAGGTCAGGCGAGTGCCCTATGCTCCAAGATGCGGCCGGTTTTCGATGCAATCAGTAGTACGTCAACATCCGCGTAATCACGGTTGATGCCTGAAATGCACCGTCGGGACTAGAGCGATATGAAATTGCTTGCTCTATCCAATTTCCGCGGTGATCATATTTGTGAGAATAGCGAACTTCGGAATAGGGTGGCTGAGTCCTAGCCAGGCAGCCACTGACCCGCGGGCCACTTCGATTAGACTGAACTTGCGATGCCGCTCCCCATCTACCGCCTCCGCCGCTGGCTGGCCGCAATCGCTGTGCTATTCATAGCGATGGTGGCGGGAACGTATTTCTATGCCCGCATGCGCCTGCGCAATGTTCTGAAAGAACTTCCCAACAAGATTGGCTTCGACATCAAGCAGACCGCGAACGGCTTTCAGTTCTCCAAGTCCGACGGCAAGCGAACTTTATTCACCATCGAGGCCAGTGATCTCAAGCAGTTCAAGCTGAACGGCCGGGCCGAACTGCACAACGTCAGCATTGTTCTCTATGGCCGCGATTCTTCCCGCTTCGACCAGATTTATGGCGACGATTTTACCTACGACAAGGCCTCGGGCAACGTTACGGCGAGCGGTGAAGTGCAGATCGATCTCGAGGCCAACCCGACGGGCTTGACTGGGCCCGACCAGAGCACTCCCAAGGAACTTAAGAACCCCATCCATCTCAAGACCAGAGACCTGGTCTTCAACCAGAACAGCGGCGATGCTTCCACCAGTGCCCGTGTGGATTTCCGCACGCCGCAAGCCAGCGGATGGGCTGTGGGAGTGCAGTACTCCGGCAAGAGCAACACGCTCACGTTCGTGTCGCAGATTCATGTGACCCTGGGCGGTCAGGATGCCGCCAGCCTCTTCGCAACCCATGGCACAATCACGCGCGATCCTCGTGTAATCCTGCTCGACCATCCCCGATTGGAGCGTGCGACCGGAACCTTGCAAGCGGAACAGGCCTCATTTTTTCTGGGGTCCGGCAACGATGTCGAGCGCGTTCTGGCCACCGGAAATGTGAACGCGGAATCGGCGGGACCAGAGGCTGAACGTACTCGCGCCCGCGCCGATCGAGCCGAACTCTTGCTCACCGGCAAGCAAGACCTGCTGCGCACGGCCACACTAACCGGCAAGGTCCACATCGAGCGCGTCGGATCGCAGCCGATGCAGGGCGATGCTGGACGAGCGGTCCTGGATTTTGCGGGCATGAACCAGCTTCAGAAAGTGCACGCGGCCGATGGCGTCCGCCTGGCGCAACATGCTGCCCCCACCAGCGCATCTACGGCAAATACCTCGCAGCATTCCTCTGAGACCCAGGATTTCGACATCACCTCGCCAGTTATCGACTTCTTCATCGCCGACGGGCACCGCCTGGACCACGCCAAAACCGCCGGAGCAGCGAAGATTTCGATCGCACCGGCTCAGACCTCGACTCCGGCGAAGGATCAATCGGCCCCGCAGACTGTGATCACTGCCGGCCGCTTCGACGCGAAGTTTGCCGCGACTCCGGAAGGCTCAAGCCGCCTGACCTCGATCCATGGCGCGCCCGATGCGAAGATTGTGGATCGTGCTCCGGGCTCGCCCGAGCGCGTAAGCACCAGTGAAACGCTCGATGCTACGTTTCTCCCGCACGGAGGGATAGCGTCCATCGTCCAGCAGGGGAGCGTCGCTTATAGTGACGGTCAGGCTCCCAACAAACGCACGCAAGCCTGGGCAGAGAAGGCGCTTTACACTCCCGCCGACCGTATCCTGGTCCTCACCGGCAGCCCGCGCGTCGCTGAGGGCGGCATGGTCACAACCGCGAAGACAATCCGCATCGATCGCACTACCGACGACGCCTTGGCCGACGGAGGTGTGAAGACCACCTACAACGAACTCAAGGAGCAACCGACCGGCGCGCTCCTCGCCTCTTCTTCTCCCATTCACGTGACTGCAGCTAAGATGACGGCACACAATTCTCCCGCCGTTGCCCTTTACCGGGGCGATGCACGCTTGTGGCAAGACGCGAACATTGTCGAGGCTCCATCGATCCAGTTCGACCGGGATCGTCGTTCGCTGGTCGCCCAGGGTACTGTCGCGCAACCTGTCTCTACGGTACTGGTCCAATCCAAACTGACTCAGGCGGAGAGGCCTCAGGGTCAGTCTCAGAGCCGAGAGGAAAGCAAAAAGAAGTCAAAATCTGAGGAAAAACCCGGTCAGAGCAGCCCCGTGACCATCACCTCGGCCCGCCTCACCTATGCCGACTCAGAGAGCCTCGTTCACTACGAAGGAGGCGTGGTAGCCAAGGGCACTGGCTTTACCGCTTCCTCCAGCACCATGAATGTCTACCTGGTGCCCAGAAGCCAAGCCTCAAGCAATCAATTACTTGCGGGCCCGGGACGGCTGGATCACATGGTGGCGCAAGGCACTGTGATCGTCCAACAACCAAGCCGTCGAGCCGAGGGCCAGACCCTGGTTTACACGTCCGCAGACGACAGATTTGTCCTGACCGGCGGGCCCCCTAGCATTTTTGATGCCGAACGGGGCAAGATTACCGGGGTTTCGTTGACTTTCTTTAGGGGCGATGATAGGGTGCTCGTTGAAGGCGAAGCAAGTACTCCTGTGGTAACTCAAACGCGAGTGGCCAAATAAGAAGACAAATGGCAAGATAAATGCGTACCCTAGCCACCGATGAGATTGGCAAGTCGTATCGTGGCCGCCGCGTTGTAAATGGTGTCAGCCTGCGCGTCGAGCAGGGCGAAGTTGTAGGTTTACTCGGCCCGAACGGCGCTGGCAAGACAACAACTTTCTACGCCATCGTTGGCCTGATCCCTCCCGATACTGGCCGCGTGTTGTACGACGGTCAGGACATTACTGATGTTCCCATGTATCTGCGGGCGCGCCAGTATGGCATTAGCTATCTCCCTCAAGAAGCTTCGGTTTTTCGCAAACTCACGGTGGAAGAAAACATCCTGGCGGTGCTGGAGGCGCAACCTATGTCCTGGCATGAGCGCCGCGAAAAGATGGAGAAATTTATCGATGAACTTGGCTTGGAGCACATTCGGCAGAATCGTGGCTACGCGCTTTCCGGCGGCGAGCGCCGGCGCGTGGAAATCGCCCGCTGCCTGTGCATCAGTCCAACCTTCATTTTGCTCGACGAACCTTTTTCCGGGATCGATCCCATTGCGGTTCTCGATTTGCAGAAGATTATCAGTGGCCTGCGGGCCAGCGGCATCGGAGTGTTGATCACGGATCACAACGTGCGCGAAACATTGTCGGTAACCGACCGCGCCTACATCATCGACGACGGCAGAATCTTCCGTCACGGCCAGCCTGAACAGTTGGCCAGCGATCCGGAAGTGAGAAGGGTGTATCTGGGAGAGAGCTTCTCGCTGGTGTGAAAAGGCAGTGGCCAGTGGTCAGTGTTCAGTACTGACCACTGACCACTGACCACTGACTTTTATGGTCCTCTTACAGCACAAACTGAGCGTCAAGCTGTCGCAGCGCCAGATCCTCACCCCGGGTCTGGTGCAGATGGTGTCTGTCCTCGCGCTTAACAAGCTCGAACTTAAGGACATGATCAACGCCGAGATGGTGGAGAACCCGGTTCTTGAAGAGCTCGAAGATTCGGTCCCGTTGATCGACGAGGTCGGCCGCAAAGAAGAAGATCGCGACCGACTTACGGCCAAGACGTCCACCGATGAAGCCCCCATCACCGCTGAGAAAAAAGATCCGTTTGAGGAAATCGATTTTGGGTCCTTCTTTCAGGACTATCTTGATCCCGGCTATCGCACCCGTGGGGAGATGGAAGACATCGAGCGCCCGTCGTTTGAAAACTTCCTCTCCAAGCCTACCAATCTCACCGATCACCTGGCCTGGCAACTGGGCGCGCTGAGCCTGCGGCGCGAAGTTCGCGAAGCTGCCGAGCAGATTGTCGGTAACCTGAACGAAGATGGCTACCTGATCGCCAGCGACGAAGAGATGTTGGGCGTCGCCCCACCCGCGCCTCCCGAAGCGGACGCGGCCGCCGCCAGAGACATTGTCAGCGAAGCCGCCGCGCTGGGCTTGGGACAGGACGATCCTCTGCTCCCCGACCCGATCTCCGACGAAGCGGCGTCTGAAGAGGCATTGCCTGACGTTTCGGGAGCCGATTTGAACGACCTTATCGGCGCGGCGGCGAATGCCTCTGAATTTTCCGCCGCCAATGCGGTTGCTGAGAATGTTTTCGCCAAAGCGGACAATCGGACCGCAACCTCGCCTGCCGAAACCTCTTTTGGCTCCCGCAATGGAGATTCCGCCGCTGCCGCCGCCGCGCCCGCGCCCGAAGCCGTGCCAGTAGCGGCGCCGCGTCCGGTTCAGAAATCAAACTTCACGGCGGCCGATCTCCAAGAGGCCCTCGAAGTAATGCGCCAGCTCGATCCTCCAGGCGTGGGGTGCCGCACCCTGCGCGAATGCCTGCTCACCCAGTTGCGCTATCACCAGCAACAGCTCGCGCAAAACAAAAACGGCAACGGCACCGCGCAAGTCCTGCAGGATGCCATCGCCGTCGTCGATCAGCACCTGCGCTCTCTGCAAGGCAAGCAGCACAAAGAAATCGCCAAAGCAATCGGCCGCCCCGCCGACGCCGTGCAGCAAGCCATCGACTACATCCGCACCCTCGATCCCCGCCCCGGCCTGCAATACAACAAAGTCCAGGCCCGCCTCATCGAACCCGATGTCGCCTTCATCAAGCACGGAGACGAGTGGCTGGTCCTGATGAACGATGATGACCTGCCGCAACTACGCCTCAACCCTGCTTATAAAAAACTTGTCACCCGCGAAACCAACGACAAAAATACTCGCGACTATGTGAAGGAGCGCTACAAGAGCGCCATCCAGCTCATCAAGAATATCGAGCAGCGCAAGCAAACCATCACGAAAGTCTGTTACTGTATCGTCGCCCGCCAACAGGACTTCCTGGAAAAAGGCATCGACCAACTGAAACCGATGATGATCAAGGAGGTGGCCGAAGAAATCGGCGTGCATCCTTCCACCGTGAGCCGAGCCGTGGCCAGCAAATACGCCCACACACCGCAGGGCGTATTCGAGTTGCGCTACTTCTTCAGTGAAAGCGTTCAGGGCCCCGAGGGCGGCAACACGTCGCTGCTGATCCTCAAACGCCGCGTCAAGAAGCTGATCGAAGAAGAAGACCCCGGCCGCCCGCTGACCGACGAGCAACTCACCCGCATCCTGCAATCGCAAGGCATTCAGGTCACTCGCCGCACCGTAGCCAAATACCGGGAGGACATGCGCATCCCCAGCACCCATCAGCGCAGAGTAAAAGAATGAAGTCAGAAGTGAGAAGACAGAATGCAGAAGTAAGAAGTCAAGAGGAGGGATTTACCCCGTGGGCCTCTGTGTCCCCTGTGTTCAAGATTTTGCTCTTACTTCTTCTGCATTCTGACTTCTAACTTCTGACTTCGTTTGTTTCGAGCAACAATTCAAGGAGGGCCGCTCGTGAACGTGGAATACACCGGCAGGCACTACGAAATCACTCCCACCATCCGCAAAGAAGTTGAAACCGGCCTTACGAAAATCCGCAAGATCCTCGGCGACAGATTTGAAACCAAGGTGATCCTCACGGTCGAAAAGCACCGCCACAAAGCCGAAATCACCATCAGCCCGCGCAACGGCCCCATCGTCGGCCTTGCTCAGGCCAAGGACATGGCGATCGCCGTCAGCCAGGCTCTCGACCACCTCGAAAAGCAGGCGGTGAAATACAAAACGAAATGGCAATCCAAGAAGCGCTCGGCGCGCAAGAGCGAAGAAGTAAAGAAGTGGAACGGCCACTCCCCGCAAGACGCCGACGCCGTGCGAACCGCCGTCGGCTTGACGGAAAAGACAGCCGTCGCAGTCGCCGTGCATCGTTATCCTCCTGTGGCCAGAACCACTGAAGTGCACCTGGTTCGCTCCGATGAAGCCGTCGCCATGCGTCCCATGACCCTCGAAGAAGCCATCAAAGAGGCCCACTTCCGCGACCGCGACGTCTTCGTCTTCCGCGATCCCAAAGGCAAGGTAATGATCCTCCACCGCACCCGCGACGGCAAGATGGAGTTGATCGAAGCACCGTAGGAGTGGGCGTCAAGCTTCGGCGTTCAGCAAGATTCCTGCAGACTCGCGCAGTGATGGCTTGGGTATGAACGCTACCGCTCGTGCGCCGGCCGAAGCTCGGATGTCCTCATTGACCGGCTACAGTTCGTAGGAAGCGGACACTCCTCTCCGCTGCCTTTGACTCCAGCATTACCAACTCACCTTCTAAGTGCTTGCGGACCGCCGCGAAACCGAAGAGGCTAACTGCCCGCTGAAGGCTCTGGCTGATACGTCGGAAAAAATATGCGATTCATGTCTATCTCGCGTTCCCCCGTTCGACGTGTAAGTAGAGGCAATGAAAAACGAAAGGCGCCTCTAAGAGGAGAAGATGGCAATGCAGCAAACATTCAGATGTCCCAAATCAATCGCAGGAGCAGCCCTCGTCGTGCTTGGTATTTTTATTTTCTATGAGAACCTGAATCGGGCCGCATCTCAGTTGAGCCACCTCCCCGGCGCTGTTTCCCGGCACGCGCTGGGGATCTTGCCTGCCGCCATCCTGGCATCGCCGCGAGTTTTGCAGGCCTACGCCGCCGATCACTGGCTCTTTCTGTTGGGTTTACTTCGACACATGTTGGTACCATGCTGGCCGCTGCTGCTCGTCATAGCCGGAACTGCATTGTCGCCGGATGTCTTCAGGGACGACACTCAATGCGCTTCCAAAACAAACTACGGACTTCAGAGTCTGACGGCCCGTCGTTCGACATTAAAATAGAGGTCAGACTATCTCAAACTCAATAGGAGACATAAACATGCGATGCATGGTGATCGTCAAGGCCAACCAGGGCTCGGAGGCAGGTGTCATGCCGAAGCAAAAGCTTCTTGCCGAAATGGGAAAGTTTAACGAAGAATTGGCGAAAGCCGGCGTGCTGCTCGCTGCCGAAGGGCTCCAGCCTACCTCGAAAGGCAAGCGCGTCCACTTCTCGGGAGCCAAGCGAACCGTAATCGACGGGCCGTTCGCTGAGACTAAGGAACTGATCGCCGGATTCTGGCTGTGGCAGGTAAGGTCCATGGAAGAGGCGATCGAGTGGGTAAAGCGTTGCCCAAATCCTTTCGAGGGCGAGTCTGAGATTGAGATTCGCCAGGTGTTCGAAGCCGACGACTTTGGCCCGGAATTCACACCTGAACTCAGGGAGCAGGAAAAGCGCGTTAGCCAGCAGATCGCGAGGAAAAAATAGTTTCATTTCATGTCGATTTTGTAGGCTCCTGTTCGATGTGTTAATAGAGCTGGGTTTCATATTCGACCGAATTGTCGGAAACGCCCAGCTTGCAAACCAGAAATCAAGAGGAGATGGGACGATGAAATTCATGATGTTGGTCAAGCACAGTGAGAACCAGGGCCCTCCGTCCAAGGAATTAATGGACGCCATGGCGATACTCACCGAAGAAGTGACTAAGGACCGCACGATGCTCGGGAACGGCGGGCTTGCTCCGACCGCGCAGAGCACTCGCGTACGTGTTTCCGGCGGGAAGCTCACCGTGACTGACGGGCCTTTCACTGAGGCCAAGGAGGTAATCGGCGGCTATGCGCAGTTTGAGCTGAAGTCGAAGCAGGAGGCGATCGACGCGGGCGTGCGCTTCATGGAGCTTCACCGGAAATACTGGCCGGAATGGCAGGGTGAGCTGGAGATTCGCCAGATAGTCGGGCCGGAGGATTTCGCTCAACACATGAAGGAGCTGGCCGGTACGGCGGCGAAATAGGGGGCATGATTCGGCCGCACGGAGCGTCCTGATAGGCAGCCCTTACAAAGAGCCTCTAGGCTTGCGCTCACCGATTGAAGCATGATGTGATCGGTAGCAATGGCTACCGATACCCATCGGGCGATTGACGCAGTCTGGAGGATCGAGTCGCCCAGGCTCATCGCCGGCCTCGCGCGAATGGTGCGCGACATAGGCATCGCCGAGGATCTCGCTCAGGATGCTCTCGTCGCCGCACTCGAACAGTGGCCCAAGTCAGGCGTCCCGGATAATCCGGGAGCCTGGCTTATGGCTGCGGCCAAGCATCGCGCCATCGATCACTTCCGCCGCAATACTCTGCTCGAGCGCAAGCACGAGGAACTCGGCCGCGAACTCGCAACCAAAGAGAAGATTGTGCCGGATTTCGATGCCGCCCTCGATGATGATGTTGGCGACGACCTGCTGCGCCTCGTCTTCGTCTCCTGTCATCCGGTGCTGTCGACCGAAGCGCGAGTTGCGCTCACACTCCGCTTGCTCGGAGGTCTGACGACCGATGAGATCGCACGCGCATTTCTCGTCCCCGAACCGACCATCGCTCAGCGCATCGTCCGCGCCAAGCGCACCCTTGCCGAAAAGCGCGTCCCCTTCGAAGTCCCGCGAGGGTCCGAGCTCGCCGCCCGCCTGTCTTCAGTGCTTGAAGTCATCTATCTCATCTTCAATGAGGGGTATTCGGCGACCACAGGCGACGACTGGATGCGCCCTGCTCTCTGCGAAGATGCTCTCCGTTTGGGGCGCATCCTGGCCGAACTCGCGCCGCGGGAGCCGGAGGTCCACGGCCTGGTCGCGCTCATGGAGATCCAGGCGTCGCGTTCCCGCGCGCGCGTGGGCCCGTCGGGAGAGCCCATCCTGCTGTTCGATCAAAACCGCGCGCACTGGGACCAACTTCTGATCTGCCGCGGCCTCGCTGAGCTTGTGCGTGCCGAAAAGTTGGGCGCCGCGCAAGGCCCTTACTTATTGCAGGCCGAGATCGCCGCCTGTCATGCCCGAGCACGCAATCCGGAGCAAACCGACTGGCCTCGCATCGTAGCGTTTTACGGGATACTCGCCCGGATAACGCCGTCCCCCGTCGTCGAGCTGAATCGCGCGGTCGCGGTGGCGATGGCCTCCGGTCCAGCGGCCGGGCTTGAGATCGTCGATGCGCTGGCCGCGGAAGGCTCACTCCACAGCTACCATCTCTTGCCAAGCGTGCGCGGGGATCTTCTCAAGAAGCTAAATCGCCCTGGCGAAGCCCGGGCGGAGTTTGAGCGTGCCGCATCGCTTACCCACAACGCACGAGAGCGCCAGTTGCTCCTTGATCGCGCTCGAGCGTGCATGGTTCCGTAGTGTGCGAAGCTCGGGCGCTCGCCCGGCGCCTCCTAGCTATCTTTGCGGTACAGCAGATCGCGCATCGCCCGCCTCCGAGCCTCGTTCGCCTCACTCAGACTCTTGCGCTCGTCGGCGTCCATGCGGCGCTGATTTCCGGGAGCGGTTGCTTCTTCCGTGCTGCACTCCGGGCAGCGGTTGGCGAAACCCGGCTTGTCCGGCTTCAGTTCAAACTGCTCTCCGCAGACACTGCAGATTTTGAGCGGGAATCCCATTTTCTTATCATACGACGCTGCTCGTGTGGAGCGGCCACCCTTGTCCGCTTGCCTTTGACCTTCATTAGCCAGCAGAGCCGATGGCTCCGCTGAAGGGAACAAGATCAGATTTTTCGCCGAGCGCTAATTGAGTTCCCGAACCCAGATATTCCGGAAACTGATCGGCTCGCTCGGATCGCCGTGCGCTTGGAGCTTAATGGGCGCGGCATCGTACTTCTTGTAAAAAGGCTGGCCAATATATCGCGTCTCGCCCTTCAACTCAAAGTGATTCTGCACCAGCACGCCGTTGAAAAAGACCGTGACATAGGCTGGAGTCTTCAGCGAGCCATCGGCATTGAAAATCGGCGCGGTCCACACCACATCGTAGCTTTGCCACTCCCCCGGTTTGCGGTTCGCGTTCACCAGCGGAGCGCTCTGCTTGTAGATGCTGGCGGCCTGGCCGTTAACGTAAGTTTTGTTGTTGTACGAATCGAGGACCTGCAACTCATATCCAGCATCGCCGGGACCGGTGGAGGCGAGAAACACGCCACTATTACCTCGCGCCTGACCGCTGCCGGTGACGTTCTCCGGAATTTTCCACTCAATGTGGAGCTGATAGTTTCTATAGGTCCGCCTGGTTTCAATATTGCCGGCAGCCTTATTCACGGTAAGTACGCCGCCGGCAACAATCCATTTGGCCGGAGCCTTGTCCTGGGCCGACACCCACTCGTCGAGGTTCTTGCCGTCGAACAGGACGATCGCGTCAGACGGAGGCGCCGTGTTGCTGTCGCTCGGTGTCACCACGCTGGGCACCGGCTCCCACACTTCCGTATCTTCCGGTTTTGCTGATTGGGGTTTCGCTGCGGCAGGCGCGGGGACTGCTTGTCGTTCCGCGCCCTGAGGCGTGGCCGCCGGCTGCTGCGCCGAGAGCGGAGCGCCCATGGCAACAAGAGTCGCGAACGTGAGGAGCCTCGAAAATTGCATGCGCATCAATCCTTGAGAGGATACACCTAAGCCTCAAAGCGGGAGTACAATTCTTCCCGTCCCGAGGTCAGGGACGAAATCTCGGTTGAATACTTCAAAGACAATGGCTGGGCTGACCCACCGAGGACGGGGCCAGCGGAATTGATGTCCCGGCTCAGATCGATGCGTCCGCTTTTGGCAGCTTAGACGCGACGCCGAGTAGTACCTTTGCAGCCAGCGCGGGGCGCTGATAGTGGAGCCGCTGGACGGAGGAATATAAAAATGAAACAGCTTAGGCTGAATCTCACTTGGCTCATACTGTCGATGCTGTTTGCGTGTTCCGCATCTGCGCAAAACTATCACTATTGTCCCCCGGCCCCCGGTGAACCGGCCCCTACATATGCGGATGGGGACGGGGATGGCAACGCAAATGACTACCTGATGCTCCCTCCTCAGGTGTATCTCGACACAGTCGTCGAATTGTGGTGTATCGACGGAGGACCAGCTGGCTACTATATCGCCTTGAAAGTCGACGGCCAGCCAGGTAAAGCGTTCAAGTTTATCGGGAAATGTTCTTGGGAGGGTGGCCTTAACTCCTTCAGCGGTCCACCACCTTCTGCGACAGCGCCACTTTCGGGGAACATAACTCAAACTTCCACGGACCCAAAAACGGGTAACTACTGGAAATACACCTACCATCCCGAACTAGGCAGTATCGTCGCCGAGAAATTTGCCGCGGATGGGACGTTGAAGCACGCGGAAACCTTCATGGCGAAGTCCCAGCCTTTCAACTACAACGACTTGCCTGGAGACCGGGATCCAACGTTTTGCGTCTACGTTCCCAACAACCCACAGGCTGGGCCAGCGGCCATAACCTTGCCCGCTCGGTCTTCTTACGCCGCGAAGTTTCTCTGTGGTTATTCGCAGCTCAGCACCGAGAATGCTCCCAAAGAGCCACCAGTGAAGAAAGGGAACTACGCGACCGTGATAAATATTCACAATCCCTGGGAGCACGATGTTGTAGTTCTGAAAAAGGTTGCGATCGCAGTGCCTGAGAGTATTCCCGCACCAAACAAGGTCCAGATGGCGCAGCGGCCGACAAGACGATTTCGCACGACGCTTCCATCGGATCATGCCACGGCAATCGGTTGCGACCAGATTGTCGGTCTTCTCGCGACCAGCGGAATTCCTCCCCGGGGCGCTTTCATAGAGGGGTTCCTGGTAATAGATGCCTTTTCCGACAATGGCACCCCTGCCGATCTTGATGTGGTAGCAGTTACGACGATCTCTGGCACACTCGGAGGTGCTGTGAGTGATCACCAAGTCGTCACGGTACCGGGGAAAAGGCTGCCTCCTGGCATTTGGCCGTACTGACTCAGAAGGTTCTGTTTCAGAAACGGCGGGATCGAGCTGATCGAAGCGGCTGATTCTCTTCGAGAATCAGCCGCGCAGCCGAAAGCTTGCCCTGAGTGAAGCCGAAGGGGATCCCTTTCCTGCCAGCAGCCCCCGAGGCTCAGAGAGGAGTCCCCGCCAAAAACTGCTGGGTGCGCCGCTCGCGGCATGTCCTGGTGGTAAAGTTGGCCTCATGGCCGACCCCACCAATCCCGAAAGCTTTGACCAGATCGTGGAGTGGGCCTACAGCACCCTGCCCCAGAAGGTCAGGGACCTGCCAGATTTCCCCGGCATTCAAGTGGTGGACGAGCCTCCTGCCGACGTATTCGAGGACATGTCGCACAAAAAGAAATGGCGCCGTGGAACCGAGTTATTGGGACTGTACAGCGGCACATTTAGGACGAAACGATCGCATACCCAGGTGCAGTATGCCCCCGACTTGATATTTGTTTTTCGTGGTCCCATTCTGCGCTGTTCAAAAGGAGACTTGCGCGCCGAAGTAAAACGCGTGGTCTGGCATGAGGTGGCCCACTGGCTCGGCTACGAAACCGAGGAGCAAGTGCAAGCCCTGGGTTTATGAGCCACCACCAACTCGTCCGAGTTGCCCGTTAATCGCCAGCTCACAGGAAGTCTTTCTTCTTCGCCTGCACGAAGAAAGTAACGCCCAGCAGCAAAACAACTGTGGCGAATTCCGCCAACAGCACAGCCGAGGCCGCCCCGCTCCATTGGATCGTGGGCCCCCACATTCCCTTCGCGATGCCGGCGATGTGGGCGAAGGCGTACCCAAGTACGTTCACACCGATATTGCCCACCATGATGGCGGCGACGGCCCAGCCCTGAGATTCCGTGATCAAAGCCACGGCTAGAATCAGGCAAGTGCTCAGCAGTATTTCAGCCGACATAATGGCAGTGTAGGGGACCAAGCCACGCGAACTTGGCGACCACAAAAGCAGTCCGATGCTGCCCACGACCATGGTCAGCCAGGGAACCAGGAAGATGAGCAGGTTGCCCCAAATCTTCGAGGCGGTGTATTCCCGGTAAGAGATCGGCAGGCTCATCACGAACGGGAGCGTCTGTTCCCTCCGTTCCATCACGATCGTGGACACGGCCATATGCGCGCCGATCGAGATGATCACTATGATGAGCAGGATAAGACCGAGAAGAAACGCGACTTTTGCTCCCGTCGCGATGATGCCCAGAGTAGCCACAATCCCGGCGAGAGAGGCGAGAATCGCCCAGCGTTGCAAGTACCAGTCTTTCAAAACGAGTCGCTTCACCATGGCGTAATTCATACGGTTTGTTTTTCCCTTCTGCTGTGCACATTGGCGACAAAGATTTCTTCCAGCGTCATCGGGTCTACCGCTTGCACCGTGGCGCCCGCATCATTGCAGGCCGATACCATCGCAGGATCGAAACGGTTGGTCACCAGTACCGGAAGCCGTTCGCTTCCGCCCACCTCAACCACTCCCGGAAGACTCGGCAAGTCTGCCTCCGGCGAAAGCACCAGCCGCAAGCGGCGCCATCGCTCCAGAAACATCTCTTTATTGTCCGAAGCGATGATTCGTCCCCGATCGATGAACGTGATTTGATCGGAAATCTGCTCTACGTCGAGAGTGTTGTGCGAGGAAAAAAGAATGGTTCGGTCCTCATCCGCCAGCACCGCCATGAGTTCTCCCAGAACCTCTTGCCGCGCCACCGGATCGAGTCCGGTCGTCGGTTCATCCAGCACCAACAGGCGCGGACGCCGTGCCAGGGCCAGCAACAAAGCAGCCTTGACCCGCTGTCCATGCGACAGACCTTTGATCTTCTGCTCAGGCTTGAGGTCAAAGCGCCGCAACAGCGCTTCCGCATAGGGTTGGTCCCACTGCGGGTAGATCGACTGAACAAAGCTCATATGCCAGGCCAGCGTCGCCGGTCCATACAGACGCATGTCTTCCGAGACGAATCCAATGTCCAGTTTGGCCGCCGCCTGTTCTCGCGGCATCTCCCGGCCCAGCACCTGCACCACACCCCGGTCCTGATGGACCAGCCCCATCAGAATGCGGATTGTCGTGGACTTGCCGGCGCCGTTCGCCCCAATCAGGCCCATGATCGTGCCCGTGGGCAACTCCAGGCTAAGGTCGTCGAGAGTGAAGTGAGGATAGATCTTGCTCACTCCTTCGAAATGGACGGAGAGATCATTCATGAGTATTCCTTTGTCAGCCGGTCTTTCCTTAGGCGGTCTGTCGTTAGGCGATCTGTCGTTAGGCGGTCTGTCGTTAAGCGGTCTGTGGCTTCTCGCACTCGCGATGCAACTTCTTTAGGCGTGAGGCCCAGCAGTTCCCCCAGTTGCGCAACTCGGTCGATGTGCTTAGCCAGTTCCTGATCGTAGAGCTTGCTGCCCAGCTCGGGATCGGACGCAACCATCGACCCTTTTCCCTGTTGGGTCACAATAATGCCGTCGCGCTCCAGTTCCATGTAGGCACGTTTCACCGTGATCACGCTGACCCGCAGCGTTACCGCAAGCTGTCGAATCGAGGGAATTTCCCTCCCCTGCTCCCAATCTCCCACCGCGATCCTTTGCCTGATTTGTTCCATGATCTGCAGATACATGGGACGGCCATCAGTTTGGGAGATAACGAGGTCGCTGTGCATGTCTCTATACTGAGTATACACAGTAGACTTTCGCTGTCAAGTTTAATTTTGCGGCGATGATTGCCATGTGGGGACGGACGCATTCGTGAGCCTGCCCTGAGCGAAGCCGAAGGGTCCAGGCGGCCCAGGTGTATCGGGCCGCAGTGCAGCGCATTTCAGACACTACCAACATTGCAGCTCAAGTTGACAATGCTTCTGGCTAGGCACATAATCCCTCGTCGGAATGTAGGGTGTCCCTTAAAGCCCTCGCTCTGGCTTCCTCTCCCCTGAGGCATGCGATTCGCGGCTTCCCAGTATTCATCCGCTGCCAAAGCGTTTCAGCGCGGAATCCCCCGATTCGATAGAAGAACATTCGATGGGAGACAAGATTCGATAGGAGATAACATGAACGGTTGGAAAACGCTGGTGAGCCACTCGAGCGGCGGCAAAACAGCCTGTGCCATCCTCTTGTTTTGTGTCGCGACGGTGATGACCTGCCCGGCGCAAACTTTCACCACTCTGGTGAATTTCGACCACACCAACGGCTGGGCGCCGTATCTCGGCTCTCTCGTCCAGGGCACTGACGGGAACCTGTACGGAACCACGGAGTTGGCCGGGACAGGGAACTCCGGCACAGTGTTTCGAGTTACCCCTGACGGCGTGTTGACCTCAATCTATAAGTTTTGTTCTCAACCCCGCTGCGCTGACGGCAGTTCACCCTATGCGGGACTTCTGCTGGCCACGGATGGCAACTTCTACGGCGGAACCGCCCAAGGCGGCGCAAATTCCGCTGGCACCATCTTCAGAATCACTTCAGCAGGCGTGCTTACTACGCTCTACAGTTTTTGCTCTCAACCCGCTTGTGCTGACGGCAACGGCTCCTACGCCGGACTCATTCAGGGCACCGATGGCAACTTCTACGGCACAGCAGGGGCATACCTCGCCAACAACCAAGGCACCGTCTTCAAACTCACCTCGGGAGGAAAGCTGACCACGCTGCACACTTTCACCGGACCCGACGGCATCCTCCCCGGCGCGTTGCTTCAGGCCGCCGACGGCAACTTCTACGGGACAACGCCCCTTGGTGGTGCAAGCAGCGCCTGCGGGGGCGCCTTTCTGGGCTGCGGCACCATCTTCAAAATCACTTCGGGCGGCACGTTTACCGTCCTGCACAACTTCCTCGGTGGCGCTAGCGGCAACCGGCCCCAGGATGGTCTGATTCAGGGCGCTGACGGAAACCTCTACGGAACCACCCTCGAGGGCGGAACTGTCATCTCCGGCTCCTGCACATGGGGGTGTGGCACCGTCTTCAAAATCACAACCAGTGGCACGTTCACCAAGCTGGACAATTTTGACGCTGCTGACGGCAGCTATCCTACCTCGCCGCTCATGCTCGCCACGGATGGGAACTTTTACGGTACGGCCAGCGCGGGTGGCGCCAGTACCGCTTGCTCAACGCTTGGCTGTGGCACGGTATTCGCCATGACTCCAGCAGGTGCGCTGACCCTGCTCCATAGCTTTAACTCCACCGACGGTGAAGCCCCAGACGCCGGACTGATGCAGGCTACAAACGGGATCCTTTACGGCACAACGTCGACCGGCGGAAACAATCTCGCCTGCGATTTTGCGCAATGCGGCACGATCTTCAGCCTGGATATGGGACTTGGCAAGTTCGTGGAAACAGTTCCCACTTCCGGCAAGACGGGAGCGAAAGTCATCATCCTGGGAAACAACCTCACCGGCGCCACGGCGGTAACATTTAACGGCACCGCGGCAACTTTCAAGGTAGTGTCAGCCACTGAGATCACCACAACCGTGCCTCTCGGTGCCACCACCGGCCTGGTGAAAGTAACCAAGCCCGCCGGCACACTCTCGAGCAACGTTGCCTTCCGGGTAAGGTAACGGACCCACACCAGCTCTGTCATCCTGAGCGAAGCGGCTGGTTCGCGAAGCGAATCAGCCGCGCAGTCGAAGGACCCCTTTCGTGTCGGAGGCGCCGGAGGCTCGAATGGGAATTTTCCTCCACGTCTTTCAACTTCCGAATAGCCGACAATCGAGGACCTAGCCACGAAAATTTTCATCGTTCCATTAAAGGCGTTCGCGGGGATATCAAGTAGGGATAGTTCTCGCTACAATACAAAAGGCCCCCGTTCAGGAGCCCGCCAAAAACATCGCATTGCAACGCACACTC
This sequence comes from Candidatus Acidiferrum sp., assembly GCA_035568115.1. GTDB lineage: Bacteria > Acidobacteriota > Terriglobia > Terriglobales > Acidobacteriaceae > Sulfotelmatobacter. The sequence continues at coordinate 115,835 of DATMOP010000013.1, forward strand.
ATCATTGGGGGACGCGAGATAGTCCTCGGAGCCCTGGGACAGCCAATGGACCAGGCATTCGATCGACTACACGCAGCCTATTTCGGAAATACGCCACTCCCGTGGGAAGAGTTTAGGGCTGCTGCGCTCCAATACTTTGACTTGAACGCCGGGGCGGCTGGCGCGCACGATGCGTACTTCAATGCCTTCACCGTTATCTGGCAGTCCGTCATGGATACAGGAAGATTGGACCACGCAGAGCACATCTGGAAGCGAGCCCTCCAACCGGCTCAGGAATGGGAGCAGGCCCATCAGGGTAAGCGATTGCACAAGGGGACTCCGTATTACTTCTGGGCTATGACTGTGCTCTTGCGCGGCGATCTGGATCAAGGCTACCTCCTCATGCACCAGGGCGTCGAAGAAGACATCCTCACCTCAGGGCAGAAGACCCCAGACACCCCCGGCTATGCTCTTGTCAGCCTCAACTTCAACAAAGTCGAGCAAGCATTCCGGCAATGGGTCGTGGAACAAGCCGCTTTCCTCAATGACCTCATCAAGAACTACACCAAAACATACCAACGGATCCTCACGATCGAGGACGTGAAACGCCGGTTTATCGACACACCGCCCAGCGTTGACGCGGTTTTCCTGCTCACGTATAGCGTCGCCCGTTTGAGAAAGATTGCGGGTCTACCCGACCATGTCACGAGCAACCCTTTCGCTGGGCAACTCCAGCTCAACTTGCTCTTCGACGTCACGCTCGTCATCGACGCTGCAATCAAAACGAAGAATCAATCCCAGTGGAAGTTCATTGACCACGCAGAATACCTCCTTGCGGCGGCGAGTCACCAACTAACGAGCCAGCAGCTTGGGGAAATCAATAGACAATTCAAGGATAACTTCGATACCTTACTCCAGGCCGCGCTCGACGGCACCCTTATGGTGCAGCCAAACACCACGCTAGACCGACTGCAGTGTGACGTGTCTCTGGCCTATGGCCTCCGAAATCGCGGGGCACACAATCTCGATACCGCACTCACCATTCGGAACCGTTTCCAGGCCGTGCAAGAGGCACTTTTCCGCGTCCTTTGCGCCACGATTGACTACCTCTATTAGACGGGCTGCGAACAGCCGACACGAGCAGGCGCAATTCACGACAAAAAGACTCCTGGGGATGACCGCTGCCGCTCTACGGCTACCCGGAAGTTTTCCACACCCACCTTGTGACATCTTACCTTGTCCACCGCCTCCACTCGCGCGATCAGGGTCGCTCCTGGGAATCCTCGGGCGGAAGGACGGAATGGGGCGGAAGGTCGGTAGGTTCAACCCTCCGACTGGTACTCTTTGCGCGCGAGATTTCTTTCGTCGCACCAACTGTCTTAACTGCCTTCAAATATTCCTTGGCCGAGTTCCAGTTGCCCTCAAAACGGTCTTTGAGGGTCTTGATGAGCTTCGCGTCGCGGGTTCGGAAGCACAGCGGCTCGGTGTCGCCGACATTTTCTAAGGAAAACACCGCCTCCTCGTCATCCTCTACGCAGAAAAATAGCCGCTCCTGATTCGGCATCAACTTGATCTGAACGCCCTTGTCAAATAACTGACTCGCTGCCTCGCGCCCCTTTCTCCGTAAAATGCTCAGGAACTCATCATAGTTTTTCGGCCGTTCAATGCCGGGATAAACGAAAAAGAAATGCTCATACGACTCATCGCTCGCTCGCGGCGGCCAACATTTCTCCTCGGGCAATAATCGCTGAAGGACCTGCATCGCCGGCTTTTCATCGTGGACTAGAAACCGCACCTTAACCCCGTTATCCCGAGCCAGCTCAAGTTCACGCAGAAGCTCTTCGTAACCCTCCGGTTTCCAGTAGTGTCCATAGTTTACAAAATCTGCCATCACTAATAGCTCGCGCCTAGCGGCAGTTGTGAGATTCACAACATCTTTCAGGTTCTTGGGGAAGTTTCCGATGTAACGGGTTGAGACTGAATCTGCAATATCCTCCATCTCTTCAGTATGCTTCCATGCGTCCCTGAACTGGATGACTCCGAAAATGATTGCCATAACTGCGAGCATGAGGGTAGTGACCTCGAAGGTCGGTTTCCCCAGAAGCTTCTCCCAAAAAAGGCCGTACAGGGACGCGACGTAGAAACCCAACGCCAGGAGGGTCAGCGGAATGACCAACAACAGAAGCCGGGTAGTCTTCAGGTTGACAGACTTCTGGATGCGAGTTAGTCGTCCCACTCCTGCCTCCATGAAAGCTTCACACCGTTAGTCAAAGCTTCGCTCACAGATCTCGAAACACGCAACCTGTATGGAAATACAGCACCCGAGGGAAGGAACCCGAAGAAAACCGCGTCCGTATTATTGCGGTATGGCGAGATTTGTCAAGCGTTTTTCGGTTTGCAACCATTCTCACCGCCCGGGCCAGACCAGATACGCGGGGCTGCACCATCTCTCGGGCGTTTCAGTCGACTTTTCCACAGCCACCCTGTGACATCTGACCTTGTGCACAGCCCCACACTTGCGCGATCATGGTCGAGACGGGCGTACTCGGGAGCCGCCTAAGTGGCGGACTCTAAGCCCTTTGTTGTCTAGATTTTGACCTTTAAGTTCTTTGACATCAAGATTTTGCGGGCCAAAACATGCTTAACCCCATGATTCCAAAGATTGAGGGGGGTGGGGGAGGGTACCCAAATTGGTCTAGACCACGCGACGCAGGGGCTGTCCTCTCCAAGCTTATGTTCGGCAGGGGATTCGCAGCCCAAGCCAGGACATCGAGTGAAGAGGGATCCTGGATTCTGCCGCCAGTGCGGGACGACAAAAAGCAAGTTTCGCACCGAGCTTCCGCGTCTCGGGACTCGCAGCTCGGCACTGGGTACTAGGTATTCGCAGCTAGCGCGCAGCGCCCTTCTTCTTCTCCAGCGCGGCGTAGATTGCGGGGTCGGTGCAGACTTCGTAGTAAGTGCGGTCGGTCCAGCCCTGGACGGAGAAGTCTTCTACATTGATTCGCGGCACGCGGCTCTGGCGCACCACGATTTTGCGGAAGATGTCACGATCGACCGGCACGGTGGCGCTGAACAGGCGGTACTCGCCCTTATCGGACGATGCAATCGAATGCGGCAGCTTTACCGCCAACGGCACCAAAGAAATCTCCTGCTCCAGCTTGTGGAAGGCGGCTTCGTTCATGCGAATGCCGCCCAGGTTGAAGCTGAGAGTGGAGTCTTCCGGATTCGTTGCCTCATCTTTGTCTTTAGCGAGCTCGGCGCTTCCCGCCTGGAACACGTAAACATGGAACGGCCCGGCCTGCGATTCCATGACCTTGCGGGCGCGCTTGTTGCAGGAGGAAAGGCGGTCGCTCTCGTTCAGCGCTTCCGAGATCATGATCTGATGCTCGCCATCCATCAGATAGAGCGGGGCAGACTCCTGTAGCGTGATGCCCACGCCCAGTTCCAGACCCGGCATGCCCGAACGCCGCATCAGTTCGTTGTAGCCGCGCACGATCTCGATGATCTCGCGCGCCAGCACGCAGGCACGGCTCACGGCCAGGCCGGGCTCGCCTTCGCGCTCGAGGATAGCGAGGATGATGGCATCGCCTTCGAGAAACACTTTTTGCGCTCCGTACTTACCGAGAAGTTTGTTTACCGGATCATAAAAATTCAGGCTGAAGTAAGACGCGGGATTGAGGCCTTTATCCATTAATGTGCGAGTGAGCCGCGTGGAATCGCGCACGTCGGCCTTGAGCACCACGTGGCGCAGGACGCGATTTTCATCCGGCTGCTGCTGCTCTTCGGGCAGCAGGAATTCGTAGAGCGTGCCGTTCATGCGGGAAAGCTCGCGCAGCTTCTCGGTGTTCACCAGGTTCACCAAATCGAGCGCGGCATTCAAAGTCTCAAGCCGCTTCAGATCGCGATGATACTGAGAAAAATCCTGCAAGAATCGCGCCGCGACTTTGGCCCGCTCCGCACCGCGGCAACCGGCGACCTTGCCCACCGCCGCATAAAGACTGTTGGGCGAAAGCTTGCCGTGCTCCTGGATCATGCGCTCAACGCGGTCGCACTCGGGACGCGAGATGAGAGCATTCTTCAACTGCTGCGGATTGATTCTCGGCGCGTATTCGCTGAGCAGCGGCACGGTGTGGTAAGAGGCAATCACGCATTCCATTACCTGCTCGTCTTCGAGCAAGCGCACCCACTTCGCCAGACGCTCTTGCTGGGCCGCGCCTTCCGCGGTGGAATCGTCGGGCGTCCCAGTTCCCACGAGGGAGCGAGCATTCTCTGGAGCACACAGCCATGCGCTGATCGTCTCGCTGCTGGTCTCCTCTCCGTAAAGCGAAGCTACAAAACGCCACACTACGTCTTGCAGGCGCGGATAACGGTCGGGATCGCGATCCCAGTTGCCCAGCATCACATAATGTTCGGCGCACAAGTAGTCATCGCGGCCGTCCTCAGAAAATGCCAGACGGTTCACGAACAGGCCGTAGCTGCTGAGGCCAGCGCTGCCCGCTCCAATCTTCGCTTCCCCGGTCTTTTCTTCGGCCGTTTTCGCTTCTCCAAACAACGACCGCCGGGTGCGGGCCAGGGTCTCTTTCTCGATCTCGCGCAGGGTCTCGAACAGATCCTGGCCGGTCTTGCGCAGAATGATTTTCTTCCGTACCTGGAAGGCGGCGACGCGCTCGCGGTACTCCACCCCTTTGCCCTGCTGCCGTATGCCTTCGTAATTTTTGAGCAGAACGCGGCAACGCTCCAGCACCTGAGCGAACTGCTGGTTCATCTCGGTGCGAAGAAACTTGGTCACGGCCAGCCGCGCCAGCAGGTCGACCGAAATCTTTTCTTCCTTCTTGGCGCGGTTCAGGGCCGCCAAGTGCAGTTCCGCCAGCAGGGCCTTCCAGTCAGACTTTTCCGCCGGGCTGCGAGTTGCCGCGCCGGCGGCGTTTCTCAGCCACGACGGTCCCTGGGCGTGCAGCGGGGTCTCCGCCGCCAGCAGTCCTTCCAACTCGCCGTGGCGAGCGATCAGCCGCATCACGTGTGCCCGCGCCGTCTCCACGAGGCGCGGACTCAACGCCACGTCGTGCCGCAGGTTGTCGACCCCGACCGCGAGCCCTTCGAGCGTAATCGATGGCGTGGCCGCAATCATCTCTGGCAGCGCCAGCTTCTCGGGCTCTTTGCCCAGCCGGAAGATAGGTAATCGAGGCATGCGTGAACGGCTCAGACTTCTTGGAAGCTACTGATTACACATGTACATATGGAGGCTAGCACGCAGAGAGGAGGTGCTAAAGTTACCTCGGTTATCGGGTCGTACCTACTAGTTCTGGTCGCGCTTGCAGAAAGAAAGAAAAACGATGCGAGATACAGCCACCCGGCCTTCGGGATGCAGATGACTGGCGGAAGCTCCAGCGTGCGGGCGGGACTGGAACAATTCCGCGAGGCCGGCGCTGCGGCGCGCGCCATGCTGATCGCCGCGGCGGCACAGCAATGGAACGTGAGCCCCTCAACCTGCCGCACTGAATCGGGCGGTGCTGAACGGAACGAATCGCAAAGCGACGTATGGGCATCTCGCAGCCGCGCCGGCCAAGCTGACGCCGCCGGAGCATGTTCAACCTCACCGAGGATAAGCTGGTGATGTGGCGTTGGAATCCGGGCGAGGGCAGAACTCCTGTCTCCATGCCGCACGATGAATTCTCGGCGACAGTAAGCAATGGCAGGTGGGAGCGATCGTCATTGCATTGCCAGAGCGAGCCGGGGGCAGGCCTTGAACTGACTCCCCCGGGAATTTTAGATTCACCTAGCCGGACAAGGCGCTCCTGCTCGCACAAACGACGACCGGGAAGCTTCTGCTCATAATTTCCGCCCGTTATGATTCCGTCACGATGAATCACAGTTTGCTTCTCGCTATCAGGGTCTCGCCTATTGGCTTTAACCCGTTCCTTACTGTATAAACTCACAGTCTCGGCTCACAAGATTCGGTACTCGCTAGGGTGGTCCATGACGAAGATATTGTTGCGCTCTATGCTTGTCCTGTCGCTGGCTTGCGCCTGCGCTTTAGGCGTCTTCTGGGCGATGGGCAAGCCCGGATTGTGGGAATTTGAGATATCCGCGTATGAAAAGGCGGACCGGCTGAATCCACCGAAGGCTGGTGTGGTCGTGTTCACAGGAAGTTCCAGCATTCGAATCTGGGACACCCTCGCGGACGACATGAAACCTCTGGAGGTCATCAACCGCGGCTTCGGAGGCTCGCAAATCGCTGACGTCAACCACTATGCACCTAGAATCATCCTGCCGTACCGGCCGCGTGCTGTGGTGCTTTATGCCGGGGACAACGATCTTTCCGCGCCATGGTGGAAGACTCCAGAGCAGGTCTCCGAAGACTTTAAGCACTTTGTGCCGATCATTCGCGGCAGGCTACCGGAAACCTGGATCTACTTCGTATCGATCAAGCCGTCGATCGAGCGTTGGAGCAATTGGCCGAAGTTCAAAAAGACGAATGCGCTGATCGCGGAGTACATTCACACACAACCACAAGTCGAATTCATTGACGTTGGCCCAGCCATGCTCGACGCTGAGGGTAAGCCCCGCGCCGAATTGTTCCGCCCAGATGGTCTACACATGAATGCCAAGGGCTATGCCGTCTGGACATCGATCATCAAACCCGTCCTCTTGAGCCGTTTTGGAAGCACGAACTAGAGTCTAGAGTGCACGCGGACTAGATACTAGGTACTCGGTACTAGCTACTGGCTCTCTAGTCTCGCCGCCTCAAACTCATCGCCCTTCTGCCAGCCGATGAGCTTCGTAAAGCTCGCCGCTTCCCAGCCCAGTGCGAATCCAAATCGCGCCATCGCCGAGTCGCTGGTAAAGTCCATGTCCGGACGGTACTCATCGCTCGGCTGGTGATAGTGCTTCTCCGTGTATTCCTTGTCCTGCGCCAGTCCCCAAGCCTCGTCGTGGCCTTTGAACTTCATGCCCTCATTTATTGAAAATGACGGTATGCCGACACGCGCCAGGCTGAAATGATCGGAGCGGTAGAAGTGTCCCGCCTCAGGCCGCGCATCGGGACGGATCGCCAGGCGGAATTCCTTCGCCGTCGCCTGCACCCACGGATAGAATGTCGTCCGTTCCGCCCCTGAAACCTCGACTTCTTCTGCGGCTCCCAGCGGCTTCACGTCGTCGTAATTCAAATCCAACGCAATCTTCCCTGCCGGAACCGGCGGATGCTTGCCCAGATACTCCGACCCCAGCAGTCCCTGCTCTTCGGCTGTGACCGCCGCGAAAATCACCGATCGTCCCGGGTGTTCCCTGGCTGCGCCGAAAGCACGCGCCAACTCCAGCAGAATGCCGCAGCCCGTTGCATTGTCGGCAGCGCCATTGTAGATGTTGTCGCCCGGCATATCGGGACGAATCCCCAGATGATCGTAATGCGCGGTGTACATCACCGCTTCGTCCTTCATTTTACGGCTCGAGCCAGGCAGGATCGCCAGCACGTTATTCGACTCGAAATTCCGCACCTTGCTCACCATGTGTGCTTTCAATTTCGTGCCAAGGTTCAGGGGACGAAACTCGCGCGTTCGAGCATCCGCCATCATCTTGTCGAGATCCATGCCAGACGCCGCCGCCAGTTTCTGCGCCACTTCCAACTGCACCCACGACGCCACCTTAAGCACCGGACCCTCCAGCTTCAAGTACGACTTCTCCCCAGAGTTTGAGTTCCGCACCACTTCCCACGGATAACTCGCCATGTCCTCCCTGTGGATGAGAATCACGCCCGCTGCGCCTTTGCGCGCCGCCTCTTCGTATTTGTAAGTCCAGCGCCCGTAATAGGTAAGTGCCTTGCCCTTGAAGAATTTCGGATCATCGGACGGCGGTTCGTTCACCAGCATCAGCAGGACTTTGCCGCGCACATCCGCACCTTTGTAGTCGTCCCAGTTATATTCGGGAGCCTCAATGCCGTAACCGACGTAAACGATCTCGGCGTCCACAGCGGACTGCGGCTGCTGCGTCTGATCGTAGGCGACATACTCGTCGAGCAGCTTCAGATTCATCGGCGCACCTTGCTTCGGGGCCAGCGAGAACTGCGTTTCCGGGAGAGTAGTGATTCCCACCAGCGGCACCTTCTGCAAGTACGATCCGCTGTCGCCGGCGGGCTTCAATCCATATTCCGCAAACTGTGTGGCAATGTATTCGGCCGCGATGTCGCCGCCACGTTGCCCGGTGCCGCGACCCTCGAGCAAATCGTGCGAGAGATAGCGCACGTGCCAGCGGATGTGTTCAGGATTGATGGTCTCCATCGCTGCGAATGCCGCGCCCGGCAGTCGCACCGAGATGGGATCTCTCTTCGCCGCCTTCTGCGCCAGCGCCGTCCCTGTGGTCAGCACCATGCCAACCAGCAGGCTGGCAAGAAACATCCGCATGGTCTGTTGCACGAGCCGCATGAACACTCGTCTCCTGAACAAGTCTGAATGAAGGAAAGTGCTCACATTGTAAGGGATGGGAGAGACAAAGGAAGAATCCGGCAGGCCTCGGGGCAATGTCCTGTAGGACACTGCCCGGCCGGAGGAAACTGCCCCGGGCTTTGCCCGGTCGGACGGCCGAAAGCCTGCCCTGAGCTTGCCGAAGGGGCGGCTCACCCAAGGCATCTCTACCAGTTTCTAGTGCTGCCCTTGGGTGCTTTTGATGACAGCGGCATAAGATCCATCGCCCTTAGCGGCGCCGCTCTGTCCGGGCTGGCCCACAGCCTGGAAATAGGGCTCCTGATCCGCGGCCGGGAGAACGATTGCGGGGATCTCAACGCTGCCCGCCGCGCACGTCCCACTATCCGGGACGCTGATTACACAATAATTCGGATCGTAGGCCAGCAGGGCATCCAGGTTGTACAGTTCGAGAATGGTCATGTGCCGCGAGACCGCAAATGGGAGCAAGGGTCGAAGGTCGCCAGTGGTACTCTTCGTGAGGCCGACGGGATCGGACAGACCAAGCTGCTGGAGTTCGAGGTTGTTGTTGGTCCGGTAGTTCGCGTTGAAAGTTCCGCACCAGTCGGAGGAGCAGTAAGTGTTGGCAGCGTAGTTGCTGATGTCGCTGGCTTGCAGTCCCTGGCTGCCAAAACCGTTCACGACGCTGGACGCGTTCTTGTGAGCAACAGCAATCGCCGCCTCGGCAGTGCCGTAGGACTGGTCTTTTGGATCGCCAGGAAGGCCTGTTCCCGCGCCATTCAGGGGATCCAGTATCAGCATCTTCGGCTTCTGGGCCTGCACAAAATCGTCGATTTCAGTGTAGTACGCGAGCCATCCCGACTTTGTGTAGGTATTCGGCGCAGGAAGCGCTTGCATGGTTGGGAGACACTCGGGATACGCTTCCCCACCCACCGATCGTCCAACGCGCATGTAGTCGATCTGTGAAAAATTCGGCGAGGCATTAAAGTGAAGGATCGCCGCTGCGATGAAAGCCTCCCACGCAGTCTTGTAAGGCGTTTCGTAGGAAACGGGGTAGGACTGTTGGCGGCTGATCACGGTACCCGGAACGCTCGCAGTATCCGCCGTGTGAATGTCTGACTGGTATTGAAAAGTGCCCGCCGTAGCGTTCTGAACTGCGACCCCCTGTTGCTGAGTAACGTTGTAGTTGGAGGGCATGGCGCCTCCGACCCAGATGGTGTCGCCATTCACGTATCCGTGATCGATTTCGGCCACGGTAACCAGGCCAGAAGAGTCACGCGTCATCGAAGTCGTGTTCAGCCCGACGTCGTTGGTGCATCCATCTTTATTGCCGTTTATGACATCCAGCGGACCCGAAGCAGTGTGGGCTGCCCAACTGGACGTGGTTATGTAATACGGGGTAAGCGGGTTAATGCAACTGTTGGTCAGGGCGCAGATTGGGGACGCCCCGCCGATCCCGTCCAGAATTATGTTGACCTTTTTCGTTCCTGATTGGGCACCAAACCACAATCCGTTACTGCTATCAACCGTGGACCAGTCGTAGGTGTGCGTCCAGCCGAAGGCATCCTGCTGGCAAACTTCAGTTCCGACCGGGCTGCAAGTTCCGGGGCCGGGTGTGCCGGTTTCCACGTCTTTCCACGCGGTGGCCACAGTCACGCCCTCAATAGCTTTCTGGGTCATCACCGTGTTCATGAAATGCGTTTTGTTTGGGTCGGTTGCCGGAGGAAAAACCACATAGACGTGCGTGAACTGGCCCGAGGGAGGAGGCGGCGGGGGCGCGCTGGTCGAAGTTCCCGAACCGCCACAACCCGTCAGCAGGCCCATGAGGACCAACACCGCACACGACAGCGGGAAACCGATTCGACTGAGTCTACGCATAGCCATCGATTCGAGGACCTTACAATACGAGGAGTTTAGTTGGCCATCCATGGATAGGAGTTGGATGCTGAATCGCCACAACAAATCTAAGATTCCCAAAGATGCAACGGGAGAAACTTAAAGCTTTTCCAGCTTGAGTGATCCTCAACCGGCCACCGCCGCTCGCTTCCCGACCTTCCCGCGACCGCGGGATTAATTTTTCGAGCTTCAACCCGGGCGGAAATCGCGCACGTCTTCCCCGGGCTTAAACACCGCCTCGGCGGGAAGGTTTCGCGCCTCCGCCATTTTTCGGTTGATCTGTTCGAAGTCGGCTTTCACCCAACCCACGCTGGAAACTTCAATCTCTCCGTCCTGGGCAATCCAGAACACAGTGGGAACATTAGTCAGGCCGTACGCATTCGACACTGGATACGTTTCCTTGTCGTCGAGCAGAACGGGAAAGGTCACGCCAAATTCCTTGTTGAAGGCGGCCGTCTTCTTGGGATCATTCTGAGAAACGCCGATGATTCTTACGCCCGTATGCCCATAAGCCCGCTCTAGCCGCTCCAGAAACGGAAACGCGTACTGGCATACCGGACACGACACCTTGAAAAATGCCAGCACTACCGGTCCTTGCGCCAGTTCATCGCGCAGCACGAAGCGCCTGCCGTCCAACGCTTTCAGTTCAAACTCGGGCGCCTTTGTGCCCACGGTCAATGCCGCCATCGTCTGTCCTCCCGTCCGTAGTCTCAGGATGCTGCGCGGCCGGCGCAGACACGCCCGCCCTGACTTGCTTCATTCTAGATGATGCGAAGGGAAAGCAGGCGCCAGGGCTCAGTGGTTCGTTGCCGGTGAATTGTGGCTTTCCCTTCAGAGCATTTCCGCTGTCCGCAGAATCTTCCGTGTCAGACCCGTGAGCGCGATCCGCCGCAGGCGCTCCCGCGCAATCCACTTCCCAGAGATACCCGATAACGCGGCCTCCTCCCAAACGCGGACGGTATAGTTCGTAACTGTGATCGAATGCTTCAGCGTGAACCACGGCCCCCGATCGTTTCCCCCAGCTTTGTCATTCCGACAACTGGCAAAGCGAACCGGAGAGCCTGCCCTGAGCCCATCGAAGAGACCCAGTTGTTCTGCCGGCATGTGACCATCCGCCGAAAGCTCGGGCAGTTCCCACATACCCGGCATCTGCGACGCATCCCGTGCGCGCCGCACCAGAAACACGGCGCCATTCTGACGATTGAATGCATAATGAATCTCGCGCTCTTTCTGCTTCGCTGCTTTCACCTGGACCGACAACTCTCCCCGCGTCGCGCACAGCCCGATCACCGGACACGTCAAACACGCCGGCATGCGCGGCGTGCATACGACTGCGCCCAACTCCATCATTGCCTGATTGAAGTCGCCCGGACGCTTCGTATCCAGCAGATGATTCGCCGCAGTCCACAATTCTTCGCCGGCCAAACGCTTCCCTGACACGCGCTGCAAAACGCGCTCGACATTGCCATCGACCACGGCGACCGGCTCTTCAAACGCAATGCTGGCAATCGCCGCCGCAGTATAGCGGCCGATCCCCGGCAGCTGGCGCAATCCTTCTTCGGTCGCCGGGAACTTCCCGCCATGGTCGCATACGATAGCCTTCGCCGCCGCATGCATCATGCGAGCCCGCCGGTAGTAACCAAGCCCGCTCCATGCCGCCAGCACACTCGCCTGCCGCGCCGCTGCCAGCTTTTGAACGGTTGGAAATCGCTGTAGGAATTCCCGATAGTGCTCAATCACCGCCGCTACCCGCGTCTGCTGCAGCATGACCTCGGAGAGCCACACGCGGTAAGGATCGCGGCTGGCGCGCCATGGCAGGTCGCGCCGGTGAGAGTCGTACCAGGCGAGGAGACTTCTGCGAAAACGGCGTCGCGGGGAATTAGCCAGCGAACCGAAGATAAGCTTTGGCTTCGTCACGGCTTTCAGGCTACGCCAAACCTTGTGCTACAAATGGATTTCTTACTCGCACTGGGCCATACATCCGGCCGTGTTCGAAGTCTTCCGAGAGAAGCTCAGAAATGCCGTAGTGCGATGCGTAGGCCCAGAGATGCGCGTCAAACCAGGGCAGCCGATACGTTGCCTTCCCATACAATGCCGCGCGGAACACATGGTCGTTTGGATAAAGCACGGGAAATTCCTGCATGAACAACTCCGCTTGTCTCGTGGCATCGCCAAAGCTCATGATTGGTTCAGTGCGGCCACGCAGCCGGGTTACGGAATTTACAAACTCGACCAGCGCTTGATGCGGAATATGCAACTCTCCGGACAACTCGCCAGCTCGCAAGATCTCAAGCGCCGCCTCGCGCTTGCGGGGGTCGCGCGGATCGCAGCGGTAGACCAAAATGTTAGTATCAACGAGGGAAGCCACGAGGGAGACCTCTCTCGTCTTCGTACAACTCCTCGCGCGTCCAACCGCGGTTTTCGCGAGTAAGGCGCGTGCCTTTAGCCTTCGCTTCTTTCAGTTGCTTTGCCTGGAGTTCATCCAACCACTTCGTGTTGGCATCGAACAGCGCTAGTCGCTCCTCAGTGGTCAACTCGTGCCCGGCTTTGGCTTTGCGCCGGACCAGTTCCACCCGGATGCTCTCGCCCGCGGGAATCCACTCCAACTCGTCTCCGGGACGGATGCCGTACTGGTCGGCAATGGCCTTGGGCACGGTCAACTGCAGCTTGGAAGTCACCTTGGGCATAATCCTTACTCTATCAAGGATTCGATCCTTACCACAAGCTCGAAATCTCCGCGTCCTCCGCGCCGCATTTCTCCGCGCGCTCCGCGATTCAGGCTTTGACCTTAACACCCGCGCAGTCTCGCGGAGAAGCGCGTGCTCTGAAGCGCGTGCACTTCTGCATGCCCTGCCATTTGACCGAAGTTCCCAAGCACGAAATAATAACCCTGCCGGGCATCCGCAACATTCGCGTGAATTCATCCACGCCCGGCAGTATCGAGGGGCACTATGAACGACTTCAATCGCAAGGTGGAGGACGCATCGGCGCGCGTCAGCAAGACTGTCGCCGACGCCGCCGAGCGCATCGAGAAAGAGATTCCCGAATTCATCAAGTATCTGAACGATGAGGTCGTGCCCGCCGTGCGCCAGCACTCGACCAAGGCCCTGCGCACCGCCAGCGTGAAGCTCACCGAGCTCGCCGACTACATGGAGCAGCAAAAAGCTGCGCGGAAGTGAAAGGCCGCGCGGCCATTCTCGGAACCGCGACTCTGGTTCTGCTGCTTGCAGTCTTGTTGCTCTTCTCCACAGGCTGCGGCCATCCCAAGCAGGCACGTGTGAATGTTCCGCCGCCTCCGGCCACGACGCCCAAGACGTCCTCCGCGGAATCGGCTCCCGCATCGCATTCCGGAAGCGCCGCGAAGAACGATCATCCCGCAGGGGCGAAAAATGGTGACGATAACAGCGAAGACCTCGCCGAGCCGACTCTTCCCGCTGGCAGCAAGCCTCTCTCTACCGAAACCGGCCGAGCCAGTTGGTACGGTCCGCCGTATCACAACCGGCGCGGATCGAATGGCGAAGTCTACAACATGAACGCCATGACGGCGGCGCATCGCACTCTGCCTCTGGGGTCGATCGTGCGCGTTACGAACCTCAAGACTGGCCACACGGCGCTTGTGCGCATCACGGATCGCGGCCCGTTCATTCCCGGACGTGTTCTGGATTTATCGCTCGCAGCCGCGCGCAAGCTCGACGTCTACCAGCCCGGAGTCGCTGAAGTGAAAGTGGACGTGATGCAAACCCCGGTGCCGCTCGAAACCGGCGGGAAGTGGGCGGTACAAATCGGCGGCTTCCCCGACGAAGGCGAAGCCACGAAACTGGCCGATCACCTGAAGCGCCGTTACCGCACCGCCAAGGTGCTGCGCTTCAACAGTCCCGCGGGCGACTGGTGGGTGCGAGTGCGCGTGCTTGACGACGATCGCGAACGCGCCCAGAAGCTCGTGGCCGAAACCGAGACCACAGAAGGAGCGGTGTTTCTGGTAAGGCTGGATTAAGAGTCAGTGGCCAGTGATCAGTGGACAGTGATCAGTTCACGCCCGGACTGAGCCGACCACTGACCACTTTGTGACTCATAGCGGCAATGCTATGCTCACGGCAGAGTCTTCTCATGACTGATCCCACGGCCAACTGCCTGTTCTGCCGCATTCTCCGCGGTGAGATTCCCACCAAGAAAGTCTACGAGAACGAGCACGTGTTTGCTTTTGAAGACATCGATCCGAAGGCTCCCACGCATGTGCTGGTCATTCCGAAAAGACATTTTGCGGGATTGAAAGAAGCGCAGGCAGAGGACGCCGAAGTGATCGGGCGCTGTCACCTGGCGGCGGCGGAGATTGCGCGCCAGCGGAACATCGAGCAGGGATACCGCACCGTGCTTAACGTGGGTCCGGGTGCGGGGCAGTCTGTGTTTCATCTCCACGTCCACCTATTGGGTGGACGCCACTTAGGCTGGCCTCCGGGATAGAAGGAACAGTTCGCAGTTCTCAGTTTCCAGTTCTTGTTTCCGGCTCCCTACCCGTCGGATTATCGTCTTCGGGCGCTCCGTGACGCCTTAGCAAGTTGGGCAGGTTCTGCGAGAAGGCGGAACGGGGCAGCACCATGTCGCACCCCACCTCGTGGGCCTTCTGTTTCAAATCGCCTTGCACGTGCGAGAGGAAACCGATGATCGAGGTCCCCTTCTTGAGCTTCGCCTTCAGCTTGGGGATCAGCGTCAATGGTTTAGCGTTGGCATTGTTGAGGTCGAAGATGATCAGAGAAGGTTTCTCTTCACCATTCTGCTGCATGCGCTCGGCCAGGTCCTTGTCGTTCTTGGCAAACTCGACCTTGACGTTAAGCTTGCGGGCAGTCTCCTGAATCTTGGCCGCGAAGAACAAGTCGTCGACGAAGGCAAAGATGCGTGAGTTGGAATCTTCGCGCAGTGCGGGCAGAGGCTCGGGATCGACGGGCGCGAAGGGCGCAGCGAAGCCGGGACGCGGTCCGCGACCGGCTCCCTGGCCATTGCCGTTGCCCGCCAATGCGGCGCGATAGCTGTGATCCATGGGCGCCGTGTAAATGCCATCCTGGTTGTGGCGCGACTGGCTGGGGCCTGCGGCGCGGGGTCCGCGGGGATTGTTCGGGCGGCGTCCGCGGCGCCGTCTCCTGCCTCCGCCACCGGAGGGTCTGCCTGATCCTTGTCCTTGCCCTGGTCCTCGTCCTGCTGGTCCTGCGTTCATAGTCCTCTCAAAGCCTGCTGGGCCGGGCTTTCCACCCGGTGCAGGGTTGCAAACTTCCACACTTTCAGGTTCCCCATTGGTTGCGGCAGGCTCTCACAGCGTTGGCGCACAGCCACTCACTCATTGAGTAATTGGGTAATTTGGCGATTGGGTAATTTGGATCCCACACTCGAATGGGGGGTTCGAATTACGCAACTAGCCAATTGCAAAATTACACAATTCCCCGACCGATCTCTGGTGATGCAAACTCGTACTGGCGAAAAAACTTCTAAATTTTTGCGTATCGGTTATCCGTTATCGGAGTCCGTCGCGCCGCCGGGAACGGCCTGGGACGCGGAAGGCCTACGCGGGAACGTGGCCAATGAGAACAAATCAATGGTACTCGCCCCCGCGCAGGCGCGCAAGGGGCAAGTGGGAATCCTTTTGCACAGGAGGACAATGACTGTCAGTCTTGGGCGGCGCCAACCTCACTGCTGGGCAAGTGTGCGCTATCGAACAAAAGTCTACTTCGCGTCACTGACTTGCTCCCTCTTTTCATTGTAGACGCCGAACTTCTTCGCCACCGGCCTCAGCGTGGGATAGAACTGGACGAAGGTGTGCTCGACGGCGGCGTGCTCCTCATGACACGACCAGCAGCCGTTTCCCTTGGGCATGGCTTCCGCACTCTTGCCATTGGCGTCGAAGCCGAAGTAAGCCCATTTGTCCGGATAGCGGCTTGAGTCTTTGACCTCGACCGCCAGTCCCATCAAGTCAGTCTGGAAGTGGCCCGTCTTGTTGATCGAGCCTTTGCTTTGCGCGTCCCGTTCGTCGATTACAAACATGGTCTGCTTCGGCCACTTGCCGGAATTCGTGAACTCCTGATAAGCCCAGCGCGGGACGAAAACGTTGGTAAACATTTCATGGCTGCCGGGGGCAGGACTGTAATTCATGCCGTAGCCGGCGGAGAGGAACATCCACTCGCGGTAGTCGTCGGGACGAAGAAGCTGGCCCTTGGCGTCGTATTGCGGCTTGGGAGACTTCGCCTCGGGAGCCGCCGCCAGCAGTACGAAGCAGAGTGAGAAGAGCAACACGGCAGAGAGAAAGCGTTTCATACAGGCCTCCAGTGAATCTGAAGGCGATTCTAAACGGGCAGCGCGGCAGCGTCTTGTACGAATTAAACATGTGGTGACGATTTAAGCCCAGCCTAGTCTGAATGAACATGCCTGAAGGACAGCATCCCGGGACGTTGCTGCGCGGTGGCGAATTCTATTCGACCTTGGAGGCAAGGCTGCGTACCGAGGATGTGCTGCTGTCTGAATTGCGCCAACCCTGCTCGCGCAACGTTCCTCGGCATCAACATGAACTGGCCTACGTGACAGTGGTCCTGCGCGGCGACTATCTGGAAGGCGATCATGGAACGCTGGAGGAGTTGCAGCCCTTTAACGCGGTCTTCAATCCTTCAGGAGTACAGCATGCGACGGTGATCGGACCGGCAGGGGCATCGTTCTTCACCATTGAACTGCACGACCAACATCTCCGGCAGTTGGGAGTGCGCCTGCCGCGGCAAACCGCGTTTGACCGCGGGGCTGGAGCCATGTTGTGGCCCGGGCTCCGCCTGTACTCGGCTTTTAAGAGGCAGACGGCGGATCCTCTGGTGCTGGAAAGCCATGTGCTGGAACTGCTGGGTGCGATTGAGGGATCGGCTTCCGTGGAGAGATCCGCGCCCAGGTGGCTCGACCGCGTGAAAGAACGGATGCACGAAGAGTTCCGCGACAACCTCCGAATGCGCAATCTGGCGGAGGACGCCGGAGTGCATCCCGTACACCTGGCACGCGTGTTTCGCGCGCTGGAAGGGCACACGCCGGGGGACTACGTGCAGCGCTTGCGAGTGCGCGCGGCCTGCCATCTGCTTCACGATCACGACTACTCGCTCGCCGTCATCGCCGCCGAGTGCGGCTTCTCCGATCAAAGCCATTTCACCCGCGTGTTCCGGAAGTTTACCGAGACTACCCCGGCACAGTTTCGACGAGCCCTCGCTCCGCGGGCTGTCGCGGACTGAGCTTGTGATAAGAGAAAAGCGCTCCGCCGCATGCGGAGCGCCGTTTTTCTTGCGTACCCTATTGCACATGGAGAGTAAACGTAAGGGGCGCACTGGCATTAGTTAACGGCACCGAGCCGCCTGTAGTGGCGCTGATGGTCACAACATAGTCTCCAGGAGGCGTCCCTGGATTCTTTTGCGTGTTGCTGCCGCCTCCGCCGCCGCAAGCTCCCATCCACATCGTGGAAAAACCGAGAACCACAATCAGACTGAGCAGGCGCATTCCGCGAGTGCGCGATCCCGCCACAAAAGCAATTCCGAACAGGCCGGGAAGCAGCAGGGCATAGAAGATGCGGCTGCCGCTCAAGGGCCTCAGTTGCGCAGTCACTGGTGTGGTCTTAAGGCTAATCGTGACTCCAGTCACATTTGTGGGCTGGCCATTGCCGGGACTAACCTGGAAGGCTATTTCCGCTGCGGGCAAGGCTGGCACTCCCGTGCAAGTGTAGGTAAGCGGCAGGGCGGTGGTGGTACCGACAAATGGGATGGGTGAGCCGCCGCCGGTGCTCGGGTTGGCGACAGTGACATTGACCGTGGCGGTCTGACCCACCGCTACAGGAAATGTGGTGGCAGTGGTGGTGAGGGTGAAGGATTGGTTCGTCGTAGTCACCGTCAAGTTGACAGTTGTGGTCTCGACTGTGCTGCCGCTGGTGCCAGTAACGGTAATAGCGCCCGAGGTCAGCGCCATGTTCGCCGCAGTGGTGATGGTCAAGGTAAAGGTTGATGGGGATGTTTGATTGAAACTGCAAAGCGCGCCCGCAGGCAGACCTGCTGTGCAACCGCCGGGAGGGGATGTCGTAGGGTTAAAGTTCACGGTCCCCGTGAACCCGCTCGCCGGGGTAATCGTGATCGTCGAAGTTGCAGTCTGTCCCGCAGGAATGTTGAAGGTCGAGGGGCTGGCGGACAGGGTGTACGGCGCTATCACTGTGACCACCGCGGGGGCGGATGTCGAAGCGTTGTCCGACGCGTCTCCCTCGAAGGTGGCCGTGACGCTGTTCGAGCCGCCCGGGAGCGACGCCGTGGACAACGTAGCCGTCCCAGCGGCGAGAGTGGTGGGATTATTTAGGGTCGCCGTTCCCAGGACCGTCGTCGAGCCATTGTTGGTATTGGAGAAGCTGACCGTTCCCACCGCAGTCGATGGAGAAACCGTAGCCGTAAAGGTCACGCTGCTGCCTTGATTGACGCTGTTCGCAGAAGGCGAAATCGTGACTGAGCTGCCCGTCCGCGATGCGGGCCAAGCCGTGAACAGCGCATTGAAGTCAATGGAACCGAGACCGGTAGCCAAGTCATAGCCAGGGCCGGCTGAGTAGCCAAAGGTCCCGTTGGTGTTCTTCGCCGCCGGACATTGAAGGGGCACCGGCTCGAAAGAAGGCGTGGCGCCAGCGCAAGGCACGATGTTGTCGGAGGTGTCTCCGGTTCCGGTCGAGCTGGTGCCGGCAAGTATGTCGTGAAATGCGGACGGGTTGGTGCCGAAGAGCTTGTAGAGCTGCTTGTTGATGTTTCCCAACCCGTTGGCTCCCAGGTACTGGTTCAAGAGCGCGGCCATTCCCGCCGCAACCGGGGAGGAGGCGGAGGTGCCTCCGAAGGCGGAGTTGTAGGTTACGAGGGCCGAATCGATGCTGGTCACGCAGCTGCTGGTCGAAACCGTGCCGCCCAGTTCTGACTGGGGCATGCAGACGACATAAGGGTCGTTGGCATTCGACGCCGAGAATGAAATGTCTGGGACGTCACGGACGCCATCGCTCGGCGTCAGTGCGGTCTGATAGGAAGGCTTAGCGAAACCGCCATTGGGAGGGGCAGTGCAAACAACAAAGAGAACACCGCCTACGACGGTGGTGCTCGTCCCGTTTGCACAGTTGCTGGGGCCGCCACCGGTGGCATCCAGAGTACCAACGAGCACCGTGTCGTTCCATGCGAGCTCAGGGATGTACCTCTGGGCGGAGCCGCCGTGCGCGTCGTTCGTCGTATTCCAGTATGTGCCACTGCCCTCATTGAACTCGGTACCACCCACAGCCGTGACCCAGGGACTGCTAGCCGGATAGCTCACGGACAGCCCGTATTGGGCGACAGAATTGCCAAAGAAGGCGTCGCAGGTGGCCGCACCGTCGTCGCCGGAGGAAGCGAAAATCGAAATGCCAAACGACGCTCCCTTCTGGAACTCTAGATCCTGGGTCGGCAGGGACGGAGGCGTACTCAAAGCCTCACAGAGGCCATAGCTAATGCTCATGACGGGCGCGAGATTGTTGTCGATCGCCCAGTAGACTGAGTTGAAGACGCCCCCGGAGTTGAAATCCGAGGTTACGAAGATGATCTTGGCGTTGCGAGCAACCGAGCCCGACCACTCGATGTCGAGATCCGATTCGCCCAGGTCACCGGCGTTCACTCCAGGAGCACCGGAGTTGGCCGGGATGACGAGCTGGAAATTAGTGGTATCGCAGGCCGTGATGACATTGGCACTGCTGGTAGTACAGCCGCTAATCGTTGAAAAACCGAAATCCGTGCGGAAGAAGTTGAGGTCGGCAAGGTAGACATCGCTCTGGCCGACGACCACCATGTTCTGACCGGACCCATCGATCGGCGTAGCAGCCTGGTAGAGTGGGTTGATGTTGTAGGTGGTGGCGATGTCGCCGGGGGCAAGAAAAGTGAAGGCCTGGCTGCTGGTGAAGTCGGGGTGCAGGAGAGCGGAGCCGGGGTCATGGAGTTTGCTCATGCCCTTGGGAACAAAATTGTGCAATCCGCGGAAGCCGCCGACGATGCCACTTAGGGCCGCCGGGATCATGGGCGAGGTCGAGTTGGAGAAGTGCCTCTCGCCGTTGACCTCATAACGATGAATTTCCGTCCTGAAGGCGGTCTGCACCTGCGAGGCGTCGCCACTAAAGCTGATGGAGTCCCGGCCGCGGGCAGTGTACAGGACCTTGAAGCCTTGCGACTTGAGCCAAGCGGTGACCTTATCGACGTCGTTCGGGCTGAGGCCAAAACGGCTGGCATACTGCTCGGGAGTCAGCCATTTATGGAAGTTCACGGACTTAGGGTCTTGCTGATCAGCAAGCAGGGTTTGCAGTGCCGCATGTTGCGCTGCGGTGGGCGTGAACAGCATGGTGACGCTGAGGGGATAGGAAGACTCGATCAGCCCTTGCTCATACCGAGACTGAGCCAGGGGAGAGACATGATTCTGAAGCGCGACCATCTGGCTCGAGTCAATGGTTCCGGCGATGCGGTCCGGTTGCGAGGCGAAGGACAGGGTTGAGGCTAGAAAAAGGACAAGAAACTTCCAAGATCGCATGAAACGCTCCGTCTGGGTCGGGGGTTCGCGTGCTAGTTGTTCCTTAGCTTATACGGCTTTCATGCACTCTGATCAAGTTTTGAGCACACCGGGTTGTATGACAGTGGGAAAGTTACAATGTCGCCCCGGTGGGCGACAGAGGCTAAAGTCACATTCCGAGCAGGTTGGGCTGGAGTTTGGCGTATCCGTGCTCCTGCGCCCAGAGGTTGAGCGGGACGGAGGCAAGTTCGTCCACCAGAGGGTCGGCGAGGCCGTTTTTAGTGAGGTCGATGGTCTTGATGTAGGTGCGGCAGGTGTCGCAGCACTCGACGCGGATGTAGGGCAGCTCGGCCGCGGTGAAGACCGGAAGCTTGGGGTGTTCTTCCTCGCCGCATCCGGCGCAGACGAGCCGGCGAAACTCCCATTCCGTGAGGCATACACCGCAAAGAAGGCTGCGGCGGCCTCCGTCGCCTTGCTGGCGCAGCACGCCGACGGCAGGTTTGCGATTGCAGAACGGGCACAGCAGAGACGTGTAGCCTTCGAGGTGCAGATTCGCCTGCGAGCGGGTGAATTCGGCGTAAGGCTGGAAAAACGCGAGGACCAGGAATTCTTTGGGATCAGTGGGCGGGTCGATGTGGGTCCAGCACTGGGTGAAGAGATCGGTCCAGGAGTTGGGGTCGGATCTGCGCAAGTCGTGCGCCACTTCGGCAAGGCGCGCTGGAGCTTTTTCCTCGACCAGCGATAGAAATGACGGGAAGCTCTCGCAGAGTTCAGTCACATCGGGGTTTGGCAGAGAGACTGAATTCCTGCCCGAAGCGCTTTGGATACGCTGGTAGAGACCTTCCTGAAAGCGCGCCAGGTGAACATAGAAGCCGAGAATCTCCGCGGCAAAGGGATGCTGGGCGGCGAGGTATTCGGCGCGCCGGACGCGCTGCTGCCAGGGTGTGGTCACCGGGCGATTATGGGGCTTGGCGGGGCAGCAGGCAAATGGCGAAGGGCGTCCTCGCCACAGAGACACAGAGAAGAACTTTCTTGTTTTTCAATTTCTCTGGTCTTCTCTGTGCTTCTGTGGCTCTGTGGTGAAAGTTTTTTCGGATCGGAGCGAAATACTGTTTCTCCGGCATTGACTGTGGTGCTCCGCGGGATTATAGTTTTCTGCAAATTTGGGGTGCAGTCCGCTCGGCTTTGAAAGTTGTAGTCGGAGGATGCGCAATGGAATTCTCCCGCAGAACCTTCCTCAAAGGCGCGCTCGCTGGTGGAGCGGGCTTCTCTCTCCTGGGATTTGATCTGACTCCGGCGGTGGCGCAACTGAAAGAACTCAAGATTGCTCGGGCCACCGAGACGCGATCGACCTGCCCATACTGCTCTGTGAGTTGCGGCGTCCTCATTTACACGATTGGCGACAAGGCGAAGAACGTCACGCCGCAGGTGATTCACGTCGAAGGCGATCCGGATCATCCCATCAATCGCGGCACGCTGTGTCCCAAGGGCGCGTCGCTCGAGCAGGACATTCAGAATCCGCGGCGGCTGATGAAGCCGCAGGTGCGGCGTCCCGGCTCCGATCACTGGGAAGACATTGCCTGGTCACAGGCCATCGACGAGATCGGGCAGCGAATAAAGAAGACGCGCGACGATACATTTATCGAAAAAGACTCGCAGGGCCGCACCGTCAACCGCTGCGAAAGCCTGGCATGGATTGGCGGTTGCACCGATACTAACGAGTTCAATTACCTCGTCGTCAAGACCATGCGCGCCCTGGGATTGACGTACATGGAAAACCAGGCCAGGGTTTGACACGGCCCTACGGTCTCAAGTTTGGGACCAACATTTGGACGCGGGGCCATGACGAATGGCTGGATCGACATCAAGAACACCGACATGATGTTGGTCATGGGCGGCAACCCTGCCGAGAACCATCCCTGCGGCTTCAAGTGGGCCATTGAAGCCAAGCGCACGCGCAACGCGAAGATGATAGTGGTCGATCCGCGGTTTACGCGCACGGCGGCCACTTCGGATCTGTTCGTGCAGATTCGCGCGGGAGCTGACATTGCGTTCCTCGGTGGAGTGATAAATTACGCGATCGAGAACAATCGCATCGCTCACGATTATCTGGTGAACTACACCAATGCCGCCTTCATCGTGAAGGAAGGTTTCAAACTGCCGGAAGACGGACTGTACTCGGGGTTCGACGCGGCTTCGCAGACTTACGATCGGTCGTCGTGGAATTACGAGGAAGGCAACGACACTGGCGGCTCTGCCCCGGTGCATGCTGCCGCGCCGGCCCCTGTGCCACCGGCGGGAACTGCACCGCCAGCGGGATCGGCAAAGCCCCTGCCCACGCTGCCTCCGAAGGTCGCCTATGACCTGACCTTGCAGCATCCGCGATGCGTGTTTCAGTTGTTGAAGAAGCAGTATTCACGCTACACGCCGGAGATGGTCGAGCGCATCACGGGCATTCCGAAAGATCAGTTCGTTAAGGCTGCCGATACCTACACTTCCGTCCGCAAAGATGGCGACATGAAAAAAGTTGCCACCATTCTCTACGCGGTGGGATGGACGCAGCACAGCTTCGGCACGCAGATTATCCGCACCGCGGCGATGCTGCAATTGCTGCTCGGCAACATTGGACGCGCCGGGGGCGGTATCAACGCGCTGCGGGGCCACTCCAACATCCAGGGCGCAACCGACATGGGCGGGGTGTTTGACATCTGGCCCGGATATTTGAAAACGCCGAATCCCACCGACAACGATCTCGCCGCTTATTTGAAGCGGATCACGCCCACGCCATCGAAGCCCGAGCAGTGGGACTCGTTCAATTACTGGTCGAACACGCCGAAGTTCACCGTGTCGTTCCTGAAGGCGCTGTACGGCGATGCGGCCACAAAAGAAAACGATTGGGCCTTCAGTTACATGCCGAAGGTGGATCGCAATTATTCCTGGACGCAGATCTGGGACAACATGTATCGCGGCTCGGTAAAGGGGATGCTCGCCTTCGGCATGAATGGCGTGGCGATTGGGCCGGACTCGCAGAAAAATATCGAGGCGTTGAAGAAGGCTGACTTCCTGGTAGTCGGTGAGATCTATCCCGACGAAACCAGCGAATTCTGGAAGTCTCCGGGAATCACTACGGATGAAATGAAGACCATTCAAACGACGGTCTATCGCCTGCCCTGCGCCGGATTCGCCGAAAAAGATGGCTCGATGACCAACTCGGCGCGCTGGCTGCAGTGGAAGAACGTCGCCGTGCCACCTCCTGGCCAGTGTCGCCTGGATCAGGACATTGTTGCGCAAATCTTTCTCAAAGTGCGTGAACTCTATCAGTCGCAAGGCGGCAAGTTCCCCGACCCGATCCTGAATCTGACTTGGGGATACACCAATCCGCAACATCCCGCGCTCGGCGATTTGGCGAAAGAGTTGAACGGCAAGGCACTGGCGGATCTCACCGATCCCAAAACGCAGGTCGTTTTGAAGAAAGGCCAGCAGTTGCCGGGATTCGCTTGGCTGAAAGACGATGGCTCAACTTCGTGCGGCAACTGGATCTATTCCGGATGCTGGACCGAGGCAGGAAACCAGATGATCCGTCGAGGTACCGAAGATCCCGCAGGTCAGGGCATCTACCAGAACTGGGCGTGGTCATGGCCCGCGAACCGCCGCGTCCTGTACAACCGCGCATCGTGTGATCCTGCGGGAAAGCCCTGGGATCCGACGCGGAAGCAGGTGTGGTGGAACGAGTCCGCGCAAAGCTGGGTGGGAAACGATGTGCCCGACTTCAAAGCGGACTCCAACCCGAAGGACCACATGGGTCCGTTCATCATGAATCCGGAAGGCGTGGGCAGAGTATTTGCGCCCCTGGGCGCTTTCGCCGATGGACCTTTTCCCGAGCACTACGAGCCGATCGAGAGTCCAGTGCAGAATGCACTGCACCCGAACCAGTCGAACAATCCTGTGGTGAAGAAGCTTAAGACGGCGGCGGATAAGTACGCGACCCCAGGCGATGGCTTGAACGTGATCTGCACCACCTATCGTCTTACCGAGCATTATCACTACTGGACTAAGAATAACCAGATGAACGTGCAGCTTATTCCGGAACCGTTCGTCGAGATTCCAGTCGAGTTGGCTGCGGAGTTGGGGATTAAGGGTAACGACAAGGTGAAGGTCACGAGTGCACGAAGCTACTACGTGGCCAAGGCGTTCGTCACCAAACGCATCAAGCCGATGACGATTGACGGCAAGAAGGTCTATCAGATTGGCATTCCGATCCACCAAGGTTATCGTGGCATTCAGGAGGATGAAGGGAAGAACGCGAGGACGCTCCTGAACCGGCTTTCGCCGACGGTGGTCGATCCGAACGCGTTTACGCCGGAATTCAAGGGCTTTCTGGTGAAGATCGAAAAGGCAGTGAACGTATGAGCCAGGCAACGTTAGCAATCCGAAGAATTTCCGGTCACGCCGGACCCGCTCCCGGCGAGGATGTCGAACGCGACGAACTGGTGTGCAAGCTGGTCGACACCACGACGTGCATTGGGTGCAAAGCCTGCGAGGTGGCCTGCCTCGAATGGAACGGCTATACCTTCACCGACACCGTGTTCGACAATAGCTATCAGACCATGCCGGAGACAGCGTGGAATTACTGGAACCTGATCAAGTTCAACGAGCACGAGCGCGCAGACGGAAGCATCACGCTGCTCATGCGCAAGGATCAGTGCATGCACTGCGCCGATCCGGGCTGTCTGGCGGCTTGTCCCGCTGACGGCGCGATCGTGCAATATACGAACGGCATCGTCGATTTTCAGCAGCAGAATTGTATTGGCTGCGGATATTGCGTGAGCGGCTGCCCGTTCGATATTCCCAAGTTCAATCCCACAACGAAAAAGATGTTCAAGTGTACGCTGTGCGTCGACCGCGTCAGCGAGGGGCTGGAACCGGCTTGCATCAAGTCCTGCCCCACCGGCTGCCTGCACTTCGGAACCAAGGACGACATGAAGGATCTGGCGGAGGCGCGAGCCAAACAGCTTCGCGAGAACTACGGGATCAAAGACGCGGGCGTTTACGATCCGGCGGGCGTCAACGGAACCGGCGTCATCTATGTCCTGCACGATGTGAACAATCCTGAGGCGTATGGCGGATTGCCCAGCAATCCGCATGTTCCCTGGCTGGTCCGCATCTGGAAGGGGCCGGCGAAGTGGATTGGGAATCTCGCCATGTTGGGAGGGATTCTCGGTGTGACGTTGCACTATCTGCGCTACGGGCCTAAGGAAGTTGATGCCGAGAAGCATGAGAACGGAGGACGGCCGTGAGCACAACCCATGTCGTCTCCTCGCGGCAGACTGTCGATGATAGATATGGCCGCATTCGTCGCTATACGCTCAGCGAGCGCGTGAATCACTGGGTTGGTTCGTTGTTTTACACTTACTGCCTGATCACTGGACTTGCCTTCTGGTCGCCTTACATGTACTGGTTGGCGGCTTTGGTCGGCGGCGGACCGACGGCGCGTTTCTGGCATCCGTGGTTTGGGTTGGCCTTCACTGTCTCCATGGTGTGGATGTATGCGATGTGGCGTCGCGACATGCAGATTACCGAGGCAGACCGCCGCTGGTCGAAGGCGATGGGATACTACGTCAAGAACGAAGACGAGAAACTGCCGCCGGTTGGCCGCTTCAATTATGGCCAGAAATTGTTTTTCTGGCTGATGTTTTTCGGAATCATTCTGCTCCTGATTTCCGGCTTGGGGCTCTGGTTCGTCGAGGGCATCCCCTGGAGCCTGCGCTGGCTGCGTTATCTCTCGGTGACGGTGCACGTGATCGCGGCGCTGGCGACCATCGGCGGCTTCATTATCCACGTTTACATGGGCACGGCCATGGTGCGCGGCGGTTTCACTTCCATCATTCGTGGAGAAGTCTCAACGTCCTGGGCGAAGACCCATCACCGGCTTTGGTACGAGCAGGTCACAGGTGATCGCAGCAGCAAGAAATAGCGCCTGACTGACGCTAAGTCTACGACGAGCTGACGGCTGTTTTTCTTGCGCGTCCAAGCCCAGTCTGTTTGCATCCAAACTTCCATGTGATGGTTCCGTAAAAAGTCTGACCCTGAGAGGATCCATGCGCTCTTTTCCCTGTTCATTCGCGTTCATTGCGGCAACGATTTTCCTGACGACTGCTTTGCTGCTCGCCGACGTAGATAAGAAATTCCAAAACGCACCCGAGTCGGCGCAGCAGATGAAGAACCCCTATGAGGGCAACGATGCTGCCGCGCAGGCCGGTAAGCCGTTGTATGGAAAGTATTGTCTGTCGTGCCATGGCAAGCTCGGAAAAGGCACGGGAAACATTCCGTCGCTGGTGGATGGGAAACTCGATTCGGTGCCGCCCGGTGAAATTTTCTGGTTCGTCACCCGCGGCAGCAAGGACAAAACGATGCCTTCATGGGCGTCTCTGCCGGTCAACACCCGCTGGAAGATCATCACGTATGTCACGTCGGTCTTGCCGGCGCTGAGAGCGCAGCCGTCAGCAGCGGCCGCGCCCGCCGACACGGGCACATCCAAGTTGAAGGCGCCGCCGCCCAAGCCGCCGTTCACCGACTTCCGCTACGAGAAGCCAGGCACCGTGCGCAAGATTACGGTCAACGATCTGCCGCAACCATTTGCGACTGAATCGGCGAACAACGGTCCCCAGTTGGTGGCGCGGCCGGAAAACGTATGGCCGGTAGCGCTCCCCGGATTCAAGGTGGAGTTGTATGCCGCAGGACTCGACAATCCCCGTACTTTGCGCACTGCGCCGAACGGCGACATTTTTCTTGCGGAGGGCGATTCCGGCCGCATTCGTGTGTTTCGCGGAATGACCAGCGACGGCAAGCCTGAGCAAGCGGCGGTTTTCGCCAGCGGCCTGAAACGTCCGTACGGCCTGGCGCTCTATCCTCCGGGACCCGACCCGCAATGGCTGTACGTGGGCAGCACCGGCGAAGTAGTTCGCTTCGCTTATCACAAGGGCGATTTGAAGGCGAGCGGCGAGCCGGAACACATCGCCGATCTGCCGGGCGGAGGTGGGCACTGGACGCGCGCCGTGGCCTTCTCAAACGACGGCAAGAAATTATTCGTCGCCGTAGGCTCCGGCTCGAACGTGGACGATCCCGATACAACGCCGCGCGAGAAGAACCGTGCGGATATTCTTGCCTGCGATCCGTCGAATTGCAATTTGAGCGTCTATGCCTACGGCATTCGCAACGCAGGCGGTGGAATTGCCGTGAGTCCGCAGACCGGCGAGTTGTGGTGTTCGGTGAACGAACGTGACGCGCTGGGCGACAACCTCGTCCCCGACTACATCACGCACGTACAGGAAGGCGGATTCTACGGCTGGCCGTGGTGGTACATCGGGGGCCATCAGGATCCGCGGCACAAGGGCAAGCATCCAGAGTTGAAAGACAAAGCAATCGTGCCCGACGTGCTGTTGCAGCCGCATAATGCGTCGCTGGGGTTTACTTTTTATCAAGGCGGGCAATTCCCTGCCGAGTACTACGGAGACATTTTCGCGTCCGAGCACGGCTCCTGGAACAAAGCGGTGCGCGTAGGCTACGAAGTGATCCGGGTGCCGCTGCACCAAACCGGCCACGCCAGCGGCGAGTATGAAGACTTTCTCACTGGCTTCGTGCTCCCTGACGGCAACGTATGGGGAAGGCCGGTGGGCATCACGGTTGCTCCGGATGGCTCGCTGCTGGTAAGCGACGACGGATCGAACTCAATCTGGCGAGTCAGCTACAGCGGGAAGTGACGGAACCGGGCCGAAGAAATTACCGGGTCACCAACTCTTTCGCTTGAGTCTCCGCTTTCGTCGCCTTAAAAAAGAGCGTCTTCGCGACTGCCATGCAGACCAGTACCGCTCCGAAGGTACAAACGATGGTCGCTCCGGTGGGCAGGTCGAAGTACACCGAGAAGTAACAGCCTAGCGCCGAGACCAGAGTGCCCATTGTCCAGCCAATCGCCAGGCGAGTGCCGATACGGTCGGCAAAAAGCATGGCCCCAACCGAAGGCACGATCAAATAGCAGAAGACCAGCAACACTCCGGCAATCGCCACCGAAGAGGTCACGACAAAACCAAACGACGCATAGAAAAGAAAGTCCCATAGTCTGAAGTTCAAGTCCGGCTGTTCGGAGGAATTGTGGCTGAGCGAAATTGCCAGAAACTTCTTGCGGAAAACAAAGTGGAACAGCCCCACACAGCCATATAGACCTGCGGTCTTGATGACCTCGTACTTGGAGACGGCCAGGATATTTCCGACCAGCATATCCTTGAGATGCTCGGTCTCGCCTGTTGCCTTGCTCATGGTAAGAATGGCGGCCGCGGAGGCCACAGCGTAGGTAATGCCAATGAAGGCTTCCAGCGGAATGCGTTTCTGGCGGGATCGAACCAAAGTGAAGATTAGGGCACCAATGAAGGTGAAGCCCAGGCTCATCCAGTAGGCCCCAACCCCATGGGGATCCATGCCGATCAGAATGGCCATGGTCGCTCCCAAGGCCGCAATTTGCGCCAGGGCCAGATCGACGAAGATCACTCCGCGTTCAACCACATGCACGCCCAGATAGGCATGAATTCCTGTGAGAATCAGGCTGGCAAGAAACGGAAGAATGAGAAATTGAACAATTTCCATCGGTGTCCTTTACTGTGTCTGCTGAAACGCCTGCGTCAGAATGGCAATATCGTAATCGAACAGTTTAAAGTAATCGGTAATCTCCGGCTTGCCACCTACCGACGGCATCATCACCACAACCTTTCCTCCAGTCATGCTGGCAATGCTGTTCGGTGTCTTGGTGTCGAAGTAGGGCTCGATCAGTTCGATTTTTACGTTTTCGCGCTTCATAAGGTTGACCAGTTCGATGGTGTGCGAAGGCGTCGGCGGAATTCCGGGACGAGGTTCAATGTATCCGATCACGTCGAGCCCGAAGTGCTTGGCGAAGTTTGGCCAGGAGCGGTGGTAGGTCACAATTTTGCGTCCGCGATAAGGCGCCGTGAGCGCCTGCCATTTTTTCTCCGCTTCCGCGAGGCGCTTTTCAAAATCCTGCTCGCGCTGTTGAAAATAGGCGCGATCAGTGGGATCCATGTCGGCCAGTTTGGTCGCGATGCCCTTCGCAATACGGCGGCCGTTGTCGGGGTCCAGCCAGTAGTGCGGATTACCCAGCGGATGGACATCGCCTTCCGCGCGGGTGACAGCTCCTTGTGGAATCTCCAGTATTTCAGCGAACTGGGACGCGTCCAAATACCCAGCCGCGGCCGGTTGGATATTTCCGTTCCCGCTCTGAGTGATCAATGGAGGAAGCCAGCCAATCTCCAACTCCAATCCTACGCAGATCAAGAGATCGGCGTGGCGCAGCTTCAGCAAGAAGCTGGGCTTGGGATCGACAAAATGTGGATCTTGATAGCCCTTGGCCAGCGCCTCGACGTCGACCTTGTCGCCGCCAACCTCCTGCGTTAACGACGCGAGGTCGGTTAGCGTGGTAATCACCTTCAGGTTCTTCGCGGCTGCGGTTGGCGGGATTAGCAGCGCGATACACAACAGAACGGCCAGAGTCACATAGAAACACTTCGACAACGTCATGAATGTCTCCTAAAACTATCCAAGCCTCTTTGCCGGAGGGGGCAAATACCCGCCGTGCACAAGCCCCCTAGAACGGATGTGCTCCGTGCGCTCCCAGAGCGAACTGCAACTGAATAAACGCCTCGTTTGCGTCGAACTGATCAGCATACCGCGTGAAGCGGTATTGCCCGCGAACTTGCGCAAACTCGCTCGGCCAATAGGTCAAAACTACCGACCCTCCCTTGTCATCCAGGTGGGCGTTAAAGGCGCGGTCCGATCGATCGACTCGCGCGCCTACGAACCAGCGGCGGGCAAACTGGAAATCGCCGGAAGCATAGAAGCCGAACGCATGCTGGGATCCGGGCGCAGTATTTAGCGGACACGGAATGATCTGGCACGCGGCCAGCGAGGGCTGGTCTTGCCGACGCCAGATGAACTCGCTGCGCGCAATGAACGATTTATAAATGGAACGCTGCAATGGCTTCCAATGGTATGTGGCATCAATGCCGTACAGACTTGTGATGAAGTCGCTGCCAAACAGGTTGTGCCCCCGTGAGTAGGAAACGCCAA
The DNA here is from genome assembly GCA_035568115.1 of Candidatus Acidiferrum sp. Taxonomy (GTDB): domain Bacteria; phylum Acidobacteriota; class Terriglobia; order Terriglobales; family Acidobacteriaceae; genus Sulfotelmatobacter. Next base: position 146,800 of record DATMOP010000013.1, read on the forward strand.
GATCAAGATTGCCGTTGTCCGTGAGGTCTCTGTAGGCTCGCAGATGTCCAACAACGCTCAGATCATTCTTGTTGGATGATGTGTAGACGTCAGCGGAATCGCCCCGGAACGCCTGCCCGGTGAAATCCAGAAACCAGTTTCGAGGGGCCGGAATGATGTGCTCAACGGAAACCCCGGCGTCGTCGATTCCATCTTCTCCGCCTACCAGGTTTTGCGTGACCAGAGGACGGTCCACCCAGGGCAACACATGGTTGTGCAGGGAGTTCACCTTGCCAAAGGCAGCGCGCATCTTGCCAGCTTTGGCGACGAATCCCGCCGGCAGTGCGGTGAATGTAATGAACCCTTCTTCCACGCTGACGCCGGTCTCACCAAACGAAATGAAGAAGTCGGCGCGCGCGTAGGGATCGATCACGGCTTGCAGCCCGACTTCTGATTCGTGCATTTGAAAGGAAGGCGTAGGATTTAAAGGATTGTGCCCCGCCCCACCGATAAAGTCGCCGATCACACTGATGTCAGGGTTCAGCGCTTTCGCCGCCGCGCCGCCCGCTCCACCGAGCCGAACATTGTCTGCCGCCCCTGCGCTGTAACCCGCCGCTCCTTCTGAAGTGGTCCCCTGCGCTTGAGAAACCGGCGCCGAGGGTGGAGTTGCAACGGCGCCGGCGGTTTGCGATGGCGTAGTCGCGCCTTGCGCTTTGAGCTGCCGAACCTGCCCTTCCAGCATTACCAGGCGATCTTCCAGATCACGGATCTTCTGCTCCAGGGCGGAAGTGTCATTGCCGCTGGCTGGCGCGTTCGCCGTCTGCTGGGCAGGCGCAGCGCAGGCCAGCACTAGCACCACCCCAAACAACACTCCCAAATTTCTCATGAGAAAGCTCCTCCTCTCGCGACCGGACACGTTGTCCCCCAGCAAGGGCCCTTGGTCTTCAGTTTGTCATGAAAACGCAAATTGCGGGAAACTCTCGGTTCTCGATTCGGAAAGAACTATCTTCGGAAAGAACTATCGAAGACGTCGGCAACACGGCGTGAGTTGGGTGGTGTGTGCCGTTGTAACGAGCGAAAAGGAACAAGGACGAGGTGCACTGTACACAACGGAGAAGCCCGGCCTTCGCGGACGTTTTGAAGGCCGGGTGAGTTTCGGTCTACGCTGCGGCTTGATCGCTGCGCTTGAGAAACGCGAACAGGTCGGCGTTGATCTGGTCCTTGTGAGTTGAGCACATTCCGTGCGGCAACCCCGGATAGACTTTGAGTGTAGCCCCCTTAACCAGCTTGGACGAGAGCAGGGCCGCTGCTCCGATGGGCACGATCTGGTCGTCGTCGCCGTGGAGGATGAGGGTTGGCACATCGATCTTCTTAAGGTCTTCGGTGAAATCCGTCTCTGAGAAGGCCTTGATGCAGTCGTAAGCTGCTTTGTGCCCACACAGCATGCCCTGTAGCCAGAACGAATCTCGGAGGCCTTGCGAGACCTTGCTGCCCGGCCGGTTTGCGCCGTAAAACGGGCCGCTGAGATCTTTGAAGAACTGTGAGCGGTCGGCAAGCACGCCAGCGCGAATGCCGTCGAAAACATCCATCGGCAAACCGCCGGGATTGGCTGCGGTCTTCAGCATTAGCGGCGGCACCGCGCCGATTAGCACAGCCTGGGCAACGCGTTTCGTGCCATGGCGGCCGATATAGCGGGCAACTTCGCCACCGCCGGTGGAGTGGCCGACGTGAATCGCGTCTTTCAGATCGAGAGTCTCGACCAACGTAGCCAGGTCGTCGGCGTAAGTATCCATTTCGTTGCCATTCCAGGGCTGGCTGGACCGGCCATGGCCGCGGCGGTCATGGGCGATGCAGCGGTAGCCGCGAGACGCCAGAAACAACATCTGGTCTTCAAATGCATCCGCACTGAGCGGCCAGCCGTGGCTGAAGACCACGGGCTGTCCTGCGCCCCAGTCTTTGTAGTAAATCTGCGTGCCGTCTCTTGTCGTAATCGTGGTCATAGGCTGTCCCTCCTTTGATTGGGGTGGGTGGAAGTTGGGACTGCGGCGTGAGCAGCGGCGAACATCGCCGCCCAGGGGCAGTAGTGAAAGTTAGTAACCGGAAAGAAAACCGATGGTGGGCGCTGTAGGATTCGAACCTACGACTTCCACCGTGTGAAGGTGACACTCTACCGCTGAGTTAAGCGCCCAACCCCTTTCTATTCAAACATCAGTGCGTAGTTCGTGCAACTCCAACCCCATCTCCAGTTCGGTTTGGATAGCGGAACCGGGCATGGTAGCCTATCGGCGTCAGGGCAGAGAGGCGGTTTTCGAGCCGCCTTTGTCACCTAACCCGAAAGTAACCTCATGCCGGATCCCGCCAGGCCGCTTCGACCCGCCGTATCCCCCTCACCTGCCGGGAGTTCCGACGGTCCAGCCGACCAGGGAAAAGAGCAACTTTCTGCTCGCCACGGGGTTCGACCTAGTGTGAGCACTGCCGCCATGGACCGGAGCGTTCTAATGGCCTCGGTAGCGTCGCGTCCAGCAGGCGCTTTGCAGCCGGTGATCGCCGGCGCCGAAGGCTACACTGACGCCGAAGTCATGCTGCGGGTGAAGGCGGGAGATCAGTCCGCTTTCGACTTTCTGGTGCAGAAATATCGTCGGCCGCTGGTAAGTTTCATGTACCGAATGGCGCGCAACACGGCTGCGGCGGAGGATCTGGCACAGGAAGTTTTTCTGCGAGTGTACCGCTCGCGGCAGACCTACGAAGCCAGCGCCAAGTTCACCACCTGGCTGTATCGCATTGCGACCAACCTGGCGGTCAATCACGCGCGCGACACTCGGAAGGAACGGCCAGAGGTAACGGTCAGCCTGGACGAACCGGACGCGGAAACCGGCACGACGATGGACGTGGCCGATGGTACGATCACGGCCGAAGAAGATCTGGTGCGGCGGGAGCGGATGCTGGCCATTCGGAGCAAGGTGGAAGCTCTTCCAGAACGGCAGCGACTGGCGGTGATCATGCACAAATATCAGCAGATGGATTACAAGCAAATTTCCGATGTGTTGAAGTTGAGTGAGTCGGCGACGAAATCGTTGTTGTTCCGGGCGTATGAGACTTTGCGGGAACAGTTAAAAGAATTTGTTTAGTGGTATTTTTCTGTGCGAAGAGAAGTGGCGAAGAGAAGTGGCGAAGTGAAATTAAGGGGAACAGGGCTATGAGGTGCGAGGAGATTCACGAAATGATGCCGGACCTGGCGTCCGGTTTGATGGGTATGACGCCGGAGGTCGGCGGGCATCTGGCTGGCTGCGGCGCCTGTGCCGGAAAGTTGGAAGAGTTCCGGCAGACGATGGCGTTGCTGGACGAATGGCAGTCTCCGGAGCCGTCGCTGTATTTCGACGTGCGTCTGCAGGCGCGCCTGCGGGAAGAGATGGGCAAGCCGCAATCAGGCTGGCTGGGGTGGTTCCGGCGTCCAGTGCTGGCGGCGGCCCTGACGGTGCTGATGGGAATTGGTGTGGGTCTGTTCTTCACCCAGAACACTGGCATCTACCGGCAGAAGAATGACATGGTTGCGGTGATCGAGTCACAGACACCATCGGGTCCGGGCACGGCGGTGAGCGATCTCCAGGCTTTGGACAAGAATCACGATTTGTATGCCGACTTCGATTTGCTGGATGACCTGGAAGTGCAGCACGATGTGCAGGCGAACCCGTAAGAGAACGAACTCATCGGCAGGAAGAATGCGGCGAAGAGATTTCATGACGGGATGGATGGCGACGGTTGCGCTCTCGGTGGCGACCGTTGCTGTGACGCTCTCACCATGCATGGCGCAGCGCAAGGACTTCCGGCCACCGCCTCCGCAGAAACGGCAGGCGGAGCAGAATCAGCATCGTCAGCCGCCGCCGCCTCCCGGTCAAGGTCATGCCGGCGACTGGCTGCGGAGGTACAAGAACGTTCCTCCGGGAGACCAGGAGCGTGCATTACAGAGCGATCCGGCATTTCGTCGTTTGCCGCCCGAGCGGCAGCAAATGTTGCGGCAGCGGCTGCAGCATTTCTCGGGTCTTCCTCCGCAGCAACAGCAGCGCATGCTGGACCGCATGGAAACCTGGGAACATCTGACACCGGAACAGAAGCAGCAGGCGCGCGAGATTCACGGTCAATTGCAACAACTTCCTCCGGACCGTCGGGGCATGGTGACAACCGCAGTACGCCATCTAAGCGCCATGCCCCCGGAGCAGCGCGAGCGAATTATCAATTCTGAGCGCTTCAAGGGCATGTTCTCCCCTCAGGAGCGCGAAATCATGAGCGGAGCTGCGAAGCTGCCGCTCGCGGCTCCGGAGAATGGTAAACCCGGAGAACCGCCCCCACCGGAGCAGTGAGGGAGGCGTCGTTGGTCGTTAGTCGTTGGAAATCCAACCGCGTCCGCAATAACTCGAATCAGCGAACGACTAACGACGGGTTGGAGTCCGAGGGGAATCAATGGAAATCGTGCGAGACAGTTTCGGCCTTGGTGACGAACAGTGGCTGCACGCGTTCCGCTTTGACGGAGATCACGTTGTCCTGATTCTGCAGGATTCCCTCAATGGCCAGAAACCGCTCGGAAGCCAGCAGCAAGCGGTTACGGTGAAAAAGATCGGGCGTGATGATCGCGTTGGCCACTCCGGTTTCATCTTCCAGACTTAAAAATACAAAACCTTTTGCAGTTCCCGGACGCTGGCGTGTGATCACGCAGCCTCCAATACGCAGACGCTTGCCACTGGGCATGTCACGCAGTTCGCTGGCCCGGCGAATGCCCATGGCATTCAGCCACTCGCGGCGGTAAGCCATGGGATGCGGTCCCACGGTGAGGCCAGTGCCATGGAAATCGGCAACCAGGCGCTCTTCGTGATTCATGGGCTGGAGCGGCGAAGGCGAATCGGGTTCGGGCAACTTTTCCAGCAATGGCCCGGTGCCGCGAACCGCGCGTTCCACCTGCCAGAGAGCATCGCGGCGGTGGAGTTTGTTCTCACTACGGAGGCGCGGAGGCACGGAGAAATTTTTGATTTTTGATTTTTGATTGTTGATTGAATCCATGAAGATCTGAGGAAATCCGTGGTCAGTTTTTAGATTTGTCTCCCTGTCTCCATGTCTCCGTGGTGGATTTCCGATTTTGTTCAGCGCGCCGATTTCCGCCAGCGTGGTGAGTTCATCCTTGCGCAGCTCAGGAACTCGGCGAGTCAAATCTTGAATCGAAGTGAACGAAGCACGCGTACGCTCCCGCACCAGAGACTGCCCCGCCTCCTCACGCAGTCCCCGGACGTAACGCAATCCCAAGCGTAGCGCCGGCGTCTCGTGGGTTGTCGTGTCAATATCCTGTCCTAAGGTTTTACGGACCACTGACCACTGACCACTGGCTGGCTAATAATGCAGTCCCTTGGGGAACGCAGTTGCGCTTAGAATCTTGCGATGGACCATCACACTGTGGCAGCGGTCAGTATTGCGGGGACTTGCCTGGATGTGATTGGGAGTCTCTATCTGGCTTACGATTTGTTGGGCGGACAGCATGGGCCGTTGCGGTTGCTGACGCGGGCGGTGACCTACTCCATTGTGTTTGGAGTTGGGTACGGGCTGGGCCTGGGGCTTATTTTTGGGCTGGTTTCGGGCCTGGCCACCGGCGTCACGCTCGCGATTGAGCTGAATCGGGCGGCGCGGGGGCTGGAACATTATTCGTTTTGGTGGGAAGCATTGTTCAGCGCGATCCGGGGAATTGCCTTCAGCGCCGGCCTCTACTGGAATCCGGGCTTGCAATTTGCGGCGGCGTTTGCAGTCCTGCTTACGCTGGGACAAATCTTTGCGTATTCTCGCGGCATGCGTCCGGCGCTTGACTACGCCGCGACCGGCAAGCCGCGCCTTACCCGGCGTCACACCTGGGGAATCCTGACGCGAACGCTCGGTTACACCGTCACTGCGCTTCTCTGCAGTGCTCTCGTGCGCCACGTCGAGCACATCTGGTTGGCTGCGATTCGCCTGGGGTTGGTGATCGGCATTGTGACTGGAGTCGGCACTGCAATTGTTCCGATGATCGAGTACTACGCTGACAAGCTTCCGGAGCGACGGCTGGGAGCGTTTGGCATCGCCCTCATCCTGTGTGGCTTTGCTTTGCAGTCGTTTCAGTATTGGGTTGTGGTGCTGGATGTGCGGGTGACGTAGGGGGCAGTCGGGAGAGCGAGGCGCAGCGGCCCGATACACCTGCGATCCGACAAACCTGGGCCGCTGGAGCCGAGGGCGGCTGTCCCTACATGAGTCGTGGTTAGTGGCTGGCTTCTGCGGGAACGGCTGTGGGCGTCAAGCTCGCTTTTACTGTCACGCCCGGCAGTTCGTCTCCGCGGAAGAACTTGGCTTTATCTTTCGATCCCTCTTTCGAGTCGGCGGCTTTCATTTCGGGCATGGCTTCGTAGGGCTTCGAGTAGTCGTTGGCGGCGTTCCAGAACAAGAAGCCGATGCCACCTTTCTCTTTCGCCGTGGCGACCTGCACTTTGATGTATTCGGGCGAATAGGTCTTGGTGCGCCAGCGGAAGGCTTGCAGCCAGGGGCGAATGACGACGCCGCTGCCTTTGGTGATGAGCTCGAAGCGGGCCATCGATTCGCCGATGAAGTGCTCGGGGGCGTCACCGGGGTGCTCAATATTATCCATGCCGAAGAAGTGCGAGGGGTAAATCATGGGCGAGAGCACGTCGCAGTATTTCGCCATGCCGACGATGTCCTGTCCGGTATGGGCGAGGTCGACAGGGCGCTGCCAGGCCATGACGCCGAAGACGTCGAGTGAGAGGAGGACGCCAGTGGGGTGGAGTTCGGCGTAGGCTTTTTGCAGGAAGGCGGTGATTACGTCGGAGCGCTGGGGGCCTCGCGGGGCGGGCTTACAGAGGGCAGCTTTCGTGCTAACCCGGGCTTGCTTCGCATCGGCCTTCGTGGTGGTTCCGCCTTGCTTCGCATCGGCGGGACGGCCGAGAGCCTGCCCTGAGCCTGTCGAAGGGCGGCTGTCGCCACATGGTTCGGGGACTGCGGTCGCTGATTCCGGCTGTGCTTGGCCGTTTTGGTAGAAGAAGCTCGCGTCTTTCTGATCGCCCTCGGCGGGGAAACGGACGTAGTCGAACTGGATCTCGTCGGCGCCGGATTGGGCTACGAATTTGGCCAGGGCGATATCGAACTCCTGGACCTTGGGTTGAGAGGGGTCGGTCCAGACCAGTTTGCCGTTTTCACGCCAGGGCTGCTTGTTCTTGCGTGACTGCACGGCGAGTTCGGGATGTTCGACCACCATCCGCTCGTCGCGGAAGATGGCGATGCGGGCGATGGCGTGCATGTTCTGGGCGTGCAGGAAGTGAACGAACTTCGGCAGGTCGTGGATATAGACCTGATGTTTCCCGAGCAGCGGGTGCTCGAAGGGGATGGTGATGCTGCCGTCGGAGTCTTTGATGTCGAAGACTACGGCGTTGCCGCCGACTTCGCGCCAGTGACGGATGATTCGGATCCCGTGATCGCTGGCGGCCATGATGCCGGTCAGATAAATGGCGCGGACTTCAAAATCTTTGGTGACGGGGACGGTTTTCTCGACAATGGGCGCGGGAAGGATCCCGGGGATCGTGACCTGCTCGCCGTTTTTCAGGATGTTGCCGGAGTGATTGCCGTTGTCTTTTCCGTTTGTTCGGCGGATCGCTTCGGCCAATTCCGACGACGTGAGATAGGCAGTTCGCTTCAAGTACTGGCGAGCGACGGCTGGAATGCTTTCTCCGCGCTTGGCTGTGTAAATTTCAGTTGCCGGCGAGGTGGCGGGCTGTAGCGAAGGCATCTCCGCCGGCTTCGCCGTGGTCGAAAGTTTTGCATTCACCGGCTGCAGTTGCGCGCCCTGGGGCGGCGCAGTCCCGGCCACCGGCGCCGGTTGCGGGCTCTGCGCCTGCGCCGCAAAAGCCGAAGACAGATGGGGATTCAGCCGCATCGCGGCGACTCCGAATAAAACACACGAAATTGCAGCGATGGTTAGAACTGACGAACGACGCAAGTGTTCCTCCGGGCCAATACTCTGAGCGCGATGCTATCCCGCACTCGTGGGAGCCGCTAGTTACTCCCGGTCATCTCCCCCTTGTTCAAAGCTGGGATGGAGCGAAAACCTTAACCATAGGGGCACAGAGGAGCAGAGGGTAAAAAGCTAGCCATACAATTGACCCTTCCCTCGGGAATTGGTGTTTCCTCCTTGCGCAAAGTATTTCTCTTCCTCCCTGCCGCCCAGTGTTCTAATATTGCCGCCGGCCATCTAACTCCAGCCAGACATGGGGTTTCTGGCGCTTGTCTGGATCGGGGGCCGGTGGCCAGAGGCTTGCTTATTCCAAGACAGCCCCGGACGCGCCACCGGGTCAGGCAAAGCGACTGTTCCAAGTGACAAATTCTGTCAACCCTGGGACGGTGGGAGTTGCGAGGAGGAAGGCCTGGATAGTTCGGCGAAAAGCAGGCAAGGGCCGAGGAATACGGCCAGGGACAAGAAAGAAAACAGAAAACCTATGAGACCGAATCTTGCTACAGTGCTCGATCCGAACCGCCGCAGCGCCGATGCTGGAGAATTTGAAGCCGCCCTGCGCCGCCGCATTGTGGGGCAGGACCAGGCCGTCGAAAAGGTCGCCGAGATTTACCAGATGTTTCTGGCCGGCCTGAATGCTCCCGGGCGTCCCGTGGGGAACCTGTTGTTTCTAGGGCCCACCGGCTCGGGCAAGACGCGCGTGGTGGAAGCCATGGCGGAAGCGCTGTTTGGCGATGCGCACGCCTGCATCAAGATCGATTGCGCCGAGTTCCAGCACTCGCACGAGATTGCGAAGCTGATCGGTTCGCCTCCGGGATACCTTGGGCATCGCGAGACTCATCCCCTGCTCACGCAGGAAGCGCTCAACCAATGGTTCACGGAAAAGCTGAAGCTTTCGATTTTGTTGTTTGACGAGATCGAGAAGGCCAGCGACTCGCTCTGGCAACTACTGCTCGGCATTCTGGACAAGGCGACGCTAACTCTTGGCGACAACCGCCGCGTCGACCTTTCGCAGTGCATTATCATCCTGACCTCGAACCTGGGGGCCAGCGAAATGACGAACCTGGTGGATGGCGGCTTCGGTTTCGCGCCGAAAGCAGTGGAAGTCGACAACAATTTCGACGACAAGATTCAGCGCACCGCGGTTGAAGCTGCGCGGCGCAAGTTTACGCCGGAGTTCATGAACCGAATCGATAAGACGGTGGTGTTCAAGACGCTGCGCGATGAGCATCTTGCCCAGATTCTCGATATCGAACTCGGCATGGTACAGCAGCGCGTGCTGATGGCGGCGGGCGCCAATCAGTTCGTGTTCAATTGCACGGCCGACGCAAAACAGTTTTTGCTCAAGGAAGGCACCGATCCGCGTTACGGAGCACGTCACCTGAAGCGGGCCATCGAACGGCATCTGGTGTTCCCACTGGCAAATCTGGTGGCCACGAGTCAAGTAAGGCTGGGGGATTTTGTGCGGGTCGACATGGCATCTGAGGATCAGATGATCTTCGTCAAAGAGGCGGAAAACACCATGGCGCCAGTTTTACTGGAGCGCTATGGAGCCGCGGCTGCGAATATGCCGGCGGCACGTGCAGCGCGGACCGCCGTCAACAACCGCCGCGACTTTGGAGCGAGCCCCGTGGCGGAGAGCAAATAAGTTTTTTCCACAATAAGGTTTCTCCATAATTCAACGACTCGCTGGACCGCATCTCGCGAGCTTCCTGGCGCCGGCTCAAAATCCGGCGCCTTTTTTTGTGAGAGCATGAGTCCAAAATACGGTTGCGCTATTTGTTATCCTGGTCATAATCGTGGTCAAGGGCAGGCTTCCGCCGCTGGCTACTGAGGAGGGCCTGCCGGCGAGCATCCAATGCCGTGATGAGTTGGTCAAGAAGCTGAGACAGCCGCCGCGGGTCGGATTCGTTCGATACCAACTGGCAGAGGTGTCGCCACTCTTTTTCGTCAACCTCGTCAATGTCGTCAGTGCTCATTGAATGTGTAAAGGCAAGCACATGGCCAAATCACAGGGCGCCGGACTGTCGAATGGCTGGCGGGTAAATGCTTAAAAGAACGAGACTTAGATGTGGACCCTGACAGGAGCGGGGGTGAAGGCTGTACGAACATTTTGCACGAAACTTGGTCGAACAGAGAAGGCAAGGATCGATGTCAAGGCATTTGGCCGGCTGCAAAGGGGTGTCTTCGCCGGACTCTCAGGTATCGGCAGTATCGAGCCGGGAAATCTCATTCAGTACAATCGGCGGGTGCCCTCCACCACCGACGCTGGAATTGAAGAACTCTGTGCCCGGGTTCGAGCTTTATGCGGTGGGCCTTTTACTCCGCAAACGGAAGCAGAGCTTAGAGGTCTGGCACGGAGACTTCGGCTTGCCATCCGGCAGCACGTACAGATGGCGAAGTCCTCTTTGAGCGTGAAGAAAGCGGCTATTGCGCAGCGCGATTCAGGGGACGAGTAGTTTGGGCTGGCGAAATCAGATCCCCGGAACTAGGGTGATGGTCCGCAGGCCGGAAACGTACTTCCCTAATTGTTCTTAGGATTTGTTCTTAGGCGTTGTGGCTTTGGGATCGGCTTCCACAGTAACGTCAACTTCGGCGCCTTTCTTGAGGCGCACCTCTGTACCATTTTCGGCAGTGAGGGAGTTTTCAATGCGAATTTCACGGTACAGGTCATCGGCGCCTTCAATGGCAATCTGGGCCTTCTCCGGTTCGCTGGGCTCGGAAGGCTTGATGATCTTCTCCACGGTTCCAGGCAATGTGATACTAGGCTTGTCGGTCACAGGCGCTCCTTTCAACCAACGGTTCAGCACCACTTGTCAGATTAAGACTAAAGAGCGCCTCGGGGCAAAGTAATTTTCAGCGTTCCGGGGGGAGCCTCTTCAAGGCCTCCAGGAATGCGGCGGATACTTCGCGGATGCGTTGCATTCGCTCCTTTTGCCGGCGCAATTCCTCCGGAGTGATCCCCAAAAACGTCTGCTTCTGCATACTCTCGATATGCTCCCGCATGAGCTGTTCGAGTTCGTCGCGGATTTTCTCGACGCTGGGACCATCCATAAATCACACTGTCATTGAGGGCCGGAATCTCGCTGGCAGATTCATTCGTATCGGTTGGTGGCAGCGGGCCGCGGAGTTGGCTCATAAGTTTCAGCCCTCACAGTGGTTGGCGCAAACCGTACTTCCGAGACGGAGTTGTGAGGCGGGAGAGTCGGCGAAACTGCTAACCCGTGACTATCACCAGGAAGCAGAGACCCTCTCGTTGTTTCCCGTAAGGCTACTCAGAGCAACGCGCGGAAGGAATACAGGGAAATCCGTAGCTGTGGGGCGGGGGGATAGCTCACGTAACCTATAGCAGCCGCTAGCAGCCGCATATCAGCCTGTGAGGAGGAACGCAGGCCGAAGCACCAGGGACTCGCATAGTAGACGGAGCAGGTCCATGACAATAGGGGCCAGCCTTCGCATTGGGGTGCACACCCTGATCCCGCCCGGTCTTCATGCAAGCTACTGGAACGCGAATGTTTCAGGGCACCCTTTCCCAGACACCGTCCAAACAGATGTTGCGCACGAGACTGGGACGAACCCATTAACGCAGCCCGGTTTCTCTTAGGAATACGGGAAGTTGAAAATACAGCGTCCGGCACGGGTCCTCGTAGCTCTTATATGGGATGTTGAGGATATGCGTGAGGTCGGACGGCAAACGTTGCAAGCAGGCGAAATAGGCGTTACAATCGCTGCCGTTTTTGGAGTCAAAAAGGAGATTCCGGTTCAGAACGGAAATTCCCTTTCGAGAAGGAGGTTAGTCATGAGCGCGGTGAAGCAAATGTTGAAACTGACAGGTGCCTTGATTCTGGCGACGCTTGGGTTGACCACTCCTATTTCAGCGCAAGGTAACGACCCAACCATAATCGAGATGAAAAGTTTGAACTCTCAACCTGACTGTGATTGCAACTGGAGTACTGACTGCTCGGGTGCCAAGTTGTGTCTTGGTCAGTGCACGATAGTAGGAAAATCTGATGGCGTGTGCAGCACCTTTCCCTCAGGCTCTGGTTTGGGTGACCTCATTCGTGCTGTGGATTTGTACTTCCAAGCGTTCCAAACGCCCCAGCCCGGAGCGGGAGGCGGACCGAATGTGCACTTGGTTCGGCAAGCGCAAGATCAGCGTCTAACTGCGGAGGGGCACCTGACTGTACAGCGGATAGTGCACAACGCGCTTGATTTGGCCCTCGGCGGGGATTTTATTGGCCCTCAAGCTTGCCCTGGCGTGGCGAAGGCCGGGCACATCGCACCAGGAGGGCTCGGTCAGATTCGGCTAGCGGGTAAAGAGGCTCCCCCTGAAGGAGCCGAAATGGTGGAATCAGTACGCCAAGGCGTATTAGCGGCAATGAAGGATAAGAATGCTGATTCAGTTGCTGGGCCAATCGCTACATTCTGGAAGAAGTATCCCCAATATAAACCTGTTCGCACAGGGCGCTGCTGGCTCCAGGGTTATCCCGGGTTCCCCTATAAGACGGCTGAGGAATGTCAAGTTGGCGAACTGAAGCGCATGCTCAATATCTTTCTAGCAGCACCACAGAAGCAACAAAGTCCTTAGAGGTGCAAGCGAGGCGCTAATGCCTGGAGGTCCAAGGTGGATAATTGGCTGATGCCTCCGGCGTTACGGACTTTTGTGTGTCCCGCAATGACGTGGGAAATCAGGGCGCAAAGGAACACTGACTCAAGCGCATTCGGAAACCGGGTGTCGGAAACCAGCGGAGTCCTCACCACACCTCACATCTTTTCCCTTCGGGCCGCACCATTGCGGCATCGGCCTTGCAGCTCCATACTTTCTGGAACTCCGGCAGGTTCGAGAGCGGGCCGATGACGCGGTACTTTGCGATGGGATGAGGGTCGGTCTGCATCATGAGGCGCTGGGTTTCGATGCGGATCTGGTCGCCGCGGAACTGTCCCCAGGCGATGAAAAACTGTTGCTCCGGGGTGAAGCCGTCAAGGTCTGGAGGACGTGGCTTGCCCTCGAGGGATTTCTCGTAGGCCAGAAATGCGATCTTGGCGCCGCCCAGGTCGCCAATGCTCTCGCCCAGCACCAGTCTCCCGTTGTGATGGACTCCGGGCTCGATGAAGTAATTGTCGAACTGACTGGCCACGCACGCGCCGCGCTCCTGGAACTGCTTTTGGTCGGCGTCGGTCCACCAGTTGCGCAGCCGGCCCGAGTAGTCGTATTGGGCGCCTTGATCGTCGAAGCCATGGGAAATCTCGTGGCCGATCACCACGCCGATGGCGCCGTAGTTCACCGCATCCACGGCATCGATGTAGAAGGCGGGAGGCTGCAAGATGCCCGCAGGGAACACAATCTCGTTCAACAGCGGCGTGTAGTAGGCATCGGAAGTGGGAGGCGTCATGCCCCAACGCTGGCGATCCACAGGTTTGCCGATGGTGAGGCGGTCGTCCTGCTCCACGAATTTTCTTCCGGCAACCATGTCCTCAAAGAACGCGTCGCGTCGAACTTCAACATGGCTGTAATCTTTCCACTTGTCCGGATAGCCGATCATGGGATTGAAGGTGGCGATCTTGGCCATGGCTTTTTCCTTGGTATCGTCACTCATCCATGGGCGGGTCAGGATGTCGTCGCGCATCGCCGCCAGTAAATTCCGTACCATTTCCTGCATGCGGGCCTTGGCTTCGGGCGGGAAATACTTCTCCACATACTTCTTGCCGAGAGCCTCGCCAAAGAGCTGATCGGTGGATTCCACACAGCGCTTCCAACGGGGCTTCATCTCGGTGGTGCCGCTCAGATACTTGCCGTAGAACGAGAAATTCTCTTCCACGAATGGTGAAGACAGCGAGTTGGCGACTGAGGTCAGCAGATGCCATTTCAAATACACTCTCCAGTCCGCCAGCGGCGCTTCGTGCATCTGCCGGTCCAGTTCCTGCATGAACTTCGGCTGGTCCACGTTCATGTCGACGTCCTGCGGAATCTGCTTGTGCTTGAAGTAATCGGCCCAGCCGATGTGCGGGGCCATGGCTTGCAACTGCGCGAACGTAGTGTTGTGGTCGGTGGCTGTGGGATCACGCAAGGCGACGTTGTCGAGCGAAGCTTCGGCCAGCTTTGTCTCCATGCTCATGATTGTCTGGGAGGCGGCGGCTGACGTTTTGTCGTCCCATCCGGCCAGCTTGAACATGGCCGTGATGTGGACGACATATTTCTCGCGAGCATCTTTGAAGCGCGGCTCGGGCTTCAGGTAATAGTCGCGATCGGGCAACCCCAGACCGTTGGCGCCGATATCGGCCAGCACCCACGATGGCTTGTGGGGATCCTGCTGGCCGCCGAAGGCGAAGGGATCGTCCACGCCGATGTCGTGCATGTCGGCCATGACTCGCTGCAGGTCTGCGATGTCTTTGGCGGCGTCGATTCTGGCGAACCACGGCTTCAGCGGTTCCATGCCGCGGGCATTCACGCGGGACTCATCCATGCAAGCGCCGTAGTAGTCGCCGATGATCTGCTCGGGGCTGCCCTTAGGCGCACTTGTGTCGGCGGCCGCTGCCTCGAGAATTTCCTTGAGCTTGTCTTTCGAGGACTCGCCCGCGGCCCAGCGCTTGCTCCAGCGCGTCATTGAGGCCGGAATGGGATGGTTGGCCCGCCACGTGCCGTTGGCAAATTCGTAGAAGTCGGTGCAGGGATCGGCCTTGCGGTCGAGATCGGTGACGTCGATGCCATGGAGGGAAGTGGATTGGGAAGACGCAATTGGAGAAGATAATCCGAGAAACAGGAATGCCAGGAACGGAGCCTGAAGCGCGCGCATGGTTTTCTCTCCGAAAGAATTGGAAGGAATATTTCCGGCAGCCATTCTAGACCAGGCAACGGATTTACGCCTGAATTAGACTGCCGACGGTAGATTAGGAGAGCACAGGGCGATTGAAGAGTAGAAACTGAGAACTGGGTGCCTTCCCTAACCGCCGGCCTTCAACTCCGTCAGTACCTGCTTGGCGATTTCCTTCAGCGTCTCAAACACGCCGGCACCCTGAAAGGCCACGGCTTCGACTACGGCCTCATTCTTCTTGCGGAGTTCTTTGTTGAGCGCTTCCGGGGAGAGAATATTTGGCAGGTCGCGCTTGTTCAACTGGAGCACGTAGGGAATCTTGTTGAAGTCGTAGCCATGTTCTTTGAGGTTCGACATGAGGTTGTCGAGGGCTTCGACATTGGCGTCCATGCGCTGTTCCTGGGAGTCCGCGACGAAGACAATGCCATCGACGCCGCGCAGAATCAGCTTGCGGCTGGCATCGTAGAAGACCTGGCCGGGCACGGTGTAAAGATGGATGCGCGTTTTGAAACCGCGCACTGAGCCGAGATCGAGCGGCAGGAAATCGAAAAACAGAGTGCGCTCGGTTTCGGTGGCGAGGGAGATCATCTTGCCCTTCTGCTGTTCCGCGGTCTTCTGGTAGATCACCTGCAAGTTCGTGGTTTTGCCGCCCAATCCGGCGCCGTAGTACACGATTTTGCAATTGATCTCGCGGGCTGCGAAGTTGATGAAACTCAAGGCTTTCCTCAAAAATGCGCGGGCCGCACACTCTTGCGGGCTCTCCCGGCGCAAAAATATCCCTATGGGGGCTTCGGGCTTTTATATCACACGTGACTGATCCAAGGCAGGTTACTCAGGTGACCCCCTACCCAACGGTGCTGTCACGGGAGGGGAGTTCGTCTCAGGTCTTAGGAAGACGCCCGGACCTTGATGAGCAATCGACGAGGATCTAAATGCAAGACTTGTAGCCAAAGGTCGGAGACCTACGACGTATCGGAGACCTACGACCTAAGGGTCCGCCTTCCCCTTACCGCGCCGCCGCCACCGGATAGTACCCATCCTTGGCGGAAATCTTCAGGCCTGGCCTATTAACCAGAACTTCGATGTTACGGTAGGCGGCGGTGGTCGGCACCTTCGGCCGGGCAGGTGTGTAGCCGAGTGTGTACTGGTTGCGCGCTTCGCTCATGGCCTGGGCGTAGACGTCTTCGATCGCGCTGCGCGAAAGCTCGGTGTAGGGGCTGCCGCCGCCCGTGGCGGAGGTATATCTCGGCAGAAGGTTGCCATAGCCCTGGCCTGGCAGGTGCAGGCGCTCGAGTTTGCCGTAGATCGGCAGGGCGGCGGCTTCCACCGCCACAGCCTTCACCTCGATCTCATGCGTGAGCAGCAGTTTGAGCACGTCGCTGTAACTGGCTTTGCTGCCCAATTCCCGCCCATCGCTGATCACGAAAATTATCTTGCGGCGGGTGCGGTCGCGTTTGCTCAGGGCTAGTGCCGCCTGAAGAATTGCGTCGTTTAGTACATGGGCTTCCTTCGGAGGAGTATTTACCGGCTCCGTTGGACTCCCGACCGGAACCCCGTTAATGATGGGCCCATTCGCCAGAGGTCCGCCCAGCATGGGCGGGCCATTGTTGCGTCCGCGTTCCGTTTTCATCTGGTTCAGCAGCGCGCTCAACTTCTGGGACGCGCCAGCGAAGTCGCTAACCTGGCTAACTGTGCTGCTATAGGTGTACAGCGTCACTTCATCGTAGGGAGCGAACGCCCCCACGAGCGCGGGAAAGGTTTGATTCACCTTCTGCACGGCGGTATCGGGCATGCCGAGGTCGAGTACGATTGCCACCGAAAGAGCGAATGGATCGGCGCTGAAGAAGCTGAGCTTCTGCTTCGTGCCGTTTTCCATTACGCTGAAATCCGTGGACAGCAGGCCGTCGACCATACGGCCGTCGCGGTCCTTCACCGTAACCGGCACCTGCACGAAGTTGGTGTGGACGACGAGGGTGTAAAGCTGATCCTGGGTGCTTGTACCCTGTTTCGTTGAACTCCCCGGTGGCACCGTCTTGACCGGCGGCATCGCGGGTGGTGCGGATGTTTCATCGGGCGCGGTGCTGGGATCGGGTGCCGCAGGCTTTTTAATCGGCTGGTTAGTCCACGGGTCCCGCTCGACCGGCTTTTTTTCTTCGGGCCTCGGAATCGGGGGAGGCTCTGGCATCGCTGAAGGTGGTTGCACGGTCGACGGCGCATCGGGAATTGCGGCGTTTTGAGCTGGCTGCGTTTGTGATGTCTGTCCCGGCGCGCTCGGCGTCTGGCTTGGGGCAGATTGACCGGCCGCTCCGGGAACACCGGTGCACAAGTATCCCAAGGCGAGCGCCGCCGCCAGCCATCCGATGCCGCCAACGTCTGTCCATGGTTTTCTATTGCCCGCCGCCGTTCTGTTGCTCACAAACACCATCCGTTTCTTTCCGCTGACCGTCGTGGCCCATCTATTGTTTTTTGGCGCAACCGAGTTCGTGCCCCAAAATAAAACGAGGGGCTATTGCCTGGGATGCCCGAACCTGCCCATTTGGTGCATCTAACTCCAAGGATTAGACTAACAAAAGCCCTCAGAGGGATTTCTAGCATGTTGAAATTATACGGTTTTCAAAGGTTTTCCCCTGCCTTCGTTGCTGCCTCTATTCTATTCTTGATCGCAACCACGCCGGGCGCGGTTCCGTTCGCCGGGGCGCAAAACCCGGCCTCGTCCAGCCCGGCTGCCCGCAAGGCCGATGGTTCATCGGCCGGCCAGAAACAAGCGGATGCTCAGAAGCCCGCAGACGCCCAAAAACCTGAAGACCAGCAGGAGCCCAAAGAGACCCTCAAGTTCAGCGTCAACGTGGTCGGACTGTTCTTCAACGTTAAAGACAAGCACGGCGCGCTCATCCCGAACTTGAGCAAGGACGACTTCGAGGTGTTCGAAGACGGCAAGCAGCAGACCATCAAGTACTTTGCAGCGGAATCGAACCTGCCGCTTACCCTCGGCATCCTGATTGATTCTTCCGGCAGCCAAGTGCGAGTGCTGGACATGGAGAAAGAAGTTGGCGGCGCATTCCTGAAGCAGATTCTGACAGACAAGGATGAGGCCTACGTCATCGACTTCAATGTCGACGCTTCATTGGTGCAGGATTTCACGCGTGACGTTCACCGCCTGCAAACCGCACTCAACAAGGTCAAGATCAATACGGGCTTCAGCAGCGGACCAATTCCAGGCGCGGGCGGCAGTCCCGTCCCGACCGCTCCCCAGGCTGGAACCGTGCTCTACGATGCCGTCTATCTCTCCGCCCACGACATGCTGGCCAAGGAAGTGGGCCGCAAGGCGATGATTCTGCTCACCGACGGCGAGGACGAAGGCAGCCGCCTCAAGATCAAAGACGCCATCGAAGCTGCACAGAAAGCCGACGCCATCGTCTACGTGCTGCTTTGCGCTGACCGTGGCTTCTACGGATCTTTCGGAGTCGGCTACTCCGGCGAAGGCGAGATGCGCAAGCTTACCGAACAAACCGGAGGCCGCGTCATCAACGTGGGCAACAAGTTCGACAAACTGCGGGAAGCGTTCGACCAAATCGCCGCCGAGTTGCGCAGCCAGTACAACCTGGGGTTCAGCTCCACCAACACCAAACTCGATGGCAGCTATCGCAAGCTGGAAATCAAGGCCAAACAGAACTACAAAATCCAATCGCGCGCGGGATACTACGCTACCCCGCGCGAACCGGTGCCGCAGTAGGGATCTGACCGGGCGGTCGGCAAGGTTCAAGGCTGCAACTCCTTGCACTCTTGACAGCGGCCGCCCGCTCGCCGCAAACTTCTTGAATCAAGCTAGGACTCCCCCACCCACAGCTTGCCGGTCCCCAGGTTCCCCTCATCGATTCATTGGAGGTTTGCACATGGTGAAGAAGGCCCGCCGCCTTACGTCTGCCCTGTTTCTTCTTTCTCTAACGATTGCTGCTTTCGGTGCTGCACCGAGCGCACCTCCATCCGAAGTGGGCAGCGGAATCTTTCGTGGGCGCCGCGTTACTTACCAGATGGTGAAAGGGAAGATGATGTTCGAGGGGGATATCGCGCTCGAGCATCTCGACCACAAACTGCCCCTCCCGACCGACGGCGGAATGCTTTCCTACCTTCAGTATCGCTGGCCGCTGGTTGGCAGCGTGTACCAGATCCCGTACATCATCGATCCGGCCTCGGGAGATGTCGCCAATATCAACACCGCTGTCAGTACGTACAACGGAATCTTTTCCGGCATCATTCAATGGGTTCCCCACACGACTGAAACGGACTACATCGATTTCAATCTCAATCCCTCGGATACCAGCGGCGTGGGCAACTCTTATATCGGCCGCGTAGGTGGAGAACAACTGATCTGGGGAGCCGGCAATTGCACCGTTGCCACCTTGTTGCACGAAATGGGGCACGCCACCGGATTCTGGCACGAACAGTCCCGGCCGGACCGGAACTCTTATGTGACGGTGAACAACAGCAACATCATCAACGTGGAGCTGTATGCCTCGGCCCCACAGTATGACGATATGCAGGCGCTGACGCTTTACGACTGGAGCTCCGTCATGCATTACGGCGCCTGGACCTTCACGAAGAATGGCTCACCTACGCTGGAGTCGATCCCTGCCGGAATGCCGCTCTCGAACAACGTCGGATATTCGGCTGCTGACATCGACGCCATCAAGCGCTTGTACGGGGCAACGCCCACTGCCGTGATGGTGACCACGAATCCTCCGGGGTTACAGGCGATTGTGGATGGCGTCACGGTTACGACGCCACAGACCTACAATTGGCCGCTCTTCTCGACCCACACGCTCAATGTTGCTTCCGCCGCACAGAGCCAGGCTGGATTCATCGCCGGTACCACCACTGCAACCACTTTCTACTACACCTACGGCCGCTGGAACGACAACGGCGCGCAGAGTCATACGATTACCGTTCTGCCGGGAAATGGCGAAGTGGCGTTCCCCGCAACCGCTCCCGCCGTCACGGTCTACATGGCCAGCTTCATTCAGATCGTGCCTTATACCGTGACGGCTTATAACAACATGGGAACCGTCACGCCCAGCCCGGCGCCCGTCGGCTATTCCGGCGTGAGCGGCGTTTATTACACCGCGCGGCAACAGGTCACGCTCACAGCGGCTCCCAACTCCGGGCAGACGTTTTACCAGTACATCAACTCGCCCTACTGGCTGCCGGGCGGACTGAGTATAAATCCGAAGACTTTTTACGTGCCCGACACGGGCAACCCCATCGCCACCACTACGTATTTCGCTCCAGCCTCATCGCCTACTTACACATTCACGACAAATCCGCAGGACAACAATGACTACGTAAAGGTGGATGGCAGTTACTGGCCCGATCCCATCAGCTTCAACGCGTTCTACTATGGCGACGGTTCATGGAACGTCGGGAAAACGCACAGCATCAGCGTGGACACGACCCAATGGCCGTGGACGGGCAACACCCGCTATGTATTTTCCAGTTGGAGCGATGGAGGAGCGCAGACGCACAACATCTCGGTGCCGGCCTCTTCCACCACCTACACGGCGACGCTCACCCCTCAGTACTACCTTTCCGACTACGCGAACGAAGGCTGCGCCGGAAGCATCGGCGTCGTGCCCAGCTCGCCTACCGGCGACGGCTTCTATCCTACCGGCACGCTTCTCACCTTCACGGAAACGCCGAACCCCGGCTGGACCTTCACTGAGTGGCAACAGAACCTGAGCGGCAACACAAATCCGCAGAACGTCACCATGAACGACGAACTGCTGGTGGTCGCGGACTACAGCACCACCACCACGCCTGTGACCCTCACCAGCCTAAGTCCGAGCGCCGCGGTCTCCGGCGGCGGCAACTTCACGCTAACCCTCACCGGCGCCGGCTTCACCTCGAGCACGCTGGTGTTCGTGAATAACTCCTTCCGCACTTCCACCTTTGTAAATTCCACAAAGATCACGGTCGCGATGACGTCTGCGGACCTGACTACCGCTGGTGCGCAGCAGATATTTGTGGAGAATTTTCCCTCCGGGGCGGCTTGCGCTGCCTACGGTGCGCTGCCCTTTGTGGTAGCCAGCGCGCCCATCGTCACGCCCACGCCGCAGACTCTCAGCTTCAGCTCACAACTGGTGAACACCACCAGCTCGAACAAGACGGTCACGCTCAAAAATAACGGCACGGCCAGTGTCACCATTAATTCCATCTCTGCCACGGGGAACTTTGCCGTCGCCAGCAACACCTGCGGATCGTCCCTCAATGCCGGCGCGTCGTGTACGGTTAACGTCAATTTCAAGCCTACGATCTCGGGATCTCTTACCGGTTCGCTCGCGATCAGCGACAGCGCTCCGGATTCTCCGCAAACCGTTGCGCTCTCAGGCACCGGCAATCTCCCGTTGACGATCAGCCCGGCCACGCTGTCATTGGGCACCGTAACCGTGGGGCACAGTAGTACGGCGAAGACGGTGTCGCTGACCAACAATGAATCGACCACCTTGAGCTTCTCTTTCAGCGCCAGCGGCAACTACTCTACCAATTCGAGCGGGACCACCTGCGGTGTTTCGCTGGCGTCGAAGGCAAAATGCAATATCGCGGTTACATTCACTCCCACCGCGAACGGCAGCATTAACGGCGCGGTCACCATCACCGACACGGCGGGATTCTCTCCTCAGCTTGTTGGGCTTTCGGGCACAGGCTCGGGCGGTGCGACGGCACCGCTTACATTCACTCCTTCTACGTTGAGTTTTGGCACCCAAGCGGTGGGCACGACGAGCGCTGGGAAATCCCTCACCGTCAAGAACAACAGCGCCAGTTCCTTGACCCTGAGTACCATCGCGACCACCGGAGATTTCACCGCCACTGGCAGCGGAACGGTACCCTGTGTGGCTAACCTTCTTCTGGCCGCATCCGCGAGCTGTACGCTTAACGTGACCTTTTCCCCTGCGCTTGGCTCGAGTGGAACCATCAACGGCGCGGTCGTCATCACCGATAATGCCACCGTGAATCAGCAGATTCTCGACGCTAAGGGCACGTCCGCGCTGCAGCTTACGTTCGCGCCCTCGACGCTTACTTTTGCTGCGCAAACCGTGGCGACGGCCAGCGCGGCACAGACGGTCACACTTACAAACAATCTCAGTACGTCTGTGAGCCCAACCATCACTGGCAGTGGGGACTACACTGCTGCCCCCGGCGGATCGACTCCGTGTACCTCCACGCTCGGAGCGAATGCGCACTGCACGTTCACCGTGACATTTACCCCCAGTGCCGTGGGCACGCGGGCTGCGACGATCACGGTGACGGATTCGGCAAACCCGTCCGTGGAGATATTGAGCGCAAGTGGAACCGGCCAGTAGTGGGGTGTGAGCAGCGCTTGTTGTTGGCGGTGCAAAAACAAAGTCAAAAGCAGCGCGCAGAGCCTGCCCTGAGCTTGTCGAAGGGAATGCCCGCTCCACACAAGCAAAAGCCACACAAGCAAATCCCGCCCGGGCAAAAGCGGCCCCTATCGCGTATTTGAAAAAACATTTAGCCTGTATGCGCTGGATGAATCGGAGCCATGCCATGCCCGCTGGAAATCTTTCGCCTTCGCGCCGTACGTTCTTGCAACTCTCAGCCGCCGCGGCAGCCTTCCAAATCGTGACTGAGCCCATGCTGGCAGCCGCGGCGCGCCGGCCATTTTCCAAAGACGGGGTCATGATCGACTCCAACGAAAACCCGCTCGGCCCGTGCCAGGCCGCGCGCGACGCCATTTCCGCGATCATTCCTCAAGGCGGACGCTATCTCGACAATCTGACCGAGGATCTTATCCACACCTTCGCGCAGCAGGAGGGCCTCAATCCGGATTACGTGCATGCCTTCCCTGGCTCTACGCCCCCGTTGCGGTTTACGGTGGTAGCCTTCACCTCGCCGCAGAAAAGCTACGTCACTGCCGACCCCGGTTTTGAAGCCGGAATGATGGTGGCTTCGGGGACAGGGGCTCGCGTCACCAAAGTCCCTCTCACCAAGACTTACGCGCACGACGTGAAGGCCATGATCGCCGCCGCGCCTGACGCGGGACTCTTCTACATTTGCTCGCCCAACAATCCCACCGGCACGCTCACTCCGCACTCTGATATCGAATATCTCGTCGAAAACAAACCAAAGGGTTCGATCGTGATGGTCGATGAGGCATACCTCCACTTCTGCGATGCCCCCTCCACTCTCGATTTGGTCAAGGCGGGCAAGGATGTGGTGGTGCTCCGCACGTTCTCGAAAACCTATGGGATGGCCGGACTGCGCTGCGGATTCGCGGTCGCACGACCCGACCTGCTGGAAAAAATCATGGATCGCGCGGGCTGGAACTTCATGCCGATCACCGCGCTGGTCGCGGCTTCAGCGAGCCTGAAAGACCCGCGCCTCGTCCCTGAGCGCAGACGCATCAACGCCAGCATCCGGCAGGAGACTTTTCAGTGGCTCGACCGCAATGGCTACTCCTACATACCTTCGGAATCGAACTGTTTCCTGCTCGATACCAAACGCCCCGGTAAGCAAGTGATTGACGCCATGGCACAGCAAAATGTTTTCATCGGCCGCATCTGGCCGGTCATGCCGAATTGCGTCCGCATTACTGTGGGCACACACGACGAAATGCAGCAGTTCCAAAGCGCGTTCCAGAAAGTGATGCGCGGGGCCACAGCCTTCTCACTGCAACCGGCAAGGCCCACCAGAAATCGGCGTCGGGACACAGTGCTGCTGACATGAGGGAGCGGAGTTTGTTCGTGTGGGGCGAGCCTCCTTCGTCGGCTACTTCGAACACATCGTGCAGTATCCGCCAATTTCCAGACGCGACACTACAATCCGGAATCGGCAGTCCTTTTCCACCTGCCCCTTCAGCTTCTCGAAAATGTCGCTGACGAATTCCATGATCTTGCCGCAGCGCAAACACGCCATGTGGATGTGGTCGCGGTTCAGCTTGCGTTCGTAGTAATGTCCCTCGCCGTGGATGTGCATCAGGTCGAGTTCGTCAATCAGTCCGTGCCGCTTAAGCAGACGCAGCGTCCGGTAAACCGTGCTGCGATCGACACTGGCGTCGAGTTTCTGGGCCTTACGCAGAAGCTGGGCAGCGTCCAGGTGCTTGCTGGCTGTCTCCATCACGCGTAGGATGGCGCGGCGCTGTTGGGTCATGCGGATGCCGCGGTCGGCGAAGTGGGCTTGCAAGCAGCCTGGCATTTCCGTTTGGGGTAAGGGCACGGGGTCGCTCCTTCTTGTCGCAACTGGTCGCAACCGGGCTGCGACGGATTCTTCCGTCGGCTCTTGACGGTATTAAGAGACATCCAGCAATATCATGAATGTAGCTCAGATGCGACTGGGTTGCAACTAGAACTGATCGTTATCGACATCACCATGCTGAATTTGCCCTTCTCCAAGGCCGGGCCTCTCTTCTGTCACTTATATCTCTTAGCGCTCGGCCTGACGGCATTCGCCTTTCGCGCGGAGGCGCAGGAGAGTCCTTACATCGTAGCGTACGACCACTATCTTGAGGAGCCCGGGAGCCTGGAGGTTGAATACTTCTCGACGTTCGGCACGCAGCGTGGCGGCAACGACTTCCATGCCTTCTGGGCCGAGTTCGAATATGGCGCCACCGCCTGGTGGACCACCGAGCTCTACCTCGACGGTCAGACGACTTTCAACGACAGCACCATCTTCACCGGCTTTCGCTGGGAGAACCGCATTCGTCTGCTCCAGCGGGAGCATTTCATTAATCCCGTGCTGTACTTCGAATACGAGCACATCAGCGGCGCCGATAAGATATTGAAAGAGATCGAAGGCCATGATGGCGAAGCTGACTCCGGCGACAGGAATGCACTGGCGCGCAAGGAGCACAAACACGAGTTGGAATTCAAGCTGCTGCTGTCCAAGACTTTCAAGGGATGGAACATTGCCGAAAACACCCTCGCCGCAAAGAGCATCGTCGGAAGTAATCCGTGGGAGTTTGGCTATGCCATCGGCGCCAGTCGCCCGCTGGCTTTGAAAGCATCGGCCAAGCGGTGCAGTTTTTGCCGTGAGAATTTCGTTGCCGGAGTCGAGATGTACGGAGGTCTCGGCGACCGCCACAGTTTCGGCCTGCACGACACCTCTCACTACCTGGCACCTGTGGTCGCCTGGAATCTGCCGTCGAGTTGGACGCTGCGCCTGTCGCCCGGGTTCGGCCTGAACGACAAAAGCCACCGCCTCCTGCTGCGCTGGGGCGTCTCGCGCGAGTTCTCGGGATTCGGCGCAACTATTGAGCGCGTTCTAGGAGGGCATAAGCGGTGACCATGACCCGGACGACATTCCTATGCCTGATTTCCGCTGCGTTTATCTTTGTCCTTGCTCTTTCGAGAGCGGTTGTCCCCGTCTCCGCGCAGAAGAAAACCGGAGCTGGCGAGAATGACGATTCGGTTTATGCGGAGCTGGGGAAGGCGCCCAAGAAAGCGGTCGCACGGCGCAATCCGATGGAACACGATCCCGAGGCTGTAGCTGCGGGCGCAAAGCTCTTCGAACTGCACTGCGCCGAGTGTCATGGCGAAAATGCGGAGGGTGGGCGCAAGGCTCCGAGTTTGCGAACCCGCGAGGTGCAGCAGGCTACGCCGGGGACGCTTTTCTGGATCCTCACGAACGGGGTTGTACGGCGCGGCATGCCAGTGTGGTCAAAGTTGCCGGAGCCGCAGCGGTGGCAGATCGTGACCTATGTCAAGTCGCTCGGCGCCGCCGAAAAATCTCCCCAGTGACCGCAGTCATTCTTTTCCAGCAATCACTCGGCGAATCAGAACTTAAACTGCACATCCAGTTGCATCCTGCGCGGAGGCTGCGCAGCGACCGGTTGTCCGAACAGCGGAGAAGAGATGGTCCCGATGTACGTGAGGTAGTTGGGATGGTTGAGGACGTTGAAGGAATTCAGCGAGACTGAGAGGACCTTCACTTCTTTCTTCTTTTTCGAAAGTGGGAAATCGTGAGAAAGATTCAAGTCGAGGCCAACCGTGCCGGGGCCGTGCATAGTATTTCGCGCCACACCCGCGGGCCGATCGTTGATGATGCCGTCATGATTATCGTCGGTGCCGGTGGTGATGTTGACGGGTTTGCCGGCGTAGAGAGACAGCGCTGCGCCGAAGGTGAAGAAGCGGGTGGGCTGGCTGGAGGCTAGCAGGTCGAACTTGTGCAGGCGGTCGTTGTCGGAGCGTCCCCAATCAGCGGCGGGATCGTAGCTGTTGGCGGGAAAGAACGTGATTCCGCTGATGTTGTTGTAAGTGCGGCTTAGTGTGTATTGAACTTGTCCGGCGAAATACTTGCTGGGCTTGCCGCGGAAGGTGAGTTCCAGCGCGTTGCCTTTGAGGTATCCCTCGGATTGAATCTGGCGGACCTGACCGAAAGCCGGGTTGGGGCGAGAGATGCTTCCACCGACGGGCGCGTTGGCGTCGATCGAGCGGAAAGAATCCATCCCGCGATTGCCGATGTAGACGGCGCTGGCGGTGCTCTTGGCCGTGACTTGGCGCTCGACTCCGATGCTGTATTGCAGCGTGTAAGGGATGCGGGTGTGAGAGTCGAGTGTGACAACGCTGGTGGGAGTACTCGATAACTCACTCGGTAGCACGGGATAGTGCGGCTGATCGACGATGAAGCGCAGCAAATTTACGCCATCGAAGTGGAGCAGATCACCGATTGGGCTGGGACCGGTCCGATCGTAGAAGACTCCGGCCCCGCCGCGAATGATTGTCTTGCTGTTGGCACTCGGGGCATAGGCGAAGCCGAGGCGCGGGGCGAAGTTGTGCGGCTCGTCGTGAAAGTAGTTCTGAAAGTAGTAGCGGACGCCGAGGTAGAGAGAAAAATTCGGCTTCAGGCGAATGTTATCTTCGACGAATCCGCTGATCACTCTTTCCAGAAAGACTACGTGGCCCTGGCCGGTTTGCAAAACGTAAGTGCTGACAACGGGCTTGCACGGTGGGGGTGGAGGCGCGGGCGGAGGTACAGGTGGAGGAGTGCTGCAGGCAAAGGTATAGGTTCCCTCCCGGTTGGTGAAGTCGTCGAGGCCGCGGCGGCTGATATCTGGAATGTCGACGCCGAAGCTGAGCTGGTGCTTGTTGTTGGCGTAGGTGGCGAAGTCGGTGCCGTCGAAGTGATATTCGGTGCGGCGGGCATCGGCCTGGGCGCCGCCGGCGGTGAAGAGTCCGGAGATTGCGATTTGAGGATCCGCGGTTATGCTGTGCGTGGAATTGTCATAGTGGCCGACCAGGAACCGCAACTGGTTCAGCCAATGGGGAGAGAACTGGTGGAGATAGCTGACGTTGATTTCGTGCTCGAGAAAGTGGGTGTCGGTGCCGGCGCTGGGAAGAGTAGTGCCGCCCACGTTCTGATTCTCGACGGAACGATGCTCGTAGGAGTAGCCGATCCAGAACTGATCGCCGTTGGAAAGGTCGTGGAAGATGCGTCCGGAGCCGAAGAAATGATGGGTGGGGTTGGGGACGGTTTGCGCGATGGGGCCGTAGCCGAGGGCTTCGGCGTTGGCCAGTGCCGTGGGATCGATGATGGCTTGCTGGTTATTGAGGTCTTCGTCCAGCGAGAGCAGGAAGCTAGTGCGCTTGCTGTGGCCAATTGGTCCGGTGACAGAGCCTTCGTAGTACTGGCGGCGCTCGGGAGGCTTGACGGTGGGAGGCTTGACGGTGGCGTTGGTGGCGTCAAAGATCGAGTCGCGAAAAAGGAAATTTAGCGAGCCGTGATAAGTCGGCGTTCCGCCCTTGGTGACGATTTCCAGTCGGGCGCGGCCGGGACGCGAGAAGCGCGCGGAGTATGGGTTGTTGTTGATCTTTACCTCTTGCACCGCCGAAGGAGTCACGCCGGGTCCGTTGGCCTCGATCCCATTCACCACCAGCGTGACGCCGTTGGTACCGGTGGCGTTGTCGTCGAGGAAGCGCGACATGGTTGTGATGTAGTCCTGATCGAAGACGGGAACACGGTCGAGAGCGTTGCGGTCGATGGTATTGGCATTCTGGTTTGCGGAGTTATCGGTGCTGACCGTGGGGAGCGATTCTCCAGTAGCGACCGTAACGCTTTCATTGAGAACCGCGATCTGCATGATGACCCGAATGGGAGCGGGACGTTGTGCGGTCAGGCTCACTGGGACACGGGTCTCGCGAAAACCCTCAGCCTGAAAGTCCAGGGTGTAATTGCCCGGGGGGATGTGGTCGAGACGGAAAGAGCCAGAGTCGTTTGTGGTGGCTCGAGCCAACGGATTGTCCTCAGAGCCGAGAAGCGACACCTGTGCCTTGGCGATGGCAGCCCCTGAAGGGTCGAGCAGTGTTCCGGTGACGGCGCGGTAGGACTGGGCGGTTGGTTCGTCTTGGGTGAGGGTTGTCGTTGGGGCGCTGAGGGGAGGGGGGGCGGCCTGGGCGTAGGGCAGGGCCGGGCAGGATAAACCGAACGCCGCGACTATGATCCAGGGAAAGGGATATCTCACTCAAATGCCTTTAAGAAGTGGCTGCGGGCGTGGGTTCAAAAACCGCGCACCAAATAAGATGAATATCACACCCACTATGAAAGCTTCCTGAAAGACGGGAGAAGCGGTCCTTGCTCATCACGAGTGTTACAAATACAAAAGCCACGTCATCTTGAGACGACGTGGCTTTCCCCGCGCGGATCTGACCTTGCTGCTACTTCACGGTCAGTAAGAACCCGTGCTCCTTGCCGTTCAGCGTGCCTTCGCCGACAATCTGTCCAGCGGTGTTGATACCGTTGGCCGACAGCAGCACCCAGCCTGATCCCGCCGGAATCAGCGAGTTCAAATCCTTCATCTTCCCACCGCTGTACACAAAGGCGTGATAAGTGGATCGGTAGGTTGACTGCCCGACGACGATTCCTGAGTCGTTAATCCCGAAGCCCCAGGTCGTGGCGTTCGGGTCGTTCATCGTTCCCAGGTCCTTCAGCACGCCGTTGGTTGCAAGAAACGCGTGCGCGGATCCGTTCTTGGTATAACCCAGCCCGGCAACCTGGCCCTTATTGTTCACCGCATACGCCTGACTCCAGGAGCCGCCCAGCGTTCCCATCTTGGTCATCTTCCCGTTGCGCCACATGAATCCGAAGAAGTTGCCGTGTGCGTCGTAAGACGTACCCACCACTACGCCAGCATTGTTGATGCCCGAGGCGGTGTTCCACCACGAGTTGCCGTTGGGCGAGCCCAGGGTGCCCAAGTCGGTCATCTTCCCGGCGCTGTAAAGAAACGGATGATTGCTGCCGGCCGCTGTAACGGCCGATCCGACCGCCTGCCCGGCGTCGTTGATGGCATACGCCACGGCGGAGCCGCCGCCGAGGTCGCCGATATCTGTCAAATTCCCGCCGCTCGACAGGAAAGCGCGATACGTCCCGGACCCATTCGTCGAATATCCGGCCACCTGCCCTGACTTATTGATCCCATTGCCGATGCCACTCGGTCCGCCCAGCGTGCCCAGATTCGTCATCGACCCATTGCTGTAAAGAAACACGTCGCTGACTGTGCTGTTTGAATAAGCCCAGCCGGTGCTCTCGCCGCTTACGTTGATCGCCTTGGCCCCGCTGAAGGTGCCGCCGGGCAGGGTTCCAAGGTCCGTGACCGTGTAGGTTTGGGCGGCGGATAGCGACGACAACGCAGCCAGAAGAAGAACGAAAGAAAATCGTGGAAGACTGACGCGCAGGTTCATAACTGCTCCTTTTGCAGGGGAAGCTCGAATTGCATCGAAGCTCGACCGGCTTGATCTTTCCACGTCCGAGCGCGTCAGTTGTCAAAAGAATGTCAAAATCGCTGAAGCGAGCTCGTTGGGTACTTGGTCAGAGCCAGGGTCTTATCAGAACCGGGTTTGTCAGAACCATGTCTATTAGAACCATGTCTATTAGAACCAGGTCTGTCAGAACCAGGTCTTACGGCGGTAATCGCGGTAGGCGTCGCCGAAAGCAGCTTCCAGGACTTGAGCCTCGCGGCGGGCGCGGAGCGTCTGCATAATTACGATGGCCGCGAGAAGCAGCCACAGGATAGGCCGGTGCAGAACGAGCACAAATCCGGCAACCGCGACGGTGCCGAAAATATAGATTGGATTGCGTATTTTCGAATAAACCCCGCGCGTCACTAACCGGTGGGCTTGCGGCGTGAGGGAGAAGGACTTGCCGAGCTGGTAGCGTGCGGCTGCGATACCGGCAATACCGGCGAGCACGAGCGTTGACCCGACGTCGCGCTGCAAATCCCAGTGGCCGGGCCTGGAAACTACGAACCACAGAACAAAAACGGCGGCGAACATCTGGACGACATCAAAAAAAGTCAAGGATGGCCGGTCTCCCATAGATGCCTTTCTTATTCGATCAGCGTTTACGCACTCGCTTACTCAATCAGATCCTGGCGTACGGCGTGGATGTAGTCCGTGTAGGCGGGCGTTTCACCACCGGCGCGCAAATGGCTGGCGATCTGTCCGCGATGGTACGCCGAGTGCAGCGTCACGTGTGTGAGAATGTCTTCCAACGAGCTGGTCCAGTGTTCGCCTTTGCTGTTCTTGTAGGAGACCTCCGCCGAGAGCCCGGCGGGAGAAAGCTGGCCGAGAAATTCCTGCCACAGCCGGGCCGTGTCGGTGATTTGCGCCTCGCATTGTTCGAAGCTGAAGTCTGGCCACACGGGCAGGCTTTGAGGTTGCTCGCGGATGCGCTCCAGCCAAAGCCTCTCGGCGGAAAGAATGTGCGCCAGAAGGTGCAGTGGCCCTGCAGCGGGACGAGGGCTCGCCCTTAGCCCGGAGAGTACCTCGCGGTTTGCCCATGCATCATAGGCGAACTGACGGCGCAGGTGGTCAGGCAGGTCCACGACTCCGTGAAGTCTACCATCAGCGCCAACAACGATAACGCATTGCAATCGTGTTAACAGTCCGTTCACAATCAGGGGGTAGACTGGCGAAACATGCCCCGCAAAACTGCCACATCGCGGACCGCGGTTGAAGAGCCCTGTGGAGTGGAGACCTCCGAGGCGACACCCGCTCAGAACCCGGAGGGCAAGAAATCCACAAGGAAAGGCAGTGGATCGCTCGACGATCTGGCGCGCACGGCGTTAAGGGCTTTCCTGATCGCTCGCGATGCCGCTTTCAACATGCGCGACCTGCTTACTCACTCTTCGCGCATGGCGTTTCTGGCCATCAAGGAGTGCGAGAAGGAACTCGATATCATCGAGCGCTACATCGATGAGCGGCTGCCCGCGGCCATCACGCGGGTGAACGAGGCGCGGGCCCGCCAGTTGCTGACAAGCCTGAAGTGCACTACGGATCTGGAGCGCATTGGCGATCTGATGATGAGCGTGGCCATGCGGGTGCAGTCGCGGACGGCGAAGATGGCGGCTTCCGATGTGCGGCAACTGGTGGAGATGTCGGCGATCCTGCGTGAGATGCTCGATCTGGTTTACCGAGGTTTCGTCGATCTCGATCTGGAGTGCGCGCGAAAGGTCCTGCAAATGGATAAGGACATTGACCGCGTCTGTCACGGGCTGTTCCAGAAGCACCTCACCGAACATGCTTCAGACAATCCTTCGAGCTTCGATGTGATTCTCATGGCACAGGCGTTGGAGCGCGCCGGGGACCACACTACCAATCTCGCGGAAGATCTCTACAGCCTGATCGAGGGCCGCAGTTTGCGGCATGCACCCAAGAAGCGGGCTGCAACCTAGGAACAGTGGCCAGTGATCAGTGGTCAGTTCTCACCGTCGGCTTTTGGACGGAGGTTTGGTTTTTCACCGGTCACCAGCCACTGCCTTCCGAAATTCATCATTCGTTAACACGCGGGAAACATTCTCGCAACATTTCCAAAATACATTCGAGGCAGAACCCAGCGCTAACAGAGGCCGTCCCGGCTTTTGGGCCGAGACGCCCTAAGTGACTATGCACTCTCCCATGGGATCTTACGAACCCCTCGGCAATGCGGGCAGCGCGGCTGTGTCTCGCTTCCTTGTTTTCGTGGTGGAAGACGAGGAAGACATTGCTCGCCTGATCTCACATAACCTGCAGGCAGCGGGGTTTGATGTGCAAAGCTTTGTCAGCGGCGGGTCCGTGGTTTCGGAAGCATTGCGGGAGATGCCGTCGCTTTTTCTTCTCGATGTAATGCTTCCAGGCGCGGACGGCTTTGACCTCTGCCGCCAGATTCGGCAGACACCGACGCTTTCCTCCACACCCATCATTTTTCTTACTGCGAAGACATCCGAGGCCGACCGCGTGAAAGGTCTGGAGCTGGGCGGGGACGACTACATCACCAAGCCCTTCAGTCCGCGTGAACTCGTGGCGCGGGTTCGCAGCGTGCTGCGTGGCTTGCGCCAGTCGCCGGTGACGCCGGAAGTGCTCCGTATGGGCGATCTTGAAATCGACGCCTCCTCGATGACGGTACAGGTGGAGGGCAGGGCGGTTCTTACTACGGTGCGCGAGTTTCGTTTGCTCGAATATCTGGCTACACACTGCGGACGCGTGCTCACGCGCGACCAGTTGCTGGATGCGGTGTGGAAGGAGACTCCGTTCGTGACGCCGCGCTCGATTGATGTTTACGTGCGGCGGTTGCGTGAAAAAATAGAGCCCGACCCTCGCCATCCGAAGTATCTGAAGACGCTGCGCGGTATCGGCTACCGCTTCGAAGCGCCGAAGTAGAAGCAGTTCTCAGTTCTCAGTTCTCAGTTCTCAGTTCTCAGTTCTCAGTTCTCAGTTCTCAGTTCTCAGTGTCCCTCCTCGATGGGGTTCCCTATTTTTGGTTCCTGGCGAACGAAAATTCGGTTTCACTGAGAACTGAGAACCGAGAACTGGCTTTTGATTTATCCTGTCCTATCGCGTCTCCAACTGCCGCTTCATGACCCGATACAAACCACTGTGGAAAGCGGACGATCAAAAGGCCCGTTTGTCCGAACTTACGGCGCAGTCGGACGATTCCGCCAAGAATTACGCTCTGCGGCGTGATGTGCGCTCGCTGGGCGCTTTGCTCGGACGAGTGCTGGTGGAGCAAGTAGGCCAAGAACTGTTCGATACGGTCGAAGAGTTGCGGCGGCTGATGATTCGGCATCGCGAGCGGGTCCGAACCAATTACGCGCGGAAGCGTCCTGCAAGCGATGCTCCTGGCGAACTGATGGCCAGGGCTCAGGCGATGATTGCAGAAATGGATCTTGCCCGCGCCTATCAAGTCACCAAAGCGTTCGCCATCTATTTCGAACTGGCGAATCTGGCGGAGACGAACCACCGCAAGCGCCGCCGCCGGGCCCGCCAGTTGGACCGGCAACGGGCGCTGCTTCCGGGATCATTCCATGGAACTTTATTGCGCATGAAGGAAGCCGGGATCTCGCCGGACTCTGCCCTGGCGGCTCTTCGCCAGGTTGTGGTGACTCCTGTATTCACGGCGCATCCCACGGAAGTGGCGCGCCAGACGGTCCTGCTGAAGCGGCGGCGCATTGCCGAACAACTGGAGCGGCTGGATCGCCTTCCGTTGACTGTGGGTGAGGCGCTGCGATGCGAACAGCTTATCCACGCCGAGATTGCCGCGCTTTGGCAGACCGACGAAGTGCGCCAGACGAAACCCACGGTTGACGACGAGATTCGCATGGGACTGCGCTATTTCCGCCTTTCGCTGTTTGAAACGCTGCCACGCCTCTATGCCGAGGTGGCGGAATCGGTTCGCGAAGTCTACGGTGTGGTTCTCGATGCCAGCGAGTTGCCGAACTTGATGAGCTTCGGTTCCTGGATCGGCGGTGATCGCGACGGCAATCCGCTGGTCAAGGCGGAATGCGCTAAGGATGCGCTGGGCCTGGCGCGGGCGGTGATTCTGCGTGAATACATCCGCGGCGTGGAGTTCCTGAGTGATTGCCTGAGTTCGTCCTCGCGGCAGACGGGCGCTTCCCCCGAAATGCTTTCTCGGCTGGCGCAGTACAAAGGATCTTTGCCTGGAGCCTCAATGCTTTGGGGGCCAGGGAACACCGTGGAACTTTATCGGCGGTTTCTTTCCTACGTGGTCTACCGGTTGCAGCGCAGCCGGGAGGGTACGGAAGTTCAGGGTTGCTATGAAGATGCAAGGGAATTTGAAGCCGATCTGGTCATGCTGCGGTCGAGTCTAATCTCGAATCGCGGGCAGCGGCTGGCAGAGACCTTGGTCGATCCTCTCTTGCGGCAACTGCGAACCTTCGGCTTCCACCTCCAGGTTCTCGACATCCGCCAGCATGCTCGGGTGCACACGGAAGTTTTGCAAGAGATCGGAACGTTGAAGATCGACCTGAACAAGATCGGATTAAGAAACGCCGAACCAAGAAACACAAAACTGAGAAAGTCCGAATTAAGAAAAACGGGGCCGTCGCTGGTTGCAGGTGTTTTGCCAAACAACAGGGCAACCGTGTCTCCTCAGGCGCAGGAGTTAGTTGAGACTTTCCGCACCATCCACGAACTCAAGCGCAGTTATCCTGCACAGTCCGTCGGTCAGTACATCATCAGCGGCACGGAGTCCGAGAACGACGTGCTCAATGTGGTGCGCCTGGCGAAGGTTTGTGGTTTGAGTCTGGCTGGCTCCGTCAACGACCCGGGTTTGATGCCGGTGCCGTTATTTGAGTCGATCGATTCCCTGCGCGCGGCAGGCGGCGCGATGCGGCGTCTGTGGCAGCATCCCGAGTATCAGCCGCTACTTGATTCCTGGGGACGGTGGCAGGAAGTCATGCTGGGCTACTCCGACTCGAATAAGGACGGAGGAATGCTCACCAGCACCTGGGAACTTTACAACGCGCACCGCGATCTGCATCGCGCGGCGGAAGAATGCGGAGTGAGGCTGCGGCTCTTCCATGGGCGTGGTGGTACGGTGGGGCGAGGTGGCGGCCCCACGCATGCGGCGATCCTGGCGCAACCCGACGGTTGCTTTTCCGGACGCATACGCATCACCGAACAGGGAGAAGTCCTTAACTGGAAGTATGCCGACGCGGTGCTGGCGGAGTGGAACCTGGAGCTGATGATCGCTGCCAGTCTGGAAGCGCTGACGCGTTCTAACGCGCAACCACCCCAGGATCAGGCGCGCTGGGAAGAAGCCATGGCGGAAATGTCGGGGGAAGCCTACCGAGTCTACCGCCGCGACATCGCTGAGAACGCTGACTTGCTGGAGTATTTCGAGCAGGCCACTCCGGTACACGAATTAGATGCATCGCGCATTGGCTCGCGGCCGTCGCGCCGAAGCAGGGGGCGTCGCCTGGAGGATCTGCGCGCGATCCCATGGGTGTTCGGATGGATGCAGAGCCGTCACGCCGTGCCGGCCTGGTACGGAATCGGCCACGGATTGCAGAGCTTCGTCGGCAAGGGACGGGGACATGAGCGGCTGCTGCGCCAGATGCTGCGGCACTTCGCGCTCTTCTCGGACCTGGTGCGCAACGTCGAACTCGGCATGGCGAAAGCCGATCTACACATTGCCCGGGTTTATTCCGGACTGGTCAAGAACGCGGAATTGGGTTCGCGCGTGTTCGCGATGCTGGAAGAGGAGTTCCTGCGGTCACGTCGCATGATTTTGCGGATCTCCGGCCAGCGCGAGTTGCTCGCTCGCAACCGTGTGCTGGCGCGCTCCATTGATCTGCGCAATCCCTACGTGGATCCGATGAGCTTGATCCAGGTGGAACTTTTGCGGCGCAAGCAGCAAGGCCAGGAACTGGCGCAACTTGAATATCCTCTCGGCGCGACGATCAACGGCATTGCGGCCGGACTGCACAACACGGGATAGGGTTGATGTTCCACCGGCTCACTATCCGCCATCCGGCCCGTCTGTAGTATGTTGTTCTACGGGAAAGGTCGGAGTGTGCCGTTTCGCCCTGTGCTGAGCGGAACCTGCGTCTTCCGATGTACGTATTCTTTGGGAGCAAATGTCCCAACTTTATCTATCCGGAAAGAGGCTCAATGTTTAATCCCAGATTCATTCTGTATCTTGCACTGACTACGCCCCTGGTGATGTTTGGGCAAAATGCGGCCCTCACTTCGACTTCCGCCGGGACCCCAAGTGCAGCTGATGCTCCCGCCCCCAAGCTTGAGCACTTTGACCCCAAACTAGTCGACCAGTCGCTGAATCCCTGCGATGACTTTTACAAATACGCTTGCAGTAAGTGGCTGACGGCCAACCCGATTCCGCCCGACCAGGTTTACTGGAGCACCGGAAGCGGCCTGGAACTGTGGAACGACAACGTACTGCGCGAGACTCTGGAAGCGAACAGCAAGAACGACTCTAAACGTAGCGCGGTCGAGCAAAAGATCGGCGACTATTGGGCAGCCTGCATGGACGAAAGCGGCATTGAAACTGCCGGAGTGAAGCCGCTGCAAGCAGAACTGGACCGCCTCGCGGCGCTCAAGTCAAAGAAAGATCTGACGCTCGAGATCGCCCATATCCATCACTTGTTTCCCGGCGTCTGGGAGCAGGGCGACAATCAGACGAACTCACCGTTTTTCGGCTTCACGGGACAGCAGGATTATGACGATGCATCAAAAGTAGTGGCACAAATCGATCAGGGCGGCCTGAGCCTGCCCAATCGCGACTACTACATCAACACTGACGAGAAGTCGGTCGAGACTCTCAAGAAATATCGCGCGCACCTGCAGAAAATGTTCGTGCTGGCTGGGGAGACGGAAGCGCAAGCCGGCGCCGACGCGGGCACGGTAATCGAACTGGAAACCGCCATGGCAAAGGCGCAGATGGATAACGTCAAGCGCCGCGATCCGAAGAACGTCAACAACAAGATGAGCCTGGCGCAGATTCGCGAGCTGACGCCATCCATGGAGTGGGATGTTTATTTGAAGGCGGTGAAAGCCCCGGCCAGCGGCCACTACATCGTCACCTCACCCGATTTCTTCCGCGCCGAAGAAAAGCTGCTGGTGGAACATCCGCTTGAGCATTGGAAGACTTACCTGCGCTGGCAGGTGATTCACCGGTCCGCTCCCTACCTGAATAAAGCAATGGTCGACGAGAACTTCGACTTCTTTGCCCACACGCTGGCAGGCCAGGAGCAGCAACTTCCGCGCTGGCGGCGGTGTACTGGCGCCGCCGACCGCGATTTGGGCGAGGCGCTCGGCCAGGCATATGTGGACCGCGCCTTTCCGCCGGAGAGCCGGGCCCGCACCATCGAAATGGTGCATGCCATCGAGCGGTCTTTGCAGGCCGACGTTCAGGGTGTGAGCTGGATGACTCCCGCCACCAAGGAGCAGGCCATTGTCAAGCTGAAGGGAATCGAAGACAAGATCGGCTATCCGTCGCATTGGCGGGATTATTCCAGCGTGAAGATTACGCGAGACAGCTACCTGGCGAACATGGGGCAGGCTTCGGCGTTCGAATTCGAGCGCTGGGTGGCCAAGGTGGGCAAGCCTGTGGACCGCAGCGAGTGGACGATGACGCCGCCCACAATCAATGCGTATTACGATCCGCAGCTGAATACCATCAACTTTCCCGCGGGCATTCTACAGCCACCGTTCTTCGAAAAGAGCATGGACGATTCGGTGAACTACGGGGCGATCGGCATGGTGATCGGTCACGAAATCATTCACGGTTTCGACGATCAGGGGCGTAAGTTCGATGCTCACGGGAACTTGCGCGATTGGTGGACTGCCGAAGATGCCAAGCAATACGACGAGCGTGGCAAGTGCATCTCCGACGAATACACGCAGGAAGTCCCCGATGCCGGCCCCGGAGTCAAGCAAAATGGCTTGCTGACTCAAGGTGAGGACACGGCGGATAACGGCGGCATCCACCTCTCACTGAATGCGCTGGAAGCTGAACTTAAAAAGCAAGGCAAATCGCTCGACGACAAAGGTCCGGACGGCTGGACCTATCGCCAGCGGTTCTTCCTCTCCTATGCCTACTCGTGGTGTGCAGCTGTGAGGCCGGAGGTGGCACGTATGGTGGTTACCACCAACCCGCATTCGCTGCCCATCTTCCGCGTCGATAATGTGGTTTCGAACATGGCCGAGTTCGCCCAGGCTTTTGGCTGCAAGGCTGGTCAGAAGATGGTCCGGGCGAACGCTTGCAGAGTGTGGTGAGCGGACCGATCATTTCCAATGAAATGGGCCAACCTTGGGGGCTGGCCCATTTTCTTTTCCAATACTTGGTGATCAGCGGTTGATGTCATCCTTGGCTTGCAAACGCTTTGCATAGTTCTCCAACGTAGATTTGTTGGCCTGATCCACGCCGGCAAGCGCGGACTGCATTTCCTTGGAAGCTCTATCGAAATCGCCCTGGGCGCTATAGACGCGGGCCAGTCCGAGATGTGACGTCCAGAAGTCGGGGAATTTTCTTGCGTTGGAACGGAAAATCGCCAACGCCTCTTCCTGCTTCTTCTCTGCCACCTGTACCTGTCGGCCATAGAAGTAAAGCTGTAGCGCACTGGCTTTATCTAAAGCTTTGTTGCGGAAAGTCGTGGCGTCATCTTTGCGGCCCATGGCGTCGAGAATACGCGATTTGTTTATCAGGTTGTCGTAACGCTCTTCGGTCTCGATGGAGCGGTCTTCATTCCTCAGCGCTTCATCCAGATTGGTTTTAGCGGTGAGGAAGTAGTTGGCGGCCTCATCCCAGCCCTCCCAGAAATATTGATTGAGCCCGCGGGTTTGCCGTTGAATGCTGGCCGCGACGATGTCGTTTACTTTGACCTCAACTTTAAAGGGCACTGCGACTTTGTCCCAACGCAGAGTCACTACAGTGGAGTCAGGTTTGACGTCATCGAAGTCGTAGGTCAGTGCGTCGTGGAATTCGGCAGTCTGCGGCTTCACCGTGACGCGCAGGGCGTCCTCGTCTTGCTTGTAGGTGAAACTTCCCCACGCGGTCGACATCTTCGAAAAGATTACCGTCCATTGATTTTCGCCGGGGATCATGTGCAGGCCGTAGGTTCCCTTGTCGAGCGGCTGGCCCTCAATGGTGACGGGATCGGTGAAGGTGACGGTGGTGTTCTC
Source organism: Candidatus Acidiferrum sp. (assembly GCA_035568115.1). Taxonomy (GTDB): domain Bacteria; phylum Acidobacteriota; class Terriglobia; order Terriglobales; family Acidobacteriaceae; genus Sulfotelmatobacter. Next base: position 185,538 of record DATMOP010000013.1, read on the forward strand.
GTTGGCTCCGGCGCGCCAGACCTGTCCGTAAGGGACAAGCTTGCCCCAGACTTGACGGCCATTAGCCAGCGGCCGGTGATAGTTTACGGTGATGTCGGTAATGCCAATGCGCTGGCTGACCACGGCATGCTGGCTCTGCCGGGGCAGATCGAGCATGATGGACTGGGCGTGGCAAAGACTTGCCACTGACACAATGCAGCATAACAAAACAAGCAGGCGAGTTCTGTGCATGGGGAAGCTCCTCATTCTCTTACTCTTTGGGGATCTAACACCCGTTCAGCCGCAATCCTGGGATAGACACTTGGATGGAATGCCTGCGCCTGACCGGTGTCTGTTGGGCTTAGACGGGTGGCGAATGCCGAGGTAAGCAATCGGCTGGATTGAGAGCGATGAGAGTTTTCGGTAGTGTCTGAAATTCAGACATCACCGAGTTTTCAGTCAGGCTTGACAATCCGCGCCGCCAGGCGCAGAATTCTTAAAGGCGAATAAAAAACGAAAATGCCTCCGAGGGTTTCCGAACCCCGGTGTTCCCTGAAATTTCCTGAGGATTGTATGTCTTCCGTAGTGATTTCCACTTCGGCGGCTCAAAGCCGCCCTTTTTCTTTTGATGTTCAAGCTGGGGCAGAAGTTTGTCCGCAACCTTCCTGGAAAGAACTCGGCGACGGGCGGCCGCCGCAACGAATTGTCTCTGCTGATTCCTTTGGAGCTTTTAAAGATGCGAGGCTGGCCGGCGTTACCCCGGCTTCGCGACTGGCAATACGTTCCGCGCCAGAAATGGTATCCAGCGGGATTGCTGCGATGGATGCGCTTACCGGAGGCCTGCCGCGCGGTTGCCTGACTGAAATTTGCGGCCCGGCCTCTTCCGGCCGCACCACCTTGCTGCTTTCCGCCTTGGCTGCCGCCACCCGGCGCGGGGAATGCTGCGTGGTCGTGGACGCCAGCGATGCTCTCGATCCGCAGTCTGCCGCCGCCGCGGGGATCGAGTTGGAGCGGCTGTTGTGGGTGCGCTGCGGGGAAAGTTCTCCGCAGAAGTGTCTGGAACAACTTCTGCGCGCTGCGGACCTTCTGCTTGAAAGCGGAGGCTTCGGGCTGATCGCGCTCGACCTTGGCGATCTGCCGCCACAAACAGCGCGCCGCATCCCGCTGACCACGTGGTTCCGTTTCCGCCGCGCCGTGGAGCATACCTCTACGGTGCTGTTGGCAGTCGAGCGGCAGTCCATCGCTGGAAGCTGCTCTTCCTTAATGATAAAGCTGGGGTCGCAGGGGCATCGGCTCCAGACCACAAAACCTCAATCCTCGGCGCCGCCGCCCCATACGCAATTGCTGACCGAACTGGAATTCACCGCAGAGATAGTGCGATCGCGAATGGATCGCAAACCGGCTCGTTCCGCCGAGATCACATTCGCCAGCAAAACCGCCTGGGCAGGATGAAGAATTGGAACGAGGACAATGCCTTTTGCCTGCATCTTCGTGCCGAACTTTCCCGTGGCCGCGGTGTTTCGCGCCGAACCGGAGTTGCGAGCGCGGGCCGTGGCTATTTTCGAAGGCAAGCCTCCGCTGGAAAAAGTTTTTGCCGTGAATGAGAGTGCGGGCCGGATGGGCATCGCGCCCGGCATGACGAAAGCGCAGGCGGAACTTTGCTCGGAAGTGACGCTTTGTCCGCGTTCGTTGTTGCAGGAATCAGCGGCGCACGCTGCTCTGCTGGATTGCGCCCAGTCCTTTTCGCCCTGCGCGGAAGATGCCGCTGCCGATGCGGCGATTCTTGACCTGGCCGGCATGGAATCTCTTTTCGGCACGCTGCCGGAAATTGCCTGTGCCATTTTCCGCCGTGCCGCAGACCTTGGACTTGACGCGAACGTTGCCGTGGCTTCAAATCCCGATGCCGCCGCGCTCGCCGCTCGCGGCATTTCCGGCGTGATCGTGATTCCGCCGGGGAAAGAAGCGGAACAGCTCGGTTTGCTGCCGATTGAAGTTTTATTTCCCGACCGAGAAGAAGGGAACGAACAGAAAAAAGAAGCCACCCGACTGCTCGAAACGATGGAGCGCTGGGGCATTCGCACAGGGAAGCCTGGGAGTTGTTGGACTCCCGAAAGCCGGCCTCCGTGCGAGCGGCCCAGGGTGCGGCCAAAAAAGTCCCTCGCAAATGCGGAAGGTTCAATCGCAACAGCGCGGCGGGCGACCGGCCAAGGGTGCAGGCGAGGTTTTTCCCTTGCATTCCTCCCATGGTCATAATAATATGACCATACTATGAAACAGATCCCCGCCGGCCAGTTCAAAGCGCAGTGCCTGGCCATCATGGATAAGGTGTTGCAAAGCGGCGAGCCCGTCGTGATCACCAAGCACGGCAAGCCCGTGGTGAAGCTGGTCCCCGCCGAAAAGCAAGCGGACGAGATATTCGGCTACATGGCCGGCAAGGTAAAGATCGTCGGAGACATCGTAGGCCCAATCACTCCACTCGAAGACTGGGAGACCAAATGAGATTGAACCAGTGAGGTTGAACTCGTGAGCGTCGACCCGTGATTCTGCTCGACACCCACACCCTGCTCTGGATGGCAAGCGATCCGAAGCGTCTGTCGAGGCGCGCCCACGAAGCTATCCGCCACGCTCGACAAAACCAAGCGCGACAAGGTACGGGCATCGCGGTCGCCACCATCACCCTCTGGGAGATCGCCTGGCTGGCGCACCACCGGCGTATCGTAGTCGTGGGAAGCGTGGAGTCGTTCGTGCGCGAGACCGTTGCGCGAGTCATTCTCAGACCAGCAACGCCGGAGATCGCAGCCCTCGCCGTGCGACTGCCCGATCCGTTTCCCAAAGACCCGGCGGATCGCTTGATCGCTTCGACAGCCATGGTAGAGGGCATGACGCTGGTGACGGCCGATGCGCGCATCCGGAAGTCCAAGGTCGTAGACACGGTCTGGTAAGTGAGGGCCGCCGCTTTTGTCCGCAGCCCGATGACGACGCCTCAGCTATAATGTCTTGTAACGCTGGTTGGGTTTTCGCGCCTCGCTCCCCTGCAAGTGCCAGAGGAAGGATTCAGCCCTCGTTACCAGACCGCAGCCCAAGGAGTTCTGCATGGCGATCGAGAAGTCGGAAAACATCTGGCACAATGGCAAGCTCATTCCCTGGGATGAAGCGACGATTCACGTGATGTCGCACGTGGTCCACTACGGCTCCTCGGTGTTCGAGGGGATCCGCTGCTACGCGCCCCCCTCCGGCCCCGCAATCTTCCGCGCCAACGAACACATCGAGCGCCTGCTGAATTCCGCCAAGGTCTACCGCATCGAAGTGGAATACACCCGCGACGAACTGGTGAAGGCCATGCTCGAAACCGTCGGCAGCAACGGCGCCTGGCCCTGCTACGTGCGCCCCATCATTCTCCGCGGCTATGGCGAGGCGGGAGTGAACCCGTTCAACTCGCCCACCGAGGTCTACATCATCAATTATCCGTGGGGGAAATACCTGGGCGGCGAGAACGACGGCTGCGACGTCTGCGTCTCTTCATGGACCCGCATCGCCCCCAACACTCTGCCCGCGATGGCCAAGTCAGGCGCGAACTACATGAACTCGCAGCTCATTAAGATGGAAGCCATCGTCAACGGCTTCGCCGAAGGCATCGCGCTCGACGTCAACGGATTCGTCAGTGAAGGGTCGGGCGAGAACGTGTTCATCGTGCATCGCGAAAAGCTGATCACCGCGCCGCTGGGCAACTCCGTGCTGCCCGGCATCACACGGGACTCGGCGCTGCAGATCGCGCGCGACCTGGGCATTCCAGTCGTGGAGCAGATGATTCCGCGCGAGATGCTCTACATCTGCGACGAAGCCTTCTTCACCGGCACTGCCGCGGAGATCACTCCCATCCGCACCGTCGACAAAATCAAAGTGGGCAAAGGCACCATCGGCCCAATCACCAAGTCAATCCAGAAAGAGTTCTACGCCATCGTTCGTGGCGAAAAGAACGACCGCCACGGCTGGCTCACGCCGGTGCCGGTGGGCAGCAAGCAACCGGTCGGCGTATAATCCGTTTGCACTGAATCGACCCGAGGGGCGCGCACCGCGCCCCTTTCGGCTTCTTAGATCAAGGAATACATAACACCCTCACAAGGAGGTAACAATGTCCGAGCAACAAGGTTTAACACCGGAATTCGCCCAAGGCTACTGCGCGATGACGCTCGACGGCATCCTGCGCGAAGCGGAAATCACCAAGAAAGTGATCGCAGCCGTGCCCGATGCGGCTTCGAGCTACCGGCCGGATCCATGCGCCCGCACGGCGAAGGAACTGGCGTGGCATTTGGCCAACACCGATGTCCAGTTTCTGGATGGGATTGCCGATCTGCAATTCAACATGGCAAACCCGGAACAGAAGCCGCAAACCTCGGCCGAGGTGGTAACGTGGTACGACGAGAACATGAAGCGCGGGGCCGCCCGCGTTGCGGCGATGACGCCGGAGCAATTGATGACGCCCATCAACTTCTTCAACGTATTCCATCTTCCCGCGGTTCTGTATCTGGGCTTCCTCAACAACCACAGCATTCACCATCGCGGCGAGCTGGCGACCTACCTGCGTCCCATGGGATCGAAAGTGCCGTCGATCTACGGCGGCAGCTACGACGAGCCCTTCAACCCGCCTTCGGCGGAAGAGACTGCCGCATAGGAGTCAGCCTTATCGGTACGAAAGGGCCGCCCACAAGAGCGGCCCTTTCAGTTTGCAATGGGAGCGTTATCTGCCGCACCACACCACGTCCACAGCATACTTGCGAAAGGCGCAGTTGGCGGTCTGCACGGTCATCTCTTCGGGCAATGATCAGACGATCGGGCGCCGGCGCGTAGAAGCAGAGCCTCGCCGACGTCACGCGCTTAATGAGTGCTGATCTCAACAGTTATCGCGCGGGTCATTTCCGCTGTAACTGCGTGTGCCGGCGACGTGACCCTTCATTTCCGTCGTGTGACCCTTTTAATCGCAATTCCAGGAATCCCGCATGGGTGAGTGTTATCGAATTGGTGGGGGCGTAGTACACTGGCGCGGCTATGCTAATCATCGGAACAAAGGTCTTTTTCTGGGGGTCCGAAACCACAGCAGAATTGATGCGCTGCGGAACCTGCGGGACCCAGGCCCAGTTCATTCAAAGAACCGGAATGAGATTCCTTGTATTCTTCTTTATCATTCCCACCATTCCTCTCAGCGGGAAGATGCATGTGCTGGAGTGTCCCCAGTGCAAGACCTGCTACGCGCGGAACTAGGGTTTTGGCCCGGATGCTGAGTCGTTGGCGTAACATCGCCATTATCGACAATTACGCATGTAATCGCGCCTAGCCGAAGCCCCGGGTGTCCAATGGTGTATGCGTTTCCTCTCAATCGCCGCTGTAATCCTTGCTAGTTTGTCGCGTGCAGGCGCTCCACAGGAGCGGCCAGAACCTGACGGCACGTACGACGTTCAGAGATGCACACCAAAGGTGGTGAGCTACGCAAGGCAGCGCAAATCCCCTCGAAGTTTTGTTCGTAAAGGCGAGAAATCTACGGGATACACGCCGATTGTCGCGTTCGAGATTCTAGAGTCTGGCGACGTCGCTGATGCAGTTGTGAAGCGCAGTTCGGGAATCGCTAACGGGGACACGTACGCGTTGACTTGGGTTCGGGAGACGAAATCAGCAAGCGCCCCGGCTGCGGTGTCATTGAAACCCAAGCCGATATCACAATCGAATGGCGGTAACTGGCTGAGAATCGCTGGCACACTCATAGGCATTTGGAGCGCTTCCTTTGCTCATCCGTTCTGATGCGAAGATACTGGAGGTCTTACGTAATACCATTTGATGTTCGCTCTCGCAAAGTCACCATCACACCTTTGACCGGGTTCTGAGCGCTATCGCCTGATTACAACAGTTACGTCCGGGTAGCCTATCACTCGGTCATATCGCCGGGTTGCCGAAATTGCGGCAGCAAGATTAGTGTGGGGATAATGATCTCGATTCGGGCTGCAACGGAGCACGACGCGGTCGCAATCTCGCACGTGCACGTGCAAAGCTGGCGAACGACCTACGCTGGCATCGTCCCCGAGGAATACCTCGCCACTCTGAACGAGGCAGAGCGCGTGCTCCTGTGGCGGGAATGGCTCACCCGTGACATACAGGTCTATGTCGCCGATCTGGACGGAGAGATTGTGGGTTTCATCAGCGGAGGGGCGATTCGTGAGCCAGTCCAGACATACGATGCTGAGTTGTATGCAATCTACCTGTTAGAGCAGGCCCAACGACAAGGAATCGGAACAGCTCTTCTCAAAGAGCTTGCAGAATCGCTGCTCAGCAAAGGTTTCACAAGCATGATCGTTTGGGTACTGGAAACAAATCCTTGGAGAAACTTCTATGTGAAATCCAGTGCGCAGATCGTCACGACCAAAGACATCGAAATCGGGGGTGTGATGCTGTTGGAAGTATCCTACGGGTGGCCCGAGCTACAAGCGCTCACATCGCCCAAGTAATGCTATTTCCGGTCCTCGCCGACCGGAAATTTGAGTTGGCGAGATATCGCCTTAACACTCATAGACGGAGGTCTTGTGCGCAATCAGCCGTTTCACGTGACGCTAAAATCAAAGGAGTCAACAGTTCGGTGGGTAACCACTGATGGTGACCGAGGTACGTTGCAGCAGCTATCCGCTCAGTCTAATGTCCTCTGATCAGCATGAACCCGAAGCCCACCGAACGCCGCTCGGAATCCCATCGTAAAGATCTGAGGGCCACTGCAAACGTTCATCGCAGTCAGATAGCCAAGCGCCGGAGCAGTCGAGTGGCCCTCAACGCTCCTATAGGGCTGTCGGGCGAAGATCGCCAAAAGTGTTCCTTTACGATGCCGGCCAAAGCCACCAAGCTGAATAAGCATGGAGCTGCCATCCAACTAAATCGTGAGTTGCTGGTCGGCTCTACTGTGGTCGTGCGAAATAAGAGTGGCACTCAGGTTTCTGCCCGGGTCGTGGGGCAGTTGGTTGCCCTCGAGGGAGTCCCCACTTACGCAATCGAGTTTGCCGAACAGGACGATAGGGTAAAGACCTTTTGGGGAATCACGTTCCCATCCGTTGAATGAAGAGGAGCTAACTCGCCGGCTGCGGAGCAATCCCCGCAAAGTTTCAAGACTATACACGTCGACGGAAACGTGATCAGCTTTGAGTCCGAAGGCACGGCCCGCGCGCACCTACCTGCGCAGAAACCCGTGGGCGACCCGTTGAAGGCCAACCACTTGGCCGGTGATCTGGCCTGAGAGGTTGATCGCCGTGGGAGTCGTACCCTGACCCACTTTGGTTCCCCCGTTGGGGGCATCAAAACTTGTGAAGTTTCCCAATTGGTCGCGTACGAAACCGTGATGAACACTGTCTGCACCGAAATAGAAGCCCGTGATCGTTCCACCCAGGTTGATGCCCGTAGCCCCAGTGGACAGGGCACCCGGGTAGTCGAAGGAATGTAGCCCGGAGCTGTCGCCCCAGAATCCGTGTGCGAGACCGGCAGCGTCGGTGTAATAGCCTGCCAGGATGTTGTGATCGTTAATGGCTTGCACGAAAATTACCGTACCACCGAAAACGTTACCGTACTCCGTCAAGATGCCGCTGGCAGTGCGGATGAAAAAGGTGTACCTTCTACCACCGTGATACGAGCAAGTCCCTGCGACCTCCCCGGAAGCGCTAAGTACTGCATTTACGACAGCGTCTCCGCAACTGCCGGGGCCCCCGAAGGTGACGAAGTTGCCTGTGGAGTCACGCAGGAAGGCAACGTTCGTACTCGCGCCGCTGGTGTTGTAAACGCCGCTAATTTGGCCCGCACTGTTGATACTGTCGGGTGTCGTTGAAACCGAGCCAGGGGGGTCGAAGGTAGTGTAGCTACCGCCTGTATCGCGCAAAAAGCCGTGAACGGTTTTCCCATCGCTGTACCAGCCCGTGATTTGACCGGCATCATTGACCGAAACTGGCACTGTCTGGGTGGTGCCTGTAACCGGGCCATACAGGGCCGTGAAATTTCCGTTGGCGTCTCTGATAAAACCGGGCTGAATGCCGTCGCCGTTATTGTCTTGGTAACGACCAACCACCGTGCCGGAGGAATTGGTCGCCGCGGGCTGCGTTTCCGTACCACCGGGAGGGTCAAAGGTGATGATCTTGGCGCTGCCCGCGGTGGCGGGAATCGCAATCAATAGGCCGGCGGCGATCCGCAGAATGATCTTCAAGCGACTTCCTCCTTGCATCCAGAGCCGGTAGACAAGAGAACGTGTTCGATCCAAAGGGGCAATGAGGATTGCACACGATTGAGCGAGCGTCGTCAAGATGAAGGATTTTGCAACCTTTACATTCTCAATTGGCCGGAATCATGCGCCGCAGGCGGGACACTGCATCTCTATCTCTGCAAGACTGATCCGACCTCGGCTCGAGCTTTGCCCTCAAATATTGCTCAATAACTGACGCAATATCCCCATAGCCTTTCTGACGTGTCAATGCGTGCACATGGCCTGATTACAACGGTTGGGTCGCGAACCATGCAAAATTTTTCACCATTGACGACCTCGCCCGCACAAGCGCAGACTGAGCACCGAAAAGACGAGAGCGGAAGAATTGTAAACGGTATAGCAGGGTATGGCGGTGGTTACCGCTTAGGAGTCGCTTTCGAGATTACGCCGAAACCCTTATCGTGATTGCGATCTTTCACGCTGACACGGGCCCGACCAGCGGGCACGATTAACAAGAACTCCAGGATTTCTCAATAGGAAATACTATGACAAAACAGCCTTCGGAAGAATCAAACCAATCGCTGCTACGAAAGAACTACAAGCCAGGTATGCCCGCGCGAGTGCTATGTGGACTGAGTGCGATTGTGGCAGCGTCTGCGCTGCCCCTTTTACTGCTCGTGATGGCGTCAGCTGCGTGCGCGCAAACCACTCTGATCACGCTTCACACCTTCAGCGGGAGTAGCGGGAATGATGGGGCTAATTCCTACGCTCCGTTGGTGCAAGACAGCGCTGGAAATCTATACGGCACCACGGCTGGTGGCGGCACGTTCCACCAGGGCATCGTGTTCCGGGTCGACACGTCGGGCAATGAGACGGTCCTGTACAACTTCACCGGCGGAACCGACGGTGGCAATCCCCGTAGCGGCCTTTTACTGGATGCCGCAGGCAATCTCTACGGCATCACCGCGGGCGGCGGCATCTTCCCTGGTCAAGGCGTTGTGTTCAAGCTGGACCCGAGTGGGGTGGAGACGGTCCTTCACCCCCTTACGACGGCGGACGGTTCGGGTTCCGCGTCGGGACTGATTCGAGATCCTTCCGGCAATTTTTACGGCACTACGGAGCGCGGTGGGGCCTACGACCAAGGGGTTGCGTTCAAGGTTGATACGTTGGGCAACTACTCGGTCGTGCACAGTTTCGGTAAACGCCGTGTTGCCGATGGGAGCGAGCCGTTTGCCGGCCTGGTCCGCGATGCGGCAGGGAATCTTTACGGCACGACTTTTAGCGGTGGCCGGTTTGGCTCAGGCACCGTATTCAAGATAGATGCATCGGGGAATGAGTCGGTGATTTACAGCTTCCGAGGCGGAAGTGATGGACTGGATCCTTCGTCGAATTTAGTGCTGGATGTTGCGGGTAATCTTTACGGAACCACCGACGCCGGAGGTGTTAATGGCGTGGGAACGGTGTTCAAGGTAAGCGCCAGCGGCCACGAGAAGATCCTGCACAGCTTTGGCTCTCCCAACGACGGCGCCAGCCCGTTCGTGGGCTTGGTGAAGGATGAGTCGGGTAACTTCTACGGCGTCACCGACCGCGGTGGGGTCTACGGTCATGGATCGGTCTTCCGAGTGGACAATGCCGGAAATGAGACGGTGCTCTACAGCTTCACCGGCAGTAGCGACGGAGCGCGACCTGAAGCCGCTCTGTGGCGTGACGCGGCAGGGAACTTGTTCGGGACGACGCTCGACCGGGGTTCGGGACATGACGCGGGAACGGTCTTCGAATTGACGTTCCCCTAAAGCCGCTATGCGTCTAGCGGGCCGCGCGTCAACAACCATCCGCGCATGAAGGTTCTTCAGTGCCGGTCTGCGAAGTTCGGCCTTGCCAGCACGCCCCAATATTTGATCGTTCTAGCATTCAATTGTTGACGCCATATCTCCATATGACTCATCGCCCGGTCGATGAGCGCTATCGCCTGTTATCCCAGTTAGCCGCAGCTCACTCGGAGGCGTCCGGCGTTTTATCATCTGACGCATCGGGTGCTTGCTTAAGAACAGAATTTGCTGAACGCAAGTTTCTGCCTCCCACTCGTTCTCCCCAACGAAGCCGCAGCAAGTAGCGACGAACTCGGACAGGGCATGTGTGACAGGCTGCATTGCTGCTGCACTGCCAAGCAGCAACGGCGGGAACAAGTGAGACCCAAACTCCGTCTATCTCCGCAAAGGGGACTGTCGAGGAATCGTAAGTTCTTAATCCCGAACGGATCCGGCAGAAGGGGTGGTCAGCGAATGGCAGACACAGAATGCGGAAATATTGCAAGCCGCGGGCAACGTTGTGCAACGCGAAGTGGTTCCAATCCGATCATTGGGGAGGTTTCTATGCCGTGGCGCCGCCGGGCCCCCTATGTGACTATTCTCCTGGCGATATTTCTCTCGCTGACCACTCTTAACTTCTTTCCTACTGAGATCGCGGCGGCTGCGGGGGACGACACTTCCGGCTCGCTGGGCATCATCGGCAAAGACGGATCGGTGAAAGGCACATGCCCGTTGCGCCACACCGAGGTCCGCGGCGCTATCAGCGGATTTCTGGCTCGTGTGACGGTCACGCAGACTTTCGAGAATTCAGCCACACAGAAAATCGAGGCGGTATATACCTTTCCTCTGCCGGACAACGCCGCCGTGGACGACATGACCATCCAGGTGGGGACCCGCACAGTCCGCGGAATCATCAAGAAGAAGGAAGACGCGCGAGCGATCTACGAACATGCTAAACGGACCGGGCACGTCGCGGCTTTGCTCGACCAGGAGCGCCCCAACATATTTACCCAGGCCGTGGCCAATATCATGCCGGGCGAACAGGTGGTGGTGACCATCAGCTACCTGCAAACGCTGGAGTACGAAGAGGGGGCGTACCAGTTTGTGTTTCCTATGGTCGTAGGGCCCCGCTATATTCCGGGGCAGCCGACGGGAAAGCAAGCAGGGGGATGGGCTCCGGATACCGACAGAGTGCCGGATGCGTCGAAGATCACCCCGCAGGTGACGCCGCAGGGAACGCGTGCGGGACATGATATTTCCATCGAACTTGCAATCGATGCCGGAGTCCCAATCCAGCGGCTGCGATCTTCCTCGCACGAAATCGATGTGAACCTGATGGACGCGAGCACTGCTACCGTAAAGCTTCAGAATCTGGCGCAGATTCCGAACAAGGATTTCATCCTGAAGTACGACGTTGCGGGCAAGCAGATCAGCGATGCAGTGTTGTCACAAGCTGCGTGGTCGAATGGCAAGGCGGCACCGGGTGGATATTTCACTCTGATCTTGCAGCCGCCGTCGCGCGTGCCGGAAACGGACATCACGCCGAAAGAGCTAGTTTTCGTGCTCGACACTTCGGGGTCGATGTCGGGCTTCCCGCTCGAAAAAGCCAAAGAACTCATCAGTCATGCCCTGGATGAACTCTATTCCGGAGACACTTTCAACATCATCACGTTCTCCGGCGATACGCACATTCTGTTTCCGGAACCGGTGTTTCCCACGGCAGAAAACATCCGCAAAGCCAGGAAACTGTTGAGCACGCGCTCGGGCGGCGGAGGCACGGAGATGATGAAGGCCATCCGCGCGGCGCTCGATCCATCGGACGCGCAGGATCACCTGCGGGTAGTGTGTTTTCTCACCGATGGTTATGTCGGCAATGACCTGGAAATCATCGGCGAAGTGCAGAAGCACACGAACGCGCGGGTATTCGCTTTCGGGATCGGCACCGCGGTGAACCGGTTTCTGATCGAGGGAATGGCGAAGGCAGGGCGAGGCGAGTCGGAGATCGTGACGCTCAATGACAAGGCTGATGAGGCCGCTCACCGTCTGTACGAAAGGTTGCGTTCGCCGCTGTTGACCGACGTTTCCATCGATTGGGGTGGCTTACCGGTGAGCGATGTTTATCCAACGCGGCTGCCGGACTTGTTCAGCGGGAAGCCGCTGATCGTGAGCGGACGCTACAAGGCGGCGGTGAGCGGAACGATCCACATTCGCGGCAAACGCGCAGGGGAGGACTTTGTCCGCGAGGTTCCAGTCAGCCTTAGCGGAAGCGCGAGCGGCGGGGATCGCATTCTCGCGAGCTTTTGGGCCAGGAAAAAGATTGAGGATCTGATGTCGCAAGACTGGGCCGGGCTGCAAAGTGGGAACATGAAGCCGCCGGTGCAGACCGAAATCACGCAGCTCGGACTCGACTATGGCCTGATGACGCAGTTCACGTCGTTCGTGGCGGTGGAGGAACGGGTGGTCACGCAAAATGGCAAGCCCCAGCGGGTGGAAGTCCCGGTGGAGATGCCGGAGGGCGTGAGCTACGAGAAGGTGTTCGGAGACGACAAGAACGCGTTGGCATACAGCCCGAATGCTGGTCTCACGATGTACGCACAGCTGGGTAGTGCCGCGAAGTCGGCTCGCGCCTCAGGCATTGCCGGTGGCGTGGGAGGTGGGATTGGCGGCCCTCTTGTAGTTAGCCCCATGGCGCCGCCGCCGCGCTCTCGGGAGATGGATGCCTCTATTGACAAGCCTTCGGTTGAGGTCAAGCCCACCGGCGAGCGGGCAACGCTGGAAGCGAAACTGCACCCTGCGGTGCTCCGGGCGTTTGACTGCTGGCAAAAGTCTGAGCAGCACTGCAAACTGGTGACGGATGGGACACTGGAAGTGCAACTGTGGCTGGGAGAGGACTCCGACTCAGTCATCGCCCAGCTCTCAGCGTTAGGCTTTGTGAAGTCCCAGTCGCGGTCTCGCGGAAAAGTGCTTGCTGGACGCTTACCGGTTGAAAAGTTGGCGGATCTGGTCAAGATCAGCGCAGTGCATTTCGTTTCACCAGTCAGGTGGTAGGTTGCAGGCACGGCACCACCTGACTCTCTTGGCGAGTAGCGGATAGAGGAGAGGCATGCAGATTGCGTAACCTCGCCACAGGACCCACAACGCGGTGAATGAGTAAAATGGTCGACAAGCGGGTAGACAATTCCCACTCATTAGCGAGTGAAACTCTATCGTGGTGAATCGAAGAAAGTGAATTACTGCACGTGCCAATCGAGAGCGTAGATTTCCTGGGTACGTGTCGCGAAGCAGGAGAGGTGAATCGTCATACCTGCGCAGGACGTTGTCAGAGGATGCGACTTCGGGGGGATGGTCGGCCCGAACCAGACTTTCCCCCCGAACGTAAGGTGCTGTCCACCTGCCAAGGCAGGGCCGTTACCTAGGTCATCTTGGGGAAGGTGACGATTCGGGTCATGATACGGAGAGCTTGGAGGCAAGGCGCCTCCCGGGAAACCTCTCCGATGAATATTGACGATCTGCTGCGGATTGCTACGGAACGGCGAGCCTCCGACTTGCACTTGAAGGTGGGAAATTATCCGCACCTGCGGGTTGATGGCGAACTGGCGCCGCTGACCGAACAGCCTCGCGTGACTGCCGAAGACATGCTGACCATGGCGTTCAGCATGATGTCGGCGCGGCAGAAACAAAAATTCAAAGAGACCACGGAGATCGACATGGCCTACGGCGTGGCCGGGCTGGGGCGCTTCCGTGTGAACATCTTCCAGCAGCGCGGCAACGTTGGACTGGTGCTGCGCGTCATTCCCACCAAAATCCGCGCGCTCGATGAGCTGTTCCTGCCCAAGGTGGTGGAGCAGATTTGCGAGATGCCTCGCGGGCTGGTGCTGGTGACGGGTGTGACCGGATCCGGAAAGTCGACGACGCTGGCTGCCATGGTGGACAGGGTGAACTCCAGCCGCGCCGAACACATCATCACCATTGAGGACCCGATCGAATTTCTGCATCGCGACAAGAAGGGTTACGTGAACCAGCGCGAGATCGGCGTGGACACGCCTTCGTTCAGCGCGGCCTTGCGCGCTTCTCTGCGTCAGGATCCGGACGTGATTCTGGTGGGCGAAATGCGCGACCTGGAAACGATTTCGACGGCGCTGCACGCGGCGGAAACCGGCCACATGGTTTTCTCCACGCTGCACACGCTGGACGCCGTGGAAACGGTGAACCGCATCATTTCCATTTTCCCACCGCCGGAGCAGAAGCAGATTCGACTGCAGTTGGCGGCCGTGCTGCGGGCCATTGTGAGCCAAAGATTAGTCCGGCGCTGCGATTCTGACGGACGCGTGCCCGCGGTTGAGGTGATGATCAATACGGCTTTCATTCGCGAGTGCGTGCTGGTGCCGGAAAAGACGCGCTCCATTCGCGACGCCATTGCGGCTGGTACGTCGCAATATGGCATGCAGACCTTCGATCAGTCGTTGTGGGACCTGTTCCAGGCGGGGCTGGTCAACTACGAAACCGCCCTGGAGAACGCTTCCAACGCTGACGACTTCAAGCTGCGGATGCAGGGCATCGCTTCGACTGCCGACATTTCACGGCAGTCGATGCAGTCGGCTGGATACGGCGGACGGTAGGAGTACAGTTGTCAGTTCTCAGATTTTCGGCTTTCCGGAATTGAATCTCCATTTTCGGGCGCCGGAAGCTCCTTCCATTCCCTCCCATCGTAAAAAGGTCTATCGTTAACGCATGGCGTTCGCGCGTCCCAAGAAGAAGTTCTATTCCGAAGACGAGTTGTATGAGTATGCCGTGGGAGCGCTGGCACGGCGCATGCGGACGGTTGCGGAACTCAAGCGTTTATTTCGAGCGCGGATCGAAGATGCCGAGTCGGAGTACGGGCAAACGCTGATCGAACTGGTGATTCGGCGGCTCAAGGACCGCGGGTATCTCAACGATTCCCAGTATGCTGCTTATTTCTCTTCTCTGCGGCGAGACAATCAGAAATTCGGACGGCAGCGCGTGGTTACCGATCTGAAGATCAAGGGCGTGCACGGAGACGTGATCGACAAGGCCGTCGACACGGCTTTTCAGGGCGTGAGCGAAGAGAAACAGGCTCGGGAATTCCTGCGCAAGAAGCGACTGGTGAAACCCAAAGATCAGAAGCAGGTGGCGCGCGTCTTCCGGCAACTGGCTCGGGGAGGGTTTGGCACCAAAACCATCTTCACGATCTTGAAAAAATGGGACGTGGACGAGGAAACCTTGAGCGAGTTGGAAAGCGAAACCGCCTGAGTCTCACTAAGTAGTCTCCGCGAGGGACCCACACCTGAGACGTCCGGAGCCGCTCTGAAGCATCCGTGAAGATTCACTTGGCAATCACCGTTTCGATGGTGCATACTCCAAGCGCCGTTCCCCAATACTATTTCCTGAGGAGGAGTTATGAAGCTTAGTTTGAAGACCATTCTTGCCGCCCTGCTGCTCAGCGCAGTGCCAATTGTGCTGGGTCAGGACGCGGCTACGGATGTGAAGAAGGGCGCTGAGGCCACGGGACACGAAACCAAGAAAGTCGCCAAGAAAACCGGCGCTGCCACCGAAAAAGCTGCCGACAAGACTGCCGACGCTACAAAGACGGCGGCCAAGAAGACCGGGCACGCCACCAAGACCGCGGCGAAAGACACCGCGAAGGGTACAGAAAAGGCGGCCGACAAGACCGCCGATGCGACAAAAACGGCCGCTAAGAAAACCGGCAGCGGTGTGAAGAAAGGCACGAAGGCTACCGGCAAGGAGATGAAGAAGGCGGGAGAGAAGACCGAAGACGCGGTGAAGTAATCTAGGCTGACTAATTGGTTTTCGAAGGCCACGCAAACGTTCTGCGCGGCCTTTTTTCGTTCTCTCGGCATCCTCTGTGGTCTCTGCGGTTTTCATTTAGAATTGTTTTTCGTGCTCACCTGAATGCTGACTGGCTCTGAAATTCGCCGCAAGTTTCTCGACTTCTTTGTGCAGCAGAAGGAACGTCCGCACAAGGAGGTACATTCGTCCTCGCTGGTGCCGGCGAACGATCCCACGTTGCTGTTCACCAACGCGGGCATGAACCAGTTCAAGGACGTTTTTCTCGGACTGGAGAAGCGCGACTACTCCCGCGCCACCACTTCGCAGAAATGCGTGCGCGCCGGCGGCAAGCACAACGATCTGGAGAATGTCGGCTTCACCAACCGCCATCACACGTTCTTTGAGATGCTGGGGAATTTTTCATTCGGCGATTACTTCAAGAAAGATGCCATCGCTTACGCCTGGGAGCTGATCACTTCGAAGGAGTGGTTCGGGATTGACAAGGACAAACTGTACGTGACCGTGTTCAACGGTGAGGGCGGCGTTCCGCGCGATATAGAAGCATACGACCTGTGGGCTGCGCAGGGTGTTCCCAAAGATCGCATCTTCGAGCTGGGCCTGAAAGACAATTTCTGGCAGATGGGCGATACCGGGCCCTGCGGGCCGTGCAGCGAGATTTATTACGACATGGGGCCGGCTGCGTCGGATCAGGGGCATGCCGACTGCGCGTTTCCTTGCGATTGCGGACGATATGTCGAGATTTGGAATCTGGTGTTCATGCAGTTCGACCGGGACGTGAGCGGGAAGCTGAATCCGCTCCCCAAGCCTTCGATTGATACGGGGATGGGGTTGGAGCGCACGACAGCCGTGTTGCAGGGCGTGGTTTCGAATTACGAGACGGATTTGTTTGTGCCATTGATCAAGCGCGCGGCCGAACTGACTGGAACCACGACAGGCGATGTGGGGACAGTTGCCTCGGCTGTCCAGGCCGAGCAAGGCCCGGCAGGCTCTCCCGGCCACAAGGGAGCGGCCTCCCTTAGAGTAATCGCCGACCACTCCAGAGCCGCCACGTTCTTAATATCCGACGGAGTGCTGCCCTCGAACGAAGGCCGCGGCTACGTGCTAAGAAAAATCATCCGCCGCGCCATCACCCACGGACGTCTCCTCGGCCAAACGAAACCTTTCCTGCACGAAATGGTCAACGCTGTCCCCGAGTTGATGAGGGATGCGTATCCCGAGCTGAAAGAAACAGCGGATCGCGTCTCGAAGATGGTTCTGTCCGAGGAGATGAAGTTCGTGCATGCACTTGAAATCGGACTACGCGAACTTGAAAAGGATCTCGAACTGGTTGAGGACAGAGGGCGGATTTACAGACAAGGCAATGTCTCGTTTCAGAGCGTTACCGACTGGTTCCCATTCCCGAAGTCAATCGAGTTACGCGGGGATACTCTTGATGTGCGGCAGTCCGGCTCGATAGGCCATCGGATTTCCCATCCAGAAAAAGCGGAGTTGCTAGAACTCGACGGACGCAAGTACGTCTCTGTCTTTGGTGACTCGGTCAGCATTTTGCATGACAGCCATAAGCCGCTGACGTTGCCGAAGGGGGTTTATGAGGTAATTCTGCAGCGGGAATACAAGCCAGCTGAAATTCCACAGCCCCGCTACGTCTACCCTGGAGAGAAAGCCTTCAGGCTTTACGACACCTTCGGCATGCCGCTGGACTTCATTCAGGATGCCGCGCGTGACCAAGGAATTGAATTCGATCAGACGGGCTTTGATCGAGCGATGGAGGAGCAGAAATCCCGCGCCCGCGCCTCCTGGAAAGGCGCAGCCAAACAGACGGCCAATCCCGCATATCAGCAGCTTCCGAAATCACTCTTTGAAGGTTATCGACAGACTCGTTCCGACGGCTGCGAGGTGCTCGCGATCATTCATGACGGACAGGGCGCGCAGGAACTCAAAGCCGGCGAATCCGGAGAGGTCATTCTCGATCACACGCCGTTTTATGCTGAGTCTGGCGGGCAGGTTGGTGATAAGGGATGGTTTTACTCCGACGATCACAATACCGTCGTCGCCGACGTGACTGGATGTTATTCGCCGATTCAGGGGGTGCGGGCGCATCAGGTGGTAGCGAAGCAGGCGCTGCGCGTGGGCGATAAAGTCGATGCCGTTGTCAATGCGGACGTTCGTCAGTCGACCATGCGGAATCACACGGCTACTCATTTGCTTCATGCCGGGCTGCGGGAAGTGCTGGGGAAGCACGTGAAACAGGCGGGGTCGCTGGTGGCGCCGAATCATTTGCGCTTTGATTTTTCGCACTTCACTGCGGTCGAGGATGAAGAGTTGCAGGACATTGAAGACATCATCAACAAGGAAGTGCTGCGCAATCAGATTGTCGAGACCATCACCGACGTGCCCATCGACGAGGCGATCACTACTTATCACGCCATGGCGCTGTTCGGCGAAAAGTATGGCGATAAGGTGCGCGTGGTGCGCATCGGCGATTTCTCAACTGAGCTTTGCGGCGGCACGCACACTGGTGCAACCGGCGAGATTGGGCTGATTAAGATTCTAAAAGAAGGCAGCGTATCTTCTGGCGTGCGGAGGGTGGAGGCGATCACTGGGGAGGGATCGCTTCGGCATTTTCGGAAGGACCATGAGTTAGAACACGTGGTGTCGGCTTTTGTTTCACCCACCCCTTCGGCAAGCTCAGGGCAGGCTCTTGCGCAAAGAACGCGCAAGGATGGGACACCCTCCGCGGATGAGATCGCCGCGCACGCGGAGTTGGTGTCTCCGGCTGCGGCGCTGAGAGCTGAGTTCGAGAAAAAAGACGCCGAGATTAAGCGCCTCACGCGGGAACTGGATCAGGCGCGGATGAAATCGGCGTCGTCGAGCACGGCGAACATTGGCGATCAGATCAAAGAAGTAAAAGGCGTGAAGGTGCTGACCCACCGCGTGGACAATCTGGAGCGCGCACAGCTGCGCACACTGGTGGATCAACTGCGCGAGAAGATTGGCTCGGGCGTGGTGGTGCTGGGCTCAGCCTCCAACGGAAGTGTTTCTCTGATTGTGGGCGTCACCAAAGATTTGACCGGCCGCGTGCAGGCGGGTAAGGTGATTGGTCCGGTGGCGCAAAAAGTTGGCGGAAAAGGCGGAGGCCGTCCCGATCTGGCCGAGGCCGGAGGAAAAGACGCGGCTGCGCTGGACGCGGCCCTGGCCGGGGCATATGGCGTAGTGGAATCGCTTTTGGAGAGCTAAACCTTTCAGCCGTTCGCAGGTGCTCATGGAAGATCGCATCCGCTTCGTTGAACACAAAGGAAAGCAGATTCTGCTGGTGGATATTTCTCACTGCACGTCCAGAGAACTCGAGAAGATTGCCCTGCTCGTACCGTCTTATGTAACCAGCGAACCTCGCGGCTCGGTATTGCTGCTTGCCGACTTCACGGGCGCGGAGTTCGATCGCATCGCCATCGACCGCTTGAAAGAAGCCACCGTTTTCGACCGGCCCCACCTGAAGCGCTCAGCCTGGGTGGGGATCGAGACATTGCCCGCGATTTTTTTCGAGCATATCAAGAATTTCTCCCGGCGCGAGCTTCCCACCTTCAAGACGCGCGAGGAAGCGATGGACTGGCTGGTGCAGGAGTAGGCTAAACGAGCATAAGATATGCGACTCAGCTTATCGGACGCCCGGAAGAACTTGCCCCCGAAACTGATTAAAGCAGTCGAGCGAGGAGAGACTGTCACAATTTGCCGCCGGGGAGTGCCCGCCGTAGATCTTGTGCGGGCGGCGGCTACTCGCAAGAAGCCTAAGTTCGGAACGCTGCGAGGCAAGATCAAAATAATCGATCCGGATTGGTGGAAGCCGATGAAAGATGAGGAAGTGGAAGCGTGGAAGCGTTTCTCGATGGACGCTACTGATCGACGAGCGTGCGGGATCAGATTCGCTGTCGGCATTCGCGGGCAAGGGCGCCCGCGCCACTCTAGCTTCTCCACTTCAAAGTCACTGGCCCCGTCATGGGGTGTTTCATCTCGCCGCCGGTGCGCTTGGCTTCCAGATGCGCGGCCTTCAACTGGAAATACCATTTGGCGGGGCGGTCAGCGTCGTCAATCAGCATGAGATGCGGATTGTGTTTGAGGCCTTCGGCTTGCAATTCCATGGTGCGGCGGTCCTGCTCGACAAATTTGGCAAAAACAAATTTCAACAATTCAGGTCCGAAGGGCATCCAGCGGAAGATGTTCCAGGCGGCGACCACGTCGATACGGCATTGATTGCGCGTGATTGGCGTCACTGTAGTCAGCGACGAAAACCAATACTTCCCTGCGCTGATCGTCTCCCGGCGCAGGTTGGGCAGGACGAAATCGATGGTGGTGGTGATGGAATCGGCGGCGGCGTACAGGCGCAGAAGCTTGTAGGGCGCTGAGTTTGAGCTGGGCGTGTGGGCGCTCATGCGAAAGCCATTGGGAATCGGCTCAAAGTGTTTTATCTTCTCGTGAATACTGTGGCGGCTGCGCCACCACCACGCCTGGTGAACGAACGGTCCGTGAGCCGGATCCATGAGGCCGATGATGCCGTGATCGATGCTGACGGGCATGTCGGCGGTGAGGTAGGCAAGCTTATACTTGCCGCTGGACGTTTCTCCGAACTTCTCAATCAGCGGGGCAGGCTCGGGAGCTTCGTCTGGCCTGCTGAATCCCGCGCCCTGCGGACCCGGCTCAGGCATGTAGACCCAGACAAAACCATCCTGCTCTTCGCATGGATAGCTACCCGCGTAGATGCGATCCACTTTCAAGTTCTGGTCGGCGGTGAGTGAAGGGATGAGCTGGCACTGGCCATTGTGGGCGTCGAAGGTCCAACCGTGGTAAGAACATTCGACATTCTCTCCGTCGAAGTTGCCGCAATGGAGCGGCATGCCGCGGTGCGGACAGGCGTCGCGCAGGGCAAAGGGGCGGTCCGTACGGTCACGCCCTATGACAAGAGGAGTCTCCAGCAGCATGGCTTGATGGAGTTGATTGCGGTGAACGCGGTCGGCGGGCAAGGCCCTATACCAGAAGTTGGTGAGCATCAGCGAATCGGGCGCCTGGCGTTGGAGAGAGTCGAGTTCGGGCATGAGTGCGGACTGCCGATTTAGATCGCCGATTGAAAGACCTATGCTAGCATCCGCAGGACATTTCGGCGCGTAGGGACTTGCGCGGAGGAACCGCAATGGAATTCATTGGCCATTTTCGCAGGCTTACGCCGGCGCAGCGGAACACGTTTATCGCCTGCTTTCTGGGCTGGTCGCTGGACGCTTTTGATTTCCTCGTTCTGACCTTCTGTGTCAGCGCCATCGCGACGCAGTTCCAGACGAAAGTTTCAGCCGTCGCGGAGGCCATTTTCCTAACCCTGGCGATGCGTCCGGTGGGCGCGCTTCTGTTCGGGGTCATGGCCGACCGGTTTGGCCGGCGGGTCACGCTAATGGTCGACATCATCGCGTACTCGGTGTTTGAGCTGGCGTCGGCCTTCGCCCCATCCCTGAAGGCTTTTCTCATCCTGCGGGCATTGTTCGGCGTAGCCATGGGAGGAGAATGGGGCGTGGGTGCCGCACTTGCATTCGAAACCTTGCCCGCGGAGGGACGCGGATTCTTCTCAGGGTTGTTGCAGCAAGGCTACCCCGTGGGCTATCTGCTGGCGGCCTTGGTTTACGGGACTTTGTTCCGCCTCGTGGGCTGGCGCGGAATGTTTGTGATCGGAGCGCTGCCGGCCTTTCTGGTGATCTACATTCGCACGAAAGTGAATGAGTCCCCGGCCTGGGAGCAGGGGCGCGTCTCGAGGAAGGCCGAGAACCGGCTGGGCAGGGACATCCTGACGTATCTGGGTACTTTCGCTTTCCTGGTGGTGCTGATGTTTGCCTTCAATTCGTTCAGCCACGGCAGCCAGGACCTATATCCGACGTTCCTGACGAAGGATCACAACTTTACCCCGCAGACTGTTGGATCGATCGCCGTCATCGCCAACATTGGTGCGCTGCTCGGAGGAATTCTTTTCGGGACATGGTCAGAAAAGATCGGCCGCCGGAAGGCCATTGTGATCGCGGCCCTGTTGTCAATTCCAGTGATTCCGCTATGGGCGTACTCGCACACCGTGCCGATGCTGGCGCTGGGCGGCTTTCTGATGCAATTCATGGTGCAGGGCGCCTGGGGCGTAATCCCGGCGCACCTCAATGAACTTTCGCCACCCGCGGTGCGGGCAACGTTTCCGGGTTTCGCCTACCAACTGGGAAACCTGCTCTCTTCGCGCAACGTAGTGGTGCAGGCCAAGCTTGCCGAGCAGCGCTACGGTGGAACATTCGCACCGGTGCTGGCCTGGACCCTTCTGATCGTTGCGACCTTGGTGGCGGTGGTCACCGGAATAGGCCGCGAACGGAGAGGCGCGGATCTGTCGAATACCAGTTAGCGAACTGCCTTTTTCGCGCCGCTCCGCCCGTCCATGGCGGGGGGCTGACCGGATACGAACCCCCAGTCGGCTGCCTTGCGGTCTCTCGCTCAGCGAATCGATATTCTAGGGAGTGTGCAAGATTTGGCATACTCCGCAGGATGGCACTTCAGCGGCATTGTCACGGGAAGATTCCTGTGGTACCGTAGGTGAAATTTCACGCCTTCGTAAATACATTTTCAGGGCCCTCTAATAGTTCGGTCAGCGCGAGCGCGTGTGGGGTAGCGCCACTATGAAGGAAACGATGGATTCCGCTCCCGTCCAGCCGCAAGGAGACGAGGAGAATTTTGCCAACCGCAAGCTGATCCGTCCGGCCCTGCCGCGCGTCGATCACAACCACGGCAACCACAACTCCAATCACATGCAGGTCCCGGAACGCCGGGACCGCACGGAGCGCCACGACCGGCCCGAGCGGGGATTTGACCGGGGCGACCGCGGTTCAGGTGGTGGACGCAAGGCCGCGCCTCCGGAGCAGACCAACGCCGAGAATTTTTATTATCAAAAACAAATGCAGTCGAAGACGCCGATGGTCATCGTGCTGCGTGACGGCGAAGAAGTGCGCGGCATCATCGAGTGGTACGACAAGACCTGCATCAAGGTGATCCGCGACGACGGCGGACCCAACCTCATGATCTACAAGCCCGCCATCAAGTACATGTTCAAAGAAGGCGAGAACGAGCGGTAAGGAGAATTGAGTAATTGGGTAATTTTGTAATTTGGTAATTTAAGAATCTCGGCTCCGCTATCTGACAAATTACCCAATTACAAAATTACTCAATTCACTCTTTCCCGGCTCCAGCCCGTTTACGGTTCAGATGCTCCCGTTGACAATCTCTCTTATCTCCCATAGCATCAATCACTTGAAGGATCATCCTGACACCGTCCGCGGGAGCCGTTCGTGATCAAGCTCGACATTATCAATGAAGTGGTCGCCAGAACCGGTATCACCAAGACCAAGGCCGAGTTGGCGGTGGAAACCGTCTTTGAGAGCATGAAGAAGGCGCTGGCCCACGGCAATCGCATTGAGCTGCGCGGATTTGGCGTGTTCAATGTGCGCCCGCGCAAGACCGGCATCGGACGCAACCCGCGCACTGGCGCCGAGGTGTCCATTCCTCCGGGCAAGGCCGTGCGCTTCAAGCCCGGGAAAGAATTGCAGTCGATTGATTAAGGGAGATGGATTCTTAGCTCCTCGCAACGCCGCCAAGATTCCCGCCCGTCGTAGTAGCATCTAAACAGAGAGCCTCCGCCGGAATCGCGGGCCAAGAATCGCATGTCGGAATCCACTCCTCCTATCGCTTCTTCCACAGTTGAATACCTGCGGCCCATGCCAGTATTTGCCGCGCGCCAACCGCGGCAACGGTACTGGTTGCATGCTCTTCTTCTGCTGCTGACTTGCTTCACTACACTTGTGGTGGGCGCGCATATGCAGCACAATTTTGCGCTTGGCCGGCCTGCGTTCTTTCTCGACGACGGCCCCGGCACTATGCTGCGGATGCCATGGGCTCTCCAGCAACCGTCGCGCATGCTGCTCGGGATTCCTTTTGCCGGCACGCTGATGCTGATCCTGATGGCCCACGAGATGGGTCACTACCTGTACTGCAAGCGCTACGGCGTGTGGGCCACGCTGCCGTTCTTTATTCCCGCGCCCACACTGATCGGGACTTTCGGAGCTTTCATCCGCATCCGGTCGCCGATTCGATCCCGCACGGCGCTGTTCGATATTGGAATCGCCGGGCCGATCGCCGGATTTGTCGTCGCGCTGGGAGTGCTGGCGGTTTCGCTGGGATTGTCTCGACCCATCCCGCCCGGAGCGCCGCCCGCCGACCTCGAACTTGGATTTCCCTTGATTTTCCAGTTGATGAATCGCTGGTTAGCCTCCGGCACGACTGCCGTTCCTTTGAATCACATGCTGTTGCATCCCGCCGCGATTGCGGCGTGGGTAGGCATGTTCGCAACGGCATTAAATCTGCTGCCCGGAGGCCAACTCGATGGCGGCCACATTGTTTTTTCGATTGCTCCCCGAGCCCATCGCTGGATCTCGTGGGTAACGACTCTGGTCCTGCTGTTCATGGCTTACTATCTCTGCTATGTCTGGCTCATGTGGGCAGTTCTGCTGCGGCTGAGCAGCTTGCGGCATCCTCAAGTGGCCGAGTGGCCCAAGGTTTCGGGCGTTCGCGCAGTCCTGGCTGGGTTAGCGATTGCGATGCTGGTACTTACCCTGACGCCAGCCCCGTTCCTTCACTTCTCCTTGCGGGAAGCTTTTCCTGAGATGGTGCGCGAGTTCCGAAGCAGGTAGTGTTGGTCATCGACTCCCGGTCGCCGTTATTCCTATCGCACTACCGCGCAATCTTTCTCAGACGGCTGTGGGTGCGGCCGTAGCCAAAGTAAATCGCCATCCCCACAATCAGCCACGCAATCAATCGCAGCCAAGTGCTCCAAGGCAGGCTGAGCATCAGTCCCAAAGAAATCCCGATCCCCAGAATCGGGACCAGCGGGACCAGAGGTGTCTTGAACGGACGCTGCAGCTCCGGCCGCTTTACGCGCAGAGTCCAAACTCCTGCGCATACAATCACAAATGCCAGCAGAGTACCGATTGATGTGAGCTGGCTCAGCACATTGATCGGGAGCACGCCGGCGATAATTGCCACAAAGAAGCCAACCACAATCGAGGAAATCCATGGCGTGCGGAAGCGCGGATGAACCCGGCCCGCCCACTCCGGCAGCAGTCCGTCGCGCGACATGGAGAAGAATACTCGCGACTGTCCCAGCAACATCACCAGCATGGTTGTGGTGAGTCCGGCGAAGGTTCCGAGCATCACGACGATGCTGCCCCAATGCACGCCCGTAGCTTGAATGCCCACAGCCACCGGGGCCGAAGTATTGAGTAAGGTGTAGTTGACCACGCCGGTGAGCGTCCAGCCGAGGGCAACGTAGAGCACGGTGCAGATGGCGAGCGAGCCCAGAATGCCGATGGGCATGTCGCGCTGCGGATTGCGAGCTTCCTGCGCGGCGGTCGAGACCGCATCAAAACCAATGTAGGCAAAGAAAATCACGCCCGCGCCGCGCGCGATGCCCGACCATCCGAATGCGCCGAACGATCCCTGATTCGGTGGGATGAATGGATGCCAATTCGCGGCGCCGACTTGCGGATGGCGCAGCAGATAAGCTGTCGCTATCGCGATAAACGTGAGAACGGTGGCGACCTTGATGAACACAATCAGGGAATTGAAGTTGGCGGATTCGCGCACTCCGATCACCAGGATGGCGGTCATCAGGGCAATCACGAGATAGGCGGGCAGGTCTAGAATTCCGTGAGCCGAAGGCAACTTCGAAGGGTCAACCGCTGCGCCCGCGAGCAGCGGTCCAATCGTCGCCAGTCGTGCCCACTGACCGTTGTAAAAGACCAGCAGCGTCCCGGGAGGAGCCGTGAGCTGCGGCGGAAGCTGGATGCCAAAGTTTTGAAAAAGAGCGACCAGATTGCCGCTCCAGCCCACGGCCACTGAAGCCGCGCCAAATGCATATTCGATGATGAGGTCCCAGCCGATAATCCAGGCGAAGATCTCACCGAGCGTCGCGTAGCCGTAGGTGTAGGCGGAACCGGCGATGGGAATCAGCGATGCGAACTCTGCATAGCAGAGTCCGGCGAAGAGGCAGCCGGAGCCCGCCAGAATGAACGACAACACAATCGCCGGACCGGTGAAGGTGGCGGCCACCGTCCCAGTCAAAACAAAGATGCCCGCACCGATGATGGCGCCAATCCCCAGCGTAACCAGATTCACCGGACCGAGCACGCGACGCAGGCCCGTTCCGGTCTCGTCGTGCGCTTCGGCGAGCAAAAGGTCGAGTGGCTTTGTGGCTAAGAAATCAGACAAGAGTTATGATCCCCCTCGCTGGCTCAGTCGCAGGGAATTGTACCCGAGGCTCGTCATCCAGGCCCACGTAGGAAATGGGGCTGTCGGAAAAGCAACTTCCCAGCAATTCGCTCGCGACACCGTTTTTTTCGTATACTCCTGTATTCAATCGTTTCACTAGACGAACCGGGAGGTGGTTTCACCTTGAAAAAACTTGCCATTATTCTTGCCTGTGTAGCTGGGATTTTCGTTTTGGAGGTTTCTAGCGCGGGTCAGACCATCTCAGTCGACATCTCGCATCCCTCGAACCATTTCGTACCGAAGGAAACACTGGGCGCGGGCGTGGACCGCATTGCCGTGGACGCGATCGACAAAGATCTCTTGCAGCCGACTTTGGAGAAGACCCTGGCTTCAGGGTGGCAGCCAGTTACGTACCGGCAGAACACGGAACTCGCGGTCGAGGCGTGGCACTGGAATCCGCAAGGGACATGGAGCAATGGAAGCGACGGGAACGATGCGGGCGGTAAGGGATATTTCACCGGTTCGGCGACTCCGACCGAAGTACTGCGCTACTCGTACGGCTATGGACTGCCGCGCCGCGGATTCACGCGCAACGACGGCACCGACAACGTGGGGTTTTCGCGGCTGACCGATGGCGATCTCAATACTTTCTGGAAGAGCAATCCATATCTCACGCAGCGTTTCACGGGCGAGAGCGATGCGCTGCATCCGCAGTGGGTGGTCGTGGACCTGGCCCAGGTGCAAGCGGTAAACAGTATTCGCATCGCATGGGGAGAGCCTTACGCCCGCCGCTATGTCGTTCAGTACTGGACAGGCGATGATCCCATCCATGCGCCGACACGCGGGGCATGGCAGGCGTTTTCGCAGGGAACACTGACGGACGGGAAAGGCCGCACAGAGACGATTCGCCTGAGTGGCGGCCCCGTGCCAGTGCGGTTCGTGCGGATATGGATGAGCGAGTCATCCAACACATGCAACGCGGATGGCTCGACTGATCCAAAGCTAAACGATCCAAAACTAAACGATCCGCGAAATTGCGTGGGCTATGCTATTCGCGAACTCTTCCTTGGCATGAGCAGCGAGGACGGAGCCCTTCACGATATTCTGCGGCATACGTCCGATCAGGAGCAGACAACGACCTATTGTTCGTCGGTCGATCCCTGGCATCAGCCGTCGGACCTGGGTTCCACCAAGCAAGCGCAGATGGGTTTCGATCTCTTCTTCACCAGCGGGGTTACGCGCGGACTGCCGGCGATGGTGCCGGTCGCGATGCTGTATGACACTCCCGACAACGCGGCGGCAGAAATTGCGTATCTCAAGAAGCGCGGCTATCCCATCTCTTACGTCGAGATGGGCGAAGAGGCCGACGGCCAGTACATGCTGCCGGAAGACTACGCCGCACTCTATGTACAGTGGGCGACGGCGATCCATCGCGTGGACCCGGCACTGAAGCTCGGTGGACCATCGTTTCAAGGAGTGAACAGGGACATCGAAGTCTGGCCGGATGCAAACGGAAAAGTTTCGTGGACGGCACGGTTCATCGACTATCTGAAGCAGCACGGTCGCATGAATGATCTGGCGTTCTTTTCGTTCGAGCACTATCCCTACGATCCGTGCAAAACGCCGTGGGGCGTGCTTTACGATGAGCCCGAGTTGGTCAGCCACATCATGCAGGTGTGGCACGAGGACGGCGTTCCGGCGGATATGCCGATGTTCATTACTGAGGGAAATCTTTCGTCGGGCGCAAGCGAAACCTATCAGGATATTTTTGCCGGAGTTTGGCTGGCCGATTACATTGGATCATTCTTGAACTCGGGAGGAAAGGGCGTTTACTTCTTCCACTATCTGCCGCTGCAGATGGAGCCGGGATGCAACAGCTCTCCGGGAACGTTTGGAATGTTTACCGTCGACGCGAATTATCAGATTCAGCAACCGCTGGCGCAGTTTTTTGTGGCGCAGTTGATCAATCTGGAATGGGCGCAATCGGATGGTGGCGATCACCAAGTGTTTGCGGCAAAGAGCGATGTGCAAGACGGTGCAGGTCACGAGCTGGTGACAGCCTATGCGGTGAAGCGTCCCGACGGAAAGTGGGCGGTGATGGCAGTGAACAGGGACCAGCAGAATGCACATCGGGTGCGGATTGCGTTTGATGGAAAGCCGGAAACAAGGAGCAGCTTCGCGGGGCCGGTAGAGACTTCCACTTTCGGAAGTGCACAGTATCAATGGCATCCGGGGCAGACACGCTTCATGGCTCATGCGGAGAATGGCGGGGAGCGCACGATCGTCGCCACGACCCGCGGCACAGCCGATCCCGACGGCCCGATTGTTCACACCAAACTGACCGCGGAAAAGGGCACGATGTTTGATCTGCCGGCAGCATCGGTGGTGGTGATTCGGGGAAGCGTCGGCGGCATGAAATGACGTCCCAGCCGCACTCGATGGTCTTAAGCTAAAGGCTACTGCTAATTGCTAACGGCTAACAGGTTCGTCTCACATCAGCCAAAGCGCGTCTACGTCGACAATCACTTGAGTGCGCGGAATTTTCTGTGCGGTCGCATAGGCCAGCATAGCGCGCAGTGTGGCATTGAGCTTCTCCCGGCTGGGCGACTTCAGCACGAAGTGGTAACGGTAATCACGCTTCAGCCGCATAATCGGCGCAGTGGCGGGGCCCAGCACGCGCACGCCTTCATGGCGATTTTGCTCAAACCACCCTCCTAATGTGCCCGACCATTGCAAGGCATCGTCCAGCTTGTCGCTGCGGATCAGCACGTTGGCCAAAGCTGAATACGGCGGGTAGTGCATCCAACTGCGGAAGCGCAGTTCCTTCTCGTAGAATCCTGTGAAGTCGTGCCGGGCCGCGTACTGCACCGCATAGTGATCCTGAAAATAAGTCTGCAGAATAACTTTGCCGGGAGAGTTTCCGCGGCCAGCTCGCCCTGCAACCTGGGTCAGCAACTGGAAGGTACGCTCGGCGGCACGGAAGTCAGGCAGTCCGAGCGCGCTGTCGGCGCCGACCACGCCAACCAGCGTGACGCCGTGAATGTCGTGGCCCTTGGCGATCATCTGCGTACCGACCAGCAGGTCGAGTTCACCCTCGCTGAGAGCGTTCAAAGTGCGCTCGAAATCCTCATGCCCGCGGACCGTGTCGCGATCGAGGCGGGCGATGCGTGCCTGCGGGAACATGCCATGCAGCAATTCTTCCAGCTTCTCCGAGCCAGTGCCGAGGAAATACACATACTCGCTGCTGCACTGGGCGCAGGTGTTCGGTACGGGCGCGGTGAATCCACAATAGTGGCAAACCATTTTGTGCTCGCGCTTGTGATGCGTCATGGAGATGGCGCAGTTCTGACACTGTAGAGTCTTGCCGCAGGTGCGGCACAGCACCACAGGAGAATATCCGCGGCGATTGAGCAGGACCATGACCTGCTCTTTGCGATCGAAGCGCTCTTTGATTTCCGCCGCCAGCTTGCGTGAGATGACCTGCTCGTGGCCGGTTTCCTGAAATTCCTGGCGCATGTCGACGACCTCGACCTCTGGAAGTGGACGCTGCTCCACGCGGTCCGGCAACTCGACAAGCGCGTATTTATTTTTCCTGGCGTTGAAATACGACTCCAGCGAGGGGGTCGCCGAGCCCAGAACCACGACTGCATTCGCCATCTTGGCGCGTACAACGGCGATATCGCGGGCGTGGTAGCGTGGCGTCTCCTCCTGCTTGTAGGAGGAATCGTGTTCTTCGTCGACAATGATCAGCGCGAGATCGGCAACCGGCGCAAAGACCGCGGAGCGAGTGCCCACAACCATGCGCGCGTCGCCACTCTTGATCCGGTGCCACTGTTGCGCGCGCTCTTTGTCGGAGAGTGCAGAGTGCAGGATGGCAACTTCATCGCCAAAGATCTGATGCAGATCAGCAGCCACCGCAGGCGTGAGGCCGATTTCAGGGACAAGAAGAATCGCGGAGCGCCCGGCCTCGAGCACGGAGCGCATACCAGCGAGGTAGACAGCGGTTTTCCCCGAACCCGTGACACCGTGCAGCAGGATGCCGGAGAACTTGCGCGCGTCAACAGCTTCGCGCAAGCGGTTCAACGCATTTGCCTGCGCTGAATTGAAATCAAATTCGACAGAAGGCCGAGGCTTACTGCGCGAGACCGCAAAGTCCGCGGCCTCTTCGATGACCTCAATCAGGCCGCGTTTGACCAGCGTGCCGAGCGTCGTGCGTGGGATTTCGAGCGCCTGCAACGTCTCTACCGGAACTCGGCCTCCAGATCCAGCGAGCGTCTCGACCAGCCTCCGCTGATTGTCGTTCAGCTTGCCATCAGCAGACTTGAGCAGCGCGATTTTGATGGTTCGCGTGGCATCGCGTACCGCGGAAACATCCTCGCGTACGAGCCACTTCTTTCGGACCATCCCGTTCAGGATCAATTTGGAGACGCGAGTGGAGGAGCGCAGGCTCTGTTCGCGAACTTGTATTGCATCTCCGGACGCAGACTCCTGCGCAGCAAGATAATCGAGTACACGAAATTCGACGGCTTGCTCGTCCGGAGTACGCCGCGAACGCACAGACGATCCCTTTGTTCCCGCCAGATGCAGCGCCACCCGGCCTTCTTTGGTGAGGCGGTACGCGATCGAGCGTTTGAACTCCGCGCCGAGCGGTAGCATGGTGCGGAAGACTTCGCCAAGTGGGGCGAGATAATAGTCGCCAATCCAGCGGCCGAGGCGCAGCAGTTGCTCATCAAGTACGGGCGCTGCGTCGAACACATTAAGAATGGTTTTTGTCTTGACCGATGGCTTGCGGTCGTGCAGTTCAACCACAATACCGGTCAGGCGTTGCTGGCGGAAGGGCACGAGCACGCGGCCCCCGACTATGGGAGTGGCCTCGGCGGTGACACGGTAGGTAAAGACCATGTCGAGCGGCACTGGCAGGGCGACGTCACAATACTCAGGCATTGATTTCGAGAAGACGCAGTCTCAAAGAATAGCAGTGACAGGGGAAGAACGGGAGCGGCTGACTTACTCGGCAGTCTTCTTCGGAGGCTCGATCCCAAGATACTTCATTACCATTTGCAAATCCTTCCACGTCTCGCCCTTCTGGCGCGGATCCCGCAGCAGATATGCGGGATGATAGGTCACGGCAAGGCGCGCGCCAGGCCACGATGGATCGCTGCCGGCGGGTTTGAAGTCGTACCAGTGCCCGCGCAGTTCGCCAAGGGATGAATTCATAGCCAGCAGATTCTTGGCCGCGGTGGCTCCCAGAGCCACGATAACCTTGGGCTTAATAGTTGCTATCTGCCGCATGAGAAACGGCGAGCAAGTCTCGCACTCGTCAGGCTCCGGCGTGCGGTTGCCCGGCGGACGGCACTTGACGATGTTTGCAATGTAAACATCTTCGCGCCGCAAGCCCATGGCCTTGATCATGTTGTTGAGCAACTGGCCGGCGCGCCCGACAAAAGGTTCGCCTTGCGCGTCTTCATCGGCGCCGGGGCCTTCACCTACGAACATCAATTCGGCCCGGGGATTGCCCACGCCGAAGACGAGATTGGTTCTGCCCTTGTGAAGTTTGCAGCGGGTGCAGTCACCAAGATCTTCGCGAATCAGTTTGAGCGCAGCGACGGGATCAGCCACTCCATACTCCGGCTTCGGCGTCACGATTTCGAAGATGTTGCCCTCGCTATTGGCTGGGACGACAGCGGATTTTCTTGCGGCCATTTCCTCTCGAAGTTCCGGCTGGAATGTCTGAGATGAAGTTTGATCAATCGCGTTGCTTTCGCGCTGATAGAAATCGTAGATGCCCATCTCATGGCAATAGCGCACGCGTTCGGCGAGAGCGCGCCGCAATTCCGGGTCAAGAGTCTGGGGCATTGGTGTATCGATTGTAATGCAGGGCGAAGAACCTTGCTCTCAGGCTTGCACCGGCGACTTGCGTAGCTCGCGGATGCGGACGACCTGATCGAGCACTCGCTGCGCCACTTCCCACTTCGTGGTCTCGGGAACTTCGACGATGTCCGCGTGGGTAAGAATAGTCACAGCGTTACGCTCGGAGTCGAAGCCGATGCTCTCGCGTGAAACATCGTTGACCACGATGGCGTCGAGCCGCTTGGCTGCAAGCTTCTGCCGCGCGTTCTCAAGGACATTCTCGGTTTCCGCCGCAAAGCCCACGACAATCTGCGACTGCTTGCGCGCAGAGACTTCCTTCAGGATGTCAGCGGTTGGTTCGAGTTCGAGTGTCATCGGACCTTTACGTTTTATTTTCTGCCCTGAGACGGACTTGGCTCGGTAGTCGGAAACCGCGGCGGTTTTGATCACGATGGTCGCCTGAGGCAGGAGATTGAGCACGGCATCGCGCATCTGCTCGGCCGATTCCACGGGCGTGATCTCCGCCGCTCCCGGCGGAGTCAGCGCCGTGGGGCCACTGACAAGCAGCACACGAGCGCCGCGGCGCAGGGCGGCTTCGGCCATGGCGTACCCCATGCGTCCGCTGGAGCGATTGGTGAGGTAGCGTGCGGGATCGATCTTTTCGCGCGTCGGCCCGGCTGTGATCAGGATGGTTTCTCCAGAGAGATCCTGCGACGCGCCCAGCGCTTCCAGCACCGCCGCGACGATGGCATCGTTTTCGGCAAGCCGCCCCGAGCCGCTCATGCCGCAGGCCAGATATCCCGAATCCGGATCGACAATCTTCACGCCGCGCCGCCGGAGAATTTCCAGATTCGCCTGGGTCGCGGTGTGATTCCACATGTTCACGTTCATTGCCGGCGCAACCACAACCGGCGCAGTGGTGGCGAGATAGAGCGTAGTAAGGAAGTCGCTGGCAAAGCCTTGCGCCAACTGCGCCAGAACGTCGGCAGTGGCGGGAGCGACTACGAGCGCGTCAATCGACTGCGCCACCGCGATGTGTTCGATGGCGGAATCGATGTTGGCCGCGTGCTCTTCTCCGGGCGAGAACATTCCAGTAATCACTTTTTCACCGGATAGCGCCGCGAAGGTGAGCGGACGGACGAACTCCTGAGCCGCGCGCGTCATGATGACTTGCACGCGAATGCCGCGGTCTTGCAGGAGCCGCACGATTTCGGCTGCCTTGTAAGCCGCGATGCCGCCCGTCACTCCCAGAGCAACTTTCATGGTTATTAGATGCAGTCGACCGCAGCGCGATTAAGCGTCGTGCCCGAAAGCCTGATCCAGAACTTCGGCGGCCTGCTCGGCGGCGCTGCGAGTTTCTGGAATCTCCCATTTCACCTTGCCT
>DATMOP010000014.1:0-56693 GCA_035568115.1 Candidatus Acidiferrum sp.
CGAGAAACGCATTTTTGAACATGCCAACCGAGTGCACCCGATTTATTTTGAATATCCCTACGAGAAGGTGGATGACGTAACCATCGAGCTTCCTCCAGGCTGGCAAGTGGGCAGCGTTCCGCCGGGGCAGGATCAGGACAAAGGACTAGTTGGCTATGCCCTGAAAGCAGAGAGCAGCAAGGAAACATTACATCTGACGCGCAAGCTTAAAGTGGATTTCATGATTCTGGAGCAGAAGTACTATTCCGCATTACGAACCTTTTTTCAGGCAGTGAGGAGTGCAGATGAAGAGCAGATCGTATTGCAACCCGGCTTCGCGACCGCGACTAACTAGGTCGGCAAGGTTTCTGCTCGCAGGGGGTATTGTCGCCTGCTTCCTAGCCTGCGCGCCAACAGCTTCGGCGGGCGGGGATGCCCCGCAGTGGATGCACGCACTAGTCAACGCGCCGCTGCCCTCCTACGACGAAAAGACCGACGCTGTGCTGCTGTATTCAGAAACCAGCGTCACGGTCTCTTCAAGCGACAAAATAAGGACGCAAGTGCGCGAAGCCTACAAGATCCTACGGCCCAACGGCCGCGATCGCGGCACAGTGCCCGTCTACTTCAATCCCGAAAGGAAAATCAAGAGTCTCCATGGATGGTGCATCCCGGCGCAAGGCAAAGACTTCGAAGTGAAAGACAAGGACGCGATCGAAATCTCTGCGGATACAGCAGGGGGCGAGCTGATCTCCGACACGAAATTCAAGGTTCTGCATATTCCAGCCTCAGATCCGGGAAACATTGTCGGCTACGAATTCGAAGTCGAGGAACGGCCTTTCTTTTTGCAGGACATCTGGTATTTCCAGGAAAGAGACCCGGTGCGGGAAAGCCACTTTTCACTCCAGCTCCCGCCGGGGTGGGAATACAAGGCATCCTGGCTCAAC
Organism: Candidatus Acidiferrum sp.; assembly: GCA_035568115.1. Lineage (GTDB taxonomy): Bacteria > Acidobacteriota > Terriglobia > Terriglobales > Acidobacteriaceae > Sulfotelmatobacter. The sequence goes on from DATMOP010000014.1 coordinate 924, forward strand.
CACGCTGAGGTCATGCCGAGCCAGGCTGGCAGCAACTCCTGGCGTTGGACGGTGAACGATGTGAAGGAAATCAGACATGAGCCCCTTATGCCTCCTTTCCGCGGGGTGGCGGGGCAGATGATCCTGTCGTTCTTCACCTCCGGAGGCCCGGCGCTCAATACAAACGCTGACTGGCAGATGATGGGAAAGTGGTACTTCAACCTCGTCGGCGAACGGGTCGATGCCTCGCCAGAGATCAAACAACAGGTATCTAAGTTTGCCGCCTCGAAGACAACCACATTGCAGCAGATGCAAGCCATTGCCCAATTCGTGCAGCATGATATCCGCTATGTGTCGATCGATCTGGGTATTGGTGGCTTGCAACCTCATTCGGCGCCGGACGTGTTCTCGCACCGCTATGGGGACTGCAAGGATAAAGCGACCTTGGTGCGATCCATGCTGCGCGAGATTGGCGTGGATTCATACCACGTATTGATCAATGCCACGCGTGGTTCTGTTACGAGTGAAATGCCGGCGCACAACGGATTTAACCACGCGATCACTGCCATCAGGCTGCCCGACGGCATGACTGATCCCTCCCTGGTCGCTACCATGCAGCATCCCAGGCTTGGTCGACTGTTGTTCTTCGATCCGACCAACGACCTGATCCCATTCGGTCAGCTCCCCGGCTATCTACAGGCCAACTATGGTTTGCTGGTTACGCCTAACGGTGGCGAGTTGATTGAACTGCCACAGCAACCGTCAGCAATGAACAGCATCCGGCGCACGGCCACCCTGACCCTCGACCCGTCAGGCACCTTGAAGGGCGAAGTGAAAGAGACGCGGCTTGGCGAGCGCGCGTCCTCCGAGCGTTGGCGGTTGCGCACAGTAACCAAAGACACAGACCGCATTAAGCCAATCGAGGAACTTCTGGGTGGTTCGCTCTCCAGTTTTCACATCACTCATGCCACCCTTCTCAACCTCCAGCAGACCGACCAACCTTTCGGCTTCAACTATTCGTTCGAGTCGGAGAACTATGCCAAGAACGCCGGAAACTTACTACTGGTGAGACCACGAGTGCTCGGAATTAAGGGAGCGGGATTCCTGGAGACCAAAGAGCCTCGAAAGTTCGCCATCGAACTGGAGGAGCCGACACGCGATACCGACGCTTTTGAAATCACAATACCGGCCGGCTACGTGGTCGATGACATGCCGCCGCCCGTCGATGCCGACTACAGCTTCGCTAGTTATCACTCGAAGACGGTCGTCAATGGCAACGTTGTGGGCTATACCCGTACCTTCGAGGTGAAAGAGTTGAGCGTGCCCGTCAATAAAGCCGAGGACCTAAAAAAGTTCTACCGCATCATCGCCGGCGACGAGCGAAATACCGTGGTCCTCAAGCACGCTCCGTAAGAGTTTTGCATTCAGCTGGACGGCGGTAAAGGAGCGCGAAAGCCCCCCGGGGCCGACGCCCGCATTGCCGCTATTGCCCGCCCGCATTATGATGAGGTCATGAGTTTTTCCGACACGATCTTCCTGTTCTTCCTGGCCCTCATTCTTTTTGGCCCGAAGAAGCTGCCGGAGATGGCTCGTCAAGCTGGACGTCTTCTCGCCGAACTCCGGCGGGCCTCGAACGAATTCAGGTCGCAGATCGAAACGGAGATTGCGCATCTGGAGGTCGAAAAGTCGCAGACGGTTCTGCCTTCCACTCCTCCACCGCAGGGAACCGTGGCCAGCTTGAGTTTGAACCCGGCGGCAAGCGAGCCGGCACCCCAAGACGCGCCCGACACTCTGGCCGGTCCCGCTGCAGAAGCTGCTCCCCGAGTGGTGAATTCTGCCGAGCCTGCTCCAGTCGCACCATCGTCTTCTGAACTGCCCTCTGATCCCGCCGCCGAGCCCCACGTCTCAACCTCGCAGGAGTCGCATGTTTGAGACCGCGACCGAGGCTTCCGGCGACGAGCAGAAACCCGACGCCATGCCAACCATGGGCTTTCTCGATCACCTGGAGGAGCTGCGCCGCCGCCTCGTCTACTCCATTGCGGCCGTCGCTGTGGGATTTTTCGCCTGTTGGTGGAAGGTCGAGCGCATCTACGATGTGATGCAGCGCCCCATCATGGACGTGCTGCGGGCCAACGGCTTATCACAGCAACTGGTCTACCTGAATCCCACTGAACCCTTCAACCTTTACTTGAAGATTGCCGCGCTGGCTGGTCTGTTCCTTACCTCGCCCTTCGTGCTCTATCAGGTTTGGATGTTCATCTCGCCGGGCCTCTACCGCAACGAGAAGCGTTATGTCGTTCCCTTCATGGTCTCAACCATCGCGCTGTTTACGACCGGCGGTTACTTCGGCTTCAAAGTCGTCTACCCGCAGGCGCTGGGCTTCCTGGTTCATTTTGGCAGACAGTTCCAGCCCATGATCACCATCTCGGAGTACACCTCGCTTTTTCTCAGCATTATCCTCGGCATGGGCTTGATCTTTGAGATGCCGATTCTGATCTTCTTTCTGGCGTTAATGGGCATCGTCAGCGCCAGTTTCATGTTAAAAAACTTCCGCTATGCCATTCTGCTTATTTTCATTATTGCGGCCATCGTCACGCCGACTCCTGACATCTTGAGTATGTGCATCTTTGCCGCTCCCATGGTCGCGCTATACGCCATCAGCGTTGGCATCGCCTGGCTGGTCCATCCCAACCAGAGGCGGGCTCGGAGAGAAAAACAGGCCACATAGAATTCCATCTGAAATCCGCCCGGAGGACAATTTCGAGGTGCGTGTGTTGATAGTGACAGTGATAGTGATAGCGACGAAGATGAAGACAGCCTGTCTCCCAATCGTGCTGCTCTCCCTTGCAGTCACCTTCATTTCCTGCGATCAGAAAAAAGAGAGCAAGCAGGTCAAGGCCCAGAATCCCGCTGCAATCGAACCGGCCGAGACACCTGTGCCCAAGCTTTCGCTCCCGCCTGACAACGGCCCACCACCGGCAGTCGATTCCGCCCGTGCCTTTCAATACGTAAAGGAGATCGTAGCCTTCGGCCCGCGCCCCCTCGGCAGCGCCAATCACAGGAAAGTCGAGGACTACATCCTCGCCCATCTCAAAGGCGACGACGTCGAGAACGACACGTTCACCGCCGACACGCCCGAGGGCAAGTTTCCCGTCCACAACATCCTCGCCAAGTTTCCGGGGACCAGAGACGGCATCATCGTCATCGCCAGTCACTACGACACGAATTATCCCCTTCGCAACACAACCTTCGTTGGAGCCAACGATGGCGGCTCGTCCAGCGCGCTGCTCCTGGAATTTGCGAATCAATTGCGCGGCAAGAAACGCAACGGCTACAGCGTATGGCTGGTGTGGGACGACGCCGAGGAGGCAATCAAACCCGACGGCTCTGGCGGCCTCCAGCAGGAAATGCCCTTCGAGAAAGACAGCCTTTATGGCATTACTCACCTGGCCGAAAAATGGGAAGCCGATGGCACGCTTAAGAGAATCAAGGCCTTCCTGTTAGCAGATATGGTCGGAGATGCCGATCTCAACATCGAGCGTGACTCGAATTCAACCCCATGGCTTGAAGATGTCGTCTATGAGGCAGCTACCCGACTCGGCTATCAATCGCATTTCTTCGCGCGAACCATGGCGGTCAGCGACGATCACCTTCCTTTCCTCAAGCGCGGCGTACCCTCCGCCGACTTCATCGACTTCGACTACGGCTACAACGATGTCTTCTGGCACACCACGCAAGACACAGTGGACAAGCTCAGCCCCAAAAGCCTGGAAATCGTGGGTAGCACCATGCTGGAGACTATCGGCATCCTCGACAAGATGGACCCGCTGCCGCCCAAGTGAGTGGAAAATTAACGCCGGAGAAAACCGAGCTGGTGTAGAATTCCGTCTGCTTGGGATTCAAAGATCCCGAGTCAACGGTTTGACCTGCAAGAGTCGTTCCGCTCCCCCAGCGGCTAGCCAGGAAGGCGCCATTCTCGGAGGAAAGTCATGAGGCAGGAACAACTACGCTCGGTTCTGAGACGAACTTTGGCTCCCGCATTGGTAATGGTCATGCTCGTGGCCGCCTGCAATCCGGCGTTTGGCCTGAGTACTGAGAAGCTGCTGCACGTGTTTAACGCCACAAACGGCAAGAGCGCCAACGGTGCATTGGTGTCTGACGCCTCGGGAAACCTCTACGGAGTTACCGCTTCTGGCGGCGCCTATAGTGGCGGGGTCGCTTATATGCTGTCGCGTAACTCGTCGGGGACGTGGATCGAAACTGTGCTGCACAATTTCGGGAATTCCAAAAACAAAGACGGTACCGCACCCTACAACAACCTGATCTTCGATGCCGCCGGTAATCTCTATGGCACTACTTATATCGGAGGCACCGATGACTTGGGGACCGTGTACGAGCTATCGCCGGCAACCGGCGGGAAATGGACTGAAACCGTCCTACACAACTTCAGGGGCGGAATCGGCGACGGATCGAATCCCGAGGCCGGACTGCTTTTCGACGCAGCAGGCAATCTGTTCGGCACCACGTTCCTCGCCGGCGCGTACGCGAAAGGCACTGCTTTTGAGCTTTCACCCGTTTCTGGCGGTGGCTGGACCGAGAAGCTCATTTGGAGCTTCGGCAACGGGACCGACGGAGCCAATCCCGACGGTGCCCTGGTCCTCGACTCCGCCCGTAATCTCTACGGCACAACCGCAAACGGGGGCGTCAAGAACTACGGCACCGTCTATGAACTCTCGCCCGCCGGTGGTAATTGGGCCGAGGCGATACTGCACAACTTCGGGACTTCGCAGGACGGAACCTACCCATACTCAACTTTGGTCTTCGATGCGATAGGTAATCTGTTTGGCACGACCACTTCAGGCGGCGGTCCGAAGGGCCACGGCACTGTCTTTGAGCTCTCTCCCGCTGGTGGCGGTGCGTGGACCGAGACGATATTGTACGTCTTCGCCGCCGGCAGCGATGGTTACGATCCCTACGCAGAACAATTGGTGTTCGACACCGCCGGCAATCTTTACGGTACTACGCTCCAGGGTGGAACCCACGGGTCTGGCATCGTGTTCAAACTCTCGCCCGCATCGAGCGGGTATTGGACGGAGACCCAGTTGCATACTTTTAAAAACGGCATCGACGGCGCCGCCCCTTTTGCTGGGGTAATCCTTGATAGCTCAGGAAATCTTTACGGGACAACGGCTGGCGGCGGCAGTAGCGGCGGCAACGGCGTTGTGTACGAAATAATTCCATAGCCCCAGCGAAACGTGAGTTGGGCAACTCGAAGGCTAGACGCCACGGGTTTGGCAGCCAGGGCCGTTCTTTTTGGATACTTTGTTTTGCTCTTTTCGCCAAATTCATTTCTAATTTGGCGCGTATGCGAACGCCCAGAATTCTGTTGGCCTGTCTTGTCGCTGTTCTGGCTTGCGAAGCCGCCGCGTCTCCCAGCGGCTTTAACGAAGACGCCAATCAGATCATCCAGGAGGCTCTCAAGCCCTCGTCTCTCGAAAGCAACCTGCGCCACCTGACCGACGAAGTCGGCGGACGCGTTCCCGGCACTCCCGCCATGCAGCGCGCCGTCGACTGGGGCGTGCAGATGTTCAAGGCCGCCGGCGCAGACAGCGTCCACACAGAAGAATTCACCATCCCGTATTCCTGGGCCGAAGGAGCGACCGAGATGACGGTCAGCGCCACGGGAACGGCGCTTGATCCTAAACTCGCACAGATTCCGAAAGTTGAGTTCCGCGTCCGCTGCGTTTCCATCGCGTGGGCTCCCGCGCTGTCTCCGGTGAAGCATGTGCCGGTGGTCGACGCAGGCAGCGGCAGTCCCGCCGACTTCGCAAAGGCCGGAGACATTTCCGGCAAGATCGTGCTCGTCCACTCCGTTGTGCTCAAAACTTGGGACGACCTTTTCGCCGAGTATACGAAGCCGCCGCCTGTGATCACGGCGGCGGTGAAAGGAAAGGCCAAAGCCATAGCGTTCATCGCCACCCGCGAACACGACATCCTCTACCGGCACACGAATTCCTCCAACGGAGAAGTCGACCGCATCCCGCAGGTACTGGTAGCACGTGAGGATGGTGAGCGCATCGGCCGCTTGCTGGCTTCGGGACATCCGGTCTGGGCTGACCTGAGCATCCCCAACCAAGTCGGTGGACCAATCAAGACCGCAAACGTGATCGCGGAAATCAAGGGCAGCGAGAAGCCTGACGAGTTCGTCATTCTCGGCGCGCACTTGGATTCCTGGGATCTCGGCACGGGCGCGCTCGACAATGGCTGCAACGCCGCGTTGGTCGTCGACGCATTGCGAGCAATCAAAGCCTCCGGATTAAAGCCTCGCCGCTCCATTCGCTTCATTCTATTTTCCGGCGAAGAGGAAGGTTTGCTCGGCTCCCGGGCCTATTCCCGGGCGCATCGTCCCGAACTCGACAAGGCTTCGGGGGTTATCATCTTCGACTCCGGCACCGGCAAGACCACAGGCTTTTCTGATGGCGGACGCAAAGACCTGGTCGATACCGCCAAGCGTCTGATCGCCCCACTGCAACAGTTTGGAGTGACCGAGCTTAAAACTGACATGGAATGGGGCACTGACCACTTCGATTTCATGCTCGAAGGCGTTCCTACGTTTGTCGCCGATCAGGAGGAAGCGAACTATTTGGAAAATTACCACGCCGTTTCCGATACCTACGATAAAGTGGACTTCACACAACTCAAGAAACACGTAGCCGAGGCAGCTGAGTTCAGCTTCGCGCTGGCGAATCTTCCGGAAAGGATCGGTCCGCGCTTCACCCGCGCGCAAATCGAGCAGAGCATGCGCGAGACCAACAGCGTGGAAATGTTTAAAGCCTTTGGCCTGTGGGATGATTGGCAGAGCGGACGCTTGGGCCGGCAGAAATAAAACCAATTCGTGATTCCTTCAGGGAAGCCCGTTGCTCTATTTCTGGATTCTCTTCAACCTGTTCGCGCTGGGCATGCTGGTGCTGGACCTCCTCGTCTTCCACCGCAGTGGCCGCGTCGTACGCTCGCGCGAAGCTCTCGCCTGGAGCGCCATGTGGATCGCCCTCGCCATGGCTTTCGCAGGCGTAGTTTTCTTCTGGCAAGGGCGACAGGTCGCACTGGAATTCGTCACCGGCTACGTGCTCGAACTTTCCCTCAGTGTAGACAATCTATTCCTCTTCCTGGTAATCTTCCGCTACTTCTCCGTCCCTGAGCAGCACCAGCGCAGCATCCTTTTTTGGGGAATCCTCGGCGCGCTCCTGATGCGCGGCATCTTTATCCTTGCCGGAGTCGGGCTCATTGAGCGCTTCCACTGGGTTCTCTATCTGTTCGGCGCGCTTCTGATCTACAGCGGGGTTCGTCTGGGATTCTCCGGCGAGCACCAGGTCGATCCCGTGAAGAATCCGGCTGTCAGAGCTCTGCGTCGTCTCCTTCCGGTAACGGATGATTTCCAGGGCGGACGTTTCTTTGTACGTGGATGGAAGGGGAATCCAGGACTCTATGCCACGCCGCTGTTAGTCGTTCTGGCAGTAATCGAAACCACTGATCTGCTTTTCGCCGTCGACTCCATTCCCGCAGTCCTCGCGGTCACGCTCAATGCTTTCATTGTTTATACGTCGAACGTGTTCGCCATTCTCGGACTGCGCTCGATGTACTTCGCTGTCTCCGGACTGATGAAAGCCTTCCGCTTCCTGCACACCGGTCTGGCACTGGTGCTGATCCTGGTAGGACTAAAGATGATCACCGCGGATCGTTTTCATGTCCCGACCCACATCACGCTGGGCGTGGTTGCTGGGGTGCTGGCAGTATCGATTGTGGCGTCAGTCGTGTTTCCGGAAAAGAGAAAGGAATGAACGGGCAGATAAAAGAACTAGGGAAGGGTACGACTTTAGAGGCTGCGGACAAACTCACAATGAGCGATGCCGATTTCGATGCGATCCAAATGCGGGCGGCGACGTGGAAGAGCGGCGCTTTCAGCGCCGCGTAAACGGTTCGAATTTAGTTCGGGCTTCAGCCCCAGTGGAGGTACCCCGCATTTGCCGCGAGTTTTCCGCAACCTAGTTAATGAGTGTAACGGTGATACACCAACACCTATCCGCGTGTGGAGCACTTCCAAAGGTAAAGACATTTCAGCGAACGCACTTTCTTCGTGAGCGTGAAAGAGGGGTCGCAAAGACATATCTTCTCGGCTGAAATTGTGACGCGAGTTTGCGGTCGGCCTCGCTCGTCGTATGATTGCGGCCCTTGCTCCACCTTGACCGGCGCTCCCCTTCCATCGCAGCAGCTTCCCTCAGATGTGCGCGTAAACGTGTAAGCAAGCGTGTACGAAAGAGGAGCAGTGCACACTCGACACACGAAACGAGACTGCATGGCACTGTCGAGGGCAGCTTGTTTCAGCAAAGGATGGCCTTTTACGACTGTCGCCTCGGTGCTTCCATCTGGACGAACCGCAACCTCCACTATGACCTCACCCTCAACATTCGCTTGTCGCGCCAATGGAGTGAATGTGGGTTTCGACAGGGTTAGAAGGATGACTTCGCCTTTTGTCGCATCTGACTGCACAGGCCGAGGAGTCTGTTGCGGTAACGAACGTGCTTCCAGAAATGCACCCGCGACCAGCAGCAGAGCCATTCGGGCCATATATCTCATGTCAGCACTTTACCCGAATCATCCAAGCCGTTCCAACACAACTGTCGAAATCAGCGATTACACTCAAAACCCTCAGCGCTTCGATTTGCCCGAATCTCACTGGAGAACGCCCTACACAAACCGCACGCTCTCCCCCCTAACCACCGAGTGCTTCAGAAACTTCTTGTCGTCGTGCCCGGGATAGTCAATGCGATAATGTGCACCGCGGCTCTCTTCGCGGGCCAGCGCCGAACGCGCCACGAGCAGTCCGGCCAGATGTAGGTTTGCCGCCTCATGTGATCGCCGCGTGCGCGGATGCGCCACTCTCGGCGCAAGCCCTTCCAGCACTTTCATCGCTTCCTGCATTCCAATCCTTGTGCGAACAATGCCGGCGTTTTTCCACAGAATGTCCTGCATCTGCCCAATCAACTCTTCGATTCCCGCATCCACCGGACCATTCTGCGACGCGGCTTTTTTAGGTAAGAGCCCTGGCTTGTGCGTGTGCCTCAGCTCCCCCCGCATCGCCTTTCCCGCGCGCGCTCCATACACCACGCCTTCCAGCAGTGCATTGCTGGGCAGCCGGTTCGCGCCATGCACGCCGGTCGCCGCCGCTTCGCCCGCGGCATAAAGCCCGGCCAGGCTGGTCTTGCCGTTCAGGTCCGTACGCACCCCTCCCATCGCGAAGTGCGCCGCGGGACGGACCGGGATCACATCCTCCGTGATGTCGATGTTGTGCTTCATACAGGTCGCGTAAATGCGCGGAAATCGTTTCTGCACTCTGGCCGCATTCAGGTGGGTCATGTCGAGATACACGAAGGGATCTTTGGCGCGGCTGACTTCCATTTCATGCATGATCGCCCGCGCCACCACGTCAGCTGGCGCCATTTCGCCCAGCGGATGATATTTCCCCATGAAGCGATCCATCTCGATGTTCCGCAGATGTGCACCTTCGCGACGCAGAGCTTCCGAAAGCAGAAGCCTCGGCGCTTTCTTCAGGTACAGCGTCGTGGGATGAAACTGAATGAACTCCATGTCTCCGACGTCCGCGCCCGCGCGGAAGGCCATCGCCACGCCATCCCCCGTGGCGGTATCGGGATTAGTCGTGTTGCGATAAATTTGTCCCATCCCTCCTGTCGCCAGCAGTACCGCCGAACAAGCCACCACTTCCGGCAATCCCTTCTCATCGATCAGCGCAACCCCGGTCACGCGCTCACCTTCCGTCAGCAACTCCGTCGAGAACTCGAATTCCAGCACAGAAATGTTCTTGTGCGTCTGTACTTTCGCATGAAGCGCGCGCAGGATCTCCGCTGCCGTCGAGTCTCCCGGGGCGCGCAGAACGTGGCTGTGGCTGTAGGAGGCTTCGGTTTCAAATACCAGTTTGGTTTTAGGCCGGCCGAATTGGGTGCCCCAGGCGATCAATTCCTCGATACGCTCTGGCCCTTCTTCCACCAGAACCTTCACTGCCTGGGTGTTACACAGGCCGTCGCCGGCAATCAAACTGTCCTGGAGGTGCAGGATCACCTCTTCTTCATCGCTGAGCGCAGACGAGATTCCGCCTTGTGCCGACTGCTCGCTGAAAGTCTCTTTTTTCGCCAGCACCAACACACGTCCGGCGTCCGCCAGTTCGATCGCGGCTCGCAAACCCGCGACCCCGGCGCCAATCACTACGAAATCGGTCTCGGCTGGAAGACCTTTCATAAACGGGCAAATAGTACCACTTCTCGGGGCACACCCGGTTAAAACTGCGTTGCCCATAGGCTATGATGGAATTCCCATGGCGCAGGTCACCATCCATGTCCCGCCGCGGCCCTATCAGGCCCGGATTGAAAATGGCTCGCTTGCTCGCTCTGGAACCTTGCTGGCGGAATTGCTGCCGCAGGCCAGCAAGATTTTTGTGGTGACCGTTCTCCCCGTCCGTCGCCGCTGGGGGGCAAAGCTGATTCGGTCCCTGAACTCGGCGGGTTTCAAGCCGCAGGTGATCCAAATGCTCGACGGAGAGCCTGCCAAGAAGCTGGCAACGATTGAAAAGCTGGCCGAACGATTGTCCCGCCTGGGCGCCGACCGCAAAGCGGTTCTCATCGCCCTGGGTGGCGGTGTGGTCGGCGATGTCACGGGGCTGCTGGCCTCCCTCTACATGCGCGGCGTGGAGTTAGTGCAGATTCCCACCACAGTCCTGGCCCAGGTAGATGCGTCCGTCGGAGGCAAAACCGGCGTAAACCTTGGGGCCGGGAAGAACCTGCTGGGAACGTTCTACCATCCCCGCACCGTTCTCATTGATCCCGAAGTCCTGCGCACGCTGCCCGACCGCGAGTTTCGCGCCGGCCTGTACGAAGCGCTCAAGTGCGGCATTATCGGGGATGTTGATCTTTTTCTCCGCTTCGAGCAGAAGCGTGCGCAAATACTCAAACGCGATCCCGTCGAAGTAGAAGGTCTCATCGCTCAATCCGTGAAGTTGAAAGCCGAAGTCGTTTCCGCCGATGAACACGAAGGCGGCCTGCGCCGCGTGCTCAACCTCGGACACACCATCGGCCACGCACTGGAAGCAGAAACTGGATACCGCATCCTGCTTCACGGCGAGGCAGTCGCTTGGGGCATGATCGCCGCCACCAACATTGCCCTCACCGTTGGCCGCACCGACAGCGTCACCGCCGGCCGCATCGCCGATGCCGTTCTCAGCCTCGGCCGCCTGCCGGAACTCAAAGTGAGCGCCCGCAAGATTCTCGCGCGCCTCCAGGCCGACAAGAAGACCCAGGGTGGCGTGGTGCACTTCGTGCTGCCCCGGGAGATTGGGAAAGTCGAAATCGCCGCCGATGTACCCGACAATGTCGTAATCGGCGCCGTCGAAGAATTGCGCCGCCTCTCCCGCGGCGGATGGGGAAAGTAAACGCTGTGGCTGAAATTCAAAGGTCAAACTTAGAAAGATCAAGCTCAGAGAGATCGAGCGTAATCGGCGCCGCCCCCGAAGGCGCACGCGATCCCGACTCCGCCGCGCGAGCCGTCCGCGAGATGTTCACCTCGATCGCTCCGCGCTACGATCTGCTCAACCACGTGTTGTCGTTCAACATCGATCGCCTGTGGTGGCGTCGCACTGCCCGTGCCTTCGCGCAGATCCTCGCCCAGCCCAACTGCCGCGTTCTGGATCTCTGCTGCGGCACCGGAGACATGACCTTCGCCTTGCGCAAGCAGGCAGGGAACAGCAATCTGCAACTTTGGGGTGCTGACTTCTCCCACGCCATGCTGCAACGTGCCCGGATGAAGTCCCTGATCAAAGTCTCATCAAATGGAAGAAAGTCTTCATCCCCGCGTTGGATCGAAGCCGACGCTCTTCGTCTCCCGTTTCCCGATCAGCATTTCAGCCTCGTCACTTCTGCCTTCGGCTTCCGCAATCTCGCCGACTACGATGCCGGCCTGCGCGAGATCGCCCGCGTCCTGCGCCCCGCAGGCGAGTGCGGCATCCTCGACTTCAGCGAACCCAAAGGCGTCATCGGCCACTTGTACCGCCTCTACTTCAAACAGGTTCTACCGCGCGTGGGTACTATGCTTTCCGGCGTGCGCGGTCCCTACGCCTATCTCCCCAACTCAGTCGAACGCTTTCCCGAGCCGCAGGAAATGCTGTCTCGCATGCGCCGCGCCGGCTTCCGCGAAGCTACTTGGACGCCCTACACCTTCGGAATCGCCGGATTGTATCGCGGAAAGAAGTGAGTATTGATGCAGATGGGGATGAACTGTTCGGGAAGGGCACGGCTTCAGCCGTGCCGGTACGGATTAACCAAGTCCTTGGGCTTTAGCCCCTGAGGTAGCCGCCGTCGCGTTCTTGAAGCTGTCCGCAAACGCGTCCGCAATCGCATACCGCATCACGCTCTCATACTCTCCGCCCAGAAAACTCCGCAGTCGCCCCGTGTTCATGATGTACTCCCCAGTCATGTAGGGCAGCGCCTCCGGCGGAATCGCCGAGATGCCCCGCTTCCACAGAAACTCCAGCACCAGCCGCATGGCCCACTTTCCCGGGACGCGCACCAGCTTCGCCTGTGCCATCTCAATGCAGCGGCCAAAAGTTAGCGGCTCGCCACGTCCGGCCACGTTCAGAATCGTCAGCCGTTGCGCCTCCGGATCGCGGTGCAGAATGTACGCGATCAGCCGCGCCATGTCGTCCACGTGAACAAACTGAATCTTATTGTCCAGATATTGTTGCCCGCGCGGCATCATGCAGGGCAGCCGCTTGCCCTCGCTCCGCATCTTCTCCGCCCGCGCGCTTTTGCCATTCGCCGTGCCGCGAAACGCTCCCAGCAGGTAATTCTCCACGCTCGCTCCGGCAAAAATGTGCGGACGCAGAATGTACACGCTGCACCCTCTCAAAGCCGGTGCGCGCTTCTGCACCACTTCATCGGACTGCTTCTTGTGAATCGCGTATGGCAGCGTGTGCGCCGCCAGCACGGAATCTTCCGTCGCCGGTTCCGGTAGACTGGGCCCGTAGGCAGAAACGCTGCTGGGGAAGATAAATTTCCCAATCGGAGAATCCGCCGTGCGATTCGCCTCCGTCACGGCTTCCATCACGCGCGCCGTGCCGGCCACGTTGATCTGCCACATGCGCTCCGTATCCAGCACGCCCGTGCGCACCGGATCGATCACGAACGCGAGATGCACCACCGCAACCGGCCGCGTGTCGCGCAGTAATTCGTAAAGCGTGCGGGTGCAAGCTTCATCGCCCAGATCCAAACGCTCGAATTGCAACGGAAGATCGGTTTGGGGCGGACTCAGGTCCACCCCAATCACCGAGAAATCCCCCAGCAGCGGGAGCAACCTCGACCCTAGGTTTCCCGCAATGCCGGTCACCACGACAACAGGTTTTGCGCTCTCCATTTAGCTTTTCTTGGAACTGAAAGCTATCGCATATCGCGTTGGCAAGATATCATTTTGGAAGGGCTTGGGAAGGGCACGGCTTCAGCCGTGCCACCCAGAGCCAATAAAGACGCGGGCTTTAGCCCCTGGGGGAGTCCGCGCCCCGTTTTTCGTTCATGGCGGATCACTTCTAGTTCGGCTTCGTCGGAGGAGCCGCCGGAGGCGGAGTCTGTGCTGCCGGAGCCTGGGGTGCTGGAGTCGGTGGTGCAGCACCCTGCGGCTGTCCCGGCGGCCCTGGCGGCATCGGCATCCGTCCCCTCATATGCGGTGGCTGAGGCCCCGCCGCTGCCGCCGGACCAAAGTAGGCCTCGTTCGGCACTGCCGTAAACGAGTTCGTGTACTTATCCATCATGTCTTTCAAGCGCTCGCTCTTCAGCTTGTTATGGATTTCATCCTTCACCTGATCCAGCGGCAGAACTTCCTTGCTCACCACCTTGTAGACATAGTGCCCGCCATTGTCGCTGATGACCTTCGACACCTCGCCCACCTTTAGATCAAACACTTCCGCATGCGCCGGAGGCAATCCCGTCCGCCGCACCTTGGGCAAATTCACCGTCGGACTCTCCACTTTCTGTCCCGCCGCTTCGAACGCTTCCTTTTGTAGCTTGACGAAATCCTCTCCCGCCGCCCGCGCCCGCAGACTGTCCGCCAGCGCTTTCAATTCCTGCTCGCCTTTTTCCTGCTTCGCCTTCTCCGCCGCCTCCTTCACCTTCTGCTGCTCTTCGGTCAGTTTCTCCGGCTCTTTCTCTTCTTCCTTCTCCTCAGCCTGCACCTGCTTGTAGCGCGGGATGAACAGCCGGTCAAGCGAGAACTGCTCGTAGGTTTCCGGATGACTCTTGTATTGCTCGTCAACCTTTTCCGGAGCAACTTTGTCCGCCTCTTCCTGCACCTCGCGTTGTAGTTGCGTGGTCAAAATCTGCATCTTGGCAATCTTCAGCGTTTCCAGGTATTGCGGACTCTTGTCCAGCCCCTTCTTCTTCGCCGCCTCCGACATCGCCATAAACCGCGGCAGCGCCTGTTCCAGTTGCCGCTTCAGTTGCGGTGTCACATTCGCCGAAAGCCCGCTGGCCATCTTCTCAAACTGCGCCCGCGTAAGCTCCGTCTTGCAGTCCGCCGGTTTCTTCGCGGCAGAAGGAGGAGCAGCAGTGGTCGCAGCCGTCTTGCCCGCAGCCGCAGTCTTGGATGCAGCGGTCGCTGTCGCCGGACACACGCCCTTGATCGTCAGCACCACCTCACTCATCGCCACTTCCGCAGGCGGTTTAGCCTCCGCCGCCGGAGCCTGCCCAGGCATCGCCATCCCCGGCATCGCCTGTGCCGGCGGAGCCTGCTGCGCCGGCGCTGCCCCCGGCTGGGCCTGTCCCCAGGCCATAGTTCCTATAGAAGTTCCTATAGACGTTCCTATCAACGCACCCATCAACACACACACCAACCAACTCTTACCCATAAAAGATTCCTCCAGGATTGGTACCTCAGGAAGTTGCACAACCCGAACCTAGCATCCTAGCATACCGCGTTCGGCAGTAGAGGGGCTGGGGAGGCCCATTTTTCATTGACATCTGGCCCAAACCGGACCATAATCGCAGTCCAGTCGGATCGAGGCTTCCTGTCGGGGGCCGCAGAGCGGGACTTCTCATCTGACCCCTCCCCAATTGACCGAAGACTCGTTTCATTCCTCACTTCGGTGAGGTGGGCTCTAGGCATTATCCCTTTTTCCGCAGGAGCCGCCCATGCAAAAGCTCGACCAGTTCCGTATGCTGCAAGCTGTTTTCCTAGCGCCGCTTCTATGCATCCTCTCATTCGACACGAACCTTTTCGCCCAGCAGAATGGCATAAGCGCGGCGGAGGCCGGGGCAATTTCACCTGTAAACGCCGGCACCGACTACCTGTGGGCCGATTCAGGCGGCAAACGGTGGAAGCTCAGCCTCAACGGGGGCTCAACTCTAGTGCTCGGGGTATGGGGGTGCCCGACTCAACTCGGCGGGATCGTGTACTCCGGGTCTGCTCCAGTCGGGTCGGACACGAACGCAGAATTCTGTCTGAGTCTGCCCGGGACGATAGACCCCGGCGTGCCGCTTCTGGTGGGGTCAGTTGCATCAACTGCGCCGCGTTGGGGAGGCACGAGCGCAATAAGCTTGAACCTTCAAAACTGGGCTTCCGTGTCGGAGGTCGCGAACGATCCCACTACCGGAACTGTCGTCAACACGCTTGCCAAAATTTCCTCCACAGGAGCCATCCAAGCCGGTACCAGCGACGCCGCAGTGCCGACATATGTCGTGGTTACGGGCGCTGGTAAGACAAGCCCACCCGCGCAACTTGCCATATCGGGGCAGGCATCCTGCATCATGGACACCACGCACTTAACCGGCAGTGTCGAAGGACAGCCCGTCTTCGCGTCGACTACAACTGGCGGAGACTGCACAACACTCGCTACCGCTCCGCTTGGCACATGGGTGGTCGGTTCCATGATCTCAAGCACTACCACTGCTGGCTCGGCAGCAACGATTCTTGTAAGGCCTGGGTACCTTGCCCTCACATCATCATTCGTCGGCAGCGGCACCAGCCTCGTTTCTGCCACCAGCCTCAGCAACTCCAGCGGCACGGAGCTAGCCACAGCGAGCGGAACGCTCACAAGCGGAGATCTCGCCAAGTTCAATGGCAGCGGGGATGTCGCAGACTCTGGCATCGCGCTCGCTTCCATTTCGGGAAGTACAACGATAGCCGCGACAGCCAATTCCAATTTGACGAGCACAGCTTCCGGCGACCTAGTGACTGTCGACTCCAGTGGTAACGTGCAAGATTCCGGAACGACACCCTGCCTGATTCAGAACGCGAACGCCGGTTTCCTGATTCCGCCTTATATTTTCTTCCCGCCGACGAACCCCGGCGGGTCCCCGTCGGCACTGGAAACGACCGCAAATCGAGTCTTCTACATTCAGTTCTATTTGCCGTGTAAAGCCACACTGAGGCACGTCAGCATCAATGTATTTGCCACAAGTTCCGGTAGTGTCGTATTGGGATTCTACAGCTGTGGGCAGTCCGCCTGCACGAATACAAGTCCGATTGTTTCGAACAGCAGCGTCTCTCTATCCTGCAGTGGTTCGGGGGTTGTAACGGGATCGACCTCGTCGAACATAACGCTAGAACCTGGCATCTACGCGTTCGCCTACGGTGCAACCGACACAACTTGTGCGGTCAGCATTCAGACGTCTGCGGGCTGGATGACGATACTCAACCAAAATAGCAGCAAGCGCCAAGGATATGGCACCAATGGGATCTCGGGCGGGGCACTGCAATCTACTCTTGGAACGCTCAATACTAACAATGAACCCATTGTTTATAGCCTTTGGGAGCCGTAGGCGATGAAGCTGAGGACTGGGAGATTCGTTCTGATAGCAGCGCTCGCCCTGGTGCCATTAGCAACGGCCGAGGTCAATATCTACGGCAAGATCAAGACTAGGGGAGTTGTCAATCTGCCGGGCCAGCCGGGCACACATCAATTCACGCACATCTGGGCTTACGCGCCGCCTTCCTCGGGGTCCTCGGATAACACAACGTTCGTCGCAGACGTCATCGCAAATGCCACGTTCCAGCAATACGTTGACGGCGTCAGTTTGCCGGTTGCCTGGAGCAGCATCGAAGGTTCCGCCCCCACATCAACACCGTGCGGCCCTTCGGAGACACCTGACAATTGCCAGCCTGACCCAATGGTCCCAACCTACCATCGCTACATCTGGACATCCTTCGATTCCAGCATTTCGCAGTGGTTTACCGTTAGCAGTGGCACGAAGTTGGTCAACCTACTGATCTTTGGCTCTGCAGAAGGAACGACAAACCCGGTAACGCCCTCTTACGTCACGGGCAGCAACTACATCTCGCTGTTTACCGCCCCATATGGCAGCACCTTCGCACGGCAAGACGTGGTGAACTTCCCGCAATACAGCTGCAGTCCGTGGACGGGCCGAAGCCTCGGGGGAAATGTCGCGAGGAATGCGACATCGGGTGTCGTTACCGTGAGTTCTTGGACAGGCCAACCTTTTACGTCAGGCGATACGATATTCGTAGGCGGTTTTCAAACACCAAATACCAACTGGGATACGCCCTTGGGCGGCTCCCCGATCACCTCTGTGACATCGACTGGATTTCAATACCAGTCCGCGTGCCCGCCGCCGAGCACCTGCTCGACAATCCCGCCATCCACTGCGACGGTGACTGTCATAAGCGCGGCTGAGTCGTGGTCGGTGCCCTACGAGTACCCATATAAGAGCGCTCTAAAAGCGTTCTGGGCGGCGGCTGTAGCCCATTACGGCCCCAGTTTCACCATTAGCGGCACGAACTACTTCGCCCAACTGAATTATTTCCGCTTTGGCGGCTCGGTAGGGTCGGAGTGGTATCCCTACTGCACCACCAATCTTGCCGGGTTGAGCACTCCATACAAGTTCCAGGAAAGCGGAACCGGTGGTGGCTTCACCGGCTGGACCGACTACTACGCGGAAATGACTTCGTACATCCAGTCGCTAAGCCCGCCCCTCGCGGTGGGATGGTCCATCAACTCGGCGGAAGTCCCGCCCATGACTTCTTACGCCGACATGGAGGCAGCAAACGCCGTTACGCGTTCCAACGGTTTCGGTGTGCGCAATGGCTTCGGAAGCCAGGGGTTGTCGGCAGCAGACTCGTCTGGATCGAGTGCATCCAACTGGTACAATAATTTTCAAACACATCTGAACATCCCTATCCTGGAATTGCAGCAGTTATCCCTTTCGTGGCCAAACGACACCACCTGCTCCCATGGCTGTCAGGCAGGCAGCTTTCACTATTCAGGCGACCTGAAAACGTGGTTGCTTTTTGCCTGGCAATCAGGCGCGACAGATATTGAGATCTACTGGCGGGACCTCGAGCTAGCATTTGGAGACACGGGATACTGCCCGCTAATCAGCGGCGGTACCGACTGCGGTGCGGGTGGGATCAGCCTGGACAATCAGCTCACAGGTACGGCGCAAAAGGCCATGTTCTTCCAGGCGGTCGGCTGTTCGGGTCAGAGTGGCGCGACCGGCGACTGTTCTTACAAGTCTAAAGTCGAAGGTGCCCATGGGCAACACTGAGGACTGACAGCGGAAGACAATTTTTTGGAGGATACCATGCGAACGGCACGACTATTTGCGGTGATGGCCAGCTTAGTGATGCTCTTTGCGCCGGCGACTCGGGCGCAGACGGTGACTTTTGTCCACGCATTCAACATTGCGAACGGGCAGTACCCAAGCTTTGAAATTTTGACTCAGGGCAGGGATGGAAACCTCTACGGAACCACCTATCAGGGCGGCGACTTTGGGCAAGGGACAGTGTTCCGACAGAGCAGCACAGGAATGAGCAACCTGGTTCTGCACAGTTTCAACGGATCCGACGGCGCCAACCCAATCAGCGGCCTCACACTCGCGCGTGACGGCAACTTTTATGGCACCACGGTACAAGGTGGAGTATTCAATTGGGGCGCGCTTTATAGGATCAGCCCCAATGGAGTGTTTACGGTTCTCTACAGCTTCACGGGAGGGGCAGATAGCGGCTTCCCCGAAGCGGCACCAATACTGGCCTCGGACGGGAACTTGTACGGAACGACCGCCGGCTTCTCTCCTGATGTCTTTCCAACGGTCTACAAGTTCTCCACCTCCGGTGGACTATCGACGATTTATACTTTCTCCTCCGCAACGGACCAGCCGACTGCTTCTGCGGTGCAGGCACTCAATGGTCAGCTATATGTAGCCGCCCAGCGTGGTGGACCTAGCAACTGCGGCTCGATCACCGCCCTAACGACGGCTGGCGTAGTAAAGGGAACCTTCAATTTCTCTTGCAACTCTGGAGGACAAGAGCCGGTTGGGGCGCTGACGCTGGCCAGTGACGGAAATCTCTATGGCACAACCGGACTCGGAGGCACGTACGGTAAGGGAACAATCTTCAAGTTCAACGCCACGGCCCGAGCCATTACTTACTTGTACAGCTTCGGCGCTACGTCGAAAGATGGGACGATACCAGAGGGAACGCTGACGCAAGGGATCGACGGAAACCTTTACGGCTCTACCGCGGACGGCGGAGCGAACAACTCTGGCACGCTTTTCAAAGCAAGCTTAACAGGCCAGTACAGCCAGCTTTACGGCTTCGCCAAGGCTTATATAAATTCGATCACATCCGGCCTCGATCAACACACCAGTGGGATCTTTTACGGGACTGCGGGCGCGGGTGGACCAAGCAACGCCGGAGCCGTCTTCACGGTCAACATGAGCCTCGGCCCGTTCGTGACCTTTGTCCAGCCCACGGGCAGAGTCGGCCAGACCGCGCAAATCCTCGGCCAAGGTTTGACTGGCACAACCGGCGTCACCTTCAACGGCATCGCGGCGACCAGCTTCAAGGTAGTCAACGACACTTACGTGACCGCCGTCGTCCCCAGCGGCGCTACCACCGGCAAGGTCGTAGTCACCACACCAGGCGGCACGCTCACCAGCAACGTGAATTTCCGAATCCTCCAGTAGCACGAGACTCATCCTTCGCGCCCCGCGCGAAGGATGAGTTTTCCACTGCCATCCACAGGCTCGTTGTGACATGTGACCTTGCGCTCACTTTTGACTCATCCCATAATTGTCCAAGCAAAGGCAGCACCATCTAGATGCAGCACTCGAAAGGAGTCGGGCGAGAAATCGCCCGTAACTCCCTTGTTGTCTAGATTTTGACCTCTAAGTCCTTTAGACCCTCGGATTTGGCGGGAATTTCGCGCTAACTCGATGATTCTAGAGATCGAGGGGGGGAGGGGGTACCGTAATCAAGTAGTAAATGCCCGGCCCCCCATTCTCCGAAAACTGAAACAGCGCCAAACTTTATTTTGAGTGTGAAACTCACAGGTCGGAGGTGCTTAGCGGAGTGATACGGTAGCGAAGCGAACAGGCCAACGGACACATCCTCGATAACTGGCGCAACTCCCGGTTACCAGCGATAATCCCATCATGTCCGGGACTCCGGCCCTCTACTCGCCCAACGCCATGCGCGCCGAAAAGCGCGCAGTCGCTGGCAACTCGGTCATCGCCGCGCTCCTCATCACCGCCGGAAAAATCGTCGTCGGCATCACGACAGGCAGCTTGGGAATCCTCTCCGAAGCCGCGCACTCCGCCCTCGATCTGATCGCCGCGCTGCTCACCTATTTCTCCGTCGGAGTCTCTGACAAGCCCGCCGACGCCGACCACCAATACGGTCACGGCAAAGTCGAGAACTTCTCCGCCTTTGTCGAAACCGGATTGCTGCTGCTAACTTGCGCGTGGGTGATTTACGAAGCAATCATGCGCCTGTTTTACCGGCACGTCGAAGTCGAGCCTTCCGTCTGGGCCTTCGCCGTGATGCTCATATCGATGGTCGTCGATGTATGGCGCTCGCGCGCTCTCGGCCGTATCGCCACCAAGTACGACAGCCAGGCGCTCGAAGCCGACGCCTTGCACTTCTCGACCGACGTCTGGTCCGCAGGAGTAGTCGTCGTCGGTCTCGCGCTGATCCTGCTCGGCCGCGTCTATCACTTGGATTGGCTGCGCCTCGCCGATCCCATCGCGGCGCTGTTCGTTGCCGGCGTAATCGTCTCCGTAAGCTGGCGTTTGGCGCGCCGCACCGTCGATGCTCTGCTCGACGCCGCTCCGACGGGAATTCGCGCTCAGATCATCGACGCGGTCTCCCACGTCGAGGGCGTGCTCGAAGTCGGACGCGTCCGCATCCGCCGCGCCGGCAATCGCTACTTCGCCGATCTCGCCGTAGGCTTCGCCCGCACGGTCACCTTCCAGCGTTCCGAACAGCTGGTCGAAGCCGTAACGGCTGCCGTTCACGGCATCCTTCCCGACGCCGACGTCACGGTGCAGCCGCTGCCCCGCGCCCAGCGTTCGGAGAACATCTTCGACCGCATCCGCGCCGTCGCGACTCGGCATAATCTCAACGTCCACGACATCAGCGTGCAGGATCTCAACGGACACCTCCACGTCGAGCAGCACGTCGAACTCGACGAGCGCCTGACCCTCAAGACCGCTCACGATCAAGTCACCGAACTCGAAGCCGACATGCGCCGCGACGTGCCCGAGATTGCCGACATCCTCACCCACATCGAGAGCGAGCCCGCTACGATCGAAACCGGCGATGAGCTAGTCCGAGATGCAGGCCTCGAACGGCACCTGAAGTCGATTGCCACGCATTTTCCAGAGATCGTAGACATGCACGACATCCAAATCAAGAAAGTGCGCGGACGCCTCTACGTCTCCTGCCACTGCACTCTGTCCGACGACCTCTCGCTCGCACGCGTCCACGACATCCAAACCGAACTCGAAATCAGATTCAAGCAGGCAGCGCCAGAACTATTCCGCGTGTTAATTCATCCCGAACCCAGCACTGACAATCGCAGATAGACAAAGAGAGAGTTATGACGGAAGCCAAGACAACGTGGATCGAGAAGCAACGCTTCAACGGTATCGCGAGCAGCGGCCATTCGATTGTCGTGGATGGCGACAAGGCCGCTGGCAACAGCCCGATGGAACTCGTGCTCATCGGCCTCTGCGGCTGCACAGGCTACGACGTCGTCTCCATCTTGCAGAAGAAGCGCGAGCCGTTCACCAGCCTCGAAGTTCGTGCGGAGGCCGAGCGCGCCGCCGACCCGCCCTCCGTCTACACTGATATCAAGCTGGTCTACCGCGTAGGTGGTAAGGTGTCTCGTAAGGCGGTCGAGGACGCGGTCAGGCTTTCAAAGGAGAAGTACTGCTCGGTCTCAGCCATGCTCCAAGAGACCGCGAAGATTACGACCGAGATCGAATACGTGGACGCCTAGAACGCATCGCAACCATTCGCGAGGAATCCAAGATCCCAAACTCAAGCCAGCAAAGCTCGCAACCGCATCCTCTACGCGGCTATTTCTTCATCGCCTCCGCTGCCTTTCTTTGGGGAGTCTCCGCCGCGCTTGGACGCGCCGTCTTCACTGGCAGACTTCCGTTGAGCGGCGCGGCTCTGCGTCCCATCGATCCGCTGATCCTTTCGCAAACACGCACCACATTCTCTTTGCTCGTGCTGCTGCCGCTGCTCGTTGCTGCACGAGGCTGGCAGCGGATCAAATTGCCCGCGCGCGATCTCGCACATTGCTTTCTTTTGGGAACGCTCGGCGTGGCCGTATCGAACTACTTCTATTACGTGGCGATCCAAAGAACGAACGTCGCTACCGCGATCATCGTGCAGTACACCGCTCCAGTGTGGGTTCTGTTCTATGTGGTGGCGCGTGGCCAGCAAAAGCTTTCGCTGCAAAAGGTGATTGCCGTGGCGCTGGCGCTTGCCGGAATTGTGCTGGTCATCGGCATCGCGGGAATAGAGGCAAAAGAGGGCTCAGGCTTGCCACGCGATGCTTATGGCATCATCGCGGCTCTGCTCGCTTCGTTCTCGTTTGCCTTTTACAACATCGCCGGACACCGCATCCTCGCACGCCATGACCGCTGGCGAGTGCTCTTTTGGACGCTCACCGCCGCCGCCGTCTTCTGGCTTTTCGTGAATCCACCGTGGAAAATCGCCGCCGCACACTATGTCCCGGCGCAATGGCTTTTCCTGTTCGTGTTCTCGATGATCTCAGTGCTGGGAGCCTTCTCGCTCTACTTCCTCGGCTTACAGTATCTGGAGCCGACTCGCGCCATCATCGCCAGTTGTCTCGAACCAGTGTTCTCCATACTTCTCGCCGCGTTGCTGTTGGGCGAAGTGCTGCGCCCCATCCAAACCTTGGGGATCGTCTTCGTACTCGCGGCCATCGTGATCGTGCAACGGCCGGGTCGCTCTCTCGCCGAGAAGGCCGTCGTAGTTGAGCCCATGGAGTGAGATAGCCCGACCGTCCTTGCAAAAGCTCCGGTTGTCGTCCGGTTTGCAGACGTGTAGATTTACAGTTCGTCCCACTGGTGCTGCATGCCGTTGTTCTGCCAAAATTGCGGCCAGGAACACCCAGCGTACGTGGATGTTTGTCCCGTCTGCGGTCACGGCCAGCACCCGCTGCTCGCCTCCGCTCCCAGCAGCGCGCCGCTCGCACAAGCTACGTACCACGAATTACGCGGCGTAGGTGGCTGGTTGCTCTTCCTTTGTATCTCCCTCACTCTTATTGCCCCTGTCACGCAGGCCCTTGTCGCCGAAAAAGCCCTAAGAAATCTGGCCACAGTACGGATTCCTATTCAGACGGTTCTGCGCCTCGGATCGGTTGGAGCAATCTATACCGGCTTGGCCATCTTCAGCTGCATCGCGGGCGTCATGCTGTGGATGGAAAACCCGAAAGGCGTGCAAGTGACGAAGGCTTATTTGCTGGTTGGGGCAGTGCTGCCAATTTCCCTTTTTCTTCTGCTCCGCCTCGCTGGAATGCACGTTGATCTGTTGCGGATCATCTTCGGGCGGTTACTCTATTCCGTGGTCTGGTACTCCTATTTGAGGGCCTCTCTTCGGGTCAAACTGACCTACGGCATGAGGTGAGGAAACGAGTGCCCTCGGGACCGCGCAGCGGCGTGTCGCGGCACTGCGGAGGAGGTTCACTCGCTGTTCTCACTCCAGCCTCTTGCCCCGCGTTTCCGGCAATTGCGTCGTCATCAATGCGGCCAGGAGATACCCAGCCGCACACAGATAGAACGCCCAGCCCAACCCCTTCATCTCACTTACGCGTCCAATCACCAGCGGAGCAACCGAACTCAGCGCCCGCGCACCGTTGTAGGTGAACCCCAGAGCGCGCGCACGCACGCTGGTAGGGAAGATTTCGCTTCCCATGATTCCTGAGCCGGAGAATATTCCCGTTCCGAAGAACGCTACCACCGTACCCAGCGCCATAAGCGCAACGGGCGAGCGCGCCGCCGCATAGATTGGAATCAGAAGTGCCGCAGTCAGGCTGTAGACTAAGAATGCCTTGCGCCGCCCAATGTGATCAGCCACCCAGCCGAAACTTGCATAACCGGGGAACATCCCAAACAGATTCAGCACGACCAACAAAGTCGCTGTTCCCATCACCCCGAAGCCGCGTCCACCCTGCGACACGGGGAGGGACAAATAAGGTGGCATCCAGGTAAACAGCCCCCACCAGGCAAACATCCCGCAAAAGTTAAACAGCAGCAGAGCAAATGTGTGTCTTACATAAGGCGCATGAAAGATGACTGAAAAGTCTGTAGAGACATAACCTGTCATCTCTCTGCCGCCATCGCCAGAGCTGCTGCGAGTCGCGTCAGGTTGCTTCCGCGATTCTCGCGACTCCCACATCGGCGACTCCGGTACACCTCGCCGAATCCACAAGGTCAGCAGCGCGGGCAGAACTCCCACGAAAAACACGGCCCGCCATCCGAAATACCGCGCCACCGGACCTGCCACCAGCGCGGCCGCGGCAAAGCCCAGCGCCCATGAGCTCTGCACCAGAGAAATTGCCTTGGCGCGAAACTCGGAAGGCCAGCTCTCGGCCACTAGCGTCGCCCCCGTATTCCATTCGCCGCCCATGCCCAGGCCGAGAACGAAGCGCGCCGCCGCCAGCATCGCGATGCTGGTCGCCAAGCCCGACGCGAATGAGCACACCGAATACGTCAGTATGCTTGCCATCAACGCCTGTTTCCGCCCAATGCGATCGGCCAGAAAGCCAAACAGCACGCCGCCCGCGCCGGAAGCCAGCAGTGTGAGAGTGCCCAGCAGTCCGGCTGTCGTTTTGCTCATGCCCAGGTCGCGCATGAGCAATGCCAGCACGAGCGCGTAGATCATTGCATCGAAAGCATCGAGCGCCCAGCCCAGCGCCGCCGCCAGCAGCGTGCGTTGCTGTCCCGGCGTGGCTTGCTGGATAAGCTGAATGGGACCAATCGCCATGCACGGCGGATTGTACGAGGCGCTCAGAAATTGTCAATTTCCGATTTCGGAATAGCGACCCTCTTTTCGCAGAAGGACCAAGGATGTTTCCTTCCTTGGTACGCGCAATACGGCTTTACAATGTTTTTACTTCCTGGGCGGCGATTCTTGATTAGCCTTATCGTGTGACCGTCTGGTCACGATGCACAAGACTGGATGTGCGTATGAGATTTCAGCGTTTTGCCGTGCTTCTTGCTTTTCTCCTGACATTCCTCACCCCATGCTTCGCGCACCATATGGCGGTGGTGGTCAACAAAGACAACAACGTCGGCAACATCACAGCGGTTCACCTGTCGAAGATGTTCCGCTCTGAGGTCAAGAAATGGGCGGACGGCAAAGCTGTCATTCTGGTTCTGCACAAGAACTCCGCCGGAGAAACAGAAACGCTGGAGCGCCTGGCAAAGATTAGCGCCGGCGAACTAAAGGCACTGATCGCCGCTCACAAAGACTTCATCGTGATAGCAGACTCTGATGCGGAAGTACTCAAGATCGTGCAATCGACGCCGGGGGCCGTAGGCTTTGTGGACGTCCGCTCCGTTGACAACACCATCAACGTGGTGCGCGTAGATGGCAAATTGCCCATGGAATCAGGTTATTTGCCGCATTAACCCGGATTCATTCTGCGACAGGGGAGGCCCGGATATGCCACGCAAGCTGAGGTTCCTACTGCTTCTGGCACTAGCACTCACGGCGACCGGACAGGACAAGGCGAAAAGTTCGGCGGAGAAGACCATGGTCCTCGCCCTGGAGAATGCGTGGAACCAGGCAGAACTGCATCATGATGCGGGTGCGGCAGACGCAATCCTGACAGAAACATTTATCAGCGTGGATCACCACGGTCACCTTCAGAACAAGGCACAGTACATCGCCGACCTGAAGGACCATTCCTTCAATCCCGAACAAATCTCGAATACCGATACCAGCGTCTATGTGTACGGCAACACCGCCATCGTCACCAGCGCCTACCGCACCAAGGGCACCGACAACGGCAAGCCGTTCGTTCACCACGGCCGCTTCACAGATACCTGGGTCTACCTCGATGGCAAGTGGAAATGCGTGGCGAATCAAGAGACGCTGACCAGCGAATAGTTTCGACCCACGTCGGGGAGTCTAACGGTCTCATCACCGGCCCGCGGCTTGTATGATCCTGGGCCAGCCATCAGTTTCCCTAAGGAATGTAAACTCGCCATCAGCTCGATAGCATGTCAGAGCCTCGCCCAATTCGGCAGTTACCGAGTAGTCGGCGATGTTCTGACCCGTTTGCGCGTTCACTATTCGGATTCTCGTATCGCCGACGTCGGGAGCATCCACGACCGAGAACTCGATCGCCAGCCGTCCTCCATTTACCTCCAGTTCGATCGGCAACGCCTTCTCGACCGGAGCGGCAATCGTCAACTTCCGCTGCACGCTCCCTGCCTGCGACACCACGTAAACAACGGCTGGCGAGCGCTGCCGCATGACATAGAGATTGCCATCGTCGCCGGCAACAGTCCTTCCCCATTTTACCGCCGGGTTGCCATCCCCCTTCCGGTCGGCCGCTTTGGCTTCCTTGGGCTTTGGATCTCCTCCCAGGGTGATCTCACGAAGAAGTTTCCCGCTCCTGTCGAAGATCGCGTTGAACGGCTTGCCCGCGTTGTTCCCATGTTCGTCTCCGACCAGACTCCCCGATACGAAGATGCGATCTTCCGGCAACGCGACGATGTGGGAAAGATTCACCGGGTGTCTTGTTACCAGCTCTGATTTGTTCGCGATCTGTCCGTCCCCTGAGAAAGTCACGACGAACACGCGGTTCTTCCACACTTCAGCGAGCTCGTAGACCTCGCCGTTCCCCGTCACCGCGAAGTCTTCCAGAAATGCGGCTTTTAACTCGGGATCAGAGAGATAGCTGTAGCTGCCCTTCTGCGATCCGTCCGGCGCAAATTCAAGAACTTGAAAAAGCGGGGGGCCGCCCGAAGGAAAGCGACCGTATATAGCTCCATTGCTGGCGCACCTGAACGGCAGTACAAGCTGCCCTGCGGAGGATAGACGATGGGTCTCGGTGACGGCAAGCCCTAACACAGACTGACCGATTGCCTGTGCGGCTACGGTAACGAGAAAAGCCGCCCCACACCTCAACTTACTCATCGGCTTCTATCCTTGCGCGACCAATGGGAGTCAGCTACTCTTTGCTTGCGTGAGCGCTCTCACACCGGCCCACTGAATCAGGTGCCGCAAGCTTGTCCGCAATCAACTCATACGATTGCCGCCTCTTGCTCCTGGCTACAGTTATTCCGCCGCAGCCGGGCAACGCTTGGCCCACAAAACACGACCCACCGCAGGCCCTACCTGGCACATCAATGGAGCAGTTCGGACAGCCGCCGCCAAGACACTGTCCGCAGGTCGTGGTTTGCACCGACTTCCCGGTGCAGGAGCAAGTAGTCTGAAAAGACTAAATCACGCCCGGGCAGCCGGCCCGCACCGAAGGAGCCAGAGCGCAAATCATTAGTACGACCATGCAAGCAACCCATCTCTTTGGTCTTTGCATTTCCCTTCCCTCTTCTGGACGATATGCCCTCATGGTATGTAGCCCCACCCAGGGCATGTCAAGTGCCATTATGTTCTGACCGGATGGTGTGGCGGTCTGGTCCACCTCCCCTGACTTCGTCCTCAAGTAGTCGAAAATACCTCCGCGCCTTCTTTACATCCCGCGCTATCTGTTCACGCAATGCCTCCACCGACGGAAATTTGATCTCATCCCGAACGCGGTCAAGAAAACAGATTTCGACTTCGCTCTCCGGGGTCAGCTCGATAGGATGAAAGTTCAGCAAGTGGGTCTCGATGGCAAACGAATCAGCTCCAAACGTTGGACGATTGCCCACGTTCGTTACGGAATCAAAGCGCTCGGTTCCCACGCGCGTCCATGTAATGTAGACGCCATCTTTGGGAACAAGCTCTTCATAGCGCGCCAGATTGATGGTGGGCACGGTGTATTTCGCGCCATAGCCGCGCCCGCGCCCCGGCGTACCTAGAATACAGAACGGTCGCGCCAGCAGATGCCGGGCCCGGCTGACTCGTCCCTCACCGATTAATTTCCGGATGTGACTGCTGGAAACGGGCTCGCCGCGCAGCTTCTGTTCAGAGTAGATCTTCACTTCAAAGCCCATCTCCTGTCCCAACTGCGCCAGCAGATTTACGTCGCCCGCGGCCTTGTGCCCGAAGCGGAAGTTGAAGCCTTCATGCACTTCTCGCGCATGCAGCTTCTTTTTCAGGATGCGATCGGCGAATTGGCGTGGAGTCATCAGCGAAAGATCGCGGCCAAAGGGCAGCAGCAGCACCGCATCGATGCCCGTGTCTTCGAGCAAGCGCAGTTTTTCCGGCACCGGTGTCAACAGCTTCAGTCCCGAGTCTGGCCGCAGGATTCGCGCGGGGTGCGGCTCAAATGTTACCGCCACGCCTTTGGCCCCGCTCTGCCGTGCCCGCCGCACAATCTCGCCCAGCACATAACAGTGTGCCCGATGCACTCCGTCAAAGTTCCCGACGCTGACCAGAGAGGGACCGAATGCCGGCGGCACATCTTCGAGCTTGTGGAAGACCTGCATAGCAGTGGTCAGTGGCCAGTGGGTAGTGGTCAGAAAGCCAGTGCTCTGTAGGACTACACTGACCACTGATCACTGGCCACTGGTTTTAGATTTCAAACTCCAGCTTCATGCCGTCGTAAGCCAGCCGCACATGCGACGGCAGGGCAGCGTTGGTGGCCTCATGCGCCAGATCGTGGCAAATGTGGGTGAAGAACGCCCGCTTTGCTTTCACACGCTCCACGATACGCAGCGAATTCTCGACCGTCGAGTGCGTGGGATGAGGCTTGTGCCGCAGCGCATCCAGAAAAAGAATGTCCAGCCCCTCCAGTTGATGGAAGGACGCCTCTGGAATCTCGCTATGATCGGTGAGGTAAGCGGCGCTGCCAAAGCGGAAGCCGTAAATCTCGGTCTCACCGTGAATCAAGCGGACGGGCTCGAAGCGCGCTCCGAAAAGATCCACCGGATCGTCGATCGGCCGCAACTCCAGTTGCGGCAAGCTGCCATACTTGTAATCGGCGTCAAAGATATAGCTGAACATGCGGCGCAGAAAGGCTGCCGCATCCGGACGCGCGTAGAGCGGCAACTTCTCCGGCTTATGACGGTAACTCAACGGGCGCAAGTCGTCGATGCCAAGAATGTGGTCGGCGTGCGTGTGCGTGTAGAGAACGGCATCCAGGCGCGTGATGCGCTCGCGGATGGCTTGCGCGTAAAAGTCAGGCGTGGTATCGATGAGCACAACTTTGTCCGCGTACTCGATCATCACCGAGGGACGAGTGCGGCGGTCGTGCGGATCGCTGGAATGGCAGACTGCGCAGTCACAGCCGAGCGTGGGCACGCCCATGGAAGTTCCACTGCCCAGCACGGTGAGCGTAGCCTTCATATTCTGACCCTCACGCGCTGACCTTCATGCGCCGACCTTCATGCTTTGACGCGAATGCGGGATCGTCATCGTCCGCTGGTTCCCGTGGCCGTCCCCGGCTGAGGCGGACGCGATAGTGCGTTGGTCACCTCCACGTAGGCCATGCGAACCTCGTAGAGGCTGTTTTGCAGGAAGGTTTCTTCCGTCGGAGTCAGGTTGCCCTTGGTCTTGTCGGCCAGCAGGGAGAGCGTGTCGATGGTCTGCCGCGCCCCGATGATGTCAATGCGAGGCTGGCCGCCTTGTTCGTGCATCAATCCCAACTGCAGCATCGCCGTCATGTAGAGGGAGGCCAGGAAGCGCTCGAAGGTCATTTCAAGTTCTTTGGCGGAGCGGCCGCTGAGCTCCACGCGTGAGTCCAGATCCTTGGAGGATGCGTGGTAGGCATCGGCCTGAGCTTGTTGCTCGGCCGCGCTCGGCGGGAGGGGCATGTCCCGCTCGGCGACTCCGTCCACTTGCGCGGGAAACGGCGCTACAGAGCTGGGAGCGGGCGCGGCTTCTTTAGGGGCCGGAACGGATGCGGGAGAGGCCGAGGCCTTCGGCGCCTCCGCTTCCTCGGAAACATCTTTGCGTAATTCTCCGTCCTCGGTAAACAAGCGGCGGTCGGTTACCGTGAAACCTGACTCTTGTCTCTTCTCGGCCATAGCATTCTGTCCTTGTAAATATCCTCGCTGAATGTTGATGAGTTTTTCTCTGCGTCCTTCGCGTATCCTTGGCGGCCTTTCGCGGTCAAAGGCTTTAAGCCTGGTGCAGTACTGAATCCTCCGCTTGCCCAAGAGCGATACTCTCCAAAGGCAACTGAGTGACAGTAGCCTTGGCCGCCCCGATTGTCACCTCTCGCCCCGGCATGCCGACCTCGCGGCGAATGTATCCCAGGGCGATCTCACGTTCGCCAGAATCCGTGCGCAGACGTGCAACGCTTGTGACCTCGCCCACTTCTTTTTCATCCGAGACAATCTTAGCCCCAGCCGCGATTGCCGACGTGTCTTCCGCAATGAAGCCGGTAAACTTGCGATGCACATTGCCCCGCGAGCGGATGCGCTCGACAATTTCCTGTCCCACGTAGCAACCCTTGTTGAAGTTGAGGGCGCGCATCTGTTCGGTTTCCTGGGGAAGGTCGCGCTCGCGAATGTCCACGCCATACAAAGGAATGCCGGTGACAATGCGCTGCATTTCCAGGGCCTCGCTGCCCACGGGCGTTGCTCCAGCGGCGAGCAGAGCCTGCCAGGTTTTGTAAGCATCGTTGGGCGCGAGCCAGATTTCGTACGATTCCTGCGACTCGTGCTCGCCGCGGATCACCGTGCACTGCAAGCAGCCACAGTCGCAGTTGCAACGCGGCGTGATCATCTGCAATGGCTTCAGATTGGGGACCTCAATTCCCGCGAGATTCAGGATGGCGCGCGACCTTGGTCCCGTCAGCCCCAGAGCAGTCTGCTGGTCGCTGACGTCCGTCACTTCCACGTCGTCCATGATGATGTAATGGTCGAAGGTGGCCGCGATTTTCTCGATCTGGCTGCGATCAGTTTCGACAATGAGCGCCTCGCCATGGTTATGAACGAACATGTCCCCGAGAATGCGGCCCTGCGGGCTGAGCAGGAAAGCATACACGCCGTGGCCGGCGGCGAGATCGCGAATGTTGTTGGTGACCATGCCATTCAGCCAGCGCACGCGGTCGCCGCCGGTGAGCGAAATCCTGGCGCGGAACCCCAGGTCATAGATTCCGCAGCCGTTCACCAGGGCTGCGAACTCGAGTTGAGGATCGGCAAAGCGCGCGGCGGTCGTGGCGCCGCGATAGTCCGCTGTGGGGAACGATTGATTCCCGGGTTGCGCGCGAATTGCGTCTTGCAGGGGAGTGTAAGACATTGAACATTCGAATTATAAGCGAAGCCAGAGTTCAAAACCTTCTGGCCGCGAGGGTGGTGTTCGAAACGAAAGTTGGTTCGCAATCCGCGCCCTTCACGTTATAATCGCCGCATGCCTCCTGTACCCGGCGCCACCAAAGCCGTCGGCATGGTTCCCGACGAGATGAAGTCTGAACCCAGGTCCAAAGGCCTGACCACTCCGCGGAAGAAGAAGCCGAAGGAACTGGCGGTCATCACCGAGTGCTGCACGGGATGCGCCGGCTCGCCTGCCTGCGTTGAGTACTGTCCTGTGGAGGACTGCATGTTTTGGGTGGCGGATGAAGACAGCACACCCTTCGGGCGCATCGCGGTCGATCCCATTCTCTGTATCGGCTGCAAGAAGTGCCTCAGCAAAGGTCCGGATGGCTGTTTCCTCGATGGCTGTCCCTGGGACGCTATCGTCATGGTCGACATTGCTGAAGTGGAAAAAGAAGTCGGAGCGATGACGATTTAAGAGCAGTGGCCAGGGGCCAGTGATCAGTGTTCAGTGGCCAGTCACACCACTTGGGCACAGGGTCTTCTAACCACTAGCGATTGATCACTTCTTTCCAGTCTTCTTTGCAAAATCCTTTGACTTGCTGGCTTCACCAGAATGCTCGGGGTTTTCGCCGGGCTCGGGAAAGTCTGTGTCAGCGCCTTTGATTCGGGAGTCCTGGTCGCGGTGGCCTAGTTGTTCAGAGAGGCCGAGGTTGCCATCGTGGTCATGCTTCTCGCCTTCAGTGGCGCCTTTGGCGCGGTCGGGATCGTTATCGGAAATCCTGGTCACGGTAGAAACTCCTGAAGCAACGAAACTATATGCCGGGGCGGGTTGCCACGCCCAATTTGCGCAGGCGCTCTCGGGCCTGCAACGCCTCATTGGACTTGGGATAGCGCTGGATGACGTGGCGAAGTTCCGCTACCCCATCGTCCTGCTTGCCGAGTTCAATCAACGAAAACCCTTTTTTCAACTGCGCGGAAGCGGCTTTGTTTCCGGTCGGAAAGCTTTGCAAAACCTGGTCGTAGCTTTTCGCGGCCTGCTGGTAGTTGCCCTGGCGGAATTGAATTTCGCCGAGATAGAAGTAGCAGTTTCCGGCGAGATCGGTGTTGGGATAGAACTTGATGTAGTCAGAAAATTCCTGAATGGCGAGATCGTTCTTGTCGCCGTTGTAATCGCGCAAAGCGTTGTTGTAAAGCACGTCCGGGGGAGGAGCCGAAGCGGCAGCCTGCTGCTGCGCCTGCGTTGTGGCCTGCTGCGCGGCCAGACTCTGCTGCGACGATTGCATGTCCTCGAGTTGCTTGCTTACTTTCGCCAGGCGAGCCTTCAATTCGTCGAGCGTATCGTTGAGCGACTGGATCTGGCCGGAGAGCTGGTCGACGTGCGTAGCTGAGTCACCCTGCTGTTTTTGCAGTGTAGTTTGCAGCGTGGTAACCGCGGCCGTGGCCTTGTTCACCGCATCCGTATTCTGCTCGACCAGGTTCTTCATCACCCCCATGCGCTCGTCGAAGCCGCGCTGCATGGCGGTCATCTGCTCCTGGAGTTGCTGGACTTGAGTTTGCAGTTGGATCATTTCTTTGCTGACGCCCCAAGCCGGGGTGACCGTGAGCCAAAGAATGGAAAGCAGGGCGAGAAGAGTGGTACAGCGTCGTAGAGTCATAGCGAAAGTTTCCTGAGCCCATTCTAGACGGATTCTTGGCTTTGTGGATGGGAAGCTGCCTGGCCGGGTCCCGTGACCCGGCCAGGCAGTGAGGTCTGTCTACCGCTGATAGACGAAGTGGCCGCGGCGGTTCTGCTGCCAACAGGCTTCGTTCGATTCCGAGCAGAACGGCTTTTCCTTGCCATAGCTGATCGTCTTAATGCGGCTGGCGCTGATTCCGGCCGCGACCAATGCGTTTTTCACGGCCGAGGCACGCTGGTCGCCCAGCGCCAGGTTGTATTCCGTGGAGCCGCGTTCATCGCAATGGCCCTCAATCGTGAAGTTGATACTGGAGTGTTGATTGAGGAATTGCGCATCGGCCTGCAAGGAAGCCTGCTGGTCGGCGCGAATGGCAGACTTGTCGTAGTCGAAATAAACGTCTCTTATGTCTTGCCCGAACAGGTCAGCCTCAGTAGCCGAGGGAGCAGGTGGAGGAGGCGGCGGTGGGGGTGGCTGGGTCACGGTGAGGCGGGTGCTCGCCTCCTGGGTTCCGCCGGTGCCTTTGGCGACAAGATGATAAGTGGCGGAGTCGGCCGGAGTGACCTGCTGCGATCCGCTGGGCTGAACCGCCCCAATGCCATCGATGGACACGTCTGTGGCATTGGACGTCTGCCAGGTCAGAGTGGCGGATTGTCCCTTCTGAATGGTGTCTGGACTCACGGATATTGACGCAGTCGGCGACGGCGCGGGTGGGGGTGGCGGGGGCGGTGGCGGAGCTGTTTTCTTGTGGCAGGCGCCCAGCATCAGAACAGCAGTCAGGGCAACCACGGTTGCGGCGGACTTCAAGCTTTTCTCTCTCATTTCAATCCTCTTCACGTTTCAGATCCTCCTGCGAACCCGAAAATCACTCTTCGAGTTCAGACGAAGTGTTTTTATTTCCAACTCCAGTTCGGTTGCGAATTACGTCCGGTAAAAGTCAGCTGATGCAGTTTGGTGCCATCGGCGAGCATCATCCATATCTCTTCCTTGCCCGTGCGGCTCGACTGAAAGACGACGTGGCGGCCATCTGGCGCCCACGAAGGAAAATCGTTGCGTCCGCCATCGTGCGTGAGTTGTACCCACTGTTTGCTGGCAATGTCCATCAGGTAGATGTCAGAAGCGCCGGGCTCGCCGGGACCGTATTTGCGGATCCAGGCCAAGGCGAGGAACTGTCCATTGGGCGACCAGTTGGGAGAAACCGCGTAGCCCTGATCGGTCATGCGCTGCTGGTTGGTGCCGTCGGCTTCCATGGTATAGATCTGGGGCAACCCGGTGCGGCCACTGACGAAGGCGATTTGCGCCCCGGTCTTGCGGTTCCAGGAAGGTGAAACGTCCGGACCACGGTTGTCGGTCATGCGATGCAGATTGCCGCCGTTGGCATCGCAGACGTAGATTTCGGAGCTGCCGCCGTGGGAAGACGAGAGTGCGAGGCGGGTGGAGTCGGGCGACCATGCAGGGGCAAGATTGGTTCCGCCGAAGCGGGGAAAGCTGACCACACGGTTGAGGTCGATCGAGTACATCAGAATGTCCCAACCGGTCTTGGTCAGGGAACTGAAGGCAAGGCGGGAGCCGTCGGGAGAGATGCGGGGCGAAAGAGAGATGGAGTTCTGGTGTGTCAGTTGGCGCTGATTGGCGCCGTCGTAATCCATCACCCAGATTTCCTTGTGGCCGGTGCGATCGCTGACGAAATAGATTTTGCTTTCGGCAATGCCGGCAATGCCGCCGCCCAAACGAAAGATAATTTCGTCGGCGAATTTGTGGGCGATGACGCGGGTCGCGTCGTCGGTGGCGACGTCGGCATATTGCTTGCCCAGAACCTGCGGCGAGGCGGTATTCTTTACGTCGTAGAGCCAGCCTTGAACGGTGACTTTTCCATTGGCGACGCCAAGGTTGCCGAAGGCCAGCATGGCGGCGTTGGGAGGAGGAGCGCTCCAGAGCCCGAAGGTGACTTCGGCGGGCTGACCTGGAATTTGCAGAGGATAAAAGCTTTTGGAAATAAGTTCGACGACGCCGGAGTTGTCCAGGTCACTCCAGAACGTATCATTAAACGTCTTCAGCAGCGGGGTGTTCTGGGCATCGCTGGCGGAGGGCTTGAAGTCGGGAACTGCGAGGCGGACCTTATCTACGCCAAGGCCGGAACCAGTCCGCACCCAATCCTGGGCAAACGAAGAACTGGAAGCAAGGAAAGCGTAGAGCAGAACCAGAATAGTCAGGGCGCTCATCGGAGTGGAACCAACGGAAACCGAATGCGGGGCTTTGTTGTTTCTATCGTCCATCCGTCTAGAGCGGTTACGCGAACCCGAGCAAAAGGGTACTGCGTACGACAATATCGTAGTCCGATATGTTCTCATTGGCAAGTTACGATCCATCATAGTCGCGAATACGGAACCTCAAGAATAATCAGGTGGATGCCCTACCGCTTTCCCGTCGTGTATGCTCCCTTAATGGATGCCGTCCTGGCGCATAAGTTCGCAAGTTTATTTCTTGCTGTAATCGAACCAATACTCCACTGAAATCTTGCTGCCGCTGTAATCCGGCGGCAACGGGCCGAAAGTGTCGATACGCTGCAGGGCGCGGCTGGCCGATACATCGAGCGAGGGCACTCCGCTGGACTGTTCGACCTGCACGTTATAGGGGTGGCCGTCGCGGGCCACATCGAATGTGATGTAGACACGCTGCCCGCTGGTGATCCGGGGATCGACTTCGTACTTCAACCAGTTCTCAGAAATTTTCCGCTGGATGTTCTGAACGTACCAGGCGAACCTTGTGCCGAAGTCACCTGCGCCGCCGCTGACACCGAAGCCGCCTTTGGCGCCGCCGGCGTTAAAGCTGCCATAAGGTCCGCTGACTGGACCTCCTTCGCCGAACGCAACTTGATTGGTTTCCGGCTCGGGCTCGGGCTGTGGCTTTTCTATGGTGACAGTGGGAGTCTTCTTGGGCTTAATCTTGGAATTCTTGCCCTGAATCTCAATGGCGTCGGGCTCTTTCTCCTCCGGCTTGGGTTGAGACTTGGTCACTCCTTTCGATTCATTGGCCAGAACATTCTGCGTGGCCGCGTGCGTGGCGGGCAAGGGAACGGTACCGACCAGAGTGACTCCCATGGCAGAACCACCGCCACCCGCACCCCAGCCTTCACCCCGTGCTCCGGTGAAAATGACGGAGTAGATCAGGATGAGGCCGGTGAGCGCCATGTGGAAGCCCGCTGACCAGGCGAGGGCGCGTCCCCAACTGTCATGCTCGAAAAATATTTCAGGGTTTGACGCCATTTTGTGTCGTCCCACCTTGCTCGAGGGGCTGAGTGACGATGCTCACGTTGGTGATTCCCGATTGCTTCACCGCGTCCATGACGGTGGCGAACGCGCCGAAAGGGACGTTCTCATCGGCGCGAATAAAGATGAACTGGTTGCGGGGGTCGCGAATCTTCTGCCGCAGCTTGGCGGCGATCTGGTTGATGTTTACGGCGTCGTTGCCGAGGAAGACGCGCTGATCCTTGTTGATGGTGATGACTGTGCGTTCTTCGCTGATTTCCTTGACGGTGCGCGTTTTGGGTACGCTGACCTCAATGCCCGACTGCAAGACAGGCGCGGTCACCATAAAGATGATGAGCAGGACGAGAACGACATCGACCAGCGGAGTGATGTTGATGTCAGCGAGCGCGGTTTGGGTGCGGCCGTTGGAGGAGGTGAAAGCCATCAGCGCCTCACTTCGACCGCGGGCTGCGGCTGCATGCTTTCAATGGCGTTAAGAACTTCCAGGGAAAAGTCGTCCCCGCGGGCGGCGAACACGCGGATCGAGTTGCCGATGAGGTTGTAGGCGATGACGGCAGGAATGGCGGCGGCGAGTCCGGCGGCGGTGGTAATAAGAGCTTCGGAAATGCCCGGAGCGACCGCCCGCAGAGTTGCACCCCCGGCGGTTCCGAGGCCGTGAAAAGCGTCAATGATGCCCCAGACCGTTCCAAAGAGGCCGATAAACGGGGTGACTGCGGCGGTGATGGCGAGCCAGGGAACGTTGCGCTCGAGGCGCGTGATCTCCTCCGACGCTCCGATCTGCATGCCGCGCTGCACTGCGGTAAGGCTTCGGAGCGAGGCGCCGGGGCCAGAAAGCTGACGTTTGTATTCCTGAAATCCACCGTCGAAAACGCCCACCAGCGGGCTGGGACGGAACTGATCCGCGACCGTGGCAATATCCTGCAAGCGCTGGGCTTTGCGAAACGCGCGCAGGAATCGTCCGCTTTGCAGGCGCGCACGGCGAAGCAAGCTCCACTTGGTAAGGATGATGGCCCAGGAAATGAGACTGAACGCCAGCAACGTGAGCAGGACAAACTTGGCGACGGCGCCAGTGGTGGAAAGAAGATCGAAGATTTCGCCGCCAACAAAGAGTGCCAGCAAAGAGGGAAATTGCATCGGGTTTAGAGGATTCCTTTTTTGGATTATAGATGATGAGAGCCAAGGGATTTTAGAGACGTATCTGAAGCATAACGTGTACGCGCATTTTTCGTGGACTTCTTTCACCCAAGTGCAGCCTTTCGATGAAATAAAACTTGATTCGGACCGGCCGTGGCTTTCTTGTTCGGTGGAACATTCGGGATGAGGGCTTCGATCTAACGAAACAGATTGCGCGCCTGTTTTCATGGTATGCTGCGCAAAACTTCAGCATCGTCAATCGAGGACGCCCGTGCTTGTTGAGTTGCGACTGGAGAACTACGCGGTCATCGACAACGCGGCGGTGGAGTTCGCCTCCGGGCTGAACCTGCTGACCGGAGAGACGGGCGCCGGGAAATCCATTCTGATCGATGCCCTTGCCCTACTGCTCGGCGAAAAGGCCTCCACTGAAGTGATTCGCGCGGGTGCGGAGCGTGCTGTAGTCTCGGCTGTTTTCGAAGGCGAAGGTAGTGCCGGAGATTTGATCGAAAGCGTACTCGAACACAATGGCCTGGATGAATCGGAAGATGGTTCTCTGATTGTCCGCCGCGAAATTGCGGCGGGCGGCAAGGGCCGCGTGTTCGTGAACAATCAGGCGGCAACAGTCGCTGTCCTGCGGCAGCTCGCGCCGCATCTGGCGACCATCCATGCGCAGAATGAATCGATTCTATCGTTCAGCGCTCCAGCCCGCCTGGAGTTGCTGGATGGGTTTGCGGGAAGCCTGGTCGGGCCCGTGGCAGCGGCATACGAATCGTGGAAGGGAATTCGCGAGCGCATCGAAGAGCTGGAACATGGTGAGCAAGACCGCCTGCGCCTGGTCGATTTGTGGATATTTCAGCGCCGGGAGATTGAAGAGGCCAAGCCGCAAGCCGGCGAGGACGAGCAACTCGAAACCGAGAAGCGTGTCCTCGCCAACGCAGAAAAGATTTACAACGCTGCCATGCAGGCTTTCGATCTGCTGTATGAGGGCGACGGTTCGACGTCTTCCTCGATGCGGGCGGCGCAAAAGCAAGTCGAGGAGCTGGCGCGCTACGAGCCCAGGTTTCAGGAAGCTCTCGCAGCTCTTGAGACCGCGCGCATCAGCGTGGAGGATGTAGGAGCGACGCTGCGCGATTACGCCGGCGGCATTCATGCCTCGCCCGAACATCTGGCGGAGGTCGAAGACCGTCTCGCGTTGCTGGACCGGCTGAAGCGGAAGTATGGTCCGACCCTCGAGGATGTGATCGCTTTCGGAGCCGATGTGGCCCGCAAACTTTCGGAGATTGAAAACAAGGACGAAATCCTGCGCGACCTGCGTGTCCAACTGGCGCAGGCCGCCGAGCAATATCTACGCGCAGCGCGCTCGCTCTCGAAAAAGCGCGAAGAAGCGGCGCGGAAACTGGAGAAGCTGGTCGAGGCGGAAATCAGCGACCTGGCGATGAAGTCGACATTTCGCATCGAGATGTCAAAGGGCGAGCAAGAAGGGAACTGGACCCCGACTGGAATCGACCAAGTGGTCTACATGATTGCGACCAACCC
Source organism: Candidatus Acidiferrum sp. (assembly GCA_035568115.1). Taxonomy (GTDB): domain Bacteria; phylum Acidobacteriota; class Terriglobia; order Terriglobales; family Acidobacteriaceae; genus Sulfotelmatobacter. The sequence continues at coordinate 40,272 of DATMOP010000014.1, forward strand.
CGGCGAGCCAATGCGTCAGCTGGAGCACATCGCGTCGGGTGGAGAGCTGTCCCGCGTGATGCTGGCGCTGAAGGTGAGCGTGGAAGCGGGATCGGAGCGTGTGGCGCGGACCTGCCCTGAGCGACAGCCGAAGGGGCCCTCGCCCGCGAAAGCTAGCACCACGAACCCGGCCGAACGTCGTGCCGCCCAGCGTACCCTGGTCTTCGACGAAATCGATACCGGCATCGGAGGCCGCGCCGCCGAAGCCGTTGGCAGGAAGTTGAAAGCCCTGGCCCGCTCCCATCAGGTGCTGTGTGTTACGCACTTGCCGCAAATCGCCACCTTCGCTGACCATCACTTCGTAATCGAAAAGAAGGAACGAGGCGGCCGCACGCGTATCATCATCCGCGCCGTTGCGGGCGAAGAGCGCACCGAGGAAGTCGCCCGCATGCTCAGCGGCGCCAAGCTGACCGACACTTCGCGCAAGCACGCGGAACAAATGATCAAATCGAATGGCTGACGGCGCAACTGCGGCAATGCGTTCAAGTCATTGGTCGATTTCTTCGCGTTAGCCCACCGGCCGGGAGAGCCTTTTGGCTCTAGCTGAAAATTCGGCGCTTTGTTATGGTTCTCCTCCTTCGCAGTTCATTTCAGTGGACGAGGACACCTCTTGCACAATCACCGACGAAATTATTTGTCTTACGTAGCGGTTGCGACTCTTTTGGTCGGGCTGACTTCTCTATCGCTCGCCGCCGACCCGGCGACCCACTGGCTCAAAATCAGTCCTCCCAACTGGCCCTCCGGCCGCGGAGCGATGGCCATGGTTTACGACGGCGTGAGCCAGAAAATTATTCTCTTTGGCGGCTACGATGCCACCAGCTATCTCAACGACACTTGGACATGGGATGGCACTACATGGACGAAGATCGCCACCGCAAATGCCCCGTCCCCACGTGCTGCATCGGGTATCGGCTTCGATCGCGTCACCGGCAAAGTGGTTCTGTTCGGCGGATTTGACGGGTCGAACTATCTCGGCGACACCTGGCTGTGGGATGGCGCCACCAGCACGTGGACTCAGGCCAACCCGGCCACAGTGCCCACTGCGGTCACGCTACCCATGCTCTTCAACGATCCTCTCAGCGGCCGTGTGGATCAGTTTGGAGGCTTCGACGGCTTTCTCTTTCAGGGCATAACCTGGCGGTGGAGCGGGAGCGACTGGATTCAAGTGCCTTGTACGACAAACCCTTATGCTCGAGGCGCTGGCACTGCCGTATACGATCCAGTGCACAAGAACGTCGTGCTCTGGGGCGGCCTGGGAGATCTAAATCCCCTCAACACCTGGACCTTTGACGGAACGAACTGGACCGAGCAGTTTCCCGTCACGCAGCCCGATATCACCTACTATCTCGGATCGACCTACGATACCGCCTTGCAACAAGTCATCATCACAGGCGGATTCGACAGCTCGAACTTTAGCGAAACCTGGGTCTGGACCGGCACGGACTGGTTGAAGCTTACCCCGCAGATCAATCCTCCAGGGCGCGTGTCGCTGGGACTGGCCTACGACGAATCCAGCCAGCAACTCGTCATGTTCGGCGGCCAGAATGCCACTACGTTGTTCAACGGAACCTGGAAGCTGACGAAGCGTTAGAGATTCTTAGCGGCGTCATCCCGACGTCCCGCGTTTTCATCAGCGGGACGAGGGACCTCCCCTGCACATACGGCCACCCCAAAATCAAACCAAGCCATCGTCTGGTAGTGGCGGTTCTGAAGCTGGCTAACCATGCCAAAAGAGTTAACTACTGCAGCCGCTCAAGCGTGTAGTAGAGGGAATAGACACTACCGTCTGGCGGCCCGCCCTGCGTCACGTTGTAACTGATCGCAGTCCCAGCCTTGGCCTCGATGACAATTGAAGCGCCAATAGTATTTACTTGGCTCCAAAAGAACGATCCTTGCTGTCCGTTATTGGAAAACAGAATTTGGCCCGCGCTGGAAGAAACTCCTGAATCGTCGATCCAAATTGGACTAAATAACCAATTGGAGTTGGTATTCTGCGCGCCCGTGGTCAGGGTGCCATAAACCGACAGCCGATAGAGTCCAGTCTGCACAGGCGTGAAAATCGTTGTAGTCGGGATAGGAACGGTTTGATTGAGCACCTTACCTTTCGCAACGATGGGCGCACTGACAGAAGTGACGGGAGAAGCGTCGGCAGACCTGCTGCCTGAGGTGAATGCAAAAGCTGCCAGCAGAAGAACAGCGACGGTTAGAGTCTTGTACATGGGACATGCCTCCGGCGGGGAATTAGGGGAGGGCGAGATCATACCACGGAGCCAACAGAGTCCAAACAGCCCACCACTAGCCATAAGTCACTGGTTTGGCCAATCAGAGTGATTTAACATGATCAGATGGCGACAGTCACCATCCAACAGGCGAAGGCGCAACTCTCGCGGCTGATCAAGAAGGCCTCCAGGGCGAGGAGGTTGTCATCGTGCGAGGGAAGAAGCCCGTAGTGCGCCTGGTGGCGATCGAGAAAGAGCAGCTTGAACGCAAGCCCGGTGCCTGGAAAGGGAAGATCAAAATCGGGCCTGAGTTTTTCGAGCCCCTACCCCCGGAAGAGTTGGAGGGATGGGAGTAGTTTTCTCACCGATACCGTCCACCATTGAATTCTTACCATCCACTGCTAATCCCCGCCGTTTCTTTGGCTTACGTTGACCACAAGGGTACTTTCCGGTAGTTTATTACTATCGCCACAATGGGGTTCGTGTACCCTGACCGTACAGGTTTCGCGCTCTGATTTTGCATCTTAAATGTTCTGGGGACAATCATTAAGGCCATCACAACAACGGGAGTTTGATATTGCCAAATAGTCAGGGAAAGACCTTGCTTTTGTTAAAGCCGCGCGGGTTCTGCGCCGGTGTGGTGCGCGCCATCGACGTAGTCCGCATCGCGCTCGAAGCCTTCGGGCCGCCGATTTACGTGCGCAAAGAGATCGTTCACAACAGCTTTGTGGTGGACGAACTGCGCGGCAAAGGGGCCATCTTCGTCGATAGCGAAGACGAAGTCCCCAACGGCGAGCGCGTCATCTACAGCGCCCACGGCGTCTCACCGGAAGTGCGCGAGCACAGCGCCCGCCGCGGCCTGCGCGTGATCGACGCTACCTGCCCGCTGGTCACCAAGGTCCACGTAGAAGCCGTCAAGTTTGCCAAGGAAGGCTATTCTTTGATCCTGATCGGCCACCACGATCACGACGAAGTGGTCGGAACGCTGGGCGAGGCTCCGCTGGTCACCCAAGTAGTCGGGAACCCCGAGCAGGTGAAGTCGCTGACGGTGCCCGATCCGAACCGCGTCGCGTATCTCACGCAGACCACACTCAGCCTCGACGAAACCAAAGACATCATCGCCGCCCTGAAGAAGAAGTTTCCCAACATCAAAGGCCCGGCGGCACAGGATATTTGCTATGCGACGGAAAACCGGCAAGTCGCGGTGAAAGAGGTAGCCTCCGACGCTGACTTGCTACTGGTGGTGGGCTCGGAAAACAGTTCAAACTCGAATCGTCTGGTCGAGGTCGCACGGAACCTGGGCACGAACTCGCACCTTATCGATAGTTACAAAGACATTGAGGCCGACTGGTTGACAGACGTGAAGACCATCGCGCTCACGGCCGGCGCTTCCGCGCCAGAGTGCCTGGTGGAGGAAACCATGAAATTTCTGGCCACCAAAGGTTTCGACAACGTGCAGGAACTCGAAGTGATGCCGGAAAACGTCCGCTTCGGGCTGCCGCCGGAGATTGTCGAGGCCATCGCGGCCGCTCCGGCCAGTGCTACCGCGGATTAACGGAGCCGCATAATTGATGGACACAAACTCCCCTGACTCCCATATAGCTTCCGCACCCCAACTTCGCTTCGGAAAAATCGACGGTCTGGCCAGCCGTGTGGGCACTGCCGTGGACGCCGCCCGCAAGCTTCTTTTTTCGGAGCAGCATGACGACGGCTACTGGTGCGGCGAACTCGAAGCCGACACCACACTCGAGTCCGATTACATCCTGCTGCACACACTGCTCGGCACCGGCGACCCCGCTCGCTTTCAGAAAGCCGCAAACTGGATCATCCAGCATCAGAATGAAGACGGTGGCTGGAGCATCTACGCCGCCGGCCCGTCCAACGTCAGCGCCTCAGTGAAAGCATACTTCGGCCTCAAGCTCGCAGGATACGATGCCAATCATCCCGTCCTCCAGCGCGCCCGCAAGAAAATCCTCGAACTCGGCGGCGTGACCGAAGTCAATACATTTACCAAGATCTATCTGTGCTTCTTTGGACAGTACGACTACGATGCCGTCCCCGCAATTCCGCCGGAGATCGTCCTGTTTCCTAACTGGTTCTGGTTCAACATCTACGAAATCTCATCGTGGTCGCGCGCCATCCTGGTGCCGCTTTCCATCTGCTACGCCAAAAAGCCGTTCAAGAAGATTCCGCGGGAGATGGGCGTCGAAGAGCTGTTCGTCGGCGGCATCGCCGGGTCGCACATGCACCTCCGCTGGTCCAAGAAGATCTTTTCGTGGCGCAATTTCTTTCTCTGTCTCGATCGCATGACGCACTGGTTCGAGCGCGTCCACATCCGGCCGCTGCGCTCTATCGCCCTGAAGAAAGCCGAAAAATGGATGCTCGAGCGTTTAGAAATGAGCGACGGCCTGGGCGCAATTTATCCCTCGATGATGAACGCCATCATCGCCCTCCGCTGTCAGGGATATTCTCTCGACGATCCGCAGGTGATCCGGGCGCTTGATGAATTTGAAAAGCTGGGGATCGAGGAGCGAGTAAACGGGGAGGATACGTTCCGCATGCAGCCCTGCATGTCTCCTGTCTGGGACACCGCCTACGCCATGTTCGCTCTCGGCGAAGCCGGGGTGCCTGCGAATGATCCCCGTATGGTCAAGTGCGCTGACTGGATTCTGCAGAAACAGGTCCGCAATGCCGGCGACTGGCAAATCAAGAACAAGCAGGGCAAACCCGGCGGCTGGTACTTCGAATTCAACAACGAGTTTTATCCGGACGTCGATGACAGCGCGATGGTCTGTCTGGCTCTGAGCCGCGTCGAGCATCCCAATGGCCGCTACCAGCGCGAATCCGTGCAGCGGGCCATCGATTGGATCCTCTCGATGCAGTGCAAGAACGGCGGCTTCGCATCCTTCGATAAAGACAACGACAAAATGGTGTTCCAGCACATTCCGTTTGCCGACCACAACGCCATGCTCGACCCGGCCACGGTGGATATCACCGGCCGCATCCTTGAGATGATGGCGACCTACGGGTACGACAAGAACCATCCAGCAGTGAAGCGGGCGATCCAATTCATCCGCGACGAACAGGAGCCCGATGGAAGCTGGTTCGGACGCTGGGGCGTGAACTACATCTACGGCACAGCGTTAGTGCTCCGTGGCCTTGAAGCGATTGGTATGGACAACCACGAACCCTGCATCCAGCAGGGAGCAGAGTGGCTGCGCATGGTGCAAAATCCAAATGGCGGCTGGGGCGAGACCGTGGGCTCCTACGACGATCCAACCCTGCGCGGCGTTGGCGACAGCACCCCGTCGCAAACCGCGTGGGCGATTCTAGGAATCCTCGCGGTCGGCGACACCCGCAGCGATTCCGTGGCCCGCGGCATCGCCTACCTGCTGCGCACGCAAAGGGAAGATGGATCGTGGGACGAGCCGTTCTTCACCGGCACCGGTTTCCCCCGCGTGTTCTATCTGAAGTATCACCTCTACCGCCAATACTTCCCGCTGCTGGCGCTGACGACGTATGCCAAGGTCATGGAGAAAAGTTGCACCTGATGCGAATTGCTGGAACAACCAACGGGAACATGCGGATGAAGCGCATGACGCGGTGGGCGTTGCTGTTGTTAGGTGGGCTTGGTGCGCTGACGTGGGCCCAGAATGCTGAGGATGCTCGGGACGCGGCTGCCAGGCGAGAGGCGGCGGAGATTCGTGCGACGGCGGATCGGTTGATTGCGAGCGGCGTGCCAGACGACGTGGCGAAGGGAGCTGTGTTGCTGGAGAAGGCTGCTGGATTGGAACAGGCGCGGTCGAACGCAGAGAAGCTGGCGCTGGAGCGGGAAAAACTGAGATGGGATTTGCAGAACTCACAGGGCAGCCACTGGAAAGAAACGTTCATCGCGTTCACTCCGCTTTTTACGACCCTGATTCTGGCGGGAACGCTGATCTTCCAGATACAGCAGGCGCAGCGCGAGCGGCGGGACAGACGAATAGAGGCCGCGGAGGACGCTAGACAAAAAAAGATCGAAAGGGACGACAGGCGAGCCATGGCTGAGGCCGAAGCCAAGCGGAAGGAGAAGCAACGGTTCACGGACGCGCTGAAGGACCTTCAGACCTCGGAGAGGATTTCGACGGCAGCAGCCCTCATTAATACCTTCCGCGAAGAGCCCTACCGGTCGTGGGTTTTGGAGACGGCGGTGACCATGCTCCTGGCGCGGGAGACCATGGCCGAGTTTCAGACGCTGTACATGGAGATGCTGAATCCGTTGACCTACGACAACATGCCGCAGATCCGGAGGCTGTGCAAGGAGGTGGATTCCTCGTACTTCCTGATTGCTACTCCGATATGGGATGAGCAGACGGCGTCGTCTGATACGGCGAAGCTGAGTGAAAAGGATCGCAAGCTGTTCCAGTTGTACAGTGAGCAACAATCGTTCTTGTCGAGCAAACTGGCGGGGCTGCTTCACAACGCTGCGCCTGCTGGAGTGTCAGTGGATCTGTCGGGCTTGGTTTTGCGCGATATGGATCTGTCGGGTGTGGACCTGGGGACCGCGATAATTGCGGCGTCGAACTGGAACTTTGTAAACGTAGATGAGTGCGACATGAGCCGCATAACGGAGTTCGACAATTGCGTTGTGTATTACACGGCGTGGTGGCACGCGGCCAGGATCAGCAAGCTGCTGCTGCAACATCTGGCGAAGAACTTCCCCTACTCGCCGGAGCAGCGATATAACACCAAGCGGCCGTTGGGGACCGAGGAATACTCTGCCTGTGTGGCGAGGTTGGAGGCGGGTGGGAGTGAGACGGGCGGAAGCCGCGCACGAGGAGCTGGGAGACTACCTGCGGGAGCTGAGGCGTCCGGTGCATCTCACCCAGTTGTCCCCCAATCGGGAATTCCAATTACGGATTAAGTGCCAGCTTCTAACCGTCCAGCGCTAACTGCTGAATCATGCTAGCTTTCGTCACCGGCGCAACCGGATTCCTAGGCTCCCACGTGGCCCGCGCCTTATCGGACCAGGGAGCCGACCTGCGGCTGCTGGTTCGCCCGACAAGCAATCTGAAGAATCTGGAAGGCCTGAAAGCCGAAACCGTCACTGGTGATCTTCGCGATTCCGCATCGCTCGAAAAAGCGATGTCCGGCTGCGAGGTAATCTTTCACGTGGCTGCCGACTACCGGCTTTGGGTGCGCGACCCGGCGGAAATGTATCACTCTAACGTGGAAGGCACGCGGGCAATTCTTGAAGCTGCGCGCAAGAACAAGAACACTGTCCGTTGCGTGGTCTACACGTCGAGCGTGGCCACCATGGGTTTCACCGGCAACGGCCGTCCCGCCGACGAAGATTCTCCCGTCTCGCTGGCCGACATGATCGGCCATTACAAGCGCTCGAAATTTATGGCCGAACAGTTGGCGCTGGAAGCTGGCCGTAGCGGCATGCGCGTCGTCACGGTGAATCCCACCACCCCTGTTGGCGAGCAGGATATCAAACCAACTCCCACTGGACGAATCGTCGTAGACTTTCTGAAGCGCAAGTTTCCCGCCTATGTTGAAACGGGACTAAATCTGGTCGATGTCCGGGAGTGCGCGCGCGGACACATTGCCGCTCTCGAGAAAGGCAAGAGCGGCGAACGGTACATTCTGGGTGGTGAGGACCTCACGTTGAAACAGATTCTCGACAAGCTGGGCGCGATCTCCGGCCTGCCGTCGCCGAAAGTGAAACTCCCCTACTTCGTCGCCTACGCAGCCGGCGCAGTGGATGAGACGCTCTCTGGCCGCCTGCTGGGACGCGAGCCGCGCGCCACCATCGAAACCGTCCGCATGGGAAAGAAGAAGATGTGGGCCAGCTCCGACAAAGCGGGGCGCGAGCTGGGATGGAAGACCGTCCCCGCGGATGCGGCGTTGCGTCGTGCAGTCGATTGGTTCCGAGCCAACGGCTATGTCTAGACTCGCCATCGTCGCCGCGCTCGAACGCGAGGTCAGCGGCCTGACACGGAGCTGTCGCCGTACCGAGCAAGAGTACGAAGGCCGCAAATTTACTTTCTTCGAATGCGATGAGATGGTTGTCGTGTGTGGCGGAATCGGCGTGGATGCATCGCGCCGCGCAGCCGAAGCAGTGCTCGCGTTGTACCGCCCCACGCAGGTGCTGTCGGTCGGATTTGCGGGCGCGCTCGATGCGTCTTTGCACGTAGCAGATATTTTCAGACCGGCTCTCGTGATTGATGCTCGCGACGGAAGCCGCGTCAAGCTCGAAGGCGGGAATGGAGAAGGTGTGCTCGTGACGTTCACGGCAGTCGCCGGTGCCGGGCAAAAATCGAACCTGGCTCAAGCGTACGGAGCGCGGGCCGTGGACATGGAAGCGGCTGGCGTGGCGGCCGCAGCCCGCGCCCACGCCATCAAGTTCGGCGCGATCAAAGTAATCTCCGATGAATCAAATTTTGAAATGCCGCACATGGCCCGTTTCATTGACGCACAAGGCCGCTTCAGCACAACGAGCCTTGCGCTCTTTGTGAGCCTGCGGCCATGGCTGTGGGCTCGCGTCGCCGCGCTTGCCAACAACAGCCGCAAAGCCGCAAGGGCGTTGGGCCACCACCTCGAGCGCCTAAAGCTCGAGCGCCTAAAACAAGATATGACCGAATCATCCCAACTACTCACGCCTCCTCACCCCAACGCCGTCACAAGCGAATTGCCTGCTGGGAGTCGCAAATGAAACTGCGCCTGCTGGTTCCGCTCGTTTTCTGCGTGACGGTCCCTCTGGCCGCGCAATCGACGGCCACGTCGGTCTATGCGGAAAGCTTCCGCCAAGGCGCGACCCGCGTCATGGAACAGACCTTTGAGGCCAAACTCACGCCGCAAAACTCCGTTTACCGGGAGCGCATTAAAGATTTGCAGGGCGCCGACCGTTACACCTTTTCGATCGTCCCGCAAGGCCCCGAGGGCGATACCAAGATCACCTCCTGGCAAGTGAAGTTGGCCGACCTGCACCATCCCATTTACGATAACGTGCTGCTGACTTCGCAAATGCCGTCCGACGATGTCAAGAATGCTTTGTGGCGGCTGGAGCCCGGCAACTTTGCCCGCGTTCCCGTGGGCGCGAAGCGAATCATCAAAGTGGACAGTTTTTATGTGGTGCTTCAGGTGAAGGCATATCATTTCACGCCGCCGGATTCGCCTTATCTCGATTCGATGACGTTGGCGGTGGAGTTCAGAAATGCGGATCCCAGAAATCCAGATGGTTCCGGGAAATAACTCGCAGGTGCTTAATCGATAGTCCCGTTGAAGATGGCGCGTGAAGCGCACGCCGAGCCGGGATCATCTAACCTCTGATGGGCATTGCCGGACAACTCGCAATCGAAGACCGCAGCCAGTCGATTCCCGCGACCATGCTGGCGGCGGTTTACCGTGGAGTCAACGACGTCCGCCTCGAAACGGTTCCGGTCCCTGAGATTGGCGTCGGCGAGTTACTGTTGCGCGTACACACCTGCGGCGTCTGCGGCACCGACCTGAAAAAGATCGCTTCGGGATCTCACTCCGCCCCGCGCATCTTCGGCCATGAAACTTCCGGTGTGGTGGCGGCTGTAGGCGCCGGCGTGAAGAAGTTCGCGCCCGGCGACCGGGTCGTGGTCTTTCATCACATCCCCTGCCGCCAATGTTATTACTGCCAGCACAAGACTTTTGCTCAGTGCCTAACCTACAAGAAAGTTGGCTGCACCGCCGGCTTCGAGCCTTCCGGCGGAGGCTTCGCGGAATACGTTCGCGTGATGGATTGGATCGTCGAACAAGGAACCGTAAAGATCCCCCAAGCAGTCTCCTTCGAGCAGGCCTGCTTCGTGGAGCCTGTGAACACCTGCATGAAAGGGATTGAAGCCCTCCGCCTGCAACCCGGCGAGACCGTGTTAGCCATCGGGCAGGGGCCCATCGGCATCATACTAAGTGTCCTGGCGCGTAGGGCAGGGGCCACGGTTATTACTTCCGATTTGTATCCCGAGAGGCTTAGAATAACTAAAAGCCTTGGATTCAAGAGTTTGATCGATGCGTCGCAACAGGACGCGGTTCGTTCTGTGCGGCAGCAGACCGAAGGCCGAGGGGTCGACGCTGTAATCTTGGCTGTGGGCAGCAATGCCCTGATTCGTCCCGCGATGGATGCGGCCCGTCCCGGCGGGCGCGTGCTGTTATTCGCGCAAACGCAGCGGGGAGAAGTGGTCATCGATCCGGCCGCGATTTGCGTCGATGAGAAGGCGCTGGTCGGCTCTTATAGCGCCTCGGTGGATTTGCAGGAGGAGTCGGTTCGATTTGTGATGAACCGCGAAATGGATTTGGAACAGTTGATCAGTCATCGGTTTCCGCTGCCCGAAGCTACACGAGCGTTGGAACTCGCGGCTCATCCGCAGCCTGCGTCGATGAAAGTCGTAATTCAGCCCGGGATGGCCTGGGTCTGAATGAAATGTGTTTGATCAGTAGATCGGGAACGGCACGGCTTTAGCCGTGCCGTAAGGGCCTTTAAGAAGTCGGGGCTTTAGCCCCTGAGGGCAAGGAAGCAATCAGTGAATGGAAAAATGACGGCTGCCGTCCTGTACGGCAAAGAAGATCTCAAGATTGAACGAGTGCCCATCCCTCGCGTTGAAAAGGGCGAGGTCCTGGTCAAGGTGCAGGTTGCGCTCACCTGTGGCACCGACCTCAAGGTCTACCAGCGCGGCTACCACGCCCGCATGATCGTGCCACCCGCGCTGTTCGGACACGAGTTGGCCGGAGTGGTCGAGGAAGTCGGCGAGGGCGTCCTCACTTTCAAGAAGGGCCAGCGCGTGGTGGCGTTGAATTCCGCCCCTTGCCAGATGTGCTTCTACTGCTCCAAGCATCAGGAAAATCTCTGCGAAGACCTGCTCTTCAATAATGGAGCCTATGCGGAATACATCCGCGTCCCGCGCCGCATCGTTGAAGCCAACATGCTGGTGATCCCGCAAAACGTGAGCTTCGAAGACGCGGCCATGACGGAGCCTCTGGCCTGCGTCCTGCGCGGCCTGCACGAAACCGGAGTTGAGATCGGTGACACGGTCACCATCATCGGTGGCGGCCCCATCGGACTCATGTTCGTCCAGGTAGCCCGCGCCATCGGCTGCAACGTGATCGCCGTCGTGAAGCGCGACGAACAGGTCGTCGCCGCCAAGCACATGGGCGCTCACGAAATTGTTCAGACCACCAAAGTTCCCAACGTGATTGAGGCCGTGCGCGCGCTCACTCCACAGAAGCGCGGCTGTGATGTCGTGATCGAGGCAGTGGGACGTCCCGAAGCCTGGGAGTGGACAGTGGAAATGGTCCGCAAAGGCGGCACCGTAAACTTTTTCGGCGGATGCGCCAGCGGATCCAAAGTGCAGCTCGATACCAATCGCCTGCACTATTCGGAAATCACGCTGAAAGCTACTTTCCATCACACTCCGGAAACCGTGCGCCGCGCCTTCGGCCTGATCGCCGCGAAGAAAATCCGGCCGACGGATTACATCACCGGCGAAGCCCCGCTGTCGCGACTCCAGCAGGTCCTTCGCCACATGCTGAACCGCGGCGGCGACATCAAAACGGCCATCATTCCCGGCCACTGATCGAAGCATCGGAACGAAAAGTAGACTGTCAAGAACGTACTGTCATCCTGAGCGAAGTAAGACGCGCACGCAGTGCGCGTCTTGCGAAGTCGAAGGATCCCTTGCATGCTTGCAGTGCCGAAGGCGGCGCAAGGAGTTCCCACCGCGCTCAGTTTTTTGCGCGACACTAAAGACGCTCCTAGGCCCATGAGCCCAACCGCCACTAGTTCTCAACCTGCGCCCGCTGCTTCCTCGGGCTGGAATCGCCTGCCCGCCGAATACGCCATCCCGCCCATACCCCCGTCGCTCGATGAATCCCGCGAATACTGCCGCCGCCTCGCCCGCACCCACTACGAAAATTTCTCCGTAGCGACCTGGTTCCTTCCCAAACACCTGCGCCAGGATTTCCTCAATGTCTACGCCTACTGCCGCATCTCCGACGACCTCGGCGACGAAGTCGGCGACCGAACCGCGGCCCTGGCCCTGCTCGATGAATGGCAACTAGAACTCGATGCCTGCTATTCCGGCAACCCGCGCCACCCGGTCTTTGTCGCCCTCGCCGAAACCGTCCGCAAATTCGAAATCCCCAAGCACGAATTCTCCGACCTCCTGATCGCCTTCCGCCAGGACCAGACCGTCACCCGTTTCGAAACCTTCGACGATGTCCTCGCCTACTGCCGCTACTCGGCGAATCCCGTGGGCCACCTCGTCCTCTACCTCTGCGGCTATCACGACCCCGAGCGCCAACAACTCTCCGACTACACCTGCACCGCCCTCCAGTTGGCCAATTTCTGGCAGGATGTCACCGTCGACTACGCCAAAGAACGAATCTATCTCCCACTCGAAGACTTGCGCCGCTTCTCGGTCACCGAGCAAGACATTCAGCAAAACCGCAACACCCCAGCCTTCCGCGAGATGATGAAGTGTGAAGTAACCCGCGCCCGCGAATGGTTTGACCGCGGCCTCCCCCTGGTAAGCAAAGTCAGCAAGGACTTGGCGGTTGATATCGAACTCTTCACCCGCGGCGGCCAGGAAATCCTGAATGCCATCGAGCGCCAAAATTTCGCCGTTCTCGGCCATCGCCCCGTAATTTCCAAGCCGCGCAAGCTGGCGCTGGTGGCCCGCGCTGCCTTGGGGAAACTCCGGGGGGAATTATTATGAGCGCTGGAGCACAGCAAGTCCTGATCCCGTGGACCCCAGCTCCAGCGCAGCTCACCATGGCGTATTCGGTGTGCCGCGGCATCACCCGCACCAACGCCAGGAATTTCTACTACGCCTTTCTGGTTCTGCCCAAGCGTAAGCGCGAAGCTCTGTGCGCCGTCTACGCATTCATGCGCCGCTGCGACGACATCGCCGACGATCCCACCCTCGCACTCGAAGAACGCCGCTTCAAACTCGATACCTGGCTCGCTGCATTCCACCGCGCCCAGCAAGGTGAGCCGACCGACGATCCCATCCTGCTGGCCCTCACTGACGCGCAGCGCCGATACACCATCCCCGCCGGCCTGCTCGACGAACTCGCCATGGGTACCGCAATGGATGTCGTCGTCGTCGATCCCGAACCCGGCAATCAAACGCCCGACGCTTCAATTCCCGTAACCGTCCCAGGCCTCACGGTCCAGTACCGCACCTTCGACGACTTGAAGGTTTATTGCTACAGAGTAGCCTCCGTAGTGGGCCTCGTCTGCATTCACATCTTCGGATATCGCGATCCCGCCGCCGAGTCGCTGGCCGAGCAGTGCGGCCTCGCTTTCCAACTCACTAACATCATCCGCGACGTGAAAGAGGACGCCGCCATGGGCCGCGTCTATTTGCCGGAAGAAGATTTGGCGAAGTTCGGACTGTCCGCCGCCGATCTGCTGACAACTCCAGACCCCGTCCGCTTCCGGCCTCTCTTGGCGCTCGAAGCCGACCGCGCCCTAGCCCTCTATCAGGCCGGCGAGCAACTCATCCCCTACATCTCGGAAGACAGCCAGCCCGCGCTCTGGGTCCTGATTAACATCTACCGCAAGCTCCTGGAAAAAATCGCCAACCGACAGTACGACGTCTTCACCGCCAAGGTAACCCTGACCGTCAGCGAAAAACTCCGCGTTCTCGGGAAAGGCTTTCTACAGCGCATCACTTGATGCCATTTTCACTAACACTTGTCGTTCCTCATCGGGCGCCAAGCCTGGCGAGGAAACTGCGTTCTGTTTTAGGATGCTGCGCGGCGACTTCCGGCAATTCTCCGTGGAGCGCCTTCTGCGCTTCCTCGTCGCCCTCGATCAGGACGTGCGGATCATCGTAAAGCCCCACCCCCACAGAAAAATCGCCCCCGCCCTGCGAGTCTTCTGATGCTGGGCTCCCAGAGAAAGCTGGCAAGTCCCCACTCAATTCTTTGTCATTCCGGACCGGGCGTCAAGCCCGGTGAGAAACCTGCTTCCCGGCGACTCCATCGGCTGACGCGTGGGCCCGCCTCACGCTGAGTTCTTCCGTGACTGCCTGGTCCGATCAGGGTTTATGACGCAGAAAAACGAAGTCTCCGGCCCGATGGCCAGAGTTGTGGATGTAGCTATACTCCGGCGTCTGCTCGGAGTTTCCTGCGACGGCAACTTGAATAAATTGAGCCCACAACTCGGTTGCGGTGAACGGCTGGTCCTGCATGTTGCGCAGACCCTCCAGGAGAGCGGCTGCAAAACGAGAGTGGCCGCCTGCGCCTCCAGCATCTGTAACGGGCTCGTCACCTCCGCTTGAAAGCAGGTTGCGCGATTTTCCGGTCGCCATTTTCTCGAGGAATGCTTTGCGCTCGCGAGGTGCGAACACGTTGCCGATATCGCGGCTCATGCCGCCGGCATAACAGCTATCGGCAACCACCAACACGTGGCGCGCGGGAATGGCGCGGATTTCGCTGGTGACGTCATCTGTAAGCAGCCAGTTGGCGGAACTCTCGAGTTCGGCATCAACCGGCATCCAGTAGATCCTGTCCGAATCACGATCGTGATGGCCATGACCAGCGTAATAGATAAGCAGGTTGGCATCACTTGAGAGCGTTCTGCGATAGCGGCTGAGTGCCGTCATAATTTGCGAGCGGGTCGCATCCAACAGGAGCTGAGTCTCGAAGCCATACTCTCCGTGGAGTACCGACGCAACAGTCCGCGCATCATTCACCGCATTGTGAAGTTGCCGCAGGTTGGAATAGTGGTCAATGCCAATGATCAGCCCATAAAATGGGCCGATCTGCATAGCTGTCGTGCTCTGCGCCTGAGCTGGGAGGGGGCCTCCGTTGGGAATGGTAGGAGGTGCTGCGCTGGCGTAGGCGGACGCTGGGGGAGGTGTCGCGGTGTCAAGAGTTGCCGCGGGTGCCGCCGGGGCACTGGATGACTTCTGGGCAGTCTCCTGGCGGTCATAAACATCCACGAATGATTGCGAGACGTCTGCCTGGTTCGCGAACCACAAGATTGGACTTTGCGGCCATGGTTTCGAAATATCAATAAGAATTCCGATCCCTTTGCCCTGAGCAAACTTGATCAGTGATGGGGCCATTTTTTCAATTATTGATTGAGTTATCTTCTTCTGATCATTCTCATTCCGAACGCCCTGCAAAGTCTGCCGCCCTTCCCTGCTGCTGGAGATTGCTTGGTCGATGTTTATTACTGCTATTTTTCCGGTACCGCCTGTTGAGCGGGCTGCGGCAGAGACGGGTTCCGCAGGCGATCCATCGTAAGCAGCCACCACCGCTTTGGTGGTGTCGCTGCCCTCCCCGTACCACAAAACCGGGCTTTGTGGCCATGAGTTCGAGGTGTCCACCATCATGCTGAAGCCGTTGTCTTGCGCGTATTTCACGATCCCCGGTGCCATCTTTTGCAGAATGCGCTGGAAGACTTCCTTCTGCTGGTTTTGAGCCTCGTCTTGGGCGTCTTGAACCGCGTGATCGAGAGACTTTTTCTTAGTCTCGATCTGGTTCGCGAGGCTGGTACGGGCGGCGCCGCTGTTCTTGTCGCTCTTTAATTGCTGTTGCAGGCGCTCGATCTCATCGTTCTGACTCTTCAGTTCGTTTTGTTTCGGCTCCAGCTTCTTGCGCAAGGCTTCGAACTCGCGCTGACCCTCGTTGGTAGCAAGCACGGCTTGCTCAATGTTGATGGTGCCGACTTTGGCGACCATCGGAGTGACGCCATCTTTGGGGCGCGGCGGCGAAACCTGTGCCGACGCACACAGGCGCAGAGCTGCAGCACTCAGCACGAGGGTCAAGATCTCTACGCACAGCTTCTGCAGCCGCGCTCTCGGACACAAGTCGCGTACCACGACGCGACGAAGGAACGCCACCATCTTGGGTGCGCTCCCCAGATCGGCTTCCAGCTTGGAAGTGCCCTTGGTCTTCATGAGGATTTGGCACAATCAGTGGGGAACAATTCTACGTGTTTTGGGGTGGCAATAGTCAACGAGCGAATCGTTCTGCCTTCCACAGCCCCATTGTGACATCTGACCTGTTGTTAGCAAGTTAAAATGTCCGGTTTTCTTAGCACACCACATGTCCGGTTTCATAGTTAACCAGCAGCAGTCGGGGCTGTGGGAAAGTGGAAATCCCGCGCACTTTGCGGGATTTCCAAGCGGGGTGGGAAAGTCGG
>DATMOP010000015.1:0-6771 GCA_035568115.1 Candidatus Acidiferrum sp.
GAGCACCGCGGCGGGAAACCTGCCTTGCACGCTTCCGAGATCGCTGGGGTTGATTCCCGAGGCCTCGATCTTCACCAGCACGTCACCGGGCCCGATCGATGGCACAGGAACCTCGCTCGCCCTCAGATCCTCGATGGCGCCATGATGTTCGATATAGATTGCCTTCATAGCGTTTACCTTAGACTTTACGCGCCACCGTATCTTGACTTCGTCTAGCGGAAGAGATTGACCTTGGCGAGGTCGATGATTTCATCCCCTCGACCGCTCATAACTGCCTTGAGTGTGAAAAGGCTGAAGCCCTTTACTTGTTCAAGAGTGATTGTGGGAGGCATCGATAACTCCTGCCGGCTCACAGGAACTTGGACCAGCGCAGGTCCGTCGTGCCGCAGAGCTTCGGCGATCATCGGTCGAACCTCGTCTGCGGATCCGACCGTCAGTCCCAAGACACCGGCGGCCTCAGCCATTTTAGCGAAGTCCGGATTCTCCAGATCGGTCCCGAAATCGACGATGCCTGCTGCCTTCATTTCCAGCTCGACGAAAGCTAAGGAATCGTTCTTGAACACCACTATTTTGACCGGAGTCTTCAATTGCCGAAGCGATAACAGATCGCCCATCAGCATCGCAAGGCCGCCGTCACCCGATAGCGTCACTACTTGACGACCCGGATAAGTGGCCTGCGCACCGATCGCTTGCGGAAGGGCATTCGCCATGGACCCATGGTTGAACGAGCCCAGCAGCCGGCGCTTACCATTCATCGTCAGGTAGCGCGCGGCCCACACCGTCGGGGTGCCGACGTCGCAGGTGAAAATGGCATCCTCAGCCGCAAGCTCGTCGAGCATCCTCACGGCATATTGAGGATGGATCGGTGTCTTTCCGGAGCCCGGCGTTGCAAGCTCATCCAGGCCTTTCCGCGTTTTCCGATAATGTTCGACAGAAGTCTTCATATGCTCGTCGCTCGTGTTTTGCTCCAATTTTGGCAAAAGCGCGCCAAGCGTCGTTTTTATGTCGCCCACAAATCCGTAGTCCACCTTGGTGCGACGCCCCAGTTGCTCGCCACGGATGTCAATCTGGACGATGGTGGCGTCTTTTGGGAAGAATTGCTGATAGGGAAAGTCCGTTCCCAGCATCAACAGCAAATCGCAGTTCATCATCGCGTGGTGGCCCGAAGAGAATCCCAGCAAGCCGGTCAGACCCACGTCGAAGGGGTTGTCGTACTCGATGAACTCTTTTCCCCGCAGGGCATGCACAATCGGGGCGTTCAATTTGCCTGCCAGGGTGATCAGTTCCGCATGAGCGCCCGCGCAGCCGGCTCCGCCGAAGATGGTGATTTTTTTCGATCCATTCAGGACCCTCGCCAAGCTCTGGATCTCATGTTCCGACGGACACACTGTTGGTTTCGGGGGCGGGAAGTGCAAGCGTGGCGACTCCACCGTGGCCGCTTGCAGTGCGACGTCTCCGGGGATGGACACCACCGAAACGCCACGTCGCGCAATCGCCGTCTGTATGGCGATTTCCAAAACC
Organism: Candidatus Acidiferrum sp.; assembly: GCA_035568115.1. Classification (GTDB taxonomy): domain Bacteria; phylum Acidobacteriota; class Terriglobia; order Terriglobales; family Acidobacteriaceae; genus Sulfotelmatobacter. The sequence goes on from DATMOP010000015.1 coordinate 1,522, forward strand.
CGCGGCATCTGGTCCGGGTGCGAAACCGTTTCGCAATAATGGCTGCATTGCGCGAACAAATGCTCCGGACGCGTCTCCTGGAAATATCCGCTGCCGATTTCATTGCTCGGAATCTGCGCCGCAATCGCCAGTACCGGCACGCGGCTGCGCTGACAATCGTAGAGGCCATTAATCAAATGGAGATTGCCCGGGCCACAGCTGCCCGCACAGACCGCCAGGCTCCCCGTCAGATGCGCCTCCGCACCCGCCGCAAACGCCGCCGTCTCTTCATGTCGCACATGCACCCACTGAATTTTCTTATGCGTTCGAATGGCATCCGTAATTCCGTTGAGCGAATCCCCGCAAAGCCCGTAGACTCGTTCCACCCCAGCTCCCGCGATTGTCTCTACCAGCAAATCAGCAACTCTCTTCGCCATGGCACCGCTCCTCTTTTCTAGTATGTGTCGTGCTCAAATTCTCCGCGCGCTAAACAGTCATCTGGCCTCCGCCGACTCCGCCAACTCTGTGCCCCTGTTTACCCTGAGCCTCGAAGGGTGCTCCGACCTCAGTGTCCTCTGTGTTAATTCCTATTCCCGCCCCTTCCTCGCCTCCCTAGAAGTCCACCTTTGTCCTGAATCCAAAAACAACAGCACGCTGCGTGCCTCCTCCCACGTTCGCGTAGTACTGGATCACCGGCTGTAAGAGCAGCATCGGCAAAACGTCCAGCAAAGCGTTGAACTCAACACCTTGCTCCGTCTTCCACGAAGACATCCCAGGCGGGAGGAACTGCGAGCTAAGACTGTTTCGCACATAGCCCAGTGACATCGTGTTGTGAATACCCACAGGAAGCGGCTCATTGAAGCGTAGTCCCGCGGTGAGCATGGTGTTGTTACGATTGATGCTAGGGGGACTCCAGTCGTACGCAAACGTCGCATCCAAACCCTTTCCTTCTTTCGGGTCGACCCGCCAGAGAGCCTGGCTCGCCATCCAATACAGGAGGTAGTTTCCTGACCTGGGTGTCGCACTGGTCGGCGAGGTGAACCTCGCAGGACTGTAGGATGCGCCGAATTGATACAAGCCGGAGTATCCCTTCCGCCCCTCGACGTCATCAAAGGCTCGCATCGACGACGCGTTCTTGCCCGGAGTAAACCCAATCTCCGAGGTGCTCAGCGGAGTTCCATTGAACTGCGGAACCAGGCCGGTGGGATTTTGCGAAAAGGGTGCCCGGACCGCGGCCATCACCATCGATTTCACATATACGTTGTGAACCGGTACCGCGCGGACTTCCAGCGCCGGCGTTGAGGGCGGATCGAAGGACTCGAGGGTGTTGAATAAATTCCCCAAAGCATAGCCCATCGGCTCGAAAATGAAGGATGCGGCGTAATGCTGGGCGCCATAGAAATCTTGACCCGCAAACTGACCCACGCGCGCCGTGATGCGTTCATTCAGCCAGCGCTTTTCGATCCACCAGGAATCGAGCCGGCACGTATTTTCGCTGGACATTCCACTCGGGCTGGTGAGCAGACCCAGATACGCTCCCAGATTGCCTCCACCCTGCCAGAGCGCGGTCGCATGGAAATACAATCCCTGCACTCCGGTCAGCGCACCAAAATCGATGTCCACCGTCCAGCGAAATCGATTCCAACTGGCAAATCGCTCTTTCTGTTCGCTCTCGATGTTCCAGAGGGAATCGCTGACGTACTGAAAATCGAAACTCACGCCGCGTTCCAGCAGGCGCGTCCGTTCGCCACCCCAGTCCCCGAAAAGGTGGCCGTGTGGACCCTGACCAGTTTCGTGACTGTCCGGGCCGGGGAGCGGCTCCTCTTGCGCACCGGCAGGAAAGGCAAACACACAAAGACCGCACCACGATAGAAATAAAAACGGCAGAAATAAAAACGATAGAAATAAAATTCGCGGCTGTCGGCGGTACATTCCTTCGCCCTCAGGACTTCGCCTGCATCCATCTTTCACTGATGCGATCAATGGCCAACTTCGGAGCGATGAGACCAAAGCTCATTGCTAAAACTATGGTTATGGCGGTCATGCCGTCGGCGACCGTCGCGCTGATGAGATCCAGCGTCGTATGTGAACCGCCGGCAAGTTGTACAAGGCCGCTTGCCATCCTGAACAGGTAGACGCCCGGAATCATCGACACCACCGAGGCGAAGCCGATCGCCGCGAACGGCATACGCCAACGACGTGCCACGGGAGTGAGTACCAGCCCGACAAAGAGACAAGCGACTAACGAGCCGATCGCGGCGCTACATCCAACCACAGCAAGTGACCACCACCGCAGGGCATGGGCCACCATGCCCACCGCGACCGGCCAAGGCAACATGTTCAGCGGCGTGGAGAAAAAAACGCTATAGGCGGCAACCGCGACGCCTGCCGCGATCACGTCGCGCCACAGGGGCACCTCTCTGCCAGCCTGATCTACGGGTAACGAAACTCCGAGAACAGCGAGTCCAAGCAGCAGTCCCATCGAAATCGTCACGATCACAAGCCCCGCGAAGACCAGGCGGGCGGCTCCGAGATGCATACGGCCTTTGACCAGATCCAGCGCCCCGCTGAGCACCGGTGGGCCCGGAACCAGGATCATGCACGGGCAAACCGCGACCAGGCGCAGTGACGAGCTCAAGTCGTAACGCGTTGCCAGAGCGCCGATCGCGCCAGCCAGCAAAGCCGCACAGAATGGTTGCAGAAAGACGTTTCCGCTGTAGTGCGCGACGCCGCGGCGAAGCATGGCGCCGGCCGCCGCGCTTGCGAATATGAGAACCGCTGCCGACAGATTTTGGACACCGAAGATCACTGCTAACGCCGCAGCGCCCGCTCCCGCCGCGAACGTGAACAGCCACGTCGGTGACGGTGGGGCTTGTGAGATCACGCTGATCGCTTCCTTAGCGGCGACCGGCGTAAGTTGGCCGGCGCTGAAGTCCTCTAGTACACGCATCGCCGAAGCCACGCGATTCATGACCACGCCGGTAGGATCGGCCGCCACTACTGAGATCAGTCTGGTATCGCCGTCTTGGGCTTGAAGTTGCAGCTCTCCCCAGCGTGGCATGATCTCCGCGTGTATTCCGAATGTTTGGCCGAGCCGCTCGGCTGCGGCCAGAGTCTGGTCCGTGGATTGGCCGTTGACGAACAGAACTCGGGCAAGCGAGAGGATAAGATCGGAACGCCCCTCCAAGGTCATGAGTTCCTCTCGGTCCAAGTTACGTCACGCCCAGATTTTCTCTACCACGTGGATCCACATCGCCATTGTTAGGACGCCTGTGATGTTGCTCAAAACCACTGCGGAAGCAGGAGGCTCTTAGCGACCGATTGTTGTTGAGATGGTTTAGGCGCCGGCTGCCGCGGCCACGTACGGCTTGACCATCTTGGCCGGATCGACCACGCGGTCGAATTCTTCCTCGGTCACGAAGTCCAGCTGTAGCGCCGCGGCTTTCAGCGTGAGGTCGTTGTCCATCGCATAGTGCGCAATCTTGGACGCTTTGTCGTATCCGATCACCGGCGACAGCGCGGTCACCAGCATCAACGAACGGTCCACATATTCCTTAATCTTCTTCACGTTTGGTTTCGTGCCTTCGACCAGGAATTTGCGGAAATTTGTGCAGCCGTCGGTCATGATCGTGATCGAGTGCGCGATGTTGAATATAATCAGCGGCTTGTAGACGTTCATCTCCAGGTATCCGCCTGCGCCTCCGAATCCTACCGCAACGTCATCGGCCATGACCTGCACAGAAATCATCGTGAGAGCTTCCGCCTGCGTCGGGTTTACTTTGCCGGGCATGATCGAAGAGCCGGGCTCGTTTTCCGGAATCAACAGTTCCGCAAAGCCCGCACGCGGGCCACAGGACATCAGCCGGATATCGTTGGCGATCTTATAGAGCGACACCGCCAGTGTTCGCAGCGAGCCGGAAAGCTGCACTTGCGCATCGTGGGCGCCCTGCACCGTAAACTTGTTCGGCGCGGTCATAAAAGGCAAGCCGGTGAGCTTGGCAATTTCCGCCGCAACCGCTTCGGCGAATCCCGGAGCCGAATTGATGCCGGTGCCGACCGCCGTCCCACCCAGCGCAAGGCGATACACGCCCTTCAGCGCGTCCTCGATGCGTTCCATATCGTCGGCGAGCATGCCCGCATAGCCCGACCATTCCTGACCAAGCGTCAGCGGAGTGGCGTCCTGCATGTGCGTGCGGCCGATCTTGACGATGTCTTTCCAATCGTTGACCTTCGCACTGATCGCATCGTGCAAGCGCTGCACCGCGGGAAGCAGCCGCTGCTTGACGTTTACGGCCGCCGCGATGTTCATTGCCGAAGGGAACGAGTCGTTGGACGACTGCGACATGTTTACGTGGTCATTGGGATGAACGGGAGTCTTGCTGCCGAGCGGCGTGCCCGCAAGCTGGCAACAGCGGTTCGACATCACTTCGTTCACATTCATGTTGAATTGCGTGCCGCTGCCGGTCATCCAGACATGCAGCGGAAACATGTCGTGGTGCTGTCCCGCAAGAATCTCGTCGCACACGCGAACGATCAATCCGTGACGCAGGTCGTCGAGTCGTCCGCCTGCATGGTTCGCGTTGGCGGCGGCTTTTTTCAGCGTGGCGTAGGCGGTGATCATCTCCCGCGGGATCAGGTCGGTCCCAATGCTGAAGTGTTCCAGTGATCGTTGTGTCTGGGCGCCCCAGAGTTTGTCGGCGGGAACCGCTACGTCGCCCATGGAGTCTTTTTCGATCCGAATGTTTGCGTCGCTCATGGCCGTATTCCTCCTTCTGCGTTTCGTTGAGTTCTTGGATTGAACTAGACCCTCCCCCCCGGTTTTTTGTAAGTATTCATTCCAAAGGGAGTTAAAGTTGTTTTGTTTTGATAGACTTGTGTAAGTGTTGATTCTAAAGGGTTAGAGTGTGCAGTAGCCCATGCACGTAGTTCACGCATGGGAACGGCTAGACACCCTGTCGAAAAGACTGTTGTTTGCGCTCGTAGGGAACGTAGACGGGTTCCCAGATATTGGCCTGGAGTTCGCGGTTCAGGGCAGCTTCGTCTGGAACCTGCGCTTGGCCATCTCTGATGGCTTGTTTTCCGACAGCCAGCCCGATCTGGCGACCGATCTCCCGCGCTTCCGAAATCGGGGGAAGAAGGCTTGCGTTCTTATCCTTCTGAGTGGGTAGATGGCGGATCAGTTCCTCAGCGGCGGCCTTGACCATGGCATCGGTGACGCGCCTGGCTTTCGAGGCGACGATTCCGAGGGCCAGTCCGGGGAAAATGTAGGAG
>DATMOP010000016.1:0-3275 GCA_035568115.1 Candidatus Acidiferrum sp.
TGAGTCTTGCCGTGATCGTTGACTCGCCACAGGTAGTCGCCGCTGGGCATGGGAGTGAAAGTGCCGTCGAGCGGGAGGATTTCCAAGCCATGGCGGGGCAGATCGAGATCGCGAATGATTTCCGGACGCAGCAGCGAGACCACGTAAGAGCAGACCGAGAATTTAAATCCCGGGAAAACTTCTTCGGTAACCGCCGCACCGCCCAGTACGTGACGCCGCTCCAGCACGAGAACTTTCTTGCCAGCGCGCGCCAGATAGGCCGCAGTGGTGAGGCCGTTGTGACCTCCGCCGATAATGATTGCGTCGTATTTCGAGTTAGACGGCATGCCGGCTTTCAATTCTCTGTCCACGAAACGGACAGCATTGGCGATACAAAGTTTTCAGAATTCTAACAGTTACATCTTGAACATCGGGAAGAGAACGCGACGACTCGGACTAGAGCCCGCTGGGAAGAACCGTCCAGGTAAGGATGACGTTCCAGGGTGATGTCATGGTTTTGACTGTCGTGATCGAAATTCATTCTACCGGGAAGTACGATTCTTGTCTGCAAAGATTCGCAGGTCTCCGCGCTCTTGCGGAATCCTTTCCGGTCTTTGCGGTTCAAGATGTTTACCGCGAAGAACGCGAAGGTCGCAAAGCAACGCTCCCTCTGATGCGGATCAGCCGTGACCAGCAGTCATCCGGGCACTGGCGTCATCACCGCGGCGCTGCTTATAATCCAGGCTGAATCGAGGAAACAACTTGCCAGTCGGAACTGCATTTCACGAACGAACTTTTCCACTTTGCCAGAGCCTGAATTACCGCGAGTGGTCCGGCTACTACACCGTCAGCGTGTACGAAGTGCATCACGAGCATGAGTACAATGCCATCCGCAACGCCGCGGCGCTCATCGACATCACTCCCCTTTACAAGTACCTGATCACCGGCAAGGACGCCACCAAGATGGTCAATCGCGTGATCACCCGCGATATCAGCAAGGTGAGAGTCGGCCAGGTAATTTACTGCTGCTGGTGTGACGAGCAGGGCCACGTGATCGACGACGGTACCATCACTCGCCTGGAAGAAAACAAATATCGCTGGACCGCTGCCGACCCCAGCCTGCGTTGGTTCCGGCAGAACGGCTTGAACATGGATGTTCAGGTCGAGGACATTTCCGAGCAACTGGCCGCTCTCGCTCTGCAGGGGCCAACCTCGGGCAAATTGCTCAAAGCCGTTGCGGAAGCCGACATCGCCAATCTCAAATATTTCCGCATGACCCGCGGCAAGATCGGCAACGTTTTCGTGGATATCTCTCGCACCGGATACACCGGCGATCTGGGTTATGAGATCTGGGTTCCGTGGAACGATGCGGTGAAAGTCTGGGACTCGATCATGGAGAAAGGGAAGCAGTTCGACATCCACGCGGCCGGAATGCTGGCGCTCGACGTGGCCCGGGTCGAGGCCGGATTGCTGCTGATCGAAGTCGATTACACCAGCAGCAAGAAGGCGCTGATCCCGTCGCAGAAATATTCACCCTACGAGTTGGGCTTTGGCAAGATGGTTCATCTCGAGAAAGAGCACTTCATCGGCAAGGCCGCGCTGCTCGAGCAACAGAAACGCGGTGTGCCGCGGCAACTGGTGGGACTAGAAATCGACTGGCCGGAAGTGGAAGAACGCTACGAAAAATTTGGGCTCACGCCCGCCGCTCCCAGCCAGGCTTCGCGCGTGGCGGTTCCCGTTTACGCGGAAGACAGGCAGGTGGGCAAGGCCACTACCACCACGTGGTCGCCGGTGTTGAAGAAGATGATCGCTCTGGCCAGTGTGGAGACTGCGCACTCCCAGTTCGGCAATAAACTGCAGATGGAGATCACCATTGAAGCTATCCGGCAAAGGGTGACCGCGAAGATTGTGAAGATGCCATTCTTCAATCCGGAGCGTAAGACAGCAGTACCGGTATAGCGAAACCAATCAAAGTCTGATCCTTCGCGATGGAAGTTTCTCAGGACGACGCCGACGTGGAGACTTGTCCAAACTGTGCAACTGACGGCGTCGGTTCTGGCTTGACAGCCGGGCCAAATACATCTCTCATTCATTTTGAGGGCATCTCAAAAGGCTAAATCCCACCCCATGATTCGAAAACTTAGCTTGGCCGTCGTGGTTCTTGCCGTGCTGTTGTGGCATCCCCTAGCAACCCAAAAAGCTTCCGCGCCCGATTCCAGCCTGCCGCTGCGGACCGGCGTGTACGACCCCAGTCTCGATGCCAAAGTAGAAAATCTTCTGCGCCAGATGACCCTGGAAGAGAAGGTCGGCCAATTGGTTCAATATTCGCCAGGTCAGGCGACCGGACCGGGCGCAGGGCGTTCCGACTACAAAGAACTCATCGCCGACGGCCAGATCGGTGCCCTGTTCAACGTCACCACAGCGAAGGAGACCAACGCATTCCAGCGCGTTGCAGTTGAAAAGTCGCGTCTGCATATCCCAATTGTTTTTGGGCTCGACGTGATTCATGGCTTCCGCACAGAATTCCCCATCCCGCTGGGTCTGGCCTCGACGTGGGATCCGGCGCTGGTGGAGCAGGCGGCTCGGGTGGCGGCCCAGGAGACTTCGGCCACGGGAATTCGTTGGACTTTCTCTCCCATGGTGGATATCTCCCGCGACGCCCGCTGGGGCCGGATGATGGAAGGCGCCGGCGAAGATCCATTTCTGGGTGCGCAGATGGCGGCAGCCTACGTTCGCGGATATCAAGGCTCGCGTCTTGATGCGCCGGATAGCATTGCGGCCTGTGCTAAACACTTCGTCGGGTATGGCGCGGCCGAAGGCGGACGCGACTACAACACCACTGAAATCTCCGAGCACACACTTCGGCAGGTTTATCTGCCACCGTTTCACGCAGCGGTGGATGCGGGTACGGCGAGCATCATGAGCGCCTTCAACTCGCTCAACGGAGTGCCGACCTCCGCCAATCCGTTCACTCTGAAGCAAATTCTGCGCACGGAGTGGGGATTTCGGGGCGTGGTTGATAGCGATTGGACCTCGGTCGCTGAAATCATTCCACACGGCGTCGCCAATGACGGGGCTACCGCGGCCCGCAAAAGTTTTCTGGCGGGCGTTGACATGGATATGGTCAGCAGCCTTTATCACGATCACCTGGCCGCGCTGGTCCGTTCCGGACAGGTGCCGCAGGCAAATTTGGACGAGGCCGTAAGGCGCGTTCTGCGCTTTAAGTTCGCGCTGGGATTGTTCGATCATCCTTATGCTGACGAGGCGCACGAAGCTGAGGCCATGCTGCGACCAGA
>DATMOP010000017.1:0-5632 GCA_035568115.1 Candidatus Acidiferrum sp.
TACATTCCGCAGAAACGCGTCTTCCTTATGGGCGATCTGCTGAACTCAGATATGCACGCGGGAGGCGGATCGCTGGTTCCCGGCGAAGGCTCCGACCCCGAAATGTGGATCAAGGTTCTGGGCAACATCATGGATCGCCGACTGCCAGTCGACACTTATGTGCCTGGCCACGGCCCCGTGCACCTCGGTCGCGGGGTGAAAGACCTGGAAGAAGCCCAACGATACTTCCTAGCAATGCGAGACGCTGTGGCCACAATGATGAGTCAGGGGAAGAGCCTGGACCAGATCATCAAGGAGTTCAAAGTACCCTCGGAATTCGCACACTACACACATCCCGAGCGTTTGCAGACGACACTACCCCTATATTATTGGGAACTGGCAGGCATCGATAGATAGAAGCGCCAGATAGAAGCGCCGCGATGCGCAACGATGGAGGAAAGATGAACCGAGCACTCTCGATCAGCGCTTTCGCTTTGGCGGGTTGCCTGCTTGCCCTGCCAGCAGGGATGCTTGTGCCAGTGCCGCTGTTCGCTCAGCAACCAGGTGGCCGCGGCGGGGTTCCGCCACCGGCCCCGAAGAACCTGAAACTCCTCGCTCCGAATACCGATATTCCCTTCGTCATGCAGAACTTTAATGAAGCGCTGGGAGTGCAGTGCACCTATTGTCATGCGGAAGGCGATTTCGCGGCCGATACCAATCCGAAGAAGGAAATGGCGCGCAAGATGATCGGAATGGTACGGCTGATCGATACGAGCTTCCCGAGCAGCGCCGGAGTTTTTCCCGAGGGATATCACGAAGTGGATTGCATCACATGCCATCGGGGAAGTGTAAAGCCGGAGACAGTGGCGCCAAGGAAATTCTACAACCGCGGTAACTCGTTGGGCGACGCGCCCCCAGATCAGAGACCAGGCATCAGTTTAAAGCTGCTGCCCCCCGACACGCACGTACACGGCGCAGATTCGCTGATGGGAGAGTTCCGCGACGCCCTCAACGTGGACTGCAACTACTGTCACGGCGGCGGAAGAACGCAAGAGGTAGACATCAACCCGCGTAAGGACATCGCGCGGAAGATGATCATGCTGGTGCGGCAGATCAACTCAAATTTTCCCGGCACGGGCGTCTTCCCCGTGGGCAACCAAGAGGTAACCTGCTACACATGCCACCGCGGCGACACGCACCCGGTGAGCGTGAGCAACCGGCGATACGATCCGCCCAAGGCAAAGCAGTAGGCGGCAGGAGCGCCGTGCTCCACAAAAATTCTGTACGCCAGTTCGTCATAAGTTGTCGTACGGAGTGACTGAGAAAGGAGTAGAAATGAATCGTCAATTGACCCTACTGGTGCTCTCCGCTGCAGTCGGATTTGGGGCGCTTCGCGTACAAGGCCAACAGCCGGGAAACTCGAACCAGACAGCGCAGGCAACTCCTGCAGCCGATCCCCACGCAGGGACGACGAAGTTCCCGCTGGCAGCACCTGCCGGCAAGGATTCCGGTGCAGTCACGAAGGCGCCTGCCAGCGCTGTCAATCAGGGCACTATCGACGAGAAGACCTGGAAATACGGTCACGCGTTCGATGCTTCGCCGAATGCAAAGATCTGGAACCCCGTGAAGCTTAAGATGAAGCGGGGCGAGAACGTGACAGGCGGAACTGTGGCTGCGTCGTCCGATCCATCGACCTATTGCGCGATGGCGAATGCCGGATATGACTTCATCTGGACGGAGATGCAGCACAGCCCCCGCGCGTGGGAGAACGTAGCCAAAATGTGGCAGGCCTGTCCGCATGCGAAAGCAGTGCCAGGAGTGCGTGTTGCCTATGCTAATGAGCTCGAGATTCAGCATGCCATGGATGCGGGCGCGCTCGTGATCGTGATTCCCACCGTTAGAACCGTCGAGGAAGGCAAGGCCGGAAGAGACTGGACCTATTTCCCGCCGCTCGGCAAGCGCAGCCTGGGCGCCGGGCAGGCATATTCGACCGACTTCTGGGGCAACGTTCCGGGCGGCTATCGCAATACCATTAATGACAACGTCGTTCTGATCGAAATGATCGAGACGGTCGGCGGCGCGGCGCAGGCTCGCGAGATCGCAGCGATACCAGGCGTGGACGCGGTATTCGCGGCCAGTTCAGACCTCGGCAACTTTTCAGGCTACAAGCAAGGCGATCCCGATTACGAGAGGCTGATCAATGTTGTGCATGATGCCGCTCTGGCTGCTGGGAAGCGGCTGTGCGGACCATTCGCCTGGCGCGATCGTCCCGATTTCACCTGTTTCCAGAACGGCAGCGAGACTGCGGCAATCGCCCGGGGCGTGGCTGCCGAGCTCGGAGATCTGCTAGACACCCAGGGCAAACCTGAAGTCGGGCCTTACGCTCCGAAGAAGTAATACCCCAGATGGTTCGACAATTCGGTCCGACGTAAGTTGCGTACCACACATCCGCGGCATGAGGTCGCGATATTGTTTGCACGTGTTCCTGCAAAGGAGAGCTAAACGGAGCCGACTGCTTTACCTTTGAGGAATTTGGTGTCGGCGGTGAGACCAAAGGCTTCCAGCACGGTGGCCTGCACTTGCTTGGAGAGGGCGTTGATCTCGTCGACGCCGAACTTCCGTGGACTGACGAAATACCTCAATTGCTTCTCTCCCGCGGGAATCTCGATAATCCGCAGAACGGCGTCCGCGACTTCTTGAGCATTGCCGGCACTGGAGGAAAGCGCCGCGTTGACCTTCGCAGGCATCTGCTGGAGAGCGCCATACGTAGTCGTGCGGGCCTGGTCGGTAGCCGTCACCGTATTGCCGAAAACAGGAGTCTCATAGGCGCCGGGTTCGACAATCACGGATTCAATTCCTTGTGAGGCAAGTTCGTAGCTGTAGGCCTCGGCCAGTGCCTCGAGTGCAAATTTGCTGGCGCAATAGAAACCTGCAGAAGGAAGAATCACGCGGCCTGCACCGCTGCTGATGTGCATGAGCACTCCGCTGCGTTGGCGCCGCATGTGGGGAAGCACGGCGCGATTTACGCGAACCGGTCCAAGAAAATTCGTATCCATGAGACGCCGCGCTTGTTCGGTGGTGACAGCTTCCTCCAGCCCCGAGAGGTAGTAGCCTGCATTGTTGATGGCGACGTCGATGCGGCCGGCTTTAGCGACGGCGGCATCCACAGCCCGCTCGACCGAGGCGTCGTCGGTGACATCAAGTTCGAGGACGTAAATGGGCAGTGAGTCCTTTTCGGCAAGGGTACGGATTTCGGAGGCATTCTTGGCATTGCGGCCTCCGGGGTCACGCATGGTCGCGAAAACGGTGTGGCCTTTACGAGCCAGTGTATCAACGAAGAGTCTGCCGAAGCCTGTGCTGGAACCGGTGATGAGAACCACCTGCTTTGAACTCATAATTATCCCTCCTTGTGGCAGGGCGGTTTGATGCTCGATGCAAAGCAGTTGGTTACAACAATGAATTCAACAGATTGCCGACTAGCGAAATAATCGCGGCTGAGAATTCGGTGGGTTGACGAGGATTAATTTCTCGCGAGCACTGAGTCTAGTGCAATCACATCCGTCTAGATTTTCCAGTTGGGTGTGGCGACGTAGGCGCGGTTGATATCGGCGACCGTCTGGGTGCCGCAATTACCCATTGCCAGTTTCAGCTCTCCCTGCAGGATTTCGATCACGCGATCGACGCCGGCCTGGCCAAACGCTCCCAATCCCCACAAGTAAGGACGTCCGATCCCAACGGCCTTAGCGCCCAGCGCCAAGGCCTTGAACGCGTCGGTGCCGCGGCGAATGCCACCATCGACGAACACGGGAATGCGGCTGCCCACTTCGGCGACCACTTCGGGCAGCGCCTCAATGGTCCCGCGCAAAGTTTCCGTTGCTCGGCCGCCGTGGTTCGATACCAGGATTCCGTCGAGGCCGTGCTCGATGGAAAGGCGAGCGTCCTCGCGCGTGTCTATCCCCTTGATGAGGAACTTCCCTTTCCAGAATTTGCGGATGCGGTCGGCGAACGCCCAGTCCATGGCAGGATTTATGTTGGTCAGTCCCTTCATATTAATTCCGTCATACATCGGAAGAGTGGAGGGATCCAGAGGTTCGCCCACATGGCATGTGGAGCAGACTGTGAGGTCTTTCGGGCGCGTGCGGAGGAAGGTTTCGCTGTTGCGGCCGGTAGTGTTATCGACCGTGAGTGCGATCACCGTGCATCCGGCGGCTTCGACGCGCCGCAGCAATTGTTCGCAGGCTTCCCAGGTGCTGGGCGCGTAGAGCTGCTGCCAGACCGGACGGCCCAGCGCCTTATTGACGTCTTCCACGCCCGTGGAGGCGGCTGAAGAGAGGAACTGCAAAGTGCCGCGCGCCTTGGCCGCCCCTGCGACGGCCTCTTCGCCTGTTGGCCAAAACGCTTTGTGACCTGATGTCGGGCACAGGAAGATCGGGCTGTTGTAGACGGTGCCAAACAGCTCGACACGCATGTCAACTTTGGTGGCGTCCCGCAGACGGCGCGGACGCAACTGAACGTGCTGGTATCCTTCACGATTGGCACGCAACGTGGCGTCGTCGTCCACGCCACTCAGCATGAAAGCCCAATGGCTATCGCGAACCTTCCTGTGAGCGGCCTCCTCGAAATCGAAGACGTTGAGGGCTTCGGCCGGCGAGGAGATCACGTCGGAAGCAGCCGCGGCTTTCGGAGCGATTGATTGGGAGAGGCCGCTTTGCTCGAGGAAAGCAGTGACTCCTCCGAGCGCTGCGACATAAGGGCTGGCGGCCAGGAACTTAAGAAATTCGCGACGAGCCGCTGAGGTAGATATGGGTTGGCTCATGCTCCTTCGTTTCTCCGTTGCCGTAAGCAACGCAGTCTTTACGATCTTTACGATGCGGGAGGATAGCACAACCTGGGACGCTACAGCCGCAAGGCGAACTCCCCAAATGGAAGCCTGTTGGATCAGGTGAGCCACTTTTCCCGGCATTTTCGCTTTAGAGAGTAGAGGCAGATGCCTAGAACAGCGAAGATAAACGGATCACTGGATTTCACTAACGAGTAAGCCGATGTTCATCGAGGTCAAACAAAAAGCCGAAGTTTGCCTTCTGCGGTGCGAAGGGCGTTTCGTCACGGGGACGGACCCTGAATACCTGCGTGTTAAAGGGAACGAAATAAAAGGACTCGACTGCAAGAAAATACTGGCCGACTTCCGGGAAGTCTCCGATATCGGTTCAGCAGGAATCGGTTTTATCGTGGGCCTTTATACATTCACCAGGAACTCAGGCGGGCGTTTCATACTGGTAGGCCTGCGGCCCCGTGTGCGCGAGGTATTCGATGTCACTCGCGTTAGCACGATAATTCCCATGGCAGCGGATATCGAGTCCGGGCTGGCGACATTGTGTGACGAGAGTTTGGCTGGGGAAGGCCGTCAGAAGTAACGGTTTCGGCGATATCGAAACCTAGCGTCTCACTGCACGGCGCTCTTCACGCGGAATTGCGCCTGGGGTATCCTTGCGCCTCCTGCTAGCGAGGTGATACCCGCGTAATGTTCGGACTCTTCCGCCTGGGCTATCTCTTCTATCCCTGGGGATTCATCGTGCAGTTGGTGGCGCTCGTTCATTTTTTTCGCCGCAGGCCGGACGGATTCTGGCTGTGGGTCATTTTCTTCGGGGGCTTC
>DATMOP010000018.1:0-2232 GCA_035568115.1 Candidatus Acidiferrum sp.
GCGAAAGCGCGCCAGCAGGTCGTCGAGTTTACCTTCGTAGGTGTGATAAACCCGCAGCTCGTAGACGGATGTACTAGCTTGCGCAGAGCTCTTCTCCTGGGGATCGCCTAATGCGGTCTTGCCCAGAAGAGCAAACATGGGAAGTGACTGCAACAAGGTTCTTCTTTTCATGGCCGCAATTCTAGTCGAACCGCATGCTCGTTGCGCTATCTTCAAACGTTTGCCATACGCGCAGGAACTGCTTGCCCAAAAGAAAAACCACAGTTGAAGCTGTGGTTTTTCCTCGTTCGATGGAATCGCGTTAACAATCCCAGGATTCGATTAGCTGACTTTGCGCTCGTCCCGCGCTGCGGCCGTCTCGGATGTGGGCGAGGTCTTGCATGAGGCGCAAGCGGAGATAATCTCCTGGCGCCGCTGACGTAGCCGGTCCTCGAAGGTGTCCCAACGCCGGCTGGGACCGCTGGGATCGACACCCAAAGACGTTTCGGTTCTCATGGGAGTGATGTCCGATGCAGTCTCATCCTCAGCGGCGGAAGCCGCGTCGGGCAAACTTCCCGAGCCGGCATCGATCTGCTGCTTGGTCGTCGGCGTAATGTTTCGATCCGTCGCCACCCGGTGCATGACCGGCCCAGCCACCCACTCCGAGCGATAGCGTCCCTCGTAATCCTTCCATTTCTCCTCGGACTCCACATCCGATTCATTATACGGAGGGAAGCTCTCGATCTGCTGCTGGGTCAGATGAACCCGGAAGTCATCTTCGTGTTGCACCGACGGGCTGAGTTGATAGGGAGGCACGATGAACTTCTTGCTCGACAACCACCCGCCCGTATCTACCACCACATAGCGAATGTCGCCAGTTGCATGATCGAAAATCACATCGTCGATCTTGCCCAGCTTCTCATCGTTGAGTCCGTATACCTTGGCGCCGCGGATATCGTCCGTGGTCTCGTCAATGTCAGTGAAGTGGAAATCGCGCAGTGTTCCATAATGGGCCATGCTTCCTCCTAAAGACTGGTTTCTCGCTTGTGTGCCGCTCCTTCAAGCTCAGGCTTAGATGCCTGACCTTCAAACCGCGTTTTTGCACAGGCAGTCGGGGTTAATAGATGGTGTTCACCCGCGAATTAGGCCCTGAACCATGGTCTATAATCGAAGCAGGAATAATCCTAAAAACAATGAATCTGTATCCCTTGCTGGCAGCAGTGGTCGGCGGCGAAATTATTGACTTGGTGGGTGAAACCGGCCCCGTCGCCAAAGCGGTTCTGGTCATCCTTCTCGTGTTCAGTCTCATCTCCTGGGCGATTATTCTCTCCAAGTGGAGCCTGCTGCGTCGGGCCCGGGTGCAGAGCGGCCGCTTCGTGCGCGCCTTCCGCAAAGCGCAGCGCTTGCAGGATGTGGGCGCGGTCGCCGAGCAATTCCGCCCCAGCCCGCTGGTTGGAGTATTTGAAGGCGGCTTTGAAGAATATCGTCGTCAGGGCGGGGTCTCCAGCGGATTAGTCAGAAGTCCGCTAGCCATCCAACGCGCCATGCAGATCGCGAATTCGGAAGAGTTGAGCCGCTTTGAGCGCAACCTGCCATGGCTCGCGATTGTAGGCGCCGTCACCCCGTTTATCGGCCTGTTTGGAACCGTGTGGGGCATCATTGACTCCTTCCACGGCTTGGGGACTGCTGGCGCGGCGACTCTGCGCGCGGTAGCGCCCGGCATCTCCGAAGCGCTGATTACCACCGCCGCTGGACTGGCCGCCGCCATCCCCGCCGTAATCGCCTACAACCTCATCGGCGGATCCATTCGTGAATTCGCATCGCGCGGCGACGACTTTGCCATGGAAATGCTGAACGCGGTCGAGCGTCAGCAACCCGTGCCCGCCTACCGTACTGCTGAAGCTCCGGGGGTGCCGCGGTAATGGCCTTTACGGCTTCGAACGGACGCACTCAAACTTCTCTCTCCGATATCAACATCACCCCGCTGGTGGACGTCGTGCTCGTGCTGCTGATCATATTCATGGTCACCGCACCGGTGCTGCAGTCCGGCATCGAGGTGAACGTGCCCAAAACCCGCACCGTGAAAGAAATCACCGAGGAACGCCTGGTGATCAGCATCAACAAACAGCAGCGAGTCTTCCTGGGTAATGACGCGATCAACATCAACGAGATCGCTGCCCGGCTCAAGCAGAAAATACGCGATCCCCAGCATCAGTCCATCTTCATCCGCTCTGACGAAGATGTGCCCTTCGG
>DATMOP010000019.1:0-4996 GCA_035568115.1 Candidatus Acidiferrum sp.
GTAAGGCGTTACAAACACCGCGCTGACCTGCACGGTTCAGGCGGCTCTCCTCAAGCCCCACTGCCGAAAAATAGACCGAGTTTTTTATCGATCAACCTAGGCAAACCTGTGGGATACTTACGTCGCTATGTGGCGTCAGCAGGGACCCAGAACGAAAACATTTTCGTACAATAAACGTACAATGGATCGGCCAATGGGGCCGTTTTCGCCCTTGTGGCACTTCCTGGAATCAATAACTTACGTGCTGTCAACATACTGATTAGTTCGACTCCCGCAGCCTCCCACCACTATCTAATTATTTGTCAATATGTTACAAGCGATTTATTATATTCAACTATAATTATTAGCATTCAACGACAAGATGATAATGAGCCAACCTAACCGAAGCACATCAAAACCCGAGGGCTCAGTCATCCTTCCCAATGTGTTCGGCGGCAATGCGAAATCCAGTATTCGCTGCTGGTCCGCCAGCGTACACGGTGCCCTGGAAGGGCACTTCCTTCAAGTCACTTCCGCTCCATGGATTGATCCGGCAAGGCATCGAGCTCCGCACATTCGCTAGGCAAGCGATAATCAGCTTACCGCCACCGACAGTTCCATGCCGAGCTTACCCGCACCGGAATGACAAGGTTGAAGAGAATGATTTCGGTGCCGGCCACGAAGATGGTAACGGTGTGGCCGACGCCCCAAAATGCTCCGAATCAGGACCGCCCGCATGCTGCTCCGCTGATTACTGACGATGGTTGTGGGACTGCGATCAAGTGGTCGGGGTCGGTGGCATGAAGCATCCCTAGAAAAAATCCGACCGCGAGGAAGGAGAGAAGGCCGGTCATATGTTCCAGTTGGATTTACTTAGATCGATCACTAAGATCGATTGCTCAGACCGTTGCTGCTTGGCGCGACTCTATCAGGCGCGCCGCAAGAAATTCCAAATACTCTTCCATCCCCTCCCCGGTCTTGGCAGAAAGCCTCAAAACCGGCATGCCCGGGCGCACAGCCTGGATGTTGTTGTATGCGGTCTCCCAGCTAAATTCAACCGCTGCCGCCAAGTCAATCTTGGTGACGACTGCGACGTCGGCGCTGTTGAAAATGGTGGGATACTTCAGCGGTTTGTCCTCGCCCTCGGTTACCGAAATGAGCACGAGGCGGAGGTCTTCTCCTAAGTCATAAGAAGAAGGGCAGACCAAATTGCCCACGTTTTCGATAAAAAGGAAATCCAACTCGTTAAGATCCCATTCTTCCAGCGCGTTTTGAACCATGGCGGCTTCGAGGTGACAAAGAGTGCCGGTCGTGATTTGCTTGACTGGGGCCTGGCTACGCGCCAAACGCAGGGCGTCGTTCTCGGTTGCAAGGTCCCCTACCAACGCAGCCACCCGGTAGTCTTTCCGAAGCAGCGTGAGAGTTTTTTCCAGGAATGCAGTCTTGCCCGAACCGGGGCTGGAGACTAGGCTCACCACGAACACACCGGCGGCCCGAAAACGTGCGCGGAGGCTCCGCGCCATCACGTCATTTTGCTTGAGCACATTCTTTCGGACTTCAATCAAACGGGGTTCGGGACGCATTCCTGTATCTCCAGGGCAACGACTTCGAGTTCTTTCCCCTGCACAATCTCGGAGCAGGGAGTACCGCATTCCGAGCAACAAAACAACTGCATCGAACTGAGGGGGCGCTGCGCTCGACAACGGGGACAAAAGATCACCACGGGAACATCCTCCACCAGCAAGCGCGAACCCTGCAGCGCAGTACCTTCGCAGGCCATTTCATAACAGGAGAGGAGAGCGTCTTTCACCACGCCGGAGAAGGCGCCCAGCTTTAAGTGCACGGCATTCACCTGAACGCCACGGCGCTCGGCCTCTTCCTCGGCGAGTTCCACGATGCTAATGGCGATAGAAAGTTCATGCATAAATTGACTCGGTGGCAGGTTCGCCCGCCTGCTGCGTGGTGTCGAAGCGGCCGAATGCCGCCAGTGCCGCCTGTCCCAGGCTGATGCCACCGTCGTTGGGCGGGACCGCATGGTTTGTCCACACCTGCAACGATCCGTTCGTCAGCAGAGACTTCAAATCTTCCAGCAGCAACTCGTTCTGGAAGACTCCTCCCGAGAAAGCAACAGTATCCAGTCTTTGACTGCTCGAAATGTCGTTCACAGCATCGCACAAACCCTGAGCGATTCCGCGCTGGAAAGATCGAGCAATTTGCCGCACATCGCGGCCGCGCACCCGGTCTTGTGCAACTGCCAGTAGCAGCGGGCGAAAATCGAGTTCGCCGCCGGCGAAGAAGAAGGGATAGGGCTCGGTCAAGGGCGCGCGGCGGGCGAGCTGCTCCAGCCAGATCGCCGCCTGTCCTTCAAAAGAAACCTCACGGGTAAACCCGAGAAGAGCTGCCGCGGTGTCAAACAGGCGTCCGACAGAAGTGGTGGCGAAGGTGCGAACATCTCTGCGTATCAACTTCATCGCTTTGCGGTAGCGATCGGGAAAAGCGAAGGGCTCGGCAAGCATGTCTGGCAAACTATCCACCTGAGTCAGGAACCCAGCCGACGCCTGCACCGGAAAATGCGCGGCAGCGTCCCCGCCTGCGAGAGCCGCCTGACGCAAATGAGCAACCCGGGTGAATCCCTCGTGCACGCTGCCGACGAAGACCTCTCCGCCCCAGATCGATCCGTCGTCTCCATATCCCGTGCCATCGAAGCTTACGCCTACGACTGGTTTCCTCCACTCTCCCCGTTCCGCCAGCACAGATGCCACGTGGGCGCGGTGGTGCTGTACTGCATGGTTCTGCTGGACTCCGAGTGTTGCCGCGTGGGCGGTCGAGAGATATTGTGGATGAAGATCGCGGACCAAAAGAAGTTCTTCCCGGCGAACCTCGTACATCGAAACCAGATCCTCGATGGTCTCGTGAAACGCGCGCAGCGACTGGTAATGGTCCAAATCCCCAATATGCTGGCTTACAAAGGCCTGCCCGTCCACAACCAGCGTGATTGTATTTTTGAGGTCGGCGCCGAGCGCGAGAATGGGACGCTCAGCAGGGAGGGCTGCAACTGCTCCCGGAGCGTAACCACGAGCGCGGCGCAGGACCACAGGGCCGAAAGCGCCCACACGCGCCAGGGAGTCGTCCACTCGGCGCGCGATGGGCCGCTGCCCAATCAGAAACGAATCGGCGATTCCTGAAAGACGCTGCAATGCGTCTTCGTCCTGGTACGCGATCGGCTCACTGGAGCGATTCGCGCTGGTCATAACCAGAACCTCCGGAGCCCCGGACGCGAATAGCAAGTGGTGCAAAGGGGTGTAAGGCAACATCAGGCCGAGTTCGCTGTTCTCTGGGGCAACTCCGCTGAGTTCGATTCTCGCGGGCGCGAGCACGATGGGACGGGCGACGGAATTGAGCAGCATTTCCGCATCCGAAGAAAGCTCGACCAGGGTGCGGGCCACCTCGACATCCCGCACCAGCAGCGCAAGAGGTTTTTCTTTCCGATACTTGCGATCACGCAAAGCCGCCACGGCAGCGGGATTGCGGGCGTCGCATGCCAGGTGGTATCCGCCGAGTCCTTTCACGGCGAGAATCTGTCCGGCGCTAAGGAGCTCGGCCACCCGTCGAATGCTGCGTTCGCTTTCACGCGTGGCCCCATCATTGTCCGAGGGAGAATGCGCCGGAGGCTGCGGGTGAAGATAATAGCCGGGACCACAATCCGGACAAGCCAGCGGCTGAGCGTGAAAGCGGCGGTTGCCCGGGTTCGAGTATTCTGCGGCGCAGTAGTCGTCGAGCAGCCAATTTTTCAAGGTGGTATTGGGCCGGTCGTAAGGCAGAGCCAGGACGACGGTGTAGCGCGGCCCGCAGTTCGTACAATTGATATACGGATACCAATGACGGGGATCGGCAGGGTCGAAGAGCTCCTTCAGACAATCGCTGCAAACGGGCAGATCCGGCGAAATACGAGCCGTTGGGCGTTCCCTTCGCTCGCTTGTCCGGATGGTGAATTCCTGCAAGCCCACTGGCTCGGCAGGCAGCACATCGATTTCCGCGATGCTGGCTGCCGGCGGCGGCTGCGATTTCAAGTCCCGAACAAAGGCTTCCAGCCCGGTCGCTGCGCCTTCGAGATGAATTTCAACGCCCTCTTCCGCATTCAGCACCCAACCGTTCAGGGTATTGGCGCAGGCGAGACGATACACAAAAGGACGGAATCCAACTCCCTGCACTACTCCCCGAACTCGAATCGAACAAGCGCTCGCCATATCTAGGTTTTATCTGGCCTACTCGTCTACTATGCAACCGTGTCCTTGCCATCCCACCTGAACCACCTTGCCGTCCTCGACCAGGATGGGTACGGTGCGCTGTCCCCGCGCTATCTCGCGCATGCGTCCGCGCGCGGCGGGATCGGCCTCCACGTCGTACTCGACAAATTCACGGCGCTTCCACTCCAGCCACTCGCGCATTTCGCCGGTGTGGGGACAACGAACGGTTCCATAAAGTTCAAGCATAGAATTCAAGCCTGCCCGCGACTCACCCCTCCTGGTTCAGCATCTGCAATGATTCGCGGATGACGTGATAGATCGAAGCCTGTACTTCCTGAATGCGGGGGATGTAGTCGCAGTTCACAACCACGGGAAGGTCGGCCAGGTGCTTGCGCTTGATTTCGCCTCCGTCGTAGCCGAGCAGCGCCACGGTCAACATATTCCGTTTCCGTGCCTCCTCCAGCGCCATAATGATGTTTCGCGAGCCGCCGCTGGTGGAAATGCCAATCGCAATGTCTTCCGGCCGAGCCTGTGCGATCAACTGGCGAAGGAAAATCGCATCGCTGCCGATGTCGTTGGCGACGGCAGTGATATTCGCGGGTTCCAGTGAGAGTGACACCGCGGGGAGGGATTGATACCCCATCGGCGGGAGCACACAATCAATAGCGAAATCGTTGGCGTCGGTCGCAGACCCGCCATTGCCGAAGACGATGATCTTGCCGCCGCGGCGCAGCCTCTCATGAATCGCCAGGGCCGTGCTGGCGATCTGC
>DATMOP010000020.1:0-3325 GCA_035568115.1 Candidatus Acidiferrum sp.
GAATGGAGAAGCGTTCGTGGGGACCGGCATCACGAGCCGCGACTTCCGCGGCAACGACATCGGAGCTTACTTCCAGGACGACTGGAAGATCACTCGCCGGCTAACGCTGAACCTCGGACTACGCTACGACTACATCGGCCCGCTGACGGACACCAAGGACCGCGTAGGCAACTTCGATCCTAACTTGCTGGATACCACTACCCGTCAAAATGCCGGCCCCGGTATCTTGAACGGATTCATTTTGCCCTCTGGGGCAAACTTCGGTGCCATTCAGGGCACGCCCGGAGTGTCCGCATCTACTTTGTTGAGCAACAGCCCGCACAACTTTGCTCCGCGCGTCAGCTTGGCTTGGGATCCCAAGGGCGATGGAAAGACTTCCATTCGCGCAGGATACGGCATTTATTACATACGAACCTCGGGACAAACGCTCCTTCAGCTCATCACCAGCCAGCCGTTTTTCCAGTTGTCCGCGAATACTTTCGGCGCTACGGGCGCAACGCCGCTGGCGAACCCGTTTCCGAATCTGCCGACGGCTAATCAATTCCCAATCTATTCGGTGCCTCCGTCGTTTACTGGTTTCGATCCAACGGGTACCGCCACGTTCAACGGCAACCTCCTGTCTCTGAATCCCTTCGATCGAAATCTTGTAACGCCGTACGTCGGCAACTGGAACCTCACGATTCAGCGTGAGCTCCCGGGGCATTACTTCATCGAGGTCGGATATATCGGTTCGCAGGGAGTGCACCTGATCGACAGCCTGCAACGGAATCAAGCGCTCCTGGCAAACGCAGCCAACCCGATCACCGTCGGCGGCGCAAACGGTGTCCCGCAAACAATTCTAACCACAAATTCAATCAACGACGTGGAAGCCCGAGCGGGCGTGCTGGGATTCGACGCGGGCGGTGGTCTGAACGAGGTTACCGACCTGGGGCACTCGACTTACAATGCGTTTATCTTTACCGTGAATCATCGTACCGGCAATCTGTTCCTCCAGGGTACTTACACCTTCTCTAAGTCGATGGATAATGAATCCGGCGGGGGCACCGGAGGTGACCAGGATCTGGGAGCCGCGGACGGGAACCAACTCGATCTCACCGGACAGCGCGCAGTGTCTGACTTCAACCGTCCGCACCGCATCGTGGCTACGTATGAATACGCGGTCCCGGGCTTTAAGACCGGACGGTTGCGCTATGCCCTTGGCAACTGGTCGATCGGCGGTATCACCACCTTTCAATCGGGTCTGCCGACAACGATTAGCTGCAATATCTGCACCACTAATCTTTTCGGTGTGCCGGCAGGTAGCAATTTTCCCAATCTCGTGGGCGGCACCGTCAACGACTTGGTGAAGAGCGGGCGTCCAGAGAATTTCACCGGTAGCACCGGAGTATTTAACTCCAACGTTCTGGCTGCCCCGCCAACATTGGCCGGGGGTAGCGTGGTTTCCGGCCTCAACATCTTCGGTGGCCCGGGCAATCAATCCTTCACAATCGGGCCGTCCGGTGGCAGCCTGTTCGGCGACTTAGGCAGGAATGCTGTTCGCGGACCTTTTCAGCAGAATTGGGACATGTATCTCAGCAAGAAGTTCGCATTCACTGAAAAATACAGCCTGACCTTCCGTACGGAAGCCTTTAACGTCTTCAATCATCCGAACTTCGTCATCACCAACGCCGCCTTCGGAGCGCCCGGGTTCGGCGTTTATTCCAGCACCGTGGGCAATCCGCGCATCCTGCAACTCGCGCTGAAGTTCGACTTCTAGCGGGCCGCGGAAAAAGGCGCGTTTGTCATCCCGAACCCGTGTCGTTTGCGCGTGAGGGATCTGCTGTTCGGCGAGAAAGCCAAGGAAAAGCAGATTCCGAACCCCGTTCAAAAACCGAACGGGGTTCGGAATGACATATGTTCGAGTTTTTCCGCAGCCTGCTAGATTCGGTTCCACGGGCGGAGGATTACATCGGGCGTAACGCGCCGATCGAGCGTAAGCCACCCGAGCATATTTCTGGATGAATTGTGACTGGCGGCAGGAGGGGTGGCGCCCCTTATCGCACCTCAGAATATGCCGTCGATTCTGGCAGAAGCCGCGCTCAGCCTTCAATCAGGAGTTGGAGGAGTTGAAACAGAAGGATTCTGATTCGTCTGCGAGTGTGTACTTCGCTTGTTCACGGCGAACCGGGGCATGCCGCGGTAGGAATCCGCCACCACCCAGGCGTCGGCCGTCAGCGCACAAGAGATGACGGTCTCGCTCCATAGGAAGGGGTTTTTGGTGCCCGCCGCCAGGATGGGTACCCACACCAGCAGAGTGAACATACCAAGCTGTAACGCCGAGAGCGCGGCTGCCAGCCGTGCATACACACCGGCGAGTATCGCCACGCCCGCCGCGATGAAGGAACAGCCGAAAAAATAGGCCCAGCCTACATGCCATGGCAGCCAGCCAGGCACCAGCGCGGCGGTTTGTTTGACGTAGGCGAAATGGGCCACGCCGAAGGGGATCATGGCCAGGCCGTAGGGCACCCTCGCGATGCGCAGACCCTTGTCGCCGGTGGCGAAACCGAAGTGCTGCTTGTCCCAGTCAGCGGCGAACCAGGCATACAGTACCCAGGCGCCCGCCACCATCACCGCGGTCTCACCGCAGCCTGACCAGGAGTCTTGCGCAGTGGGCGCGAGGAAGATGTCGCGCACTCTAAACAGCAGCCACCAAAGCAGGAGATACGCGAGCAGTACGCGGGCAGCGAGGGCGGCCGAGCGCTGCCAGAGCAGGCCTATACCGGATGCCAGGGAAATGAAGGCGCAGAGATAGGTCAGTACCTCGCGTGGGAGCACACCCTTGGGTAGCGGCTGCCATACTCCGGCGAAATTGCCGTTGATCAGGCCCACGACTCCGAGGGCGATCATGGTCGCCGCAAAGACCGCATGACCCACGCTTGCGATGCGCATCGCTCTATGCTCCGGTGGTGTTCCAGTTCGTCGGGTACAGGCATCCCTTGTACGCCAAATGGCGGTATAGTCCAGATTGATGAGGGACAAAACTATTGCTGTTGGACCTGCTGACGGACAGGAGCGCTCAGTCGGACAACCGGCGACTTGGGATCAGAACCCACTTTTCTCAGCGCGATGACGCTCTACCCTGCTCGTGCCGGACGATGCCGCCCATCGCCGGGCAAAACAGAAAATCGTGAAAATCGCCTTTGTGACCGGCGATGCGCAACATCGCGCCAATCTGCGCCCAATGGCGAATCTCATGAAGCAAGATATGCGTAACCGACTTGCGCGGTGTCACCGTGATCACCACAACCACGAGATTCTGCTCCTGCGGTACATCCCACTTGTCCGG